>JAIKXS010000078.1 GCA_024683955.1 Desulfovibrio sp. | reverse complement strand
AGGTATATTTTCAGCCATCTTGCGATAGTAGAATGGCAGACCACTTTCTTCCCCAAAAAGAAGTGCAAGATTGACCTGAGGCAGATGTTCATCATCCTTGTTCCTGCCATACTTTAGTTGGCGGATCATTTTGGAGTAACTAGAGATGGAAGTGCTGTCATAAGCCCAGTACTCTTTCTCTGCACGCCTTTTCCCCTGAAGTCGGAAAAACCGCATTTTCGCAGCTTCCGTGATGGACTGAAACAGTTCCGTGCTCCGCTGAGGTGGGATATCCCTTCCATATGGGTGTCTGTGTAGACAGCTCCATTTCCGAAAACGGAACAGCGGATTCTGTTCTTCCAGGATTAAATAGTAGGCGATAGAAAGGATCTGCTTGTACGTGTCCGGGAAGCAAGCCTTTAGGTCCGCTTCTACGCCGGTTTCGATGCCTATCTGATCAAGCAGGTAGGTAGCCCCATAGAAAAGACGGGATGTTTGCGTCTCAGGAGAGACACTTCTTTTAGCAAGGCCTTTGACTGGGGGGCGGCGTCGTTTTCCCCGACCATCAGTTTTAACAATCTCGCCAGTTTCTCTATCAAGACGACCAATCAATTTTCTTCTGGAGCGAGGCTGTTTCTTTTCTTTGTCCCAGAAGGATTCAGATTCATAGACATAAGTGATGCCGCTACGCTTATCCAGATGCTTGATAATTGCCATTTTTGCCCTCCCTAGTGATGTATTCTAATACATCACTAGGGGAAATAGCAAGAATAAATTTAGAAAAGGCTCGATCTAGGCGAGAATTATTGATAAATCAGCCAAAAACCTAGTGTGGTATTACGGGAATCCAGATTACATGGAGTATGTATAAACAATGTCATGCGGCAAGGGAGTTCTCAATGTCTGACAAATCTGCACATTTTAGATCTTTTCGAAAAATTGATGCCCACTCTCATATTGGTTTTTTTGGTGATCCGTTTCACGTTAATTTTACCGTGGATGCGCTGATTGAACAAATGGATACCTATGCAATTGAAAAAACTATACTGTGTTCTGCTGGATGTACACTGAATGATGAGGTAGAGAATGCCCGCCGAAAGTTTCCGTCAAGAATAGTTCCATTATGCTGGGTCAATGCAAATTTGGGGCAGGCTGCATACGATATGCTTGAACACTGCCTGCGGGATCAGCATTTTGCGGGAGTTAAAATGCAGCCGCTCTTTGATGCATTTGTGGCTGATTCCGAGGTCGTAGATCCCATTATTGATATAGCCGAGGAATACAGTTGTCCCGTGTTTATTCATTCCGGGCATCCTCCGTTTTCACTCCCATGGCAGATTGGCCTGCTTGCCGAAAGACACCCCAATGTTCCCATTGTTATGGTGCATATGGGACATGGTCATGGGGTTTATATAGACGCAGCCATTAAAATGGCGAAAAAATTTGACAATCTCTTTCTGGAAACATCTGGGATGCCTATGGGCTGTCAGATCAAAAATGCCTATTTACGTGTGGGATCCGAGCGGATTATGTTTGGAATAGACTCCCCCTTTCATCATCCTACGGTTGAGATACAGCGTGTCCTGAGCTGTGGGCTTGACGATGTACAGCTTGAGGATGTCTTGTACAACAATGCGGCCAAGTTCATGGGATGGAAGTAATTGGCTCCCATTTTTTCGGCCTGTGCAGCGGTTTGAAAGGATGTTTGAGCAATCCCTCTGGCGTTTTGCAGAGTGGATGAGGAGTGGGGCTTGTTGTGAGGAATCCAACGCCAGTTGGTATGCATGATGGGGTAGGTTCCTTCCGTGAATCGGATGGGGCAGGGCACAGAGATTAGGGACAGTCTTTCCCGATGAAGGGAGGGTCGCTACGAAACCGGAATGGGGGGCAGGATTCCCGTCGAATCTGCAGGATCCGCTCGAGCCGCTGCAGAAAAATCGCTCTGCATCTGTCTGGGGTGCGCCAATTCAAACGCTCTCAGCCATCCGAGGGCTCAATGGAAGGCTGTCCGCTGTCCCTGTTCAAGTTTCCGTCGTAGACAGAATATCCTCCGTGTTCTCTGATATGAACCGGAGCGGATTGAAGAACTGAAGCAAGCCAGGTGGGACGGGGGGGGGATGCCAACTGCCCATGCCCGCGTTTTCCCATCTCGCTGGCTGTTTTTTCTGACGTACGGGCATAAAGAAACCCCCTGTTGATTTCTCAGGAGGTTTCGTATGGCGGCTGTCCTGCTGAAAAGAGGTGCGAAAGACCTGTTTATCAGCTGATTCAAGGCATCTTTCCTCGGTGTCTTTTGGGAAAGCGATGACGGGGTAACATACTTTGTGCTTTCAAATCATGGCAGAAATTCGTCGAGCCCCATCTGCTTTACGGCTTGCATACCGCCCATGGAGTTCTTCACGTTACATATCCCGTTCTTTGCAAGAATAAGCAAGCTGTCGTATGAACGTAGACCAGTGTTGCAGATAATGGCTATTTCCCTGTCTTTCGGTATTTCGTCGAGCCTGTCGGCAATCTCCTCAAGTGGAATTGCATGCCATTCGGGATTTCTGGCTTCCATTTCCTTTCCGGCTTTGGCCGGCCGGGCGTCTATAAAGAAAATATTGTTCTTGTCCCGCTCCCGCCAAAGTTTAGTGAATTCTGTTGCGTCTATAGGCGTGAAGCGTCCAGAGAGGACATTATCAGCCGTATTTGCGACAGCGTTCACGATGTCCATCGCCGCGGCAAAAGGCGGTGCGTAGCCAACCTCCAGATTGGAGATGTCGTTAACAGTTGGTTTTGCGTACTGCAGAGCTGCGGCCACGGCGTCAATCCTTGCCTTCAAGCCGTGTCCGTTTCTGCTTGCCCCTTGCATGCCAAGCACCCGGCGTGTCCCTTTTTCAACCACAATCTCAAGGGCCATCATATCCTTTTCCGGATAGAAATGTGCCCTGTCAAGCTGTTCGGCGCAGACACTTATTGCATCGAACCCCTCCCTGCGTGCATTGGTTACAGTGAGCCCGGCGGCAGCGATGGAGATATCGAAGAGTTTTATGCACCACGTTCCGACATAGCCGGGAAATGTATCAGTGCCCCCGGCCAGGTTTGTGCCGATAACACGCCCCTGCCTGTTCGACATACTGCCAAGAGGGAGGTAGCCGTGCTTTTGCGTGATGATGTTCTTAATGGAGGCACAGTCACCTCCAGCGTAGATGTCGGGATCTGAGGTCCTAAGGTATTCGTCAACCACGATGGCACCGTTGGCAATTGTTTCAAGGCCTGCGTCTCTCGCCAGTTCGCTGTTGGGGATGAATCCTGCCGCAAAGATAACAAGCTGTGCGTCAATGGACTGTTTGTCGGTAATGACGCGACAAACGCTTCCGTTCTTCCCCTCCAGACGCAGTGTCTTTTCGTTCGGACACACACGGACATTGTGTTTTTTGAGATCGGTTTCGGCCATGAGCCCCATGGTATTCGGAAGTACACCGCTCATAAGATGGGAATTGACCTCAAGGACTGTCACGTTGACGCCCCACATGTCGGCGAGCGCCACGGCGCTTTCGAGTCCGATGAAGCCCCCCCCTACAATCACTGCGTCTGTGACAGAGCCTGTTTCACAGGCCTTGCGCATGACGTCAGCGGCCTCAAGGCGTGTGAGGGTGTGAACATTTTCCAACGTACGCCCCTCAATGTTCGGGACACGGGGGCGGGCGCCTGTGGCAAGGACGAGCTTGTCGTAGGGAAGTTCCTGCTCCTGGCCGGTGGCGAGATTTTTTACCCTGACTGCTTTTTTCTTTCTGTCGAGAGAAATTGCCCGGGTCTGGTTCAGAACGTTAAAACCCTTCATGCGACGGAAAAATTCGGGATCCCGTACAACCTGATAGTTTGTTGAGCGCAGCGCATCAAGTGTCTGGATCTCACCTGACACATAGTATGGCAGGCCGCAGCCGCCATAGGAGATATAGGTGTTTTCATCTACCAGTGTCAGCTCGGAATCAGGCGCAAGGCGCAGGCAGCGGCACGCTGCCTTGGGGCCTAGGGCAACTCCTCCGATAACAACGACTTTGAGTGGCATGGATAACTCCTTGTAGATACACAGCGAATGATCGGACTGTGCATTCCCTTTCATAGAAATTCATCAGGCGTATCCGTATTTTTTATTTCTTCGCTGAGAGACATGAATTGCATGTCCCACAGATTTCAATACATTCATTATCAGCGATACACCCAATGCTGTTTATATTATCTTGAATTGTTTCTATTATATTCTTATTACTTATCTCAATAGTATTTTCGCATGATGAGCATACAAATAGTATATATGGACTTTTTTTATGATTTTCTTTGCAAATTATAAATGCATTTAAATAGTTTATTCTATGCACAAATCCTTTTTCTATTAAAAAATCCAAAACTCTATATACAGTTGTTGGCGTTAATCTTTTTCCATTGTCACGCATTTTTTCAATAATTTCGTAGGCTTTTAATGGTCTGTTTTCATTTATCATAAGAGTAATAATAGATTTTCTGAGCGAAGTTAGTCGATCTCCGCAGTCTTTGCAGGTTTTCTCAATGGTGTCAATAATATTATTCTGGGATATTTTTGAATTCATATTTCCTCTATTAAAGACAGCAGAGTTGTGAATCGTGGAGGTGTAACGACAACATCACTATTGTTATACGTCTAGTTGAGTGTAATTTTATATATAAATTAAAAGATTTCTTGGTGTTAGCAATCATGAATAATCATTATGAAGAGTATAAGAGAGATCTGCCTTTGTTTATTCTTCCCCTTGGCCGAATGCGGGAAAAGATTACGTGGGGGAGAATGACAAAAAAAGAAATATCATAAGAAATAAAAAAAGGACACCAAGGACAAAAGAAAAAATAGCCCTGTTTTTGGATGCGGCGTGAGCTGTCGGAAGAAGTTCTCGAAGCGCTATGACGCAGAGGGCTCCGCCAGCAAACGGATAGCAGTATCGAATGGTTTCCAGCGGAAAAAAATTTCGACAGTGCTGGTAGATCATGACGGCCAAAAGCAGGGGGAGAATGCTCGCGAGGGTTATGTAGATCATGCGCCGTGCAAAGGTTTTCTCCATGGCAAAAAGCCCTACCGAAAGGCCGAGTGGAATGTTATGGGCCATCATTGTTGCTGAAATGAGGGCGCCTAGAGTCAGATCGCCAATGCTTGTACTGAGAACGAAGAATGTTTCAGGCAGATTATGAATGGCGATGGCAAGAGTCGTACGAGTAAGCAGGGACGGGCGCGCGGAAATTTCGTGAGTATGGTGCGTGAAAGCCCGGAGTAGAAGCATGAAGGCTCCGCCTGCAAGGAAGAGAAGAGCTCCCTGTGCCGAAAGGCGGATCCCCAGGCCCGAGACGCCGAGGGCCAGCATCATACCTGCAGAAAAGCCGGTGATGACCGCAAAGGCCTCCTGCCGCGGACTCCACGAGCCTGTAGGCAGTATGAAGCCGAGACTCACGGAAAATGCGCAAAATGCCGCAATTAGTATGGCCTTCCACGGGAGGGCAGAAGAGGAATCGTCTATGGTGCAGGCACGGGTTAAAAGATAGACGCTCCCCGGCCCTTCAGAGTCTCGCTTTTCAAGCGAGAGGACTCCCTCGACGGTGATTTGGTCCATGGCCTTGACGTCCGGGAGGCCTCTTTCCGGAATAACGGTGATAATCTGGTTTTCCGGTGGAGGCGGAACGTGTATGCAGGCCCCGAAATAGGGGACGAGAAGAAACTGAGTAAGTTTTCGTTCCTCATCCCGTTCAATGGGCACTACAAAGCCCCTGATGCGGATTTCCCGCTTGTCGAGCCTGCTATTGGTTCCAACCCCGTCCTTGCCTGATCCCTGGCTCGGCTTCACTGCTTTTTCTTCGTCACCGAGCAGATCCTCCCAGGAGACGGGAAGAGGCTCCGCCATGGAATAATCCTGGAAAAAGAAAAGAAAGAGTCCCAGAAGAAGGCAGACGGCCGTGAGACATGCTCCTCTATCTTGTGACATTGAGCCCATCCGTAAGGCTGAGTCTGTAGGCCCGGCAGGCGGGAATGAGACTTGTGATGATTCCCGCAAGGAATATGGCCGCGAGAATCATCCATTCACGGCTTGACGGGACGGTGAGATCAAGAAAAATTCCGTATACGCTTGCTGCATAGGGGGCTATGAACAGGAAGAGAAGGTAGAGCGTCGCGAGTCCACCGAGAATGCCGCATCCGACAAGGAGCATGCCCTCGCTTACAAGGAGGACCAAGATGTCAAGCGGCCTTGCCCCAACAGAGCGCAGAATGGCGAGCTCCCGTCTCCGTTCGCCGAGTCCCGCAAGGATTACGGCGCAGAGCCCCGCGAGGCCGGAAACCGTCACAAAAGAGGATATAAGGATGAGAACCTTTTCAACATTGCCAAGCATGCTCCAGATGCTGTCCATGACAACCCCAGGCATGACGGCGCTCAGAGCTTCTTCCTCAAAGGCGCGGAGTTCGCGGCGAACCTTGAAAACGGAATTTTTATGTTTGAGGCCAACCAGTGTGGCCGTCAGTGCCTTAGGAAGATGGTGCTCATGGTGATGCGCATCTTCATGCGCTGCATGCCCTGACTCATGGTGGTCGTGCTCTTCTCCGTCTGTCTTATGTGCATGGATCGCTTCCATGGCCCCGAGGGTGATCATAAGACTGTTGTCCAGAGGTGTCCCCGTCGCTTCAAGAACCGCCGTCACCGTAAAAATCTCAGAATGTTCATGGCTGTGTTTTTTTTCGGAGTGGGATGTTCTTTCGCTGCTTCCGTGGCTGAGTTTTAGCTTAGATCCGACATCGTAGCCAAGGTTTTTGGCCACGTCACTTCCGAGAGCAAGGTCAAAGAGGTCCTTTGGCTCACTTCCTTTCAGAATGTGTATGTGACGCCCCTGATGAAATTGATAATACCTGAAGAGGGATGCATTGCTTGCCACAACGGGATACCCCATATGGGAGTCCCCGAGAGAAATGGGGATGGCAAATTCTACTTCCGGCATGGCCGCTATTTTTTTGAAGGTTTCGTAGCGCATTGTCTGCTGTGTCCCGCCCAGGTGAAAGACGGCATAGAGCATGAGTTCAACCTCGCCGCCCCGGGCTCCAACAACGAGATCCGTTCCGGATACCGCCTGTACAAAATTCTGTTTTACCTGGGTGCGCACCTTTTCAATGCCGAGCAAAAGTGTGGTTGAGAGCAGGATGGAAAAGACAACCAGAATGAGTGTCCCCCGTCTGTTCCAGGCACTCTTGCCCGCAAGCCTGAGAAGAAAGAGGAGTCGTTTCATTTTGTGCCCCTTTCAGGAGATGTCGTCCCGTTCAGGGGCGCGGTCTGAGCCTGATTGATGTCGTTGAGGAAGACAACCCTGGAGAATGCGCCGGCCAGTGTTTTGTCGTGGCTGACAAAAAGCAGTGTTGAGCCTGCCTTGTTGCACTGAGCCAGAAGAAGCTGCAAGAAAAGTCCACGCCTGTCCTCATCCAGGGAAGATGTGGGTTCATCGGCGATCAGAAGCTCCGGATGCCCCAAAAGAGCTCTTGCAGCGGCAACCCGCTGCTGCTGTCCGACCGAGAGAGCGTGCACGGGCTTGTCCCAGAGGGCGCAGGAAAGCTCAAGATCCAAAAGAAGTCTGTGGGCCTGTTCCTCGGGGGAGCCGCAGGCGTCTTCGCAGCGTTTTTGCCGAATCTCGGAAAGACGGACTGGGAGAAGCACGTTCTCCACAACGGAGAGATAGGGGATAAGGTTGAACTGTTGAAAAATAAAGCCTATGTGATCTCCTCGGAAGAGGTCCCGCTCTGCCTTGCCGATTGAGCTCATACTGCGGCCGTTGATGACAATTGTTCCCTTCGTTGGCAGAATGATGCCTGCAACAAGACTGAGAAGTGTGCTTTTGCCAGAACCGCTCGGACCTGCAATGAAGATGTGCTCTCCCCGATGGACGGAAAAGCTTGGAATACTCAAAATATCTTCCGCCTGACCGGGCCAGTGGAAGTGGACATCCTGCATGGAAACAGCAAGAGGGGGAAGTCCCTCCTGTATTTGTGTCGCGAGGGTTTCGGGCATGAATTTTTGCCTCTTTCTTAAGGTGGACGGTTCTCGCAAGACGCGTAAGGTTCGTCTGCACGCGATTCTGACACGCCATGAAAATGATATTTCAGACGCATGACCAGAAAGATATGATATTTTATTGCATTTTTGTCAACCATCTTTCCGCTTAGTCGCGGAAGTCCGTTTCCTGGGGCATTCCATGGCACAGAAAAAATATAGGGCGGATCAGCTTGCCTTTATGCAGGGACTCACCCCCTCAAAAGAACAGGCCAAACGGCTGATCATGGCGGGAGAAGTCTTTTTGCTTGAGGATGGTGGGCCGGGGGGCGTGGTTGATAAACCAGGGCATCTCTACGGAGAAGGCACCCTCTTTTTTTTGCGTACGAAAGAGCGCTTTGTCAGCCGTGGTGCCTACAAGCTCCTGACGCTTCTTGAGGCAACATCTCTTTCGGTAGACGGTCTGGTCTGCCTTGACTGCGGAGCGTCAACCGGTGGCTTTACCGACTGTCTTCTTCAGCACGGAGCGGCAAAGGTCTACGCAATTGACGTGGGGCATAACCAGCTTCATGAAAAACTGCGCAGGGATCCGCGCGTCATCAGCCGAGAGGGTGTGAATCTCCGTTGCCCACCCGCTGATCTTATTCCTGAGCTCGTGGATTTACTGGTCGCAGACGTCTCCTTCATTTCCCTGACCCTTGTCCTGCCTCCATGTCTTGGCTGGCTGAGGCATTCCGCACGTCTTGCGCTTCTTATCAAGCCCCAGTTTGAATTGGGGCCGAATGAAACCGTCCGCGGTGTTGTCAAAGATGCCGCGG
This sequence comes from Desulfovibrio sp., assembly GCA_024683955.1. GTDB lineage: Bacteria > Desulfobacterota > Desulfovibrionia > Desulfovibrionales > Desulfovibrionaceae > Desulfovibrio. Next base: position 75,025 of record JAIKXS010000078.1, on the reverse strand, counting down.
CCAGGGAGCGAGCGTGCGAGAAAATCGTAACCTTCTGCCGGGACCAGCTTGATCTCCGTCTTCTGACCCTTCTTCCGTCAAAGATTACCGGGCCGAAAGGCAATCAGGAATATATGGCCCTTTTTGAACGACGGCAGATATCCTCATAATCTGGAACCGGTGGTCTATGCGGCCGTCGGAGATCCGTTAACGGAAGACTGTTTTTTGCACCTGAGAAAGGGCGGATATTTTTATTCGCCGGGCTTTTTTTGACTGAAATAGGCTGAAGGCGTATACTCTCATGTCTTTGATGTGATTTTGAATTTCCGTTGAAGCGTTTTCTGGGGCTTTTCCCTGCTTGTCCGGAGAATATCCTGGAGTATTCCGTATTATGCACAGATCATGTTTTTTCTTATTTGTTCTGACTCTGCTTGTTCTTACCCAGGGGTGCGCGGCAAAACGTGAGACCACAGCGATGTCGCATGAGACGCAACTCGAACAGCAGCCTCTGGACAGTCAGATCGCAGACTTTATTGGCAACAACTATGAGGGAGCAACCCAAACGTTTATGAATACGCAGTACGGTACGGCGACAGTAACCGTGGGGAGAAGTTATTATTCCGCCCTCGATATGCCGTGTAAGGAAGCGTATCTTCAGGGATCCCGGCGCACGCGTGTCGCAGCCTGCCACGATTCAAAGAAGGGGTGGGTTCTCGCCCCTGATATTTTGGGGGATGGAGCCCTTTGATTCTTGGCATTAAAAACCTTCACGTTGGAGCGTCCACAGGTGTTTTTTAAGAACACGGAACTCGTTCATGTTCGGGGGTCGCTCTGCGGACCGGGCAGACCGTGTCATCGTGCGGGGAGAATATTGCCGGACTTAGGCGGGATTTTGAGGAGCCTGTTGGGGCTTGAAAGGACGTCACAAGGCAGGGCGTATTGAATACAGAGTTTCAGAATATGGCGGGAGAACCCGTTTCTCCCCGATCTTTTTTTGATGAGGAGCAGTATTATTGCTTCAAGGCATTGTCCTATTTTCAGGAAAAGAAACACGGGGGTTTTTCCAGAGAGGCCATCAGGGCGGATATGCCTCGTTTCGTGGCGACTATCCGAGGTAACTTAGCTGCTGCTGGTCTTGACGCGTGGACCCATTTTACGAAATACGGAACAAGTGAAGGCATTAATCCCTCCAATGAATTTGATACCGTGGCCTATTTGAAGGCCAAGGCCAATGCCCTGAACAGGGCCGGTCTTCGGAACGGTGGCCGTCCCTGGGACTGGGTGTCAGCGGGCAAGTCCATGCAGAAAGCGCATATGAATGCGCTTGAGCATTTTGTACGCTTTGCCGGCAAGGGGCCTCAGGAGGCCCCCTTCGGACTGACGAGTTCGGGGTCCATTCCTGCACAGTACACCGTTCCCGAAGCCGATCGACTGCCATTTGGATGTGGTGGAGCGGATGGCCGGATTTTTACGGTCAAGGCGGAATCTAACGGAGTGAGTTCCCCCAAAAAAAACGCCAGCGGACGGAGTACCGGCGGAAAACGGCGGCCAAAGCGGGATCCCAAGGATTTTTTCAATCCCGGTGAATACATTCAGTTCAAGGCCCTTGAGTATTTTCAGCGTCCGGAGCAGGGTGGGCTTACCGCCGAGCAGATTCGTCGCAACATGCCCCTCTACGCCGCGGAAATCTTACATGCTCTGAACAAGGCGGGCCTTGATTCCTGGAAGCATTATCAGCTCTATGGAACGCTTGAGGGCGTCAATCCCTCCAATGCCTTTGACACGGTTTCCTATCTTCAGGCCAAGGCAGAGGCCATGAATGCGGCCAATCTTACGGACCACGGTGCGGTCTGGGACGCGGAACGTGTGGCAAATGCGTTTAAAAAGGCACATCTGTGTGCCCTTGAACATTTTTTGCTTTACGCCGGAACAGGGCGCGGTGAGGTCGAGGCGGGACTTACGGAGGACGGGGAAATTCCGGAAGATTTCCGTGTTTCTGATGCCATGCAGGTGAGTACGGCGGTTCTTTCCGACCCGCGTTTTGACCCTACTCCCGCCAATCCGCCGGCGATTCCCAGTCCGCAGAAATCGGCCGTGCAGTTTGCCGGCAAACGGGCCGTCGCCTTGCCCAGTGGGGGAGAAGACGCGGGCGATCTTGTCCTGAAGGGGACCGGAAGCGTTGATCGCCTGCCCGAATATTCGATTTCCTTCCTGCCCAAAACACCCGACTGGCAGAATATCGTCTACGGTGTGCATAATCAGCTCTGGCGCAAAAGCCGGGCCCGCAGGCTGGTTACCCTGGTTGTTCTTCTGCCGGGGCTTTTTGTCTTTTTTTACCTGCTCCTCTGGGCCTCAAATGCCTATATTTCCGAAACAAAGTTCGCTGTGCGGAGTCAGAACGGCTCCCAGAATCTTGAGGGCTTCAGCACGTTTTTCAGCATCCCTTCAGCCACCCAAAATGATTCCTATATAGTTATGAACTATATCCAGTCCTATGACCTGTTCTCAAAGCTTGACCGGGATCTTGGCCTGCGGGAGCATTATTCGGACACAAAGAACGATATCTGGTTCCGTCTCAGCAAGGACGCAACACAGGAAGATATTTTGGAATTCTGGAAATGGGCTTGCGAGGTCTCCTACGATCCCGACACAAGCATTCTAGAGGTGCAGGTAAAGGCCTTTTCTCCGGAAAAAGCCCTTGCGGTTTGCGAAGGTATCCTGAAGCACAGTGAGGAGCTTGTGAACGCCATGAACGTCCGCTCCCGTCAGGATGCCATACGGCAGGCTGAGACTGAAGTTTCGCGGGCGGAGGATCGTGTTCGCAGGGCCCGTGAAGCCATGCACGCATACCGTGAAAGGACCGTCATTCTGGACCCGGAAGCAGTGGCCACGGGCCTTTACGGCGTCGTCAACAAACTTGAAGCCGACGTGACGAAGACTGCGGCCGAACTGTCCGAGGCCAAATCATATATGAAGAGCGGGAGCCCCAGGGTGAGGCAGCTTGAAAACCGTCTTGACGTACTGAGCAAACAGCTCGCAAAAGAAAAGAAGCGTCTGGCCGGCAAGGTTAAGGACGACCAGTCCCTGAACGATCTTCTGAGCGGATTTCAGACCCTGGCCATCGAGGAAGAATTCGCGCAGAAACAGCTGACCTCGGCCATGACGAGTCTTGAGGCGGCGCGTGTCCGGGCAGATGCACAGTCCCAGTATGTCGAAGCCTTTCAGAGGCCCGTGCTGGCCGATGAATCGCTCTATCCTCGACCGGTTCTTTTTTCCTTTATTTATATGCTCACATCGCTTTTGCTTCTGGGACTTCTGTCTCTCATTGTGGCTGCGGTGCGGGAACATGCGGGGTTTTAGTATGCGTAAGTTTGTAAGCTCCCTGATCATTGCCGCGTTAGTAACGAGCTTCTTGCCCTATACTCTTCTAGCCGCCAGCACGGCCCAGCGACAGGCCATGCTGGGCTCCATGGGCAGCGCTCTTGTGGAGCAGCAGAAGGCGGCAGCAGCGGCTTCGTCCGAGGCAGAGGCACGGGACACCATCCAGGCACGGCAGAATGTCTCTCCCGACGCCGTCTACCCCCAGAAAGACATGGCCCGCCCCATGACCCGCCAGGATATCATGATGCAGTCGCAGACTCAGGGAGATCCGCGCTGGCAGGCCCCCCTGCCAAAGGGCAAAAAGGAAGCCCCCTCCGTCGAAGCACCTCCGGCATATGCGCAGGGGCGGTACGAGGGTGATCTCATAAGCCGTCTACGTCCTTTTGGCGCTGATCTCTTTCTGGGAAATTTTGCGGGCACGTGGCAGAGCGGTATACAGCCGAAATACACCATACAGCCCGGTGACCGAATCATGGTTCGTCTCTGGGGGGCAGTGACCTTTGACGGGGTTGTTGTGGTCGATCAGCAGGGGAATATTTTTATTCCGGAAGTCGGACCAATAAGCGTCCAGGGGGTGAGCAACGCTGGCCTTCAGAGCGCTGTCGACCAGCAGATCAACGAGGTCTTCACCCAGAATGTGGAGGCCTACGTCGACCTTCTCTCAAGTCAGCCCGTGGCTGTCTTTGTGACGGGGAATGTTCTCCGTCCCGGACACTATGCAGGTGGTCCCGGCGATTCCATCCTCTACTTTCTTGACAGGGCGGGCGGCATTTTGGCCGACTCGGGCAGTTACCGCCATATTACCGTGAAACGCGGGCGTTCCGTCGTTGCGCATATCGACCTTTACGACTTTCTTGTGAACGGCAACCTGCCGGCCGTGCAGCTTGAGGACGGGGACGTGATTCTTGTGGGCAAGCGCGGTCCCGGCGTTGCCGCTCTCGGTCTTATCCGTCAGCAGGCGCGTTTTGAATTTTCTCCCGGCAAAGGCAAAAATACCGGAAAGTCCCTTATCGCCATGGCTCAGCCTCAGCCTGGCGCCTCCCACGTGAGCGTGACGGGCACGCGCAACCGGGCTCGTTTCAACACATACATGACCCTTGAGGAATTTTCTTCCTTTGTGGTGCGGGATGAGGACGTCGTCGAGTTCCACGCAGACAGACCAGGGTCGACCATCATGGTCGGCCTTGCGGGCGCCATCGCAGGTTCATCGCGTTTTGCTGTCCGCAAGGGCTGCACCATGCGTGACCTTCTCTTTTATGTGGGTGTGGACAAGGCCACGGCTGATTGCCAGGCTATCTACATCAAGCGTCGCAGCGTTGCGCTTCAACAGAAAAAAGCCATAGACGACGCCCTGCGCAGTCTGGAAAAAAGTGTGCTTACGGCACGTTCACAGTCGGTTGATGAGGCAAAGATCCGGGTCGAGGAAGCGGCCCTTGTGCAGGACTTTGTTAAACGGGCCAGTCTCGTTGAGCCGGACGGGGTTGTTGTTGTTTCTCGGAAGGGGGTTCTCAAAAATCCCATCCTTGAGGACGGCGACATTATTTACGTCCCTCATAAATCGGATCTTATCCAGATCGTTGGCGAGGTTGCCATTCCGAAGGCGGTGGTCTACGACGCCAAAATGGACGTGAAGGACTACGTGGAAAGCGCCGGAGGGTTTACGGACCGGGCCAACAAAAGCACTGTTCTTGTGATGAAGCCGAACGGGGAGATCGGGAAGGTACAGACCCTTGGCATCGCCCCCGGCGATCAGCTTATGGTCATGCCCATGTATGACTCAAAAGCCGTGCAGGCGATCAAGGATATTGTTCAGATTATCTACCAGCTGGCCGTTTCCGCCGGTGTTGTGCTTATTCCTCTCTGGAAATAGGGGTTCCACGTGAGCGTGGCGCGTCTTCTCCGATACGCCTTTCGGGAGGCGGGGGCTAAGCTGAAAAAGCGTCTCCCCCGTCCTCCCTCCTGGCTTCCACTTCTTCTTGGCCATCCCGTGCCGGGAGGATGGTATGCGACCTTCTCCAGGGGAATAGCGCGCATTCCCCACCTCTCATCCTTTCTCGGGAAGCCTGTTCTTCTTCTTCCGGCCTCCTTTCTTGCTTCCATTCTTCTTATGCGCATCAACGCCTCCTGTTCCGGGGTGCTTCTCTGGGGGGTCAAGGAGGCGATCCCATCCCCGACGCTGAAAAGCCGTCTCGGGAAGGCTGCCGAACAGGGCCCTTTGGAGCTCCCCGGAGCTTTATACTCGGCCCTCTCGTTTGCCCTCTACATGCGGCGGATACGCTTTGCAATGCATTTTGCACGGAAACGTAATATTCCCCTGTTGCGTCTTGAAGACGGTTTTGTGCGTTCTCTTGATCTTGGCGTGAGGGGGGCCCCCCCCCTCTCCATTGTGTGCGATACGACCGGCATGTACTACGACGCAACAGCCCCCTCGGACCTCGAGAATCTGCTTGCCTCGGACTGGGAGCCAAACGAGGAGGAACTCCGGACGGCGCGTGAATCCATGGAACGCATACGCAGGAATCTTCTGAGCAAATACAACCACGCGCCTGCTCTTGATCCTTCATGTCTTCCGCAGGGAAAGGGCCCACGCATTCTTCTTCTTGATCAGACAGAGGGGGATGTGAGTATCATACGCGGGCTTGCATCGGCAGAGAGTTTCATGACCATGCTCGGAGAGGCAAGACGTGCGCATCCGGGGGCCCTGCTTTGTGTGAAAACCCATCCGGACGTGCTGTCCGGAAAAAAACGCGGTTTTTTGCCAAGGGAAGTTCTAGGGGACGACGTTCTTCTTTTCGATCGTGATGTGGCCCCCCTCTCTCTTCTCGCCTCATTCGACGAGGTCTACACCGTGACCTCCCAGATGGGCTTTGAAGCCCTGCTTCTCGGACTGCCTGTTCACTGCTTCGGCCTCCCCTTTTATGCCGGCTGGGGTCTGACGCACGATTATGTTGCGTCGCCGCGCAGAACCCGCTCCCGTTCGCTAGAGGCACTTTTTGTCGCGGCATATATTCGCTACGCAAAATACCGTTTCCCGGGTTTTGACGGACCTGCGGGGATCCTTGACGTCCTTACTCTCCTCTCGACCCAGCGGCGGCTTAATGAGGCAAACCGCGGCGCCCATGCATGCCTGGGTTTCCGACGCTGGAAGATGGAGCACGCGCGGGCTTTTCTCTCCTCCACCGGAGGAACAGTCGAGTTTTTTGACGAGGCTTCCGGGGCGCTTTCCTGGGCTGCTGCGAGGGGGGGATCTCTCGTCGTCTGGGCCTCCAAAGAGGAGACGACTCTTGAGGAGCGGTGCCGCAGTCATGGCATCCCGCTCATTCGTATGGAAGACGGGTTCTTGCGCTCCGTGGGGCTTGGCTCCAATTTTTTCAGACCCGCTTCCCTCGTTTTTGATGACCTCGGAATTTACTATGATCCCGGCCGCCCCAGTCGGCTAGAGGCGATCCTGCGGGAAGAACGGACACCCCGGGAGCTTGCAGAGGCCGAAGCCCTTGCAGGCGAACTTGTTGCCCGCGGCATCAGCAAGTATAATGTCAACGGCAACGACGACCTGCCGTCCCTCCCCGACGACAGGCCCATTCTTCTTGTCCCGGGGCAGGTCGAGGACGATGCGTCTGTGCGACGCGGAGGACTCGGCATACACACGAACGCCGACCTTCTGAAAGCTGTCAGAGCCTCCCGTCCGGAAGCGTACATTCTCTTCAAGGAACATCCCGATGTCGTGAGCGGGAACAGGGTAGGCCGCGTTCCGGAAGAACTTCTTTCACGTCTTGCCGACGGGGTTGTCCGCACCTGTCCCATTGAACGTGTCCTTTCCCTCTGTCATGAGGTGCACACGCTGACTTCTCTTACGGGCTTCGAGGCTCTTTTGCGGGGCATCCCGGTTACAACCTACGGTGGCCCCTTCTACGCCGGCTGGGGGCTCACATGCGATCGGCATACATTCCCGCGCCGCCGTCCTCTTCCCTCCATCTGGCATCTTGTTGCCGGAACTCTTCTTGTCTATCCTCGGTACTATGACTGGAACGAAGGTATGTTCGTGACCTGTCGTTCCTGTATCCAGTGGCTTGCAAAAAAGCGGTCAAGCAGATACAATTCCTAACTCTATTAAAATTTTGTCCTTCATTGCTCTGTTGTAAGCTTGTACGGGCGTGAGCCTGCCGAGTATCTCCGGCAGCGTGTTTGCGTATTGAGCGTACAGAGACGTCCTTTTCCTGCTTGGAAAAACGATGCCCATCCCTGACGGGAGCGGGCTTGTCGGGAAACGGTCGTCTTCAGGCTGCCGGCCCGTTGGGCTTGGAGCCTTCTTTCTTGGCCCGACTGAGTATGAAACGGGGTGGATTGCAAGACATGAGATCGTGCATCACGATGCCTATAGCAGTCATCGGTGTGGGTTGTCGCTTACCCGGGGGGGTGACGAACCTTCCTTCTCTCTGGTCTATGCTCGCGGCAGGGCGAGACTGTATCAGTACTGTCCCGTCTGACCGTTGGGACGGTTCGCGTTTCTATCATCCTGACCGTACCCACCCGGGCAGCACCGTTACCCTCAGTGCGGGCCTCATCGACAACATTTATGAGTTCGACGCGGACTTCTTTGGTATATCCCCCAAGGAGGCCGAGTCCATGGATCCACAGCAACGGCTTCTTCTCGAGCTGACGTGGGAAGCTATGGAGGATGCGGGTGTTCTTCCCTCCTCCCTTTCCGGCTCGGATACGGCCGTTTTTGTCGGGGCGGCGAGTCCTGACGGCGGAACCTGCCACGCTGACGACATCTGTGCGACGTCCCCCTACAGTATGACGGGCACAAACCTGAGCATTATTTCCAACCGACTCTCCTATATCTTTAATTTCCACGGGCCGAGTTTCACCCTTGACACGGCCTGTTCCTCCTCTCTTTACGCTTTGCACCAGGCCTGCCAGACTCTTGCCCAGGGTGGGGCGTCCATGGCTGTCTGCGCCGGTGTCAATGTCCTCCTTGCCCCCTATCCCTTTGTGGGTTTCTCCCAAGCCTACATGCTTTCCCCAGATGGTCGGTGTAAAGTCTTTGATGCGTCAGGTAACGGATATGTGCGTGCGGAAGGAGGAGGTGTCCTTCTCCTTGAGCCCCTAGAACTTGCCGTGAAGAACGGGCGTGACATCCATGCCGTGATCCGTGCGGTTGCCTGCAACAGCGACGGCCGTACGCAGGGCATCGCTCTTCCCTCGAGCGAGGCTCAGGAAGAGCTTATTAGCGGCCTTTATGAAAAGGCGGGCTGCGATCCCGATTCCCTTTCCTACCTTGAGGCCCACGGTACCGGCACGAGAGTCGGAGACCCGCTTGAAACGCGCGCCATCGCCCGTGCGCTTGCCATAAAGCGCTCCAGGCCTCTCACCATCGGATCCATCAAGAGCAATGTGGGGCATCTTGAGACGGCTTCGGCCATGGCCGGGATTCTGAAATCCATTGTCATGCTGAAAGAGCATAAAATTCCGCGCCAGCTTCACATAAACACGTTGAATCCGGACATAGACTTCGAGGGCTGGAATCTGCATGTTCCACTTTCAATGGAGCCCCTGCCAGACGGAAAACCCGCGCGTATCGGCGTGAATTCTTTCGGCTTTGGCGGAGCCAACGGTCATGTTCTTCTTGAGGAACCCCCTCGTTTCGAGGAAACTCAGAACTCCTTACCGTCTTCCCTTCCTCTTTTTCTGCAGGCGCGAAGCGAAAAGAGCCTGCAGAGCATGGCCAAGGACTATGCGAACACCCTGGAGAACCATCCCGAGTCCTACGCCGCTCTTGCCTCGACGCTTGCTTATCACAGAGAGGCAATGCCCGTACGGCTTGTGGCCGACGGAGAGAGAGAATTGGTCCTTGGGGCCCTTCGCCACTACGGGGAAACGGGAGAGCTCGGCTCGCTGTCTTTCGGGCAGGCCATTGAAAATACGCTTGAAGAGAAGAAAACCGCCTTTGTTTTTGCCGGAAATGGCTGCCACTGGCTCGGCATGGGACAGGATCTTCTGTCCAATCCCGTCTTCAGGGCCAAGGCCGAAGAGGTTGGTGCACTCTTTCTTCAGATCTCCTCCTTCGACGTCCTTGATCTTCTAAAAAACGGCAAGGCGGAAGACCTTGAGAAAACGGAGAACACCCAGCCGCTGATCTTTCTGATTCAGATTTGCCTCTGTGAAGTTCTGCGCAGTCAGGGAATCGTGCCCGATGTTGTCTACGGCCACAGTGTCGGCGAGGTCGCTGCCGTCTGGGCAGCGGGAATCCTTTCTCTCCGGGATGCGGTAAAGGTCGTGTACTATCGGAGCGTTTTTCAGGGAAAAACGCGGGGTTCCGGGAAAATGGCCGCGGCCAAGCTCTCCATTGACGAGCTGCACGAGCTTGCCGGAAGGGTCGGATTCGGGGAAGTTGAGATCGCCGGTGTCAATGCCCAGGGGTCGCTCACACTGTGCGGGTCAGAACGCGGTCTCAGGGCCATCGGGGAAGTCCTTTCGAGGCGCCACGTCTTCTTTAAAATGCTTCCCCTGGACTACGCCTTCCACAGCTCCCAGATGGAATCCATCAAAGAGGATCTTCTTACCTCCCTTGCGGAAATCCACAGCACAAGGCCCCGGATTGTCTTTCTCTCAACAGTTGCCGAGGAGCATTCTCTCTCTCCCCGTGCCATCGCAGATACGCCGGACTATTTCGGTGCCAACTACTGGTGGCAGAATATCCGCAGGCCCGTCATGTTTCATGCGGCGACCTGCCGCGCTATTGCCCTTGGGGTTCGTTATTTTCTTGAAATCAGCCCCCATGCAATCTTGCAGCAGTATATTCGCAGTGCCATGAAGACAGAGGGAGTGCAGGGTTGGGTCGGTTCCACCATGCAGCGCAAGGCGGACAACACACGCCTTCTCGGAAATGTGTGGAAGACAGCCTGGACTCACGGATGGCCCTTTGCTCCATCGCGGTTTTTCAGCGGTCGGGAGACCATGCCTTTTGTCGGTCGTTCCCTTCCTTTCTACCCGTGGAACAGAAGTCATCTGCATACCGAGGAAACCCCGGAAAGTTACGGCTATCTGCGGCGTCAGGCCTACCATTCCCTTCTTGGCTGGCAGATAAAACGCGAGACAAGTTTTGAGAATGTGCTTGATCTTACAAAGAATCCCTGGCTTGGAGACCACAAGGTTGGGGATGCTGTTTTTTTCCCCGCGGCGGCTTATCTCGAGATGAGTCTCGCCGCCGCACGTTTTGCCCTCGGGGAAGACGCAAGCATTGAACTTTCAAATACCGCGATTATTCGCCCCATCATTCTGGACCCCGCGCATTCTACCGTGCTCCGGACAAGCTTTGAGAGCGCGGACGGTGAAATCCGAATTTCAGGGCGTCCGTACATGCAGGACAATCCCTGGGTTCTGTACTCCCGGGGCCGGGCATACAAGGGGAACGCTCCTCAGACGGAGCGGAGTGCGCTTGTCAAAGCTCCCGAGGCATTTGGGACGCCTGTTGGCCGTACGGAGCTCTATCGCAGAACGGCTGTGGCAAACATGCACTACGGTCCGGTTTTTCAGGCCGTGGATAATGTGTGGCTCCGTGATAATGAAGCCCTTGCGAAGTTCTGCGAGCCCGAGTACGCGGAGGGTGCGGGACCTGCTGAAGAGAAGATGCTCTTTTCACCTGCCCTTTTGGACGGTGGTCTACAGCTTATTTTTCTGCTGCTTGGCGATGACCTCTTTCGCCGTCCGTGTCCGCGGCTGCCGTTCTGGTTTGACCGTTGTATCTTCTACGCTCCGGGGCGCCCGGCTTTTGCTCATATCGTCCTTAGAAAAAAGAGCGAACGCACTATTGCCTGTGATATTGAATACCTCAGCAGAGAGGGAACACTTCTTCTGGCGATTCTTGGTGGCAAGGCAAAGCTTGCAAGCCGTCTTGGAAAACCGAAAGATGCCATGCTGTACACAACTGTCCCCGTTCAGGTCGAATCCCTGCCCGGACCTTCACCGCTTGGAACCGTGCATTACGAAGACACGCCCGTTGCGGAGAATGCTGAGCACGTGGCATTGAGGGACGCATGCTGTCAGGCCATCATTGCTGAGTACATGACCCACGGTGAGCATGGCGATATCCCCGCGCCTCTCGCTCGGTTTATCAACTCCTTCTCTTCTGGGGGCGACCTGCCGTCCTTTGCTCTTCTCTGGCAAACACTCGCACGTGACTGGCCTGGCGAAAACACAGAGAATCTTCTCCTTCTTGCAAGCCACGCGCGTCTACTCGCCCATGAGCAGATATCCGTTGACGCCCTTCTTGCAAAGCGCTGGGAAGAGCGGGCTCTCTTGCTTTCAAAACCCCTCAAGGATGTCCTTTCCTCTTTGCTTGCTCCAGATAAGCCGGGGACCGTTGTCCTTGCCGGAACCGCGAAATCGGGTCTTGTTCCACTTTTACGGAATGCGTTTTCTTCACATTCTCTCTGGCTCACAGATTCCACGGAGAACGCCCTCTCGGCCGTGAGCGAGCGCATACTTCCCTGGAAACCATCAGACGAGCGCGTGCACTACGCAGTCTGGGATCCTGGCCTTTCGTGTTCTCCCGTGCAGAAGGCCGATGTCTTATTGTTACCCCATGTCCTTCATGACGCGGACGATCTTCTCGGGGCTCTTGCCAATTGCCGTTCAGGTCTTGCCGACGGGGGCCGTTTGCTTCTTCTGGAGAGCGAACCGTCCCTTGTGGATAACCTCACCTGCGGTCTTGAAAAAGACTGGTGGAAGGTGTCCCAGTCTGACGAGGCCCCTGTCTCCTGCCTCCTGTCTGAGGCAGACTGGATAACGGCACTTCAGAAAGGAGGCTTCCGCGATTGCCGCACCCTCTCGAGAAAAAACGGAACGTTTCTGATCTGCGCTGAAAAAGGGGAAGGCGAAAACGCTGAAGGAGGGGGCGACGTCCATGAGGAGAGCCGTCTCTCCTGGATCGCTCTGGCCACAAGCGACGAAGCCGTCCTGCCGGCGATCACCTATTTCATGGGGCGTGATGATCTTGAGTTTTCTCTTGCACCGGAGAGCGAGGCTCTTCTTTCCGGGGACGGGGATGCGTGGGAGACCTTCTTTTTGCGGAAGCCGTCTCATGTCCTTCTGCCCTTTTTCTCTGGCCCCGTCCTTGACGGGGAACGTGCGGTTCAGGCCTCGTGGCGGCTCATTACCCTTGCCAAGGCCTGGCAGCAGAACGGGAAGCCTCCCCTGACGGTTTGTCTCTTGACCTTTGGCGCATCTTCTGTCGGCGCAGATGCTGCTTCGGCTCCTGAACTTGCCTCTGTCCTTGGGAGCATGCGCGTCATGCAAAATGAAATGCCGGGTCTCCGTCTTTTGTCTTTTGATCTTCCGCGGGAACCCGGAGAGGATGTGCTTGATGCCTGTGCGCGCGAGCTTCTGGCCCCTTCCGGGGAAAATGAACTCTGCTTCAGGAGCGAAGGGCGGTTTGTCCTGCGTTCCCATGAGATTTTCCCTGTTCCGGATGAGGACGAAACAGCCGGAATGCGTACCTGCATGCGCCTTGCCATTGACGATCCGGGACGTCTTGAAAGTCTTACCTGGCATGCTCTTCCGCTTTCTGAACCGGGAGCCGGCGAAGTCCTTGTTCAGGTCATGGCCACGGGGTTGAACTTCAGGGATGTTATGTGGGCCATGAATCTTCTTCCCGAGGAAGCTCTAGAAAACGGCTTTTCCGGGGCTGGGCTCGGCATAGAGTGCGCCGGTGTTGTGGAAAAGGTCGGGGAAGGGGTTTCAGATTTTCGTCCGGGAGACAGGATCGTCGCGTTCGGTCAGAATTGTTTCTCAAGCCACATTTGTACTGCTTCCAAGGCCTGCGCGCGCATTCCCGTCTCTTGGACATTCTCTGAGGCCGCGTCAGTGCCCGTCACGTTTTTTACGGCCTACTACGCCCTTGTTCATCTCGCCTCCCTTGTAAAGGGGGAGCGCCTTCTTATTCACGGAGCAGCGGGAGGGGTCGGCCTTGCGGCGATACAGATTGCCCTATCCCTTGGACTTGATATTTACGTGACGGCCGGTTCGCCACTGAAACGCCATCTGTTACGTACGCTTGGCCTTACCCATGTGTACGATTCTCGCAGTCTTGCCTTTAGGGATGAGATCCTGCGGGATACAGAAGGAGAGGGCGTTGACTGCGTCCTAAATTCGCTTGCCGGTGAAGCTATGAGCGCCGGTCTGCAGATACTTAGACCCTTTGGCCGTTTCCTTGAACTTGGCAAGAGCGATTTTTTTGCCGATTCCGCCCTCCGGCTGCGTCCGTTCCGCAACAATATTTCGTATTTCGGGATTGACGTTGATCAGCTTATGAAAGAGCGGGCAGACCTCGGAAAGCGACTCTTTACAGAAATGATGGAGCGTTTCTCCGGGGGAGAATGGGCACCGCTTCCCTGTACGGTTTTTGCGGCGGACGAAGTTGAAGAGGCCTTTCGCTTCATGCAGAAATCACAGCACGTTGGGAAGATTGTCGTAACGCCCCCGCCGTGTCGTAAAGGGAAGAGCAAAGAAAAAAACAAGGCTCTTACCGTATCGCCAGAGGCGACATATCTTGTCACGGGCGGAACTTCGGGATTTGGGCTGGAAAGCGCCCGTTACCTTGCCGCCAAGGGGGCTGGCGCGCTTCTTCTTGTCAGCAGGAGCGGAGAAACGGACAAAAACAGGGAGAGCCTGAGAAAACTTGCCGCTGAAAGCCCCGCCGGACGCTGTCGTGTAAAGGCACTGGCCCTTGACGTGACGGATGAGGATTCCCTGTCGGGAGCCCTTGATGCGGCGCTGGCTGACATGCCACCCCTAAAGGGGGTTTTGCACGCAGCGGCTCTTCTTCAGGACGCACTTATCGAAAAAATCAGCTATGAAGGCCTTCGCCGTGTCCTTGCTCCGAAAATTTTCGGGGCATTTGCCCTTCATCGTTATACAAAGGACATGAACCTGGATTTCTTCATCTGCTATTCCTCTATCACGACGCTCATGGGAAATCCGGGACAGGTGAACTATGTCGCCGCCAATGCGGCCATGGAAAGTCTTTGCGCCATGCGCAGACGCATGGGCCTTCCCGGTCTTGCCGTAGGCTGGGGTGCCATAGCCAACGCCGGCATGCTGGCACGAGATCGGAAAACTCTCGAATCCCTGACGGCGATGACGGGAATCCGTCCTCTTTCTACAGAAACGGCCATGGAATATCTTGCTTCTCTTCCGTGTGATACGCCGGACGTGACGTATATTTTTGGGGCCGACTGGCAAAAGCTCAAAAATCTTCCCATTGCAAAGCAAAAACGTCTTGCCCCCCTTCTTCCCCAGGGACTGGGAAACAACCGGAGCGGCCAGTCTCTGGCTCGGCGCCTTCAGGGGAAAAACGAGGAAGAGGCTCACGATCTTGTCTTGGCCGAGGTCGTCGCAGCTGTTGCGCGAATTCTACGTACGAGTCCCCAGAGCGTACGCCCGACCATGCCCCTTCAGGAAATGGGAGTGGATTCGCTGATGGGTGTCGAACTTTCTCTTGCTCTTGAGGAACTCATGGACGGGCAGCCCCTGAGCGGTTCCATCAATGCCCACGTGAGCGCGGAAGATCTGACGGTCCGCGTACTAAAGGCAATGGGCTCTGATCAGGATGACAATGCCCTTATGACGGACCTTCTCTCAAGCCACGGAGTTGCACAGGACAGCAAGGGTGCGGACTTCGTTGAACGCGTGGCTCGGGAAACCATCGCTCCCCGTGACGTGTAGCCCTGAGTTCTTCAGAAAGATGCAAAACGCTCTCCGTTGTTTCGGAGGGCGTTTTTTTATCAAACGCGTCGTAAAACCGTACCTTTCAGGGGAGGATATAAGCGTACCTTATCTGGAATTTTCTTGCCATTTTGCCTTTCCTGTTCCAACATACCCCTTGGCGGCCGGGCAAGCCATGTCTGCCTGTGGAGAGACCGTGAGACCTGGGGGAACAGGGCGCGGGTTCGCTGCCGTAACATTCCTCATTGTAGAAATTATGAAAACGAAGACCTGGCTGATGTTTCTCTGGTCAGCCTTCTTGAAACAGGAATCCGCCTTGGGATGCAGGCGCAACCCTTCATCCGCTGGAAATCCTCTGACGTTAAGTGGGGGAGGATAGTCAAGAGTCTTCTTTGTCAATCCTGTTCGCATTAACAAAGCGCTTGCGCCAAGGCTTGAGAATAGGTAGCTTTAGCGAGAGAATAATTCCGTATCCTACAGCAGCAATGGTCTCCTGAACGATTCCGAGTTTTGTGTGGGTAAAGACCGCAGGTTAGCAATGAGTGAGAAAAAACGAATACTAGGGATGTCGGCAGCCGATAAGGCACGCCTTCTGCAATCCATGAAAGGCGAGGTCGTTCAAGCCCCTCCAAGTCGCGCTCTCACGCGGGTTGTCTCGCCCGATCTTCTCCGCTTTGACACACTTCCCGCCTATACGCAAATTGCAGTGCAGAAAGCCGTGGGGGAAAAGCTCGGAGTCCCGGACCCGTATTATGTGTGCCACGATTCCCTCTCCCAGGCAGAGGCTCGAATTGCGGGAAAGCGCTATTTGAATTTTTCCTGCTACGATTATTTGGGACTTAACGGAGATTCACGTATCCTGGCACGTGTGGCCGAGGCGGCCACACGCTACGGTTTCTCAGCCTCGGCAAGTCGTCTTACGGCCGGAGAACGTCCTCCGCACAGGGCGCTTGAAACGCGCATCGCCTCCCTTTACGGTACGGAGGACTGCCTCACATTTGTGAGCGGGCATGCGACCAATATGTCGACCATAGCCACGCTTTTTGGCCCTCAGGATGTGATCTTTCACGACAAGGCGAGTCATAATTCCCTTATCATCGGTGCAAAGCTTTCAGGGGCAGCCCGTTTCTCCTTCTCAAACAATGATATCGCCGCCCTGCGGACCCTGCTTGAGCAGCACAGGCATTCGTTTCAGCGCGCTCTCATCGTTACGGAAGGACTTTTCGGCATGGATGGCGTCATTTGCCGTTTGCCCGAGCTTGTAGCGTTGAAAAAGGAATTTGGCTGTTTTCTCATGGTTGATGAGGCTCACTCCATGGGTACCCTGGGGGAGAAAGGTCTTGGTGTCCGCGAGCATTTTCAGCTTTCGGCTGACGCTGTTGACATATGGATGGGGACTCTCAGCAAAACTTTCTGCGGGTGCGGAGGGTTTATTGCGGGCTCATCGGTACTCGTGGAAATTCTTAAGTACCATGCCCCGGGCTTTGTCTACAGTGTCGGCATGCCACCCATGATGGCCGAAGCATCACTTGCCGCTATTGATTATATGCTCAGTGAGCCATGGAGGGTTGCCCAACTTCACGCCAACAGTCAGACAATGCTCAGACTTGCCCGGGAAGCCGGACTGGATACGGGCAGGGCCGACGGTTATGCCGTGATTCCCGTGATGGTCGGAGATTCCGTGACAGCTGTGATCTTGGCCAATAAACTCAGGGAAGCCGGCATCCTTGTCTTGCCTATTATCTATCCAGGGGTAGAAGAAGGGCGGGCGAGACTGCGTTTTTTTGTTTCCCAAACCCACAGCGTCGAGCAGATTTCCGCTGCCGTAGAAAAAACCGCCGAGCTCCTTCCTCTTGCCAGGGCCGAGGCGCAGAATTTTGTGCAGTAGGCGTGCAAGGGCGCAAAAGACATGCTGACGGAAAGGTGTATTCTGCGTTCCTTCCGGGAAAATTAAGGCATTTCTCCCTGTTCATCACTTCGAAAACACATCATTCTCCGTGCGTTCGAAAATCGATCAGCACGTAACGTACCGTTGTTGTGAAGCGTACCGTACTTTTTTTACAAGGCCCTCTGAGCTTTTTTTTCTACCGTTTTGGCAAAGCTCTTGAGGATGCAGGACACAGGGTTCTTCGCGTGCAGCTCTGTGGCGGTGATGTGGCGTTCTGGCCTGATCGGAGCGCGCGACTCTGGCGCGGTCCAAGCTGGCAGTGGCCACAGTGGATAGGCCAGCTTATGGCCGAGGAGGGGGTTACAGATCTTGTCCTTCTCGGGGACTGGCGGCCGTTGCATCAGGAGGCGGTCCTTCTTGCAAAATCACGTGGTGTCAGGGTTTGGGTTTACGAGGAGGGCTACGTACGTCCGGGCTATGTAACCCTTGAGGAGGGCGGGGTAAATGCCTCGTCTGCCCTTCCTAAGACCCCCGATGCCATTCACAGTCGGGCCCGTGAACTCAGAGATGCTCTTCTTTTTTCCGCCTCAAAAGCGCCCAATCCCATGGTTCGTCGTGTCCAGTGGACCATCTGGCATCATGTTGGCAATTTTTTTCTCTGGCCACTTTTTTTTCGCTATAAAACCCACAGACCTTACTGCATCGGACGCGAGCTGACAGGGCTTATTCCCCGCTATCTCTGGCGTACGGAGCGACGGCGTGAATCCATAAGCGTCCTTCGTGATGTGGTCAAGCGCCTCGATCCGTTCTATTTTATGCCCCTGCAGCTCGACAGCGATTCCCAGATACGGCGACATTCTCCTTTTACGGGCGTCCTTGACTCCCTCTCCGTCGTGATCACAAATTTTGCGGCAAACGCGCCCAAAAACAGCTATCTTCTGATCAAGAACCATCCGCTTGACAACGGCCTCATAAATTACCGCCGCTATATCCGTTCAATGGGCGTCGCGGCGGGCTGCGCAAGCCGTCTGCGTTTTGTGGAAGATGTGAAAAATGGCCCGGTGCTTGACATGTGCCAGGCGGTCGTGCTTTGCAATAGCACACTCGGCCTTTCGGCCCTTTCCCACGGGCGAGCCGTTTACTGCCTTGGCTCAAGCATCTATGCCATGGAAGGCCTTGCCGTTCAGTCAGAGGAGATGCCCCTTGCTGAATTCTGGTGCAATCCCAGACCGCCCAGTGCAACGGTCCTGCATGATTTTCTCACGGTTCTCCGTCACGATGCCCTGGTCCCCGGTAACTTTTACTCTCCGGAGGGCATACGGGAGGTCATTGGCGGATCGTTTGTGCGTATGGGAATAGAAGGCGGACCCGTTCTGCCGAGCGCCAGCAGGTGTCTTTCGGGAGGACCTGAGCAATGAATGAACTTTCCTTTCGGCTGGCAAGCCCGGAAGACGCATCTTTATTGGCGAAGATAGTCATAACCGTATCGGGTGGCGTTGTCGAAGCTCTCCTTGACGGCCTTTTGCCTGCGGTCTCAGGGGAGCAAGTCCTGACCATGGTACTGCGGGATGCCTCCTCCCACTACAGCTACAAGAATTGTGTCCTGGCCGAGCAGGGCGGGGAAATAGTGGGGCTTCTCTTTGCCTATCCCGCCTCGTTCCAGAAGATTCCGCCCCTCATGAAAACCATGATACCAGCAAAACGTCTCCAACCCCTCATTGATATCCTGACGGCACATGTGGAGCATAGCCTGCATATTAACACCTTTTGGGTTGATGCACAGCTTCGGGGATCTGGACTTTCCGACTCGCTGATGGAGTACGCTGGGGATCTGGCCCGCGATATGAATCTTTCAAAAATCGGACTTTTTGCCTGGAGAGACAACGCACGAGCCCTTGCGTTTTATGCGCGTCACGGTTTTACATGCGTCCGCGAGGTGGACATCCCCCCGACCTTTTCAGAGCAGCACGGTCACGGGGACCTCTATGCGTGCGATCTGTCAGGGTCATAGCGCCGCAGCACGGCGGGAAATGAGACAGAAGCGACTAATGTCCGGGGTGCTGATGAGACCTCTCAGGCTGCAACGCGGCGTATCCGCGGCTTCCAACAGACTGAGAAAAGACGCTGCATGACGCGTGATCCGGCAGCCCTGCCCCCTGCGTAGTTTTGTCGCGTCGGTGCACCCCGTGTACGCATCTGGTGTTTGCGCGCCCAAAGGTGTACGGTAGGGTATGTTGCATTCTTCCCTTTCATTTCTGCTTGCTTTCTTTACGACACTTCTTCTGCAGCGCCTTGCGTTTCAACGGCCCATTGTTCATCCCTTCGTTTCCGATGTGGTTGCGGGGATCCTTGGTCTCGCTGTTCACTCCTTTTTCTTCCTTTGTACGGGGAAACCCTGGTTTGCCCTGTTTCTTACCTTTCTTTGCTTTTCCCTTCTTGCTCTTGTGACACGCGCAAAGCAGCGCGCATTGCGTGATGAGCCCCTGCTTTTTTCCGACATAACTCTCGTGTGGCAGGTTGTTCATTTCCCAGGACTCTACCTCCCCTTTTTGCCCTGGCGTCCGATGCTCCTGTCACTGGCCTTTCTTCTGCCTTTGGGGGCGCTTATCTGTTTGATGACGCCGTCCGTCTCCTTTCCCCCTGTCGCCACACTCGTTTTTTTGCCTTGCTGCTTCCCATTTCTCTGTTTTTGTTCAGGGCGCGCGAAAAAAATCCTTGCCTCTCTTCTTTCCGTCCTTGGTCTTTCCCTCAATATCAGGGATGCCGAACAGGTCGGTCCGCTTGCAGCTGCCGTTCTTCAAAGTCTCTGGCATGTCATTTTGCGGGGGCAAAACCGCGGCATCCGTCCTTCAAAGGATCGTCCGTTTGCCCCGCTTGCCTTTGATGAAACTCTTCTTGCCCGAGTCCGCCAAAACCGTGGAACAAAATGTGATGTTCTTCTTATTCAGGAGGAGTCCTTCTGCGACCCCCGGGTTTTTTCGCCCAGAGTTCCGCGAGAAATACTCGCGAATTTTGATGCTCTTTCATCGCACGGCCTGCTGCGGGAACTTGCCGTCCATGCCTACGGTGCCTACACCATGCGTACCGAATATGAAGTCCTGAGCGGCATTCGACCTTCGTTTCTGGGAACTGATGCCTTTCACCCATACTGGGGCTGCACACGCTTCCCCTCATGGTCCCTTGCCTGGTTCTTCAAGGCCTTGGGGTACCGGACGCTTTGCATCCATCCCTTCGCAGCCTCTTTTTTCTTTCGTGACAAAGCTTTTCCACAACTTGGCTTTGACGAGTTTTATGCCCTTGACGCGTTTTCAGCCCCACCCACCCTCGGCCCTTATGTGAGCGATGCCTGTGTCGCCGAACGTATTCTTGACGAGCTAGGACGGTCCGGGGATCCTGTTTTTTGTTTTGTAATCACCATGGAAAATCATGGCCCCTGGAGGGGACGCTTCCCAGCGTCCGCGTTGACGGCGTATACGCGTCTTGGCATCTCTGAGGAGGTATCCGCCTATCTTCTGCATATCGCCCATTTCGACGCCATGCTCGGCATGCTCGGACCGGCGCTGCAACGGCGTTCCCGGGATACTCTTTTCGCTCTCTACGGGGACCATCTGCCGGGACTGCCAACCCTTGTCCCGAAAACATCCTTTGAAACTCCCTGTCTTTTATGGAAAAGAGATGGACTCTTCTTGCCGTCATGTCAGTCAGTACTCGAGCCGGCAGAACTAGGCGGACTTTTGCTGCAGGCGCTTTTAGGAAGAGACGGGGATCGTGACGGGGAGATGGGGTACTCCTGAGCATTTATCCAACGCGCCGTAGCCCCAGTCCTTCGGAACCAGGATATAAGGCGCACCGTAACCGGAATCTTTGCCTTCTAAGCTTGGGGTTCGCTGAGTTTCACTGTACTGTCGCAAAACAGAAATCGGAGCGCCGCCGTAACTCCCTGCAAAGTAATTTGGTGACCGGAGAGATCCACACAAAGCTTGCGTTGCAGGCCGGGAGACCCACGCCCTATGATCAGTCTGCCGGAAACGTCTTTCAGGTTGTTGACCAGTTAGGATACTGCGAACCTTGGGGTAATTCACCAGCAGGTGCACATGGTTATCTTCACCGTCTAAGTCAACAGGTTCTGCTTTAAACTCAGCGCACACACTGGCAAATATCGGACTAGGTCATCGAGAATCTCATTGGTGAAGACGCCACGGCGGTATTTTGTGATCTCAGATACCGCAAACGCACGCCGGCGCAACCCGGGCAAAAAGAGGATTGAACAAAACCATTCCGGATCAGGGCTTTCGGGTTTCGACGTCAACCCGGCTGCAACCTGACATGGCCTGGCGGCACAGTGCTTTTTGTGCCACCACAATACTCAATCCGGACCTGCGGCTGCACGGACAGCGACAAAAGACCCTCGCAAGTTCTCTTCGACCGTACTCCCCGGGTTTCGAGATACATGCCGCTCTCAATCCGGCATTGAATATGTTGGCTGCAGGGCATGCCGTGTCAGCCTGTGGAGCGGAGAGGGCTTGAGAGGGGCCGCGATGAAGCAGGAACCCGCCCATGGCGCTGCCCGGGAGGGCCCGCTACTGACAGGAATCACCCGACGCTTGGCGGGGGAGGATGTCAAATTTTGGAAGATGTGCGGGGTGAGGAAAGGGACGTATGTCAGAAGAACACGGATATACACGGGTAATCAGCTATATTCAGCAGCGGATTCACAGAGGTGTTCAGTCCTTCTTTCTTGTCTATATGCTCTATGTGGGGATATCGTTTGCCTTCTATGCCTTCTGGGCAATGGGAGAGAGCAGTCAGTACGCGCCGAGGTTCCCTTCCGTGGAGGCGTTTTTGCCAATTTCCGCCATGCTCGCGGCAAAGCGTTTTTGCTTGACCGGTCACTGGGATCCGGTACACCCGGCTGGCCTTGTGATCTTTTTTCTGGCCCTGTTTTTGGCATTTTTTCTGCGGAAAAGTTTCTGCGGCTATCTTTGTCCCGTGGGAGCAATTGAAGACATGCTTTTCCGTGCCGGAAAACGGCTAGGTTTTCGATTCACGCCTCCTGTCTGGGTCCTGCGCATCATGTCTGCCCCCAAGTATATTCTTCTGGCCTTTTTTCTTTTTCTTCCCATATCCATGGGGCTTCCAGAGATAGAAGATTTTCTTCTTTCCCGTTATAATCTGGTGTGTGACACCAAGATGCTTCTTTTTTTCCTTGAGCCGGGACCTATTCTTCTTTCCGTTCTAGCACTTCTGGCTGTCGGAAGCCTTTTTTTTCCGTCGTTCTGGTGCCGTGCTTTTTGTCCCTACGGGGCGCTCCTGGGTCTTTTTTCATGGTGTTCCCCCTTGTACGTGAAGCGGGAGGAGGCGCGATGTGTTCACTGCGGCCGGTGCACCAGCGCGTGCCCACAGGGAATTGATGTCATGGCGACAGGAACTGTCCGTGTCGCCGAATGCACGGGGTGCATGGAGTGCGTGAAAGCCTGCCCTGCTCCCGACTGTCTTTCCCCCCGGGCGCTTGGCCGGCGTCTTTCCCCTCTTTTTGTGCCGCTAGCAACCCTCTGTATCCTTTTCCTGTGCTACACTGCGGCTGAACTGTCGGGACACTGGCAGACTGCTTTGCCCCCCGAAATGGTCCGGGTGCTGCACAAGGACATCAGAAGTCTTGGACACCACTAGGGCCTGCCTTACAGCGCAGCCTCAAGACCCGTTGAGGCAAGAGCCTTCAGACATTCCCTGTCGGTGTAGTCCACAACCAGCGGGGTTACGGTGATGTAGCCGTTCCTGAGAAGGGCGCGGTCCGAATCAGGAAGAATTTCGTCATTGTTCAGGTTCCCGATGAGCCAGAAATAGCTGTTTCCCCGCGGGTCGACCTTTTGCTGATAAACGTTTTCCCATGCGGCGAGGCTCTGGTGGCAGAGACGGAGTCCTTTGATCTCTTCAAGGGGGCAGGAGGGATAGTTGATGTTGAGAACACGTCCTTTCGGTAAGCTCTTCAGGTCGATCTTTTCGAGAAGGGCAACCATATGGGCGGCCTCGCGGCTGATGTCAACGACGTCATGACTGTTGTAGGAGAGGGCTATGCTTGGGAGACCTGCCTGGGCCCCTTCGATGGCTGCTGCGACAGTCCCCGAGTAAAGCAGGTCGCTTCCTACATTGGCACCGAGATTGACGCCGCTGATAATGAGGTCAGGCGGGGTGGAAAGAAGAGCTCCCAGGGCGATTTTTACGCAGTCGGCAGGAGATCCGTAAACGCCAGTGCCACGGAAGTCCTTATCGGAAATTTCCTGGATGCGGAGCGGCTCGAAGATGGTGAGACACTGGCTCACGCCTGACTGCTGATGCATGGGGGCCACCGAGTGGACAACGTGTCCTTTTTGTTGCAAGGCCTGGGCCAGAACTCTCAGACCGTGGGCGTTGATTCCGTCGTCGTTTGTGAGAAGAATACGCATTTTGGACCTTTTTCTATCGGTTAGTTGCGGGTGGATACCGCTGTTCTACGGAAGCGGACAGGCCGCTTGGGCGGCACTTCACGTTTCGTTGTGAAGGGAATTTACATGCAAAAAGGCATTTACGTCAAAGAGATACAGCCAAATTATCCGGTTCAGGGTTTTTTTATCGTACGTAAATCCCAGTCGCGAAAAACGCGTGCCGGTTCGTTTTTCTGGTCGCTGACCCTGGCCGACACCTCGGGTGAGATAGAGGCGAAAATTTGGCGGCCGGAACAGTGCGGTCTGGCCGTGCTTCCGGGCGAAGGAACTATCCTGGAGGTTATGGCCGGCCAGGGCAGCAGCTATAATGATACGGTCCAGCTTACCCTGGAAACGTGCCGTTCGCTTGATGAGATAGAAAGCGAGCGTCTTGATCCGGAATGGTTCCGTGCGAGGAGCCCCCGAAGCGCCGACGGCATGCGCCAGGAACTAGAAGAACTCATCGAGAGAGAGCTGACCTGGAAGCCCTGGAATGAATTCGTGAAAGCTGTTTTTGGGGATTTTGAAATTCTGGCAGCCTTTTGCTCATGCCCCGGAGCTATCCGCGTTCACCATGCATACGTGGGAGGTCTTCTTGAGCATACCCTTGGTGTCTGCGCCCTTTGCAGGGCCTTTTCCGACGCCTATCCGGAGCTTGACCGCCAGCTTCTTCTTGTTGGGGCGCTCTTTCACGATATCGGAAAAATTCGGGAATATGCCTGTTCGCTTGATATTTCGAGTACTGATGAAGGACGTCTGCTTGGCCATCTTACCATGGGAGTCGACATCCTCGAACCATTTTTGCGGCAGTCCGACATCCCTTCGCATCTCGCCATGCACCTCCGGCATCTGATTTTAAGCCATCATGGAGAAGCCGAGTTTGGAGCCTGTGTTGCCCCACAGACTCCCGAGGCGATAGCCCTGCATTTTGCCGATAATATGGATGCAAAAATGGCGATCTGCCGGACACAGAGAACAATGTGTCTGGAAAAAGGCACAACGTGGACAGACTCTATTTTTGCACTTGACCACAGACGTCTTTTCTTCGGGGAAAAAACACCCTCCGACGGTACAGAAATGACACCCTTCTCCTCTGCCAGAACGCCTGCCCATGCCATTGAACATGAGGGGCGGCGGCCAGGAGAAGGGGAGAAAAAGCCGACAACGGGCCTTTTGCGAGGCCGATCAGAAGAGCATGAAAAGAAAACCGGCCTTTCTCCCGGAGAAGGGGCCAGCGAAAAACGCCTGCTGGGTCCGGAAGAAAAGCCTGCTTTTCTTGTGGCGGGGACACCTTTTTTGGGCAGCGAAAAGCATGACTCCACTCATCGCACCGGGCGGCAATCCGAAGATTATGGCAGCGAGGCGGACCCAGGGACGTTGACGGCCGGAGGCAGGGGAGAAAAAACTTATGGGGAATCTAGTGCCGAAAGAGGGCCGGATGAAGATATCTCCGCGGACCCGTCCGTTTCAGCTCGCCCCCTTGCAAAAAACGTTCAGGGGAAGGGTGTCTCAGAGACGGGGCAAACCGACGTGCCGGGAGGCGATGTCCCGTCAAACACACCTTTTTCTGACGGTGAGAAGACACAAGCCTCCCTGCCGCCCCTTCATAAGCGTGTCCTCACTGTTTCACCGAACGCCCCCGGCTCCTTCCTCCCGGAAGAACCTGAAGCCGAAGCAACTGGAGAATTCGAACCAGTGGCGCATTCAGAACTGTCTTTTGGTGTTTCAGAAGAGAAGAAAACGGGCTCCGGAAGAGTGGAAGCGCCTCGGGGCGAAGGGCCTGAGAGAGCCGTATCGGCACCGGCCCCCCTTCCCGAAGAAAAGATCTCCGGTCCCTCGGATTTTTTAGACGAGGGAGATGAGGCGGCAAGGGGAGAGGCCGTTATCGAGGATTTTTCGTTTTGTGATGCCGAATCTCTGGATAATCTGCATTTCGTAGAGGAATTGCCGGACTTTAAGGACACTGACCCCTGGAACGAAGACGTTACGGAGGAAATGCTCGGCGACGGACTTGCAGGAGTCGGAGAACAGCACAGCCTACCCGCCCGTGAACCGGAAAAGACCGCTGGTGAGAAATGGGAAAGAGGCACTCCTGTTCCTGACGGGGAGAAGGCCGAAGGTCACGGAGAACAGATGGAAACGGCTCGGGATGAGCCGGACGTGAAGGCTCCTGCGGCTTTTGAAAGTACTGGTCATGAGGTTTCTTCTCCCTCCAGTGATTCCGTGCCAGACCGGGAGATCCGCGGGGCAGTTAAACAGTCTCAAGAGGAGGGCGGACTTTGGCCGGATTCCGTGTCATCAGTGTCGGCAGCAGGTGAGAGCCCTCCCTCATCTGCTCCTGAAGGAGCGGTCCCGACTATGACCGCCCCATCCGTAGAGAGGGGGGCTTCAGACAACGGGAAGCGTACGCCTCCCCCACTTGAGCCTGCGTTTTCCTGGTCGAATCTCACTGCACGGGCACCGGGTTTTGGCGAGGAGCGGGAAGCCATCCTTCACAAGGAAGAAAAGAGGAAGAGAACCCGCCAGAAGAAAGACCAGGTGCAGACAGATCTGTCTTTGTTTTCAGAGTGAACGGTCCCCCTGCCCATCCTCTGCGTCTGCTTAGGTAGAATCGTGAAGAAAAATATGACCACGGAGACGAATGGTGTTTGTCACGTTTGAGGGTATTGACGGCTCAGGCAAAACGAGCCTTATGAAGGCATTGGCCGCGCGGTTCAGCGCGCAGGGGCAAGAGGTCATTCTGACTCGGGAACCCGGAGGTTCTTCTCTTGGAGCACGGATCCGTGAGATGGTTCTTGATGCGAAAACAGAAGGTCTAGATGCCCGGGCTGAACTTTTTCTTTTTCTAGCCGACAGGGCCCAGCATGTGGCAACGCTTATAAAGCCGGCCCTGGATCGGGGATCCCTTGTTTTTTCCGATCGTTTCGCTGATTCAACCTTTGCTTATCAGGGAAATGGACGTGGGCTTGAACTCGAGACCCTTGAGACGCTTAATACCGTGGCTGCAGGAGGACTTGCTCCTGATGTGACCTTCCTGCTTGATTTGCCTGTTTCTGTGGCCATGGCCCGGATTGCCGCCAGGAAAGGTGAAGGCGAGGCCCGTTTTGATGGTCTTTCGGTCTCCTTTCATGAAGAAGTCCGGAGGGGCTTTCTTACCCTGGCTTCCCGTTTTTCACACCGTATCCGGGTGCTTAATGCGGAAAAATCACTTGAGGATCTTTCCGACGAGGCGGAAACCCTGCTTGTTTCCGTAATTCGCGGTACGTATGCCGGCAGGCCCTGAAGAGAAGGACGGTGGAAGCGGAACCGCCGGGGAAAAGGTCGTCACTCCCGGCCTGGGCTTGATCCCGGGGCGTTTTTCAGCGTATCCCGTTACGGAACAGGGCGTTGCGTTTTTTATTGCAGAACGGTACTTGTCTTTTTACGTTGAGCAAGAGGGCAGCCCCCAACAAACAAGGAGAAGCGGTCTTAATGGTGTGCACTGCGACGGATACGACATTCATTGAGGCAAGGCGCCGCCTAGGCGTGGTTTTTTTCCCTGCCTTTGACTGGGCCATATCCAAAACTCATCCGGAACGCGAGGAGCGTCTTCTTTATACCCGCGATCAGCTGATGGAGGAGGGCCTTTTCGATATCGACGGCATTACGGAATATCCTCCTGTTTTTGCGAAACCCGAGGAGCTGGAGCGGGTGCATTTTTGTCTGCCTTCCGTTGCAAGGGTGAGTACAGAATCACACCTGGCATCTGCAGGTGGTGCCATAACGGCCGCCAGGCTTGTTATGGAGGGACGGGAAGAGAGCGCCTTTGCGCTTGTGAGACCCCCGGGACACCATGCCATGCGCGTTGTGCACGGAAACCGCGGCTTTTGCAATATCAATAACGAAGCGGTTATGATCGAGTATATCCGTGATCACTACCCGCGCCCCGACGGAAGGCCTCTCAGGATTGCCGTTGTTGATACTGACGTACATCATGGGGACGGGAGTCAGGACGTTTTCTGGAACGACCCCTACACGCTCTTTATTTCTCTGCATCAGGACGGACGGACCCTGTATCCGGGAAGCGGATTTTTATCGGAGTGCGGCGGTCCGGGAGCACTCGGCAGAACAATCAATATTCCCCTGCCTCCCGAGACATCGGACGCCGGGTATCTCTACTGCATTACGCACGCGGTTCTGCCTATTCTTGAGGATTTTGCCCCTGATCTTGTGATTAATTCCGCAGGTCAGGATAATCATTTTACCGATCCCCTTGCCAATATGCGCCTTTCGGCGCGGGGCTATGCCGAACTAAACAGGACGCTCCGCCCCGATATTGCCGTGCTGGAGGGGGGCTACTCCATCAGGGGCGCCCTGCCTTATGTTAATTTGGCCATTTGTCTTGCTCTGGCGGATCTCCCGACCGACGACATACAGGAGCCGCAGTGGAGACGGGATTCCACAGCTCAGTCGTCGAAGGTCTCTGCGTATATTGCGCGGCTCTGCGATGAGGTGCTAGACCTGTACCACAGTCCTCCAGACCATCCCTCTGAAGGGCGCGAGGAACACGGATTCTGGGTCAGACAGAAACATATCTTCTACGATACCGACATGCTGCGTGAAGGGCAGAAGGAATCGTTCAGACTCTGCAATGCCTGTCCGGGTCTGGGGCGTATTGAAACTGCTTCTGATCGTGTCGGACTTTCTCTTTGTATTCTTATTCCCCGCCACGCGTGCCCTTCGTGCCGAGAAGAAGGCCTGAGGATGGTGGAGGAGGGGAAGAAAAGTGGCAAGTACGCCTTTGTCCGCTGCCTTGTCGGCGACGGAACCGGGCTTTAAACGGTGCGCGACGGCGTGAAGGAGAATATATGCCTGATATTCTGATTATCGGAAGTGGTGGTGTTGGCAGTGTTGTTGCGCATAAGTGCGCTGAGGTGGCGAAGTCTGGCGGTCCCTTTTCGCGTATTACACTCGCCTCAAGAACCGTCTCCCGCTGTGAGGCCGTGGCCAAAAGCGTTCTGGAACGCTATGGGGTCTCTCTCGACACAAGGACTGTTGACGCCGATGATGAAAAAAGCCTCTGCCGCCTGATTGATGAGGTGAAGCCGGCCCTTGTTCTCAATATCGCACTTCCCTATCAGGATCTGCATATTATGAACGCGTGCCTTGAGTGTGGTGTTGACTATCTTGATACGGCCAATTATGAACCGCCTGAGACAGCGCATTTTGAATATAAATGGCAGTGGGCATACCGTGAGCGTTTTGAGAAGGCCGGGCTGTGCGCCCTGCTCGGATCTGGCTTTGATCCCGGTGTTACCAATGTTTTTGCGGCATGGGTTGTGAAACATGAGCTTGATGAAGTGCATGTCCTCGACATCATTGACTGCAATGCCGGTGATCACGGTCAGCCGTTTGCAACCAACTTCAATCCTGAAATCAACATCCGTGAAGTGACGGCCAGGGGACGATACTGGGAGCGGGGAGAATGGGTGGAAACCGATCCCCTTTCATGGTCCATGAACTACTCCTTTCCTGAAGGTATCGGGCCTAAGAGCTGCTATCTTATGTATCACGAGGAGCTTGAGTCCCTTGTGGAGAATCTTCCCGGTATCAGGCGGGCACGTTTCTGGATGACGTTTTCCGAAAACTATCTTCGTCATTTGCGGGTACTCGAGGACGTTGGCATGACACGTATTGATCCGGTGGAATTCCACGGGCAGAGCATTGTACCTGTCCAGTTCCTGGCAAAGCTTCTGCCAGATCCGGCATCTCTAGGGCCCCTGACGAAAGGGCGTACGTGCATTGGCAACCTGATGAAGGGCGTGAAGGACGGCCGGACCAAGACGGTCTATATCTATAATATATGTGATCATGAGTCCTGCTATGCTGAGGTCGGCTCCCAGGCCATCTCATATACGACCGGTGTCCCGGCAATGGTTGGTGCGAAAATGATTGTGGAGGGTCTGTGGAAAAAGCCGGGGGTCTGGAATATGGAACAGATGGACCCTGATCCTTTTCTTGCCGATCTTGCCCGCTACGGCCTTCCCTGGCACTGTGTGGAAGTGTCCGAGGCCTAGCGATGCCTGCACGACGGACGCCGCCTCTTTTTCTTTTTAACGGAGCCCCCACCTCCTGTTACCTTCTTGACGAGGAACAGCTCCTTCGTAATGTGTCGATTCTGGAGCGCGTACAGGAACGCACTGGCGCACGGATTCTTCTGGCTCTCAAGGCCTTCAGCGCATGGACCCTTTTTCCGCTTTTGTCCCGGGCTTTTTATGGTCCTCTTTGGGGGACGTGCGCAAGCAGCGTGCATGAGGCACGGCTCGGTCGGGAGGAGTTCGGTGGGGAGGTCCATGTATTTGCTGCCGCTTTCAGGGATGAGGAAGTCGATGAACTGCTTCCTCTCGTTGACCACATAACATTTAACTCTATAGGCCAATGGCGGCGCTTCGCCCCGAAAATCGCGACTCGTGCAGAGCAATTCGGTAGTGCTCCGGCGGTTGGTATCCGTATCAACCCGGAACACTCCGAGGTGGATGTCCCGCTCTATGATCCGTGCTCTCCCGCGTCACGCCTCGGCGTGCGGAAAAAAAACTTTGACAGCACGGTCTTTGACCATGGTGTGACAGGCCTCCATTTTCATACCCTTTGCGAAGAAAGTGCTGAAGCTCTTGAACGGACCCTTGTCGCCGCGGAAAAAAAGTTCGCCGCTGATTTTGCCCGCTGTTCATGGATTAATATGGGAGGCGGTCACCATATTACACGCAGCGATTACAACACGGGGCTCCTTGAGAGATGTCTTCTTGACTGGAAGAGTCGCTTTGGAGCGCAGATCTACCTTGAACCGGGCGAGGCGGTGGCCCTTGATGCGGGATGGCTAACGGCAACGGTGCTTGATATTGTCGAGGCGGATATGCCCGTTGCCATACTGGATGTTTCTCCGACCTGCCATATGCCGGATGTCCTTGAAATGCCATACAGACCACCCCTTTTTTATGCGGAAGGGGGGAAAGTGCGTGAAGCACCCGAGGAAGGAGATGGCTGGGGGTGCCGTCTTGCGGGGGGGTCCTGTCTTGCCGGAGATGTGATTCCCTATACCTATGTCTTCCGGGAACCCCTGCGTCTTGGGGCCCGCCTCGTTTTCGGGGATATGGCCATCTATACGATGGTCAAGAACACCCACTTTAACGGCCTTCCTCTTCCGTCTATTGGTCGTTTTTCCGGAGAAAATGTGCATATTGTCAGACGCTTTGGCTATGAGGACTTTAAAAACCGCCTTTCCTGATCCGGTGATAGTGTCTTTTTTCGGTCCGCAAAAAAAAATTCAAATTGTTATTTTTTTGCTTGACGTAATAGTCCGAAATAGGTATTGTGCTTTCTGTTCAGTACGGGCAGTTAGCTCAGCTGGTAGAGCATCGCCTTCACACGGCGGGGGTCGTAGGTTCAAGTCCTGTACTGCCCACCATACGGAACGGTAGTTAAGTCGGTTTATAACGCCGGCCTGTCACGCCGGAGGCCGAGGGTTCAAGTCCCTTCCGTTCCGCCATTTTTGAGTACTAAGTTTAAGGAACATGTAAATGTCGATATGACAGTTCCTAAACTTTAATTTCGAGGAGCCGAGAGTTGTTTTCTTGGCTCCTCTTTTTTGTCCGCAGCGGTGATGTCAATGCTGTCGGTCTGTTTTCCCGAACGCAAAAACTTTGGTCCCGTCGTTCTCAAGACATGCCGACGAAGGACTGCCTGCCTTGACGGCAAGGAATTGACCGGCGTGTCCAGATATCCAGCCGTGTGAGTCGATTGAAGAATATTTCCATGTCGTCATGATCGGCCGGGCGTGCGAACAGTACGGCGGAAATCTCCCGAGAATACGGCAGGTTTTCGAAGCACGGAAAGAATCTTCCTGCAGCATTCCACGCAAAGATTGAAATTCCCCTCGGATTGTCATCGGTTTTTCCTGCTTGAGATAATGGTATCCTTGCGACAGGTCACTGCCATGACGAGGGCAAAGAACACTTTCTGGCGGTAATATCGATTGCCGCATATCAGATGATGCGAAGTCTTCTTTTGAGCAGGGAGTAAAAGAGGCATGCATTGTTCAATGCTATGGTTGTCATGGAGGTCCTCCCCGTGGTTTTGAGATAAATGCCGATCTCAATGCGGTATTGAATATGTTGGCGGCAGGGTATGCCGTGTCAGCCCGTGGAGCGGAGAGGGCCCGGGCGGCCGTGATGAAGCAGAAGCCCGTCTGTGGTGCGACCCAAGAGGACCACTACTGACAGAAATTCCCCGACGTCAGGGGGGGAGGGATGACAATTGCACGCGTGTGAAAAAACGTGTAAAAGGCCTGCCGAGACGTGCGGAAACACAAAGTAAATATGTGAAATTCCTTTGGCGGAAACCACGTAGGACCGAGCCCCTTGCGTAGTTGGGTGTGCCCTGTTACCTTGGGAGCGGGGGGCACGTTCTTTCCGTTCCGTCAATGATTATCATCAGTATATAAAGTCCGTTGCGCCGGTTGCGTAACGGATTTTTTCTGTACATCGTCTTTGTGCTGAGGGCCTGGAACCTGGAGAGTCCCTCACCCTGTTGCTGGTGCAGGAAGGTCTTGTCGTAGGGCTAATTGTTTTAACATCCTGAACGATTACTATCATGGCACTTTTATGCCATACAGGTTTTTCCCAGGGTTTGAGACGTTCAAGGAAATACAGGAATTTTTTATGTCATGTATCTACAGAGTGAGTTTTCGGTTGCCTCTTGTTGTTCTTTTCATCATTAGTCTTCTTCTTCCTGTTTCCGTTCAGTCCCGTGTTATTTCCGGAAGCGACATGATGGATCAGAATATGGAGGAGAATCTCTGCGCCCTGACGTTTGACGATGGCCCGGCGCCTACGACTCTTCTTCTTTTGGACCTTCTGAAACAGTACAACATCCACGCAACGTTTTTTATGCTCGGGCAAATGGTTAACCACTATCCTGACATCGTAATGCGGGTTGCCGAAGAGGGACACGAAATTGCCTCCCACACCTATTCCCACAAAAACCTGCGGCGTCTTTCCTATCTTAAGCAGAAGGAGGAACTTGAACGCGGATTCGACAGCCTTGCCTCCCTGGGTATCATTCCCTCCTATCTTCGTCCTCCTTACGGTTCCTTCAACGAAATGACAACTGAAATTGCTGCTTCTCTTGGGCTTGACGTTGTCCTTTGGTCCATGGACAGCAAAGACTGGAAGCGTCTTCCTGATGATTACTCCAAACTTGTGAGTGTCCGCGGAACCGTGTACGAGCCAGGCACGATCCGGGGCGTCTTTCTTTTTCATGATATTCACAAGAAAACGGTGGATGATCTGCCACGGATCATTCATCAGTTGCGTGAGGCGGGCTGTCAGCGTTTTGTTACCTTTTCCGAATATATGCAGGGACTGTTTGATCCTGAGCCGGCGGTTTTGATGACACGGAGGTCATCTCGTGTCCCTGCCACGGAAACGGGACCTGAGGGTGGAGCCCAACACCAGGCGCTCGGACTGGGGACTCCTGCCACTGGAGAGGAAGTTCGTCCGGAGAAATCAATTCCCGCAGCTCCGTCCATGTTTCAGCCTTCAGTTGCTGACGCGCCACGGAATGCCTTTGGACATGGAGCGTCTGGAGCGTCACCTGCGGATCAGCTCGCACGCAACTCCTTTGAAGCGACGGATCCCTCCTTTTCTCGGGAGCGGGAATCAGAACGCGAAGAGTCTTCGAATGTGAGGTCCTTTGTGCCGGAATCAGGCTCCGCCCCGGAGGAGGCCTCCCACGGGAATATGCCTCTTCATTCACAACCGGGGAACCCCGAGTAGAGAGAGCATTCAAAAATACCAAAAAAGGCGGAGCACTCCGCCTTTTTTGATGTGTTGTGTCCGGTGATGGGCTTTCACCAAAGTACAGGCTCAGCTTTTGTTTCGCCGGGGCAGGCATGGTTGCCTCGCACGGTATGTCCCGCAGGGTCGGAGCGAACGGAGAGCCTGACGAAGGTCAGACGTTTCTGTAGTCCTTGGGTATAGTTGCTTCAAATCATCCATTCCGGATTCCGGACGGATCAGGCAACGGCGGGAAGACGGGAGGAGAGAAGTTTGCTAACGCTCTCCGCTCGCTCCGGAGACTGCGGCAGGGGGAAAATGACGGAAACGAGTCCTGGAATCGTCAGCCGAGGTGGTGCCGGAGAGGTGGCTGGGCGCAGCAGTCATCGGAAGGGGTGTATGCGGAAAGGGCGGAAAGAGAAGAGAGCGCGATACGGAGCTGTAGCTCTATGAAAAAGTACATTGAACACCCTGCAAAGGCTTTGCGGAGAATGAATGGAAATCACTCCGAACTGTGTGTCTCGGGGAAGACGGAAGCCGGAGCAAGATCTTTCATCCTCTTCAATATGTTTTACGGAGTTCGTGCAGTGGCGGAACAGGATTCCTACGTTTTTTTCAGACGCCGATATCGTCGTATGTCAGGCCTTCACTGCCGTTCAGTCCGTCCGTGCCGTAGAGATAGTGGAGTGCCAGCACATCAACCGGCGAGAAGTACTGCTCCCCGGCACTGTACCAGTTCTCCCCCTGCTCGTTGCCGGATGTGTAGGACATAATACTCCATGCCGTGTTTTCGAGGGAGTCAGGAAGTGTGGCAAGGTTGATTCCTTCCGTTGAAAAGGAATGCTTGAGCCCCATGGCGTGTCCAAGTTCGTGGAGTACTGTGGCAAAGCTGTCCTGACCGAAGGTGGGGTCGGCGTTCCCGTTGACAAGGCGGCTGTCGTTAAGAATGACGGCCTGCACATTACGACCGAAAACATTCTGATCAACTGATGTCCATCCGAGGTCTATGAATGATCCGTTGCCAGGCTTGTACGCCGTAAAAAAGAGCAGATTGGCCACATCCATATCAGCTGTCTCGGCAAAACGGACACCCGTGATGTCATTGAGGGCCTGCATGGCCTGAATATATCCGGTTTTCTGGGTCAGGGTCAGGGGACTCCCCCCGTAGGAAATGTCCAGAGAACGCAATTCAGACTGTGTCGGGCAGTGATAGTAAATGATGTTGTTCTGATTAAGGCCTATGGCATTCATGTTGGGCCAGATACTCCAGCTTGGAATAAGGAGAGCGTCAACAAGGAGATTGTCTGACAGCGGCACCGAGAAAAGAGCGTCTGACGCGTCTATACACTCAAGATCAGAGTGCACGGGTGCGATATGTTCGAGATATCCATACTTGGCATAATGGGTAATGGGATCGATACGATGGGTCTTGAAGGCGTCTCTCATGGCATCGGCCGTCGACCCAAGTGTTGCGGCTTTATCCTCATAATAACGTGAGACATCAAAGTAGCTGCTGGGATCAATTCCCGTGTCGCCGCCCGCGCCTTTTTCATAGGCGCCGTATTTGCAGAAATGCTGGAAGGGAGTCATGCCGGCCTTGGTTATGGCATTGAGCGTTTTTTCTGCTGTCCAGTTTCCATTTCCCCCGTCAGCATTCAGGGCGGCGGTTTTATTCTCAATGTATTCAGTCTCGTTGAAATAAAAGTCCCTATAGGCCTCGACGCGGGATGTGTGGGAGTTGCGTGCCGAATCAACGCTGCGAGCAGCGACCCCGGACGCATAGCCATTTACAGCGTAATCAGTAATGGGATCTGTTGTCAGCGATGCGGCAATGCTTTCCGCGCTCACGTCTTGAAGCTCTGCAAAATCCTTGTAGTAGTTGCTGGTGCTGAAAAGTTTGCTTGGATCAAGTCCAAGATTCCCATCCTTGTCGTATTCAAATGCTCCGTATCGCACATAGTGCTCCCACGGAGTCATGCCGGCCTTGACGATAGCATTGCAGACATCGTCATTTGTCCAATTTTTGGAGGAGGTCGCGGAAAGAGCTTCGGCTTTCTGGGTGAGATAGTACTCCTCATCGAAGAAGAGGTCGCGGAAGAAAGAAACAGCGTTTTGCACGGAAAAAACCTCAAAATGAAGGTTGTTGACGGCGTCGTTTCTGGTTCTGATACCGTAGTACGATGTTCTGACACACCCGAGGCCGGAGGAGGACGTCAGTAATAAACGTTATGTGAATGCCCTGCTGGCTGATTCCCGCTTCAAAGGGGGAGAAGCGGCTCCTGTACAGGATGGGGAGGAGGAGCGGTTCCGTTATCCACGTTGTATGGCAGTGACTCGGCTGACATGCGCTTTTAGGCGGTAGCAGGGGAAAATGATTTAATCTCCGTCTGCGGGCTGACGCAGGCCGAACCCGGACCGCTCGGAACATAACTGGTCCTGTTCCTGCTTGTTCGTCCCCCCTCATTACGGAGGGACCGTCAGGCCTCACGAAAGGGGATCGTCTGACACAGGCTTTATCTGTCACGGGTATTCACAGAAAATTACCGCGGAGATCTGCATCCTTTCGGACCTTTGCAACCTGGAGTTCCCGCTTTGCCTGTAGCAGGATACATCCCGCAGTGTTCGCGTGCAGTGTTGCTGATATTTTTTCATCCATCCTGATGGAAAAAGAACGTAAAAAATACAGTGCGAGAAGTCAAACAGCGAACTCCCTGACGATCAAGACCGGAATCCGTACTGCTGAATTTTCAGTTTGGCACTTTTTTGTGACCAAAAAGGGTAAGTAAGCGGAAAATTCATGCTCTACGTGTACGTTTTGTGGTGCGATACTTGCCAGGAAATGCATGAATAGGTAATATATCCAAATGCCCAATCGTCGTATCCTTTTCCTTATGCCTTCACAGGCTGTGACAGGCGTCTTTCCTGCATTGAGAGATGCCGGTTTCGAGTTGGGTATTGCCGAAAATTTAAAGGGTGCTGCAGTTTTTATCCGAAAATCAGGTCCTGACGTCATATTTGCACGCCCAACGCTTCCCGGTTTTCGTGTCGAAGACCTTCTCTCGGTCGGTTCTGATGATCCCCATTTTCCTCCCGTCATTGTGGTGACAGACCATGGAACGCCAGAAGAGGCTGAACGCCTCCTCAATCTTGGTGCGAGGGACTACTGGTTGGAACCACTGGACTGCGGGCGCATTCTCACCGTTGCGAGAGAGACGAAAAAAAGTGTTCCCGTACCGCCCCAGTCAACGCTCGGGGGGCATAAGCCCACCTTCCCCGAGGGCGTGGGACCCCGGATTGTCGGCCGGCATCCGAGCATCGCGAGAGTTTTGGCTCTGGCAAAGCAGGTTGCCCCAAGCAAGGCAACAGTCCTTATCATGGGAGAGTCGGGAACAGGTAAGGAGATGTTTGCGCGGTATCTTCACGCCATGAGCAAACGCGCCCGGGGGCCGTTTGTTGCGGTCAACTGCGCCGCGTTGCCCGAGAACTTGCTTGAAAGCGAACTTTTTGGTCATGAAAAAGGGGCCTTTACGGGTGCCATAGCGCGTAAACTCGGTAAATTTGAACTTGCGAGTGGCGGAACGCTTCTTCTTGATGAAATCTCAGAAATGGATCTGCCGTTGCAGGCAAAGCTGTTACGTGTGCTCCAGGAAGGAGAAGTCGACAGGGTTGGCGGCTCCGAGACCATCAGCGTGGATGTGCGGGTCCTCGCAACCACCAACAGAAATTTGGAAGACTGGGTGAAGGAAGGAAAATTCAGACAGGACCTCTATTTCCGGTTGAATGTCATTCCCCTGCGATTGCCGGCGCTTCACGAGCGTGGAGACGATGTCCTGGAGCTTGCTGCCTTCTTCATCAATATGTATGTGCGCGAGTATTCTCTCCCCCCCATGTCTTTGGCTCCCAGTGCCGTTTCCTGGCTAAGGGACTATACGTTTCCGGGCAATGTCCGTGAACTGCAGAATTTAATGGAGCGGGCCGTGCTCCTGGCCAATGGCCGACCCATAGAACCCTGTCACTTCCTGCTTGAAAATGCCGAGTGGCCGCTTTTTGCCGGTGACGAAGAGACTTCGGTCCAACATGAATCCCCGCAGGATGCCATGGACACCCCTCCCCCGTCATCCTCCTCCATCCCCTCAGATACATCGAGTCAGAATCCCCTTGAGGCCTTTCATGGTCCCGTTATACCCCTTCATGAAATGGAGAGGATAATGATAATAAAGGGGCTTGAAGTCACAAGCGGTAATCGTACCCAGGCTGCCGAAATGCTCGGTATATCGGTCCGCACACTGCGTAACAAGCTGAACGAGTACCGCAGCATGGGGCATCCGATAGACTGATTTTGCAGCCGTTCCTGATCTTAGCCTCCTGTCAGCCAGCCGATATTCTTCCCTCCTCCCGTTGCGTCAGAAAAAACAACTCTTCAACAGAGTCGAGGAGTGACCCCAAAAGTCCTCCTCCGTCCCGCGGACAGCCGAAGATCGCTCTGCTTCGTTCAAGGAGGTCTTTTGCACGGACAACGTTCGGCACGTCGCCAAGCACATCTCTGATCCGACGTGTGAGAAGATTTTCTTTGGCGCTCTCCGTAAAAAGCCGAAGCGTGTCCGCGAAGCCTTCTCGTATTTCGTTCCAGAACAGGCCTGCCTCCCTGCTTGGTGTCTGGGCAAGCAGCGTCGTCAGCGCCGTGTGCAGATAGTTGAGGCCCGCACCGGGCATGCCTGTCTTCCATCCATAGAGCCATGGGGTACGCTGAAAGAAAAGGTGATGGGTTCCGCCGAGTGCAAGGAGGGATCTGACGTTACCAAGGGCGGAAAAAAGCGGGGCAAAGGTTTCCGTCTGCGGCCAGCGGCAGGGTTCATCAGAAAGTCTCCATGCCGGAACAAGTGACCGTGCAGGACGTATTCCTGTCCCCCTGGTTATGAGATGGGCCAGCCAGAGGTTGGCGTCCTTGCTTTCCGGTGTTTCAAGATGGGAATAGCTCAGCACATAGGTGCCTTCCCCGAACGCGCCAGAAATTATGAGCGGTGTCTCCCGGAGGAAATCGGACGTCAGATCAAGGTCGTATTCGTGCTGCCAGGTTGTGAAGCATTCCTCCGGAATACTCGCGAGGGGCAGGTCACCGAGCCAAAAATCCCGATCCCCGCAGATGGCCTTTGCAAGGACCGAAACAGTTGGGTCCGCTTCTTCGGAGAATCGCGCCGGCCACCAGATCGGCAGGGAGATGGGGCGTTTTTGGAGGGACTGCGGACAGAAGGGGTGCCGGCTTGCCTCGGCCTTGACATGCCCCGATGCCAGATGCTGAAGCCGGTCGCTGAACGGTTTTCGCAACCAGGGGCAAAGTCCGAGACTTCCCTTGTCATTCAGCGCAAGTCCGGCACCGCCGCAAAAGCCGATATAGAAGCCACCGCGTCCGACAAATTCCCGTATGGCCGAGAGTCCCTTGGCACCGAGCGCGTCTGCCTTCCGACGTGCGTTGCCGCCGGGGACGATCAGAAGCGCTTCGCGGTCTTCGGTCCCCTTGTGCTTGCCTAAAAGGAATCCATCGGCTATTTCTTTTCCTTTGACCAGACGGCAGGGAAGACCAAAGGCCTGTATGGCCTTCCAGGCCATGAGCCCCCAGATATGGGACGCGTCCCAGAGAATGCAGATAGCGTGAGGCTGATGCATGGCGTTAGTATTGCCGTCTTTTTATGAGAATGCAAGGGAGTCTTCTCTCTCTTTGGCCCGGGCTCAACTAGTCTTTTTCGGGCAGTGATTTTTAGCGAAAGGAGGGGGCGCGGGATATCTCTGCGCCTGATATAGTATGGCGGAAATATCGAGCGGTTACGAGCCGAAAGCGGTTGAAGAGAAATGGCGTAAGCACTGGGAAGAGGCGCGGATCTTTACTCCTAATCCCGATGACCCGGGTGAAGCCTATTCTATTGTCATTCCCCCGCCGAACGTAACCGGAGCCCTGCATATAGGGCATGCACTTAATCTGACCCTCATAGATGTCCTCTGCCGCCACGCGCGGCAAAAGGGGAAGAATGTTCTCTGGATCCCAGGCACGGATCATGCCGGAATCGCCACACAGAACGTGGTTGAGCGCGCTCTTAAAAAGGAGGGAAAACGCCGTCAGGATCTCGGGCGGGAAGCCTTTATTGAACGGGTCTGGCAGTGGCGGGAGGAGTACGGGCACAGAATTCTCGATCAGATCCGTTTTCTCGGTTGCTCCGTTGACTGGACAAGACTGCGTTTTACGATGGATGAGGGCCTTTCCAAGGCCGTGAGACGTGTTTTTGTCAAGCTCTATAATGAAGGCCTAATCTATAAGGGCGACTATATTATCAACTGGTGTTCCCGCTGCCACACGGCTCTTGCCGACGATGAGGTGGAACACGAAGACAAGAAGGGGCATCTGTGGAGCATTCGCTATCATATTGAAGGCAGCGACGAATCCATTGTGGTCGCGACAACGCGTCCGGAAACGTTGCCCGGTGATACCGCCCTTTGTGTCCACCCAGAAGACGAACGCTACTCACATCTTGTTGGAAAAATGGCCATTCTTCCGATCCTTGGCCGAAGACTGCCCATTATCGCCGACAGTTACGTGGACCGTTCCTTTGGAACCGGGGCTCTCAAGGTGACCCCCTGCCATGACCCCAACGACTGGATGCTTGGCAAGCGGCACAATCTCGAGTTCATCCAGGTCATTGATGAAAACGGGATCATGAAAGCGGAGAGCGGCCCCTATGAAGGGCTTACTAAGGAAGCCTGTCGTGAAAGGATTGTGGAGGATATTGAGAAGGAGGGAGACCTTGTATCCGTAAGCGATCTGACTCATGCTGTCGGTCATTGCTATCGCTGCCACACTGTTGTTGAACCCCATGTATCCACACAATGGTTCGTGGCCACAACCAAGCTGGCACCGAAGGCCCGCGCGGCTGTGCCCGCACTGACAAAAATTTTGCCCGAAACCTGGGTGAAGACCTATTATCATTGGCTTGACACCATCCGTGACTGGTGCATAAGCCGCCAAATCTGGTGGGGGCACAGGATTCCCGCCTGGACATGTGAACACTGTGGCAAACTCGTTGTGGCGGAGGAATCCCCTACCGTTTGTCCCGCCTGCGGAAAAACAGACCTGATTCAGGAAGAGGACGTCCTCGATACGTGGTTTTCCTCTAGTCTTTGGCCCTTTTCTACGATGGGCTGGCCTGATTCCACGAAGGACCTCGAGCGCTGGTATCCCACGAGCGTGCTTGTGACGGGCTTTGACATTATCTTTTTCTGGGTCGCCCGCATGATGATGATGGGGCAGCATTTTATGGGCAGGGTTCCCTTTGCCGACGTGTATCTGCACGCCCTTGTCCGCGATGCCTCAGGGCGCAAGATGTCCAAGTCCCTTGGGAACGTCATCGACCCCGTGCTTATGATCGAAAAGTATGGCTGTGATGCCCTTCGCTTCACCCTGACAGCCTTTGCCGCCATGGGGCGTGACATCAGGCTTTCCGAAGAGCGGATCGAGGGCTACCGCCATTTCGTGAACAAGCTTTGGAATGCCGCCCGCTTCACCCTGATGAATCTTGGTGATGCAAAGCCGGTTCCCTGCAATCTTTCGGCTATAGAGGGGCTGCACAACCAGTGGATCCTTCACGCCCTTGAAGGAGCCAAAAAGGATGTTGATGCGGCCCTTACCGACTACCGTTTTAACGACGCGGCCCAGACGTGCTACAAGTTCCTCTGGTCCTCGTTCTGTGA
Organism: Desulfovibrio sp.; assembly: GCA_024683955.1. Taxonomy (GTDB): domain Bacteria; phylum Desulfobacterota; class Desulfovibrionia; order Desulfovibrionales; family Desulfovibrionaceae; genus Desulfovibrio. The sequence goes on along the minus strand of JAIKXS010000078.1, from coordinate 34,040 downwards.
CTGGTACCTTGAGCTTGTGAAGCCCGACATGCAGTCGGAAGATACGGTGGTTAGGGACCGTGCGCGATATGTTCTCTGGCTCGTACTTCGTGAGCTTCTCGTCCTCCTGCATCCGATCATGCCGTTCGTGACGGCGGAAATATGGGATGCCCTGCCCGTGCCCGACTCGGAAGAGAAAAAGGAACTCGCCTGCGAGCCCTATCCACCGGAACGGCCGGAATGTGTCCGCCAGAAAGAAGCAGACGCTATGGAGTTTCTGCAGGGCGTCATTGTTGCCGTGCGCACGGTCAAGGCCGAGCTTTCCATAAGTCCTGCAAAGACTCTTCATCTTATGGCCAAGCCCAATTCTCAGGAACAGAGGGCTGTCCTGGAGGAGAATAGGGAAGTCCTTCTGACCGTTGCGCGTCTTTCCGAGCTGACTGTGACCGACGAACTGAACGCCCCGAAAGCTTCGGCTTCGGAAGTGGTGTCGGGCTGTCAGCTTGTTGTGCCCCTGTTGGGAGCGGTAGACTTGAAAGGTGAGCTTGCGCGGCTTGACAAGCAGCTTGGAAAACTTGAGAAAAATCTTGAGTCCGTTAATCGTTGTCTGGCCGATCAGAATTTTATCCAGCGAGCTCAGAAGGACGTCGTGGACAATAAGCGCGCTCTTGCTGCCGAATTGCTCGACAATAAGGCTAAACTTGAAACTATGCGCAGACGTTTTGCCGAAGCCATCGAGGAAGAGAGCGCACGCTGAGAGCTTTCACTTTTTTTATCAAACGCGCTGAAAAAACCGCCTTTTCAGGGGAGGATATAAGGCGCATTTTACGTGGAATTTTCTTGCCTTTCCTCTTTTCAAAAACTTTTTGGCGGTTGGGCAAGCCGGTCAGCCTGCGGAGAGATAAAACCTTGGGGAATAGGGCGATGGCTTTCTGCCGTAAAAAACCCCGCTGTGGAAATGTAAACGCGAAACCCTATCTTGCTGTTCCTCTGGGCAATCTCGTTGTCGCAGGAGCCCCACTGAGTTAAGTGGGGAGGATGTGAACCGAGCTTGACAAAGCTTAAAAGCATGTGTAAAGAATACGGCGCTCATTTTTATTAAACGGAGGAGAGTATGCCTACTATCAACCAGCTTATCCGAATTGAACGGAAAGCCGTGGTGAAACGGAAGAAGACTCCTGCCCTGCAGGCCTGCCCGCAACGCCGCGGCGTGTGCACCCGTGTGTACACAACCACACCAAAAAAACCGAACTCGGCCTTGCGTAAGGTCGCCCGCGTGCGTCTCACGAACGGTATAGAAGTGACGGCCTACATCCCCGGAGAAGGTCACAATCTTCAGGAACACTCCGTGGTCATTATCCGCGGAGGCCGTGTCAAGGACCTTCCCGGTGTTCGTTACCACATCGTACGCGGTACCCTTGATACGAGCGGCGTTGCCGAACGTAAAAAGAGCCGTTCCAAGTACGGTGCCAAACGTCCGAAATAGGTTTTTCTTTTTTTACCCCCTGGACTTTTGCCATGCGAGCGATCGCGGGGTTGGTGAAAGTTCGAAACAAGTGGAAGGAGTAACCCCATGCCACGTAAAGGTTCTGTCCCCAAACGGGAGATACTGCCCGATCCGCTGTACAACAGCCGTCTCGTCACCAAGTTTGTTAACCGTCTTATGTACAACGGCAAGCGCGGTGCCGCAGAGAAAATTTTCTACAGCTCTTTGAATACCTTGGCCGAAAAGACCGGTGAAGATCCCATGCGCGCCTTTGAGAAGGTGCTCGATAACGTGAAGCCCCGCATGGAGGTAAAATCCCGCCGTGTGGGTGGTGCTACCTATCAGGTGCCTATGGATGTTCATCCTGACCGACAGATTTCACTCTCCATCCGTTGGATCATTAACTATGCCCGTTCCCGTGGGGAAAAAGGCATGACGGCCAAGCTTTCGGGAGAATTTCTTGATGCCTACAATGGTCGTGGCGGTGCTGTGAAGAAGCGTGAAGATACCCACCGTATGGCAGACGCCAACAAGGCGTTTTCGCATTTCCGCTGGTAGGATCGTTTCCTTTTTTTTTGCCGTTCTCCCCTGAAGGGGAGAACGGATTCTCGAAATATTCACGCAACGTAAGGAGCAAGACCAGTGTCACGCACCGTAGCCTTGGATATGCAGCGCAATATCGGCATCATGGCCCATATCGACGCCGGCAAAACCACAACGACCGAACGTATTTTATTTTACACGGGCGTCAATCATAAGATTGGTGAAACTCACGACGGCGAATCCACCATGGACTGGATGGAGCAGGAGCAAGAACGTGGTATTACCATCACATCTGCCGCCACAACCTGTTACTGGAAAGATCATCGCATAGACATTATTGATACACCAGGCCACGTGGATTTTACCATTGAGGTGGAGCGTTCATTACGCGTACTTGATGGTGCCGTCTGCGTATTCGATGCCGTGGCCGGTGTTGAACCCCAGTCAGAAACCGTCTGGCGTCAGGCTGATCGCTACAATGTTCCGCGCATCTGTTTTGTGAACAAGATGGACCGTATCGGCTCCAACTTCAACCGCTGCGTTGATATGATTCACGAGCGTCTCGGTGCAAAACCGGTGGCTCTGCAGATCCCCATCGGCGCCGAGGATAAGTTCGAGGGTGTCGTTGACCTTGTGACGGGTAAGGCCATCCGCTTCGACAAGGACACCAAGGGTGCAAGCATGGTCGAGGATGACGTCCCTGCCGACATGAGGGCACTCTTTGATGAAAAACATCACGAGATGCTTGAGGCCGTCGCTGAGGAGGATGAGGTCCTTCTCGATAAGTACCTCGGCGGAGAGACGCTCACCCAAGAGGAAATCATTTCCTGCATACGCAAGGCGACGATTTCGAGAAATATTGTCCCCGTACTTTGCGGCTCGGCGTTCAGAAACATGGGCGTACAACCCCTTCTCGACGCCATTGTTGCCTATCTGCCCTCTCCCGTGGATATTCCTCCGATGACGGGTCATGAGCCCGGCAAGGAAGAAAATCTTATTGAGTGCCACTGCACTGATAAGGAGCCCCTCGCAGGTCTTGTCTTCAAACTTTTTTCTGACCCCTTTATCGGTCACCTGTCCTTTTTCCGCATTTACTCCGGTTGTCTTGAAAGCGGTATGACCGTTTATGATGCCAATACGGGCAAGCGTGAACGTATCGGCCGTATTCTCAAAATGCACGCCAATAAGCGCGAGGACATCAAATGGGCCGGCGCAGGCGACATCGTCGCTCTGGTAGGTCTTAAGAATGCCTCGACAGGCGACACGCTTTGCGACGACAAGCGTCCGGTCATTCTCGAATCCCTCAATATTCCGGAACCTGTTATTGAGGTGGCCATTGAGCCGAAGACAAAGGCTGACCGTGACGCTCTTTCGGCCGCTCTCAACAAGCTTGCGAAGGAAGATCCCTCTTTCCGCGTGAAGGGCGATGAGGAGACCAATCAGACCCTTATTTCAGGCATGGGCGAACTCCACCTCGATATCATTGTCGACCGCCTCACCCGTGAGTTTGGTGTCAACGCGAACGTTGGTAAACCCCAGGTCGCCTACCGTGAGACCATTACCAAACCTGCCAAGAGTGACATGAAGCATGTCAAGCAGTCGGGTGGCCGCGGTCAGTATGGTCACTGCGTGATTGAAGTCGAACCGAATCCGGCCAAGGGCTATGAGTTTGTTAACTCCATTACCGGCGGCGTGATTCCGAAGGAGTACATCCCTTCCATCGACAAGGGAATTCAGGACGCAATGAAGAGTGGTGTCCTCGCCGGCTTCCCCTGCGTCGACCTCAAAGTCAACCTGGTCTTTGGCTCTTATCACGAGGTAGACTCTTCAGAACAGGCCTTCTATGTGGCCGGATCCATGGCCATCAAGGACGCCATGCAGAAAGCTGGCCCTGCTCTGCTTGAGCCTATCATGGATGTTGAAGTTGTGACGCCCGAGGAGTATCTCGGAGACGTTATGGGTGATCTGAACGGTCGCCGTGGCCGCGTACAGAGTATGGAGGCGCGCGCAGGCGGAGCACAGAGCATTCGTGCCCAGGTTCCCCTGGCCTCAATGTTCGGGTATGCGACCGACTTACGCTCGCGTACTCAGGGACGGGCCACATTCACAATGCAGTTCCATCACTATGAACGTGTGCCGCAGGCCATCGCGGATGAAATTCAGAAGGCGCGTGCATAGCGGGGATTTCCCCCCATCCGGCAATCCCGCGCGACGACTCATGCCCAGTCCTGACTGCTCCCGAGCCGTCTGGAAAATCGCGTGAGGGAAACCGTAATTTGCACTGCTAACACGCATTTAAAACGACAGTATCTGACAGGACCATTCGGAGGACAGATCTTCCGAATGGTCCTGCCGTTACGTAACCAGCTTTTGCAATCGGGAACTTATGCGAGACGATTTACCAAAGGGCTTCAGGGCCTCCAGTGCACCGGCCGCCTTTCGCAAGGAAGGACGGAACGATCTGGGCCTGATTGTGTCCGATGCCCCCTGTGTGTTTTCGGCCCTTTTTACCCAGAACCGCTTCTGCGCAGCGCCAGTCACCGTGTGTCGTGAAATACTGGCTTCAGGAAAGACCGTGCGTGCTGTAATCGCCAATTCCGGTCAGGCCAATGCCTGTACGGGACATGAGGGTCTAGAAAACGCGAGGGCCTGCCAGCGGATGATTGCCGAAGCCTTCGACATTTTGAAAGACGAGGTCCTTCCCCTTTCTACGGGCGTCATAGGCGCCCAGATCCCGATGGATAAGTACGCAGGTGCACTCCCCGAACTCAAGAGCAATCTTGGAACGCGTGATGCCGAGGGCTTTACGCGAGCGTTTATGACTACCGACGCTTTTCCGAAGTTCTCTTCAAAAGATCTCCCGCTTTCCGTCGGGCGCGTCCGACTGACCGTTATGGCCAAAGGTGCCGGAATGATCTGCCCCAATATGGCGACCATGCTCTGTGTTGCCCTGACGGACGCCGGTGTCGATCGGGAACGTTGGCAGGGGATGTTCGGCCGAGCCGTTGAAAAGACCTTTAATCGGGTTTCCGTTGACGGAGATACCTCCACAAACGACACGATCCTGGGACTTGCAAACGGTGCCTCGGGAGTCGTTCTCGCGGATCCGGCCGATCTGGTGCTTTTTGAGAATGCCTTGACCGAAATCCTCGGGACGGTTTCCCACATGCTCGTCATGGACGGGGAAGGGGCCAGCAAGGTGATGCACATTCGTGTTTTCGGCGCCTGCGATGAAAAAAACGCGGAGCGTGTGGCAAGAAGCGTCGGGCACAGCCAGCTTGTCAAGACGGCAGTCTATGGCGGAGACGGCAATTGGGGCCGTATCATCACAGCCGTCGGCTACAGCGGGGCCGAGTTTGAGCCGGAAAGAGTGACATTACGTCTTTGCGGCATTGATCGCTTTATCAACGGACAGCCGGTCAACGACGACATGGAGGACGAACTCGCCAAGCGTCTCAGGGCGCGTGATATTGATGTTGAAATAGGCCTTGGCGACGGTGAAGGGACATACACGCTTCTTGCAAGCGATCTAGGCCATGAATATGTGTCGTTGAACGCCGATTATCGATCTTAGCGCTTGCTTAGGAACGTTTCGCAAGCCAGCACTGAATGGGGAAGCGTTCCTCTGTCCAATGCATTTTGTACTCCATCCTCGGTCCCGTGATGGGCCCCATGTCGTAACGGAGTACTCCCTCCTGACAGAGCCATCGGATCTGTTCGTACTGGAGTGTGTTACCGATGGAGTAGGCCTCCCAGGATGCGTCAAAACTGAACTGCTGCCCCCGGTAGATTCCGTTACTGACCCCGCCGAATATAAATCCTATGTCCACCCCCTCGTGCTCGGCAAACATGAGCCGTGCACGTCCCTCCCTGGCTAGTCGCGTCATCAGCGCCTTGTAAAACAGGGTAGAGTGCGGGTTTTTTATGCCACTCTCAATTTTTCCCTTCCAACTCTTCTCTTCAACGGCAAGCATACGCGAGAAAAGATCCTCGACCTGATCCGGTTCGGGGATGAATCGGCTGTACGTTACCGACGCCTCGTGCGCTTTTCTCCAAGCTTTCCTGAGTTTTGATCTGAAGTTTCCCGAGCGTCGTCCTAAAAATCCGTCAAGGCCTCCCTTAAGCGATGCCCCGCATTGCACACCCTCCTGATGAAGATAGAAACGAAAAGCGTGACCAAGGTGGAGCAGGGCTTCGCTGGCAAAGGCAGTATGAGGACTCATTCCTCCAAAGAGGATGAGTGGAAACCGCGTGCGGCTGTAACGTTCGTCCATGTGGTCCAGAAGGGAGAGAAAGAGAGGTATCGGATCGGGTCCGAGAAGAGGACGGGCATAGAGCCAGGAACATTCGGGCGAGACGAGGACTGTCTGCCCGTCCTGAAGAATCTCTTCGCAGAGGAAAATGGCGTTGGCGCTGTCAAAAAGAGCGAGAACCGGACGGGAAGGATTGTATGTTTCATGAAATGCAAGTATCCAGTCGGGTTCACTCGAAAGCGGATCGGAAAGTTCGCTTGCCTGGGCGGCCCTTATGAGGGCTGATTCAAAACATCTCTCTTCCTCAGTGGACTTAAGTGCGTCCCTGAGCGGAGAAAAGAAAATACCCGCGGGCATGGTTCACAGATCCTTTGCCCGTTTTTCGTTTCTTTGGGAGCGGATGGGTGTTTTCCCCTGCATCTTAAAGCTTTCCCATGTTGTGAGACGAGCCTTTCTTACGAGAATAAGTTGCTCCCCATCCATGCGTGCATTCTCCTTCATTGTCCCGTCAAGCCGATAAAGGGCCCAGTCCCCGTCGGAGAGCTGGCCCTTTTCAATGGCTTGCGAAAGTGCGTCGCGGGCCTTGTCGGCTAGACAGTAGAGAGGAAAATCCTGAATAAAGGGGTTCAGATGTACCGTTTTCCCCTCGGCAAGATCCAGCACATAGTGTCCAGGCGCATAGATCCATGCCTCATGGCAATTATCGGGAAGAATGAGAGGCTCTTCGTCCGGGAGAGAGTGACGGGCACAGGCTTCAAGAAGCAGTGCTCCCAGAAGAAGTAAGAGAACGGCGGTTTTTCTCACCGGCCGCTCCGCGCCATGGCCTCAAGGCGTGCCATGCGTTCTTCAAGGGGCGGATGCGTGCTGAAAAGCCGGCTTACATTGCCACCGAGGGCAAAGGCCGGATGGACGATGAAAAGCTGTGCAGTGGATGGATTACCACTTTGCATGGGTATTTGTCCGCTCATTCGTCCAAGAGCGCCAAGTGCACCGGCAAGGGCCAGTGGATCCTGACAGAGCCTAGCACCGGTTTCGTCAGCCAGAAATTCCCGCGAACGGGAAATGGCCATTTGTATGAGAGAGGCCGCTAGAGGCGCGAGCATGGCCATGATGAAGGCACCAATCGGATTTCCCCCCTCTTCTCTGTTGCCACCAAAAATTGCCGTAAATTGAAAGATATTGGCTATGGTGACGATGGCACTTCCCATCACCCCGGCGACAGTCTGGATAAGAATATCTCGATTGCTGATGTGGGCCATCTCGTGGGCCAGAACACCGCGCAGCTCCTCAGGGGAGAGAAGATGGAGAATTCCGGTTGTGACGGCGACTGCGGCGTGCTCCGGGTCACGTCCCGTGGCAAAGGCATTAGGCGCCTCCTCGGGGACAATGTAGATGCGCGGCATGGGAAGGGCTGCGCGCTGGGCGAGCTCTCTCACGATATCATGAAGAAAGGGGGCGTCCTCGTAGGCTGTTTCCTTTGCGTGGTAGATGGAAAGAACGATTTTGTCGGAATACCAGTAGCTGCCGAGATTCATGAAGAGGGCGAGACCAAGGGCCATTACAAGACCCGTCCGGCCTCCCAACATACCTCCAAGGCCGACAACGATGGCAGAGAGAATCCCAAGAAGAAGAATAGTTTTTAGCTGGCTAGTCATACATTTTTCAGCCTGCCCGCATGGGGGAAGGTGCTGCCTCCATTTGTGGGTTATGTGGCATGCGCGGCACGACGCGCACGACGTTTCTTCTGTGCATCGAGCCAGAGCTCAAGGACAAGAAGGGTAAATAACGGCTTCCTTCGGTCAAACGTGCCGCTGAAGTGGTCATTCATCAGACGGCGGACTCCCTGGAAGGAAAGAAAACCTTCCCGGACGAGCTTGCTTTCGGAAAGGGCGTCCTGAAGCAGGGGGCGGAGACGGCCGGAAAGCCAGGCCGCAACGGGTATCTGAAAGCCACGCTTGTTTCTGTTGAGAATCTTGTCCGGCAGGATGCCCCGCATGGCCTTACGTAACAGTTTTTTTCCTCTAAGCCCCATGCATTTATCCCTGAGAGGAAGTTTCGCCGTAAAGGTCGCGAGGTCCGTATCGAGAAAAGGCGCACGAACCTCAAGAGAATGGAGCATGGAACACCGGTCAACCTTGACCAGAATATCTTCCGGCAAATATTGGCGACAGTACACATGAAAGCTTCGCTCAAGGGGTGACGATTTTCCTCTCCAATGCTCGTACTCGAGCTTTGTCGAGGAGAAAAGGATTTCATCCCGCAGAAGACTGTCATTCTGCGCAAGAACATCTTCGGACAGAATTTCTTTCTGCATTGCCGGATTGATGCTTGTCAGAAGGGTCTGCATGCGGAGCCAGTCCGGGGCATCGGCTCCGGAAAGAAAGGTCTGCATTGCAAGTCTGAGATTCACGTAGCCGTGGGATGCCGGAAGACGGCGGGAGAGGGGGGCAAGTATCTTTGCACGCATAAAGTCCGGCATACGACGTATCCTGAGGGCTATGGCGTAGGCTGCATAGTTTTCGTAGCCTGCCCATAGCTCATCGGATCCGTCTCCCCCGAGGGCAACGGTGACGGTGCGGCGGGTCAGTCTTGAAAGAAGATAGGTCGGGGCAATGGAGGCATCCGCCATGGGAACGTCCATGTCGCGTACTATGACAGGCAAAAGATCGGCACATTCCGACGCCGAGAGAATTTCCTCGTGATGGTTGGTCCCGAATGTTCTGGCAATAAGACGAGCATAGTGGCTTTCGTCGTAGCTTGCTTCCTCGAAGCCTATGGAGAAGGTGTCGACCGGTCTCTCGGATTCCATGGCCATGAACGCGGTTACAATGGAAGAGTCGAGCCCTCCGGAAAGAAAGACTCCAAGGGGCACATCACTTATGAGTCGTCGCCGTACGGCCTGTCGCAGAAGTCCCTTAAGGGTATGTATCCGTTCCTCTTCTGGTAGCTCACCTGTATTGTCGGGTGCGGGGAGATCCCAGAACCGCCGTTCAAAAGGACGGTCCGGAAAAAGGAGGGTGTGGGCCGGTGAAAGGGCATATATGCCCTCGTACATGGTTGCGGGAGATGGAACATATTCGTAGGCAAGAAACCGCAGAACCGAGGCCGTTGAAAGGCGAAGGGGGATGGCGGGAACCGTGGTGAGCGCCGAGAGCTCAGAGGCAAAATAGAGTATCCCGCCCCGGATGGTGTAAAAGAGAGGCTTTTTTCCAAAGGGATCGCGGGCAAGGAAGAGGGTTTTTGTCAGGTCATCGAAGATGGCAAAGGCGAACATGCCGCGGAAGTAGGTGACGCATTCCTCTTTGAAGATGCGGTAGCTTTCAAGGATAACCTCAGTGTCGGAAGACGTCCGGAAGTGGATCCCCCGCTTTTCCAAGTCCTCTCTGAGCTCCCGAAAGTTGTACAGCTCGCCGTTGTAGGTGATGGTGTAGCGCCCGTCAGCACTGGTCATTGGCTGACCACCGCCTGACTGGTCAATGATGGCAAGACGCCTGTGCCCAAGTACCGCGGGACCCTTCTGCCAGATGCCGCTGCCGTCGGGGCCCCTGTGGGTCATGGTCTGGGTCATGGCAAGGACGGTACGTTTTTCAGCGTCTCCAAGAGGAGCCCTCTCAAGGGAAAATATTCCGGCTATTCCGCACATGAGCTTGTATCCTTTGCGAGGGAGGCGAGTATCGCGGCAAGCTTTGCACAGTTCACTTCGGGGTCGAAAAGCGTGTGCACTTTCTTAATGGCATTTTTGCCAAGTTCAGCCGCAAATCCAGGGTCGCCCGCGAGTTTCGTGACGGCTCTGGCGAGAGCGTCAGGGTCTTTTTGAGGAACAGTGAGACCCGTGACGCCATCCTCAACGAGTTCCGGCAGAGCGTGGATGGCGCTCGCGATAACTGGCATTCCCATGCTCATGGCCTCGATAACTGTATTTGGAATGCCGTCCCGTCGTCCGCTTGCATCAATAACGCAGGGGGCTAGAAAAATGTCGTGAGCGGAAAAGATTGTGGGTAGTTCATTGTGTGAAAGAAGACCAGGATAGGAAATCCGGTCTGAAAGGCCGAGTTCGGCAGTGAGCGCGCGGAGTTCGCCCTCAAGCTTGCCAAGTCCCATGGCGATACCGCCACCTCCAGCCAGCGTGAGGGTAAAAGAGAGCCCCCGGTCCCGAAGGATGGCACAGGACCTGATAAGTACGTCAAATCCCTTTGTTACGTCAAAGCGTCCCAGCGCCATGAGACGGAGGGGGCGGGCAGAGTTGTAGCTGAGGATTGAAGGACTTTCCGGAGGGGTCTCCGTGAGGGTAAGGCTGTTATAGACAAGACAGGTCCTGCCCCTTGCCTCTCCGTTTCCGAAGGCTTCAATGCGGACTTGATCTGCTGCGTTGTTCGCCCTCACCAGCGCTGCCTCCCCCATTTTCCAGGCAAGGTCCGGATCTGCGGGGCAGAGATTGTCGCCGCGGACAGTGGTCGCAAAGGGAATGCCGGTGAGCCTGTGAATAACAAGAGCCGTCATGGCAGTCCCGCGTGGCCAGGGGGCATAGATTATATTGATGTTGTCCCTTTCGAGGGTTCGGGCAAGGGGGAAGGCCATACAGAAGGCCCAGAGGTTTTCCCCGAAGATTTCAAGATTCGGCCATGGGCGGCAAAGTGCTTCGCGGAAAAGGGACAGGAACCTTCGGGGCGCACGGATAAGTTCACGGAAGAGTGCAAGAAGAAGACGCGGAAGAAAGGTTATCCCATGAGTTCTGACATCATGGGCCCTTTCCTTCATGGCGTCCGAGCAGTGAGCAAGGTTTTTTCCGTAGAGAGTGTAGACCGTGACCGGTAAATGGACCCTGATTCCCTCAATTTCACGGAAGATAAAAGGCTGCGTGAAGAGCGGATACCAGAGAAGAATACAGGCAAGACGCGGGGACGAAGGACGGGACATGACACAGATCAGCCTTAAAAGGCCCAGTCTTCACGGGTGGAGAGTACAGGGGCCTCGGCCCCGAGCGTGTTCCTGAGTTCGTTCATGGAAAGACTTTTGACGTCATAGTGGGCCATGAGCCAGTCCAGAAAGGCCGCAATTTTTTTCATAAGGCGGTCCACATGCTCCTTTGTCGGAAGATGGGGCGTGGCGCCGGGGTGCATTTCCGAAGAGTGCCATGTAAGTGAGAGAACCCGTCCTCCCCGGGCAATGTAAAGCATGGTTACGAGCTGCATGGCAAGGAGAGGGTGATAGACGGGAAGGAGTGCCAACGCTCCCCAGTAATTGGTTGTTGCTGCAAGAAAGCGTGAAAGATCCCCGAGAAGCCCGTCACTCTTCCGTCCGCGGAGAAGTAGAGGCCGGAGCATGGGAAGGAGGGGGGTCACGGTGAGGGGAACCTCAAAAATATGGCCGAAGGATGTTTTTATCCAGTAGGGAGCGCTTTCGGCCGCGAAATGGTCGGGGCTCTTCTTCATGTCGCTTCCATGAAGTGGGCGGACGGATGCATCGGTGAGAATGCCTGCCTTTGCCAGAAGAGGCCAGTGGGAATGATGGATGTCCCAGCGCCCCATACGGAATGATCGGAGAGGGGCTCCAGTGAGGGCCCTGCCCGCTTCAAGCACGGACTCGAGTTTTTCTGAAAAGAGACCGTCAGAAAGGTCTTTTGACGGCACACTGGAAAGCGGCTCATCCGAAAAGGCCATGACGGGCGGAGTGTTCCAAAAATGCAGGTGAGCCGCAATTTCTGCCCCGTAGTCTTCCGCAAGACGCTGAAGCTCTCCACAGGAGGCGGGATCAGTGAGCACACTGTGAGCGCAGAAAAGGGTCGGGGTTACTCCCTTTGAAAGCAGAGGGTCAAGACGGGAGAGAGAGCGGGTGTTTTCGACGGTGACCTTTGTTTGATTATAGTGGCCGGTAAAAAGTCCTTCCTCTTCAACATCAAGGCTTACGGCAAGATAAACGGGTGTTTTTGACATGCGCTTCCTCGCTTAACGGGGCCTTATCCTCCCGGATGCGCCCTTACTGATCAATAAAGACCGTCGGGTGGCTTTTCTGATATTCCTTAACAATCTCAATGGCGTTTGGAAGTTCTTCACACACAGCGTCCAGAGTTGTCCTGACCTGCTCCTCCGTGTGGGCTGCGGAGATAAAGAAACGCAGTCGGGCCGTGCCTTCCTTAACGGCAGGGAAGGAGATGGGCATGACGTAGATCCCCCGTTTAAAGAGAAGCTGGGAGAGAAATCCCGTGACCATGGAGTTGCCGATGATGACGGGGATGACGGCATAGCCCTGGGCCGCACCCGTATCAAGCCCCTTGCTTTTTGCATAGGAGAGAAAATACTGGCTAATTTTTTGAATTTTTTCGACTCTCCACGGTTCTTTCTTCAGAATTTCAAGTGCCGTGCTGCAGGCCTGGGCAATGACGGGCGGTATCCCTACGCTGTAGACAAAACCCGGCGAACCGTATTTCAGGAATTCCACAAGTTCCTTCGAGCCCGCGATGAATCCTCCGCATCCGCAGAGTGTTTTCGAAAGTGTACTCATCCACATGTCAACATCCTGCGGGTCTATATTAAAATATTCACGGACTCCGCGGCCTGTAGGCCCAAGAATTCCGAGAGAATGCGCCTCGTCGACAAGAAGCATGCAGTCGTACCGCTTTTTGAGCTCAATAATGCGAGGAAGATCCGGAATGTTCCCGTCCATGCTGAAGAGACCTTCAGTTACGATAACGGCATGCTTGCAGCTCTCACGTTTTTCCTCAAGCATTTTTTCGAGGGCGTCGCAATCATTGTGGGTGTAGGAGAAACGCTGGGCACCCGAGAGCTTTGCGCCCTGAAGAAGAGAATTGTGGGCAAGGCCATCGTGGAAAATCGCGTCGCGCTTTCCGAACAGAAAGCCGAGAGTTGAAACGTTTGTGGCGTGACCGCTTACGTATGCGATGCAGTCCTCCACATCGTAGAAGTCGGCGATGGCCTTTTCGAGAACACGGTGGGGCGGGCGTTCACCGCCGACAAGGCGGCTCGCTCCCGCGCTTGTGCCGTAGCGTTTTGCGGCTTCGGTGACGGCCTTTGTGATGTCCTCGTGAGCATTGATGTCAAGGTAGTCGTATGTGGAAAAATTGATGTACTCACGGCCATTGATAATTGTTGTTGACTTGGCCGCTTGTTCATGACAGCGGAAAAGGGGGTTTTCCATGCCCATTTCAGTCGCTAGCTCGACCATTTTTCCAACGGAAATCTTGAGGCGTGAGTGGCTGAAGCCGTTTTTGGAGTGTTGTTGCGTATCTTGCATAGTCTTGTCTTTTGCCCACGTTCCCTGGTGCATGAGGAAGGCTGAGGATGCAGGCTTGTTATCGGAAAAATAAAAATGCGCCGTAAAGATATCCCTGCCAGACCGAGGAGATCCGTCATGACGCGCCACGGGAGTTCTGTCTTACAAAAAACTGAATTTTCTCAAGAAAGAGTACGAATGGCAAGGGTTTAGATGATGAAAATTGAAGAATTATGGAGGAAAAATGTATTTTTTTTGTCGGATATAGATTAGTCAATTTCTAAAAAAAGAGCAAAGTTTGTACTGGAAGGCTCGGGGAATCAGGTGTCCGGAAGACAAATACGAAGGAGAAGCCTTGCGAGCGTCCAATACCTTACGTTAAAAGCGTATTTTCCTCAATGGAGGCACGGAAGAGTTTTAGGACAGGAACGTGACTGGTGAGGGCGCCTTTTTCCAATGCCTCTGGGTGGCTATGCGGTACAATTTCGGAATGAGGCTTTTTTCCGCACGAACGCTTCCTTAGCCAGCCGTGTGATACAGTACGGTCGAAAAGCAATAAAAACAAAAATCTTTTTTAAAAAAAAAGCGCATTGCCTTTTTTTCGGGACGTGGCAAAATCGTAAAAAACGCGCCTGTCCCGTGGCTTCCGCTTTTTATAGGGTATATGACCTTTTTCCACAAAGAAGGTTCACGGCATGTGGAGAAAGGTCTGTGCGCGCCGATATTCACCCACCTTGTACACATCCTCATTTGTGTCTGCAATCCTTAAGGAGACAGATATTGCGTAACGATACGACGCTTCTTCAACCCAAAACAGAAGGCGTGAGCACAGTAACGAATGGTGTTCGGGAGCCGCAAATGGAGGATGCTGCATGGGCTTTTTCCTCAAACGGAATCTATTATGCGGAATATCGTCAGGACAGTGCTCTCTGGCGGCTTGGCGCAACGCGTCCTGACTGGCAAAGTCACCTGCCCCTTGAGTGTGACAAACAGCGTGATTTTTTTTCCGACGAGGGGCTCTGGATTCGGAAGTATGAAGGGCCTACTCCTCTCGCTCTTATGTGTCAGGGAATGGGAGCGCTCTGGCCGGGAGTGGGGCGGGAACTTTACGAATTTTTTCCGGCAGCGCGTGATGCCATGGACCGCATTGCCGCCATCTCCTCCTGGGATGTCCTGGGGCTTCTTGAGGAAGACGATCAGGAGGTTATTAGCCAGACGCGGTGGCATATCCCCTATCTTTTTCTTCTCGAGTACGCACAGTGGGCCTACTTCTCCTCGCTTGGTCTCAAACCGGATATTATATGCGGGCACAGTCTTGGCGAACTCGTAGCGCTTTGCTGCAGCGGTATCTACAGCCCCGAGGCCGCCTGGTACATTATGGATACAAGGGCTGAGCATGTGGCGGCCCTTGAGGCGCGAGCAAGCAAATCCTACGGCATGCTGGCCGTGCATGCTGACAGCGCTGTTGTTAAAGAGATCCTTACCGTCTGGCCGGGGGTTTCTGTTGCCAACTATAACACACCCCGTCAGTTTATTTTAAGCGGTGAGCGTGATGCGTTGCTTGAGATCCGCAAGAGCCTGAGGAAACGGCATATTCCGGCTGTTATTATCAGTGTTTCCCTCTTATTCCATCATCCCTCTATGCGTGTGCTCAGGGAGAGCGCCCTTCTGCGGCTAAACGGTCTTTCCATGCACCCTCCGCGTATTCCTGTTTTGAGTAACTGTCACTGCGTCCCGTACCCCGAGAAGCAGGAAGATATCTGCCGTTTTATTGCGGATCTTGATGAAAATTCCGTGCGTTTTTCCGACTGTCTCTTCCGTATCCAGCAAGACTTCGGGGTCTCTACTTTCCTTGAACTGGGACCGCAGGACGTTCTTGGAGGTCTGATACATGATACCCTCGACGGGGTGACCCATTTTTGTGCCGGACGCAGGGGAAACGAGGCCCGGTCGATACGGGAAGCTACAGCGGAGCTGTTTGCACTTGGTCTACTTGACCCGAAGCGTCTCAGAAAAACGTCGTCAACCTCCGCAGACGGCTTCAGTGAAACGGTTTTTGCCGAGGAGGAAGGCGGGAACCTTTTGCGGGATGGGGCAGCTCTCCTCTCCGTTCTTTCCGATCTCTGCAACATTGACGTCACGAAAATCCGACTGTCCATGGATCTTCGCGCTGACCTCGGCCTCCGTTCAAGTTCCTTTCCTGTTTTTTTGGCCAGAATGGCGTCCTTAGGAACCTCCATGCCGTCATATGAAGATCTGCTTTCCGTCGCAACAGTAGGAGATCTTCTTCGTCTTTTCCTGGGATACATGCCACAAAAAAAAGAACGTGATTCCCTGTTTGCAGCACTTCGGATGGATCATCTTGTAAGCCTCACTCTTGACGAAAAAAAGACACTCTCATCCTGGAACAAGAGCTCAGCCCTTCCGGCATCCGTTGGCATCTCCGCACTCACATCAACATGGCAAGACCAGGAATCCCTGGCCACGCTTCTTGCCGACTTTACTTCCTGCCTCAGACTGTTTCCTGTTGACCTTTTTCTCGAGAAGTCGCTTTCGGAAATCTCGAAATCCGTTCCGGCGCTTTCAAGGCTTCTTCCCTGTCCCGAGAAGGATTTTTTTGTCAGCGGCACCTCTCCCCGGGCGCTTATTTTCATCACGAAGGAAGAGAGTGAGCGGGAGGTCGAGACCCTTTTTATGCGTCTTACCCGACTGCCGGGCGAGGTTCGGCCAGGGATCCTTCTGCTTGTCCGTCTTCTTGCAGAGGATTCGTGCCATGACGCGTCCTCTTTGCACACACGAACCTCGTCTTTCCGTTCGTTTCTGCGCTCTTCTGATATCGAGATCCATCTTGTCGATGCATTCGGACTCGAGCGGAGACGTTACGAGGAGATCGGGGACCTTCTTGTGCGGGAACTTTCGCAGCGCTGCTCACGTCACGTGCTTTGGCTTCCTTCAAGGGATGCGAAACGATGGCGCAGGGATCGCGGAACAGATTCACCCTCACTTCCCTTTCTTCCCTCTCCCTGCACGGGAGAACCTTCACTTGCGAGCGAAACCATTTGTGAGCCGGTGAGGTGCGACGAGGACTCTTTCAGGGCCGGCCGTGTATTGGCACGGGCCTTTTTTTCGCCTGAGCGCGACCCCCTTCTCGAGGTCTCCTCCCGTATTCCCCATTTTCTTCTTCTTGAGCCTTTATTTGCATGCGCGCATACCCTTTTCCCGGGACTTCCTCTCTTTGGCGTCAGTGATCTTATCATGCATGCGCCGGCCCCTCGCGTTATGAAGGGAGGGGAGGAAGAGGCTACTCTGGATCTTTTTGCCGTCAATTCGCTCCTTTTGCATGGCGAGGAGGAGAAGAGAATAGTGCAGGGAAGCATGCGCTTCCCCGTTCGCCACCCAAACGGCAGGAAATGTCCGAAGGACTATCTTTCCGTCCGTGCAAGCCTTGCCTTTGGAAAAGGCTGCGACGGCTACCGAAGGGAGACTGTGAAAAGCGTCACCTCCTCCCCCGAGATTCCACTTGCTCCCTTCCTGGGGAGCGGTGTTATTTCGGAAGAATGGAGTTTTATACGAACGCTGTTTGGCGGGGATGCGTACCGGGCCTCCTTTTCCCTCCCCCAGATCCTTGTTCCCAAGGTTGCCCAGTTTCTTGAAAAGGAGTATTTTTCATTACTTATTGCATATGAAGCCTTTTGGCAGGCTGCCCTCTCCGTTCTTTTGTTTGAAGACTTTTACGGCATTTCCTCTTTCTCGGAAAATGCGCCGTTCTGTCCCAGAACCGGTCTTCTTCTGCGCGGGCGCGGGAACAGCGCCGATGCAGAGAGATTGGAGATGTATATCTCTTACAGGGATACGGATTTTGTCCGTTTTAATGGGGCGCTCCTTGATAGTCGCGGCCTTCCCTGCGTAACGTTGTACCATATGGAATTTTCGAGACCGAACCCTGCGGCAACCGAGAAGCGGGGAAGTGAGGCGTGATTCATGCTGAAATTAATACCGCTCCTTTTGCTTGTATGCCTGTTGACGCTTCCGGCCTGCAGTTCCCAGAAGGCTGGAGTCCATTCTCCGGAGCTTCCAGCCAGGCATTGGCTCACCGAACTTCCCGGAGTTCCCGTGGAGCGCAGGCATCAGCTAGAGCGGGCGGTCAAAGACCTGTATGATCCCCATAAATCCTTCCGGTTCGAGGACGCAGTATATCTTGCCATTCAGCAGTCCCCGATGCTTGTCAACAGCGCCGTGAACCTTGAAATAAAACGTCTCGCCCTGACGGACAGCGTCTGGCGCTATCTCCCCGAGCCACGTCTTATTCTTTCCGTGACGAACAACCTCACCCGTTTGAACGAGGACACCCGCTATGTGTCGGGTGACTACGGACGCACCAAGTTTGATGTGGGCTTCCGCTGCGATTTCCCGAACCCGATTGGCACTTATTTTGGACATCAAGTTCAGAAAGGTATGGCCAATATGGCCATCGCAACGCACAGGAAAGCCGTTGGAGAGGCGATTTACGACATTGCCAGGATGTACCTGAAGCTGAAAAGTTTGCGAAAAATCCTCGAGGCCAAGAAAGATGTCCTTCCCCTTGGCAAAGAGTTGAAAACCTACTGGCAGCAGGTGGAGCTTGTGGAGGGAAAGCAGGGTGTTCAGCTTAATCTCGCTGATGAACATACGAGGGAGCTTGAGCTCACCGTGGAAAAGACCCAAATGGAGTCAACCATGGAGAAAACTCGGCTGAAGATTCTGGCGGGGGTTGATGCGCACCACAAGATGGATGTTAATGTGGAAAGCGCCGACGAAATCCTGCACGGATTTGACGGTCATACGCTTCGTTGGGAGGACAGGTGGGCTACCAGCGAGGATGATCTTCTGTTGCGTGGCCAGATCAAGCTTGCCGATTTCAATATCATGGTCGCATGGGCGCAGTACATGCCACAGATGAGTTTTGAGATCAACAAACAGCCTCCCGCAGGTCAGGCACAGCCCTCCGGCGGCGAAGAAGATCTCTTTCTCCACTTTACCTTTGATTTTCCTCTTATTGACTGGGGACACCGTTACCGTGGCGTTCAGACAGCTCGTATGGAAAAGGCGCAGGCCTTCCACGAAATGGCAAGAAAGCGGACGGAATATTCAAATAAGTGGCTACAGGCCGAGCAGGCTGTTGCCCTTGCCGAAAATAAACTGAAAATTGCCAAAACACGGTTCACAACGGCGGAGCTGCAGTACAAGGAAGCAAAAATCGCCTTCCAGGAAGGTACCGAGGAAATGCCGGTTGTAACGAATCTCCACGAGCAGATGGCTAACGCCAAAATCGCCCTCATTGAGGCCGAACTCAACTATAATCTGGCGCATCTCGACTGGATGTATCTTGCCAATGTCCTGCAGGAGCGCTTCCTCGGCCTCCCGCAGAAAAACATATTGTAGGTGAAGCATGCGAGGACGTCTTGCGTATTTCTCCCTGTTGTTGATTTTTGTCCTTCTTTTTACGTGGGCGCCGGAACGCGTCTGCGCCGAAAATGGAACCATTTTGACGGGCAAGGTTCTCTGCACGGTTATGCGGAGTGAACCGCTGCCCTTTAACGCCGTTGTCGACGAGGTGTGCGTTAAGCCTGGGACTCCCGTGAAAAAAGGAGCGCCTCTGCTCCGTTTTCACTTGCAGATGGAGGCCTCCCGCATGCTGCAAAAGGAAATTACCCTCGGCTCCGACACGGAGGAGCTTCGTGGCAAAATTCTTGAGCTTGAGCGTGAACAGGCACGTCTTGATGCCCAGTGCAAAAAAAGCAGGCAGCTTGTGGCTTCGGGACTCGGTTCCCGTCAGGCTCTCAACAGACAGGAAGGGGAGATGAAGGCCCTCCATGAGCGGATTGGGCTGTTGCGTAAAACGATTGCCAAAGCCGAGGAAAGTTTCAGTGGGAGGCTGAAGGAACTTGAGCGCTATTTCCGGGTCCCGCTCTCCGAAGGGATGGTGTTACCCGACAGTTCCCTGATCCTGCCCTCTCCGATTGACGGATACGTCCTTTCTGTGGCGAGCGTCTTTCCCGGTACTCTTCTTTCCCAGGGGGCAAATCCCGTTCTTATCGGCCCGCTTGATCCCATGCTTGTTGAGGTCCCCGTGTATGAGGGGGAAGTGAGTGATATCAATGTCGGCATGCCGGCGCACGTGGAAATCCCCTCTCTTGGCAATAAAAAGTTTGAGGCGCGCGTCGAGGAGGTTTCTTGGGTCTCTGCTGATATGCAGGTCGCCAAGCCCTCCTATTTCACAGTCAAACTTCTTGTCCCCAATCCCACCCTGGAGCTGAAACCAGGCTTTAAGGCTGTCGTCCGTTTTTAGCACGGCCTTTTTCCCATGCGTCTTAAAGATATCCCAAAACGCCTTGGTTACATCCTTGGCGCCCAGTGGACGCGTGACCTCTCCTGGACGGTCTTTACCATTCTGCTTGCGAGGCACAGCCAGGCTGTTCTTGGCCAAATCGTTCTTGCGCTCACCTACGGCTATCTCATCAAAACCATTGTGGACGTGGGCCTGAATGATTTCCTTCTTGCCTCGTTCTCCCGTAATGAGGGGCGTCCAAGGTCACTTCTCGGTGAAGTTTCCTGGCTTAAAATCGCTGTGCTTCTGCCGGTCCTTGTTTTCCTCTGGTTTTTTACCGGAGGCCAGGGATACTCGCAGGAATTGCGTCTCATCACTCTTGCCATCGCCGGAGGATTCGGTCTTGATGCGGTCTGTGATTCCTTCTTCGCCCTGTGCCAGGCGCGGGGCAGGCAGGATGTGGAGATGCGTATCCGCATTCCCTCGGCCCTCTTCGGCATAGGCTTTGGCATTGCCTGCGTGCTTGTCGGGGCCCCGCCTCTTGTGATTGCTCTTTACAAGCCCATAGAATCCTTTTTTCTTATCATATTCGTTCTTATTGCCCTCCGGCGCAATCCCCTTAAGGGCTTTGGTCTCGCCGCGCTCCATGATCTTTTGATGAAGATGCGGAGCGGGCTTATCTTTACCGGTATGGCTCTATCCGCCATGTTCTACAACAAGATTAACGTCATTTTTTTAAAGCGGTACGGCGGGGACAGTGATGTGGGCGGATACGGAGTTGCCTGGGAAACCGTTGAAGGGATTGCGACTCTTGTTTCAGGGGCTTTGCTTGGCAAGGTCATTTTTCCAATGCTCACAAGGCTTTGGAAGGAAAATCGCGAGGCATTCAGACAGCTTTCGGGCCAGACGGCAAGGTCTCTCTGGGCCGCGGCACTGCCACTAATTTTCCTGATCTGCGTTGAGAGTGACCGTTTTCTCCCCTTTGTCTACGGGCAGGGGTTTTCGAGTGCCGTGACAGCGCAGCAGCTCCTCACCCCGTGCCTCGCTACCGCCTTCCTTCATAATCTCGCGGCCTACGCCATGATTGGTATGCGCCGTCACGTCCTTCTTTTTTTCTTTTACCTCAGTGGCCTTCTCTGCAACGTGCTCTGCTGCTTCTGGTTGATTCCACTGGCACCGCTTGAGGGGGCTGCTCTTTCCCTGACTATCACCAAGGTGTGGGTTGCCATTCTGACGGTTTCTTTTTTTCAATGGAAGGTAAGACCCATGAGCCTGTCTGAATGGGGGCTTCTCATCGCAGTCGGGCTTGCGGGAACTGGCCTCTGGTACGTTTTTCAGGGGTTCATGGCTCGTGAGGCCGCAGAACTGGCGGGCCTTCTTCCCATGCTTGCCCTTTTCTGGTACTGGAGACCACCGCCTCCCTTCGAGCGTGACACGGTGTAGAGGAGAAAATATCTTCTAGGCAATGTCCGGCGGGAGCGTCTTGTGTTTTCGACGTTCTTTTGCCCTGAGCTGACCGCACGCCGCATCTATGTCGCTTCCCTTGCTGGCCCGCAGGATTGCAGTGACGTTTTGCTTCCAAAGGGCTTTCTCAAAGGCTAGGATTCGCTCCTCTGAGGGTGTCCTGTAGTCGGAGTCAGTAGCGTTGTAGGCGATGAGGTTGAGTTTGCCGGAAAGGGAATGAACGATGCGTGCGAGCTCTTTTGCCTGTTCGGGACGGTCATTGATGCCGTCCAGAAGCAGATATTCGAAGGTTATGTGCTCGCGGCTTTTGAGGGGATAGCTTTTGAGGATGGAGAGAAGTCTTGAAAGTTCAAGACGGGCGGCGTTCGGCATGATCTGCGCGCGGAGTTCCTGCGTAGGGGCGTGGAGAGAAACCGCTAGATATGCAAGTCCTGATTTGCCGAGAGCTTTCAGACCGTCTTCGACGCCGCAGGTCGAAACGGTGATCCGTCGTGGGGAGAAGGCGAGCCCCTGCGGGTCGTTGAGGATCTCAAGGGCGCTCAGCAGTGTCTTGAGGTTCAGGAGGGGTTCCCCCATGCCCATGAAGACGAGATTTCTGAGGATCGGGTGATCGGGACGGGTGTCGTGCAAATGGTTTCGGCCGATTAAAACCTGGCCAAGCATTTCACCGACGGTAAGATTCCGCTCAAACCCCGACTGGCCTGTTGCGCAGAATGTACATGCCATGGGACAGCCGACCTGGGATGAGAGACACTGGCTCCAGCGCGTACGTCCCTCGTGGTCGACAGAAGGAAGGAGCACCGTTTCTATGGTCGCTCCGTCGGCGAGCCTCAGGAGAAATTTTGTGGTGGCGTCGTGACTCGTCTGAATATCGATGATTTCAGGCCAGAGAATGGTGGCCCTGTTTGCAAGTTCCTCGCGGCATGATTTCTTTATGTTCGTCATTTCAGAGAAATCACGCGCCAGTTTCTGCCAGAGCCATCTCCAGATCTGATCTGCACGGAAGCGGGGCTCGTGAAGCTCTTCCTGAACCCAGGCTAAAAGTTGCGGACGGGTAAAATCAAGGAGATTCAGCAATGGATCGTCCTAATTCGAGAAGCGTTCCGCAAAGAGCTTCACAAACGATATGGCGCTTTCCCTGTCAGTCACTTCCCCCGCGATCTGAGCCTTCAGAAGGGCATCCCGGATGCTTCCGACGAGAGGGCCGGGAGCCAGATTGATCTCCTTCATGATTTCATTGCCGTTGAGAAGAGGTTCGAGCATCTGCTCGGGCGTTTCGGCGCGGGCTAGATACTTCATGTTGTGGTTGAAGGAGGTAAACTTGTCCTCGCGTGATTTTACATCTGCCTTTGCCATGGCTATGAGGCGGGGATACTCGTCGAGGGCCTTGAATTTGCGGATGCCCCTGTCCGTCATCATGAAGTGGAAGCGCATGTGGTTTGCCACGAGGTGACATATGAGGTCGATATCCTCGTAGTCGAAGTGAAGACGCTGAAGAATTTTTCTTGTCACCTTTGCACCGACTCTGTGGTGCTGATAGAAGGTATATCCGTCTTCAAAGTATTCACACGTGAAGAGCTTCCCGACATCGTGGAAAAGCATGGCCATGGTGCCAAGCCAGTCATAGTGAAATTCGTCTTCGGTGTAGAAACGCATGCACTGAAGGGTGTGTTCAAAAACATTTTCTGTGCGTGATCCTTCGTCGTATATGGCCGTCTGGGGAATACTCGAAAGTGCCGCAACCTCGGGGATAAGGCCATGAAGAATATGGGCGTCATACATAAGACGGACAAAGCGGTGCATGCTTTCGGCAGCCACTTTTCTCCATTCATCCATTATGTCTCTGGCCGGCACGTAATCAAGAACCCTCCCGGAGGACCTGACTATGGCAAGCCAGGTGTTGGGTTCGATTTCCGCTTCGTAGTTGGCAGCAAAACGGAGTGCGCGTACCGCAAGAAGGTAGTCGTGGCTGAGTGTTTCGTCCGGAATGCCCAGAAGACGGATCGGTGCATCGCTCGGTTTTTTTGTGTTGAGGTCAAAGCCTGCGTAAGTGTTTTTGTTCTGATCCGGATCCCGGAAGTTCACCATGCAGAGCTTATAGCGGTCCTCCTCACTCAGACCCTCAATAATGGTGGGCGTTATTCGGATGAGGGAGTTCTCGGGCTGACTGGATTCCGACATGTCAAGGCCGTAGAAGCGGAAGACCATGTCGTTTTCTGTCAGCTTCGCAAAGTAGGGGGCCGGTTCCTCCACTCTTTCGATATGGGGATAGAGCTTTGATAAAGCCTCTATGCCCGGTTCACAGGCAATATCAACCCCCTGCGGGGCGTAGTGGGTGAGGAGGTATTCCTGGAGTGGAGGGTTGACAACATGGGCATCGAAGCCGTTTCGTTGAAGATTTTTACATATAGAAAGAGCTGCTTTGAGAGCTTGGTGCATACTTCCTCCCGAGGATGTGGAATGAAAAACTTGACACGAGATATGGGTAAAGTCAAGGAAACAAACACTTTTACGTGGGATGCGCCAGAGCGTTGAGGATGCAGTGAGAAGAAAAGTTGGTGTTTCTGAGAGAGGTTTCTGATTTCTTGCGGAAAAACACACGTGTCTTTATATAAGGCGACTAAAAAAAGCCCCACGCTTTCGTGGGGCTTTTATAAGATTTGCGTGGCAACGCCACGACAAGTTATGAAGTACGGAATACCACCGTGCGTTTAGTCACAGAAATTACCGACATCTCGCTTTACGCCGAGTGCAATCTTCCAGAGCAGGGAGAGAACAAGAAGTCCAATGGCATAGACGCCGATGGCTACCGTGATCTCTATGCCCGTGGGCATGTACGCCGTGAAGGATTCATACATGTTTGGCGTAAAACCACCGATGAGGAGGCCAAGGCCCTTGTCTATCCAGCTTGCAAGCACGAGCATGATAAGCGCAAGGGGAAGATACTTTCCAGATCGTGTTTGCGGTGGGATAAGGATGGCAAGGGACGCAAATGCCATGATGACTGCTGCCCACATAAAGTAGCTCACCCACGCGAGTTCACCGCCATGTCCATAGAACAGGAAATGGATTGGTTCCATATGTCCCGGGATATTGCTGTAGAACGAGGTGAAGAGTTCAAGGCAGTAGAAGAAAACGTTGACGCACATGGCGTAGACAATAATCGTGGCCAGGGTATGAATTGCTTCCTTACCGGGATTAAAGCCGGTCAGACGACGCACGACAAAGAGAAGCAGAAGCAGAATGGCGGGGCCTGAGCAGAAGGCCGAAGAAAGGAAGCGGGCTGCCATGATGGCTGTCAGCCAGTAGTGACGTCCGGGGACGCCGGCATAGAGGAAGGCCGTCACGGTGTGGATGGAGAATGCCCAGATAATGGAAAGGTAGACCAGAGGCTTGATCCATTTCGGGGGATCTACCTGCAGCCTTTCAGCTTCAAGTGTTGTCCAGCCGATGATGATGTTTAGGCAGAGATAGCCAATAAGAACGATCATGTCGTAGAACATGACGGAATTCGGTGTGGGATGCAGAAGAACGTTGGCGGCACGCTGCGGCTGACCAAGGTCGACCACGATAAAAAGCGCGCACATGACGACCGCTGCCACGGCCATGAATTCACCGAATATGATCATGCGTTTGAATTTCACATAGTGGTGAAAATAGGCCGGCAGGACGAGCATGACGGCAGAGGCCGCCACACCGACAAAGTAGGTGAACTGGGAAATATAGAGTCCCCAGGACACGTCCCTGTTCAGTCCTGTGACACCAAGTCCCGTCGTGAGCTGTATCGCGTACGCAATGCAGCAGAGGCCGATGACACACAGGAGAAAGAGGAGCCACAGATAGTAGCTTTTGGGTCCACTCAGTAATTTTTCAAGCATGGCTTTGCCCCCTAGATGAGATAGTAGACGCCGGGTTGCGTGCCAAGATTGGGCTTGCGGCGAATGCTGTAGTTGGCGGCAAGAGCTTTACGCACAGAAGAATTGGGATCTTCGAGATCCCCAAAGAGAATCTTGCCTTTTGCGGCTTCAACGCAGGCCGGTTGAAGGCCTTGCGCAAGACGTTCCGCACAGAATGTGCACTTTTCCACAACACCGATCATCCGTGTTGGGAATCGGGGATTGGTGGGCTCCTTCATGTACTTGCGTGGATCGTAGAAGTTGAAGGAACGGGCGCCGTAGGGACAGCCGGCCATGCAGAAACGGCAGCCGATGCAACGGTGGTAGTCCATGGCGACGATGCCGTCGGCCATTTTGTATGTGGCCTGCGTCGGACACACGCGAACGCAGGGGGGATTTGTGCAGTGGTTGCAGAGAAGCGGATAGAACGCTCCCTTGACCCTGTCGGACATGTGTTCGTTCATGTCGTCCGGAAATACATGCTCGTAGGTGTCGAGCCAGAGCCATTTAATTGTCTTGTCACCCGGAATATCCGGCACATTGTGGGCCTTGTGGCAGGCCTCAATCAGGGGCTTGTAGTCGTCCGCGCTTTTAAACTGACGCGTATCAATCACCATTGCCCAGCGTTTAGCGTGGACGGTGGCATCTCCGTGGCCGTATTCACCCGGGGCAAGCTGCGCATTGGCCTTTGTCGGAAGGCCGAGCCCAGCCAGCCCGCTTGTGAGGGCAAAGGCCGAAAGCCCAGCAACTTTCAGAAATTTTCTTCTGTCTCCGTTCATTACTTGCCCTCCGTGGGAATAATGTGGCACGACCAGCAATAGGGGCTGACGCTATTGGAAATATGGCACTTTTCGCAGAAATCCTTGTAGCTCGTATGGCACTTCA
Source organism: Desulfovibrio sp. (assembly GCA_024683955.1). Classification (GTDB taxonomy): domain Bacteria; phylum Desulfobacterota; class Desulfovibrionia; order Desulfovibrionales; family Desulfovibrionaceae; genus Desulfovibrio. The sequence continues at coordinate 7,997 of JAIKXS010000078.1, read as the reverse complement.
TACACGTATTCTGCAGGCTGATTTCCCATTTTTTTCCGTCTTTTGCCACATATGTTCTGTTTTCGTTGCGTAACGCCTGGTCACGCCATTCATTCAGGAGGCGCATGTGCTGGGCACGCATGAAGTCCGCATCTTCTACACAGGCTTCATGGTTGGTTGGCGTCTGAACGCCCGTTTCAGTATAGTTCTTGCCGAAGAGGCCCACCCAGAACGGTGCGGTGAGCAGAACGACAAGGATCACAATGCCGATACAGACTGGTCTTGCATTATACATCTATTGATCCTCCCCACCCTCTGCGTCATCCTCCACGCCTGGCAGGTCTTCCTGGCGAAGATCCATGGTGCGTTTTGGCTCACCTTTCATCACAAGGGCATTGGCAACGAGTTCGTGCAAGCCACTGACATTGACGCCTGGCGCCCAGTAATTCGCGAGCGGCGGAAGGGTCGCTCTGTCGATTGCGCAGACACATGCCATATGGTTGACGCCGTATTTTTGTTGCACATAGCGAAGGGCGTTGCCGCGTGGCATGCCCGAACGCATTCTCAATTCCATAATTTCCTCTGTATTGAGTCCGCTACCGGCGCCGCAGCAGAATGTTTGCTCGCGGATGGTGTTTTCGGGCATTTCCACAAAGTGGTTGCAGACGTGCTTGAGAATGTAGCGGGGTTCCTCGAGGAGTCCCATGGCACGTGCAGGGTTGCAGGAGTCATGGAAGGTTGTGATGATGTGATCGTTGCGGCTTGGATCAAGATTGAGTTTGCCGTGACGGATGAGGTCGGCGGTAAATTCGGTGATGTGCACCATCTTGGTCGCTGCGGCGTTTTTAAAGACCGTTCCCGTAATGGGGGATTTCGGTACGGTCATGTGTGAGGGTGAGGGTCCGTTATAGGTTGCCATGTACTGGTTCACAACACGCCACATATGGCCGCACTCTCCGCCAAGGATCCACTTGGAGCCGAGACGTTCGGCTTCGGCGTACATTTTGGCGTTGAGCTTTTTCGCCATATTGAAGGTCGTGAAGGATCCGAAGTTACCCCCCTCGGAAGCGTAGGTGGAAAGGGTGTAGTCGAGATCAAGCTCATGGAAGAGCAGGAGGTAGCCCATGAAGGTGTAGATGCCAGGATCGGCAAATACGTCACCCGATGGCGTTATGAAGAGGATCTCGTGTCCCTTTTCGTTAAAGGGGGTCTTGGGACGGATGCCGGTGACCGTTTCACAGTCATCTGCAAGCATTTCCACGATTTCCTTGAAGGAGTGGGGCTTGATGCCAAGGTGGTTGCCTGTGAAACTGCAGTTTTTCACCGGGTCCATGATCCAGTGTGTGCCAAGGCCAACTTCATGCATGAGCTCCCGGACAATGGCCGTGATTTCGGCCGTGTCAATGCCATAGGGGCAGAAGAGGGAGCAGCGGCGACACTCGGTACACTGGTAGGCGTAGTAAAAAAGTTCTTTGACCACGTTTTTGTCCCATCCGCGGGCACCGACTTTTTTACCAAGAATTTTGCCGAGCTTAGTGTAGTCCCGGCGGTAGAGGGAACGCAGAAGTTCGGCTCTGAGAACCGGCATGTTCTTCGGGTCGTTTGTGCCGAGAAAGAAATGACACTTATCGGCGCAGGCTCCGCAGCGTACACAGATGTCCATAAAGAGCTTCAGCGAACGGTGTTTTGCCAGACGGTCGGCAAATGCGTCGCAGAGGATCTTTTCCCAGTCATCGGGGAGATTCCAGTCCTCAGCGGACGGATCCCAATCGTGAGGATTGGGCATATGCAGAAGCTCCATTGTCTCCTTTTTTTCAGGATAGCAATAGGAGCCCGGGGCAAACTCAGGCTTGGTATCCAGCCAGCTTTCAGCGGGAAAGTCCGGGCGGCTGGCCAGCAGGTCTTTTGGCGAAGGTAATTTTGCCATTATATCAACTCCTTACTCTGTAGGCTTCTTCTCTGGTTGCTTTTCAAGCGGTAGCCCAGCTGCGGCCATGGCATCACGATAGGTGTCCTCATATTCCGGATAGGTGAAGAACTGCTTTGGAGGATTCCACGGATTGACATGGCGGACCTCACGCGTGTTGGTCGGAAGGTTGCGCGTGGGGCTGAAGAAGATGCCTGGCATATGCACCAGTTTCGAGTAGGGGAAGTAGATCAGAAGGGTGCAGACAAGGGTGAGGTGCACAATAAACATGCCGTTGAGGTCAAGCCCTGAAATAACCGGCGAGAAGTGCGTAAGTCCCATAATGAAGATTTTCACCTGGGCGATTTCTGCCTTGTCAAAGTAGCGGAGGCAAATTCCCGAGAGCACGATGCCAATGAGAAGGAAGAGCGGAAAATAGTCATTGGCAAGTGATATGTAGCGCAAACGCTGGTCGAAGATGCGTCTGGCAAGAAGGAAGAGAAGGGCGCAGAGAAGAAGACCGCCCGTCAGGAAGAAGCGGGGGGCTCCAATCTGCAGGACTCCGTCCACGGCTTCAATTATGCCAATACAGGAGGGAACGGGTTCCATGAAGAAACGGAAATGACGCAGGAAAACAATCAGGAAGCAGTAGTGGAAGAGCAACGAGAAAAACCACAGCCATTTTGAGGAGTAGTATACGACCCGTGCTCCACCGTTGACCGGATCGTTTTCGAAAGTACATGCCTGCGTATTCCGGAAGAGCGAACGGAAACAGCAGACCTCGAGAACCATACGAACGAAGACCCCAAATTTTGAAGATGGGCAGTCGAGTTTTGCGTACGGTATGAAGTCAAGCGAACGCTCTTGTCCACCCGTTGTGGGGATGGCGAAAGGCACTGGCGATTTGGCCCAGTATATCATACGTTTGACCAGGCCAATGATAAAAACCAAGACTGCCACATACGGCAGCACGATGCCAAAGACCGCGGTAAGCCCTATACAGGACCCGATCCAGGCAACGGCCGCGATGAGCAGCACCACGAGCAATGATTCCAACATTCCCTACCTCACTTGCCTGTAAGTTACCGTAAAATAAAATCATACAGAATAGGGCAGACAAATCCCCATATGATTTCAGGCGTTACGGAATGCCTATTACTGAGCAAATGCCATGACTCTTTTTTTGCAAGTCAAGCGCATAAATCATAACACTTACTGTCTTGTAGGACGCCAATCAAGTACAGGGCTAACGATCTTTTCAGAAGATGTTTTTCTTGATCGGCGTGTTCCTTAATCAGCATTTTTTTAACAGATGTGCTGCTTTGGTACGGATCTTTGTCCGTAGAAAAAACGTCGCGTCAGCTGTTTTTGTCCCGTCCATGATGCTGTTCCTCTGGTGGGGAAAGCCCATGGGGAGGAGCGGACAGCACGTTATTCGTTTCCGCAGGTCTGATTCCCACAGCCGACGAATTCTCCAAGGGGGGCCTGGGCGTTGAGCTGCTGAGCCCAGCGCTTAAGCTGGGAGTACTGGCTGCGAATCTCTTTGATCCTGATTTCCGCAACCGTATCCCTGTCTTTGACGTACATATCGAAAGAGAGAAGGGCCAACGTGTCGACGCGGCTTTCGAGCTCGAGATATTCCTTCAAAGCCGAGCCTTTCGTGGCCGTTGGCAGAACAATCTTCCGAAGAAGCGGCTTGAGCAGATAGATGACCCCCATCGCCTGACTGGGCGTAAAATCCTGAACCGCGCGAATTTTAATGAAACGGTCAAGGGCATCCTTAACGGTTTCAATGGCAACATCCTCTCCCTCAAGGGCTTTCAGTAGGGCTGCCGCAGCTTCTCTGACCATGCTCGCAACAGGGTTGGTAAAAGGGTCAGGGTTGTTGTGCAGAAAGGGGGCCGCCTTTTTGGGATAGCTCTGAAAAACAGCTTCAACCCAGGACGTGAGCAGTTCGTCGCGGTGTTCTTCGAGACATTTTGTGAGTTTCATACGGTCCTTTGGACGTATACGCTGTCAGCGATTTTTTCGGATACGGGTTTCCTTGCCGAGACCCGGAAGAGTCAGGGCATGCAGGATTGTTTTCCCGGGAAGAACAGAGAGAGTCAGAACAAGGCAATTCTAGCAAGATATACCATGATAAAAATCTTTCAATTAGTAAACCCTGCGCGAGTTCCCGTCAAGCAAGGCCTTTTTCCGTGGTATGGTTTTTCTGGTGCTTGCGTTGCGTGCGTGGTAGGTTTCTCTCCGGTTGTGTATTGTGAGGAGTAAGAGAAGGTCCCTGTATGCCGCCCGCCACGCGCGCAGCGGGGCTTTCCCACAGTTATATTCTGATGACCTTCCCGCGCACGGTGCAAAAACCGGCAGTCCTTTGTACTTTTTAACCCATACCAGAAAATCTGTCTCAGGCCGACTGATTGCTCAGGGGCAATGGTGGCGGGGACATTCTTCTCGTGTTTCCCGTATGTTGCGCCTTTCTCCGAGTCAGGCATTCGTTTCCTTCCTAATCAAACGGCATGCTTTCTGCATGATTAAGGGAAAAAGAGTTGTTTGTTTTTCTTTCCCAAAAGGAGTCATCCATGCCCTTCTCTTTCCTGCGCGACGCACGTTCGTTCATGCTCGGGCTTTTTATTGCTCTCCTTGCTGCATTTTTCTTCCCTGAGCAGGCCCAGGCTGTCCGCATTAAGGATATCGCCAATTTTTCCGGCGTTCGTGACAACCAACTCATAGGGTACGGGTTGGTTGTTGGTCTGCCAGGGACTGGGGATAAGAAGGATTCGGTTTTTACCCTGAGTTCCATGAAGAACATGCTTGATAAAATGGGAATAGGTGTCAAATCTTCGTCACTCAAGATAAAGAACGTCGCTTCTGTCATGGTGACGGCGCGCATGCCGGTCTCGGCAAAGCCAGGCACCCGTCTTGATGTCACGGTTTCTTCCGTCGGTGACGCCTCTTCGCTTGCCGGAGGCGTTTTGCTTCAGACAGCCTTAAAAGGGGTAGATGGCAAGATTTACGGCCTTGCCCAGGGCTCACTTACCGTTGGAGGCTTTTCCGCCGGAGGCAATGCCGCCTCGACGAGCAAGAATATCAGCACCGTCGGACTGATTCCTGGCGGGGCCATCGTTGAACGTGGCATACCTTTTGAATTCAATCAGCAGGACCGTCTGACATTGAATCTTCGTTCAGCCGATTTCTCGACGGCCCAGCAAATCGCCGAACGTTTGAACGAGGCCGTTGGCGGCTCTGTTGCCAGGGCCGATGACGCTACAAGCATCACTATCATGGTTCCTCCTCAGTATCGCAATAACCTTGTCCCTCTCATGGCCTCTATTGAAAATCTTGAGGTGACGCCGGATACGCCTGCCAAGGTTGTGGTGGACGAGAAGACGGGTACCGTGGTGCTTGGACGGGATGTACGTATTTCACGTGCAGCCGTGGCTCATGGAAATCTTCAGATTACGGTGCAGGAAGGTGAACAGGTTTCACAGCCGGGACCCTTCTCACAGGGCCAGACCGTTGTGACGCCGAAGACGGATCTGGAGGCCAGAGAGGAACAACGGCGTCTTGTGATGGTCGAGGGAGCCACGTTGCAGGAGCTTGTTGACGGTTTGAACGCCATTGGCGCCACGCCGCGAGACCTGATTTCCATTCTTCGAACATTGCAGGCTTCAGGATCCCTGCACGCAGCCTTAGAGGTGTTGTAACATGACCGGTGCCCTTGATATGCAGTCCCACCTTGCGGCGGCCCGTGGAGCGCATGCCGAACAGTCCGGAAAGGACCTGACGGCCAGACTTCACAGCCTGAACGGCAGTCATATGACGCCCGAAGCCAAGGAAAAGAAGCTCAGGGAAGCCTGCGAAGGCTTTGAATCCATCTTTATCCAGAAGATGTGGCAGGAAATGCGCAAGTCCGTGCATCAGAGCAGTCTTCTGCACGGGAAGGAAGAGCAGTTCTGGCAGGACATGTATGATCAGGAACTTGCCAAAAAAATGACTTCGGCCGGCGGTATCGGCCTTGCCGACATGATGTATGAGCAGCTCTCGAGGAACCTGACCTCTGCTAGCCAGGCAACCGTCCGGAATCAGCCTGCGGAGCGCGCCTTTGTGCCCGAGGCGGCTCCTCTTCTTCCGTCGCGGGATTCTTCCGTGAAGGACGGAATCGTGGCAGGTGCAGAGCCGGAAAGCAGACGTTCACAGACAGCTCAGAATGTGAAGGAGGCGTCCAAGCAAGCCCCCCTTTACGAAGCGGCTGAGCAGGGAACGGCAACAGCGGCCGTCACAGATGGAAAAAAAACCGGGGTAGCTCCAGGTGCTCCCGGACCTGTTGTGTCTGCCGAAGCAGTTGACCCCTCCATCACCCAGGCCTTGGCCTCCATGCGTGCACAGGTTCAAGGACGCAGGGATCTTGCTCCTGCGGGCACTCCGCAGGGCTCACTTGCGAATGTGTCCTATGTTGAACCGAGAGTTCGTCAGCAGCCTGCGGCAAGTGGTATTGATATGGCGAATGCAGCCCGGCGGGAGGCCGGAGATCAGCTTGGAAGCCATGGTATTCGTGAGCCTCTGCAACCGCAGACGGAAAACGCCAGAAGATCAACCGCCAATGCCGACCACCGCCGTGAGGCAAGGCGCCTCCGTCGAGAACAGGCCATGCAGAAGAAGTCTCTTCCATATGCCTATCCAAGCGGACAGGCTGAAGCTCAGGACATGGCAGAACGTATGCGGGCGCATTCTCTTGGAGAAACCCAGGGAACGGAGCAAAGCAAAATTTCCGAAGGGGCCTTTGCACCGATGTCTTCAAGGCCTGCCACCGCACAGGCTTCCCCTGCTTCCGAAGGTCGCACAGAGCAAAGACGCGGCACGGGACCGCAGGCAGGAACGGATTCGATCAGAACCCTGAATCTTGGTTCGGGAGCTCCCCGGTTAGATGGTGGTGCGCCTTCCAGAAACGTTTCACAGATGGATTCGGCAAGCTTTGTGGCCGGAAGAGCATATGAACGTGCGGAAGGTCCTGTTTCGCAGCCCAGAGCTTCCTCGGCGTACACGATACCTCCTTTGACGGCTGACCAGGTTAAGATGTAGGGGCGGAACGAAGGACGTGACAGCAGACGTCGAAGTTGAGTGATGTGTGTCCAGTCGGAGGATGGGCGTTTGCCTTGGGAGAATCCTCCATTTAACGTGCCGGGCGTGATTGAAATTTTGGGCCGGCACCGGCATGGAGAAGACATCGCCCTTGAGAACTCCATACTACGTTGCATCGTCTCTGCCCTGACAACAAAGGACTGGTTGTCCGGAGCTTGGCCAGGTGTTCATAGTGGGCAGACGTGATCCGCCCTATTGTTGTTTGACCGCGCAGCATTTTTTGCGTTGACGCTCTTGTCTTTCTTTTCAATACCCGTTTCGCAGCGTCCCTGTACGGTTTTGTCTGTATTGCCCTTCCCTTGCGAGGCATCCCTTCCCCTGTCTTTTTTTCCTCTTCCTCTTTTCCCCTCTTTTCCTTTCCCTTTCCTTCCCTTCTTTTTTGCGTATTCGCTTTTTTCTCCACCTGCTTCGTTCTGACGTTACACGGCATTAAAACGCGCCTAACATCTTTCAAATGACTTCTTGCTCCAGAAGTTCGGGCTATCTTTTCAGCGCCATGTCTGGCAAGGCCTTAAAAAGTCCTGAAAATGGGGAGATAGCGAGTCGTTGGAAGTAAAGGCAGGGGGACTGGTGCAGGCTGTGAACGAGGAAGGGGAGAAGAAGGAATGAAATTTTCCTATGGAACGAAATTTGCAAAATAACTTGCGTGACAGATTGTTTCGATGTCCCGGTTTTGTTCCGGGCAGAGAGGTATGCCATGTATCAGCTTATCGTATCAAGTCTCGACCGCCAAAATAAAGGTCTTTCGCTCTTGCAAAAGCTTCTTCTCAAAGAATACGAGATCATTTGCGAGAGAAAAGTGGACCTTGTGGCACATGCAGAATTTTCCATCCAGGAACTTATTCGTCAGCTTGTGGTGGAAAAGGAATTTGTGATGGGGCTTTTAAAGGGAATGCGGGCTCGTGAATACGCCCAGGGGCTTGCGGATGAGCTTGCCGAGCCTCTGGTCTCCCTGCTTGATTCCCTTGAAAAG
>JAIKXS010000060.1 GCA_024683955.1 Desulfovibrio sp. | reverse complement strand
CACTCGCTATTTACTTGTCAATGAACAACGTCGGGGAACAACCTTGGGGGCGTACCCCTGCGCTCGTGAAGCGCGAAGAAGAGTTATGCTCTTTTCTTTTCACTCCGTCAAGCATTTTTTTCGTGACCGGCCAATTTTTTTTGCCGTGCTGAAAAGTGACTTTCAGGAGCGCTCCGTAAGCGCGAGATGGGTTTATGCACCTATTCACTCACTTCGTCAAGCATTTTTTTCATTTTTTGTTTTTTTTCGATTTTGAGGCGAAGCATTGCCGTAGTGCACATCTTTTTCCCATACAGAAGTTCTATCCCCTGAAATTCGGAGACGGGCACACCTTTACACGCTAGTACTTATGGTGCCATAGGACAAAAAGAAGGAGATTCTTCTTCCAGATCTTTACCCTTAATTTTCGTATTTTTCTTATTCCGCGTCTGGTCCCCCCGCATTTCTTTTGCTGCTACGAATACTCGCCAGCTGAGCCTTTCCGTGTATTTTTCGCTTGCTTTTTTAGCCTCTATACAACATAATTTCGTATCCATTTTATGGATAAAAAATTATGTGGAAGGCAAGGATACTCCTCCTTATTTTCTGCAAAGCAACTCTATTCAACGAAATTCACAACTTCTTTTGGGAGACATACCATGGCAGACACGCAAACAAATGCCCTGACTGAGACTTCCTACAACACAGAAGCGTGGCACTATCGTCATGCCGTCGTTGCTGGTGTGATCATCTTTTTCTCATTATTTTATTTAGTAGGACGAGGCCTCAAAGACGCTTGCCTCAGTTTTTGCAGCAGTATCAACGATGGCTGGAACAATCAGGTAAAACCCTTTGTGCAAACGTCGACAACTAAATCGACTTCCGATGTGCAGACATCTGCCGATATATCCGCCGATTCTGACAATACCGCACCTAAAAGTGCCTAACGAATAAATTCCACGGTTGAAAAACCCAGTCCCGGCAACGAACAGGTGTTTCAAAGACCCTTTTGTTCACCAGGGGCTCGTGACACCCTCCGCTGGTCGGTTTTCTAAAAAATTGTTTCAACAAAAAAGAGCGACATAACAAGTCGCTCTTTTTTTATGCAAAAAACACACGAAACGCACCATAACGTCTGTTACCGTTCTGCCTTTCCGGCCCCAGAGCAGACCTTCCACTCCACGAGGCACGGTTCTCGCATTCCGGGCAGACAGACAAAACTCGTAACGGAAGCGGCCGCCTTTTTCCGAACGTGGCGAATAAGCATGATGGCTCCCACCCAAAGAGGAATAATTAGGCCAAAAAACCAGATACAAAACGTCATCATACTCGATGCAACATTTTTTGACGCCATATACATCGCCAAAAACAGCGCTACAATCATTAGCACATTGGCTCCGATTCGTATTCCACCTACAAGAAGAGCTTCTTTATAGCTTGTCATATAGCCCTCACACCCCATTCACGTTCTCTGTACATTCTTTGCAAAACGATCCCGCGAAGTTTTCAGGAAGAAGTTCTCCCAGAGGAGCAACCAACCAAACATCGTGGTAAACACAGCCTGTTCTGTCAATATCCGCGTAGACCTGCTTCAGAGCGGTTGAACAGAAGCGCGGGCGGGAAGAATTCTTCCCACCCACGCTCACATATTTCTCCTGTTTCAAGAAAAACTATTTCTTAAAGATATTCGTCTTGCTGATATTCATGAAGCGGCGTGCTTGGCCCTTTTCCGTCGAAAAGACGCGAACATCGTCACCTCGTGTCCATAAAGATTCAGCCTCCATTCCCGCAGGAATTTTCAAAGTGGCGAGAACCTTCTTGTGGTAAATCGTCACCTCCCCCTTTTCCTTATTGATCATGGGGAAGGTATGACCTTTCACCTTAGAGTCGAAGCGCTCGACACCCTTCTGAGCATCCACGACCTCGACGGTCACGGTCTTCAGAGCATCGCCAGAGTACACTACGACCTCTTTTTTGTCGGCGTTGAAGTCGATAAAATTGCCTACAGATGGTTCAGGTCCGATTTCCATCGGATCGTTGGGCATGGAGTATTCCAAAACGGTGTTTTCGTACTTTGGACCTTTCTTCGGATCTTTATTGATATCCCGTACAAAGGACACTTTACCGTTTCCAAAAGCAATGCAACGCCCCTGCTCCACTGTTTTACCATAATCTTCGCCACTGCAGGCTGTGAGGCACATGCTCGCGGCCAGGATCGCGGTTAAAATCAGACTACGTGTCTTCATATGTCTCTCCTCCCTTATATTAAGCCTGGTTTTGTCTCTTCGCCGCAAGTTCCTTTCTCGCGCCTTCGACCATCTTCGTAGCGATATATAAAGAGATGATGGTGACGAAGGATAGAACGAAGACGGTAGCCAAACCGTTAATGAAACCGGCGTAATTGGGGAAGTAAGGCTGGATAAGCTTCAACACAACGGAGCACAGGCAGCCGAGAACCGCAGCACCAAAGGCAATACGGATGCCGTAGCCTCTGATGTACTTGGTCGCGACAGCACCGATCTGGGCACCAACGGCAGCGCCAACAAGCATGATCAGGGCTGCAACAAGTTCTGTACGACCCTTGAATGTATAGGAAGCGGCACCGTAAAGACCGGACAGGGCGACTTCAAAAAGGTCCGTACCAACGGCAACGTGAGTGGGACAACCAACAAGATAAACAAGGGCGGGCATGCGGATAAGACCGCCACCGATGCCGAGGATACCTGCAAGCCATCCTGTGGCAAGGCTCACGAGAATGGGAAGCCACGCGGAACAGGTGATACCTGCGGCATGGAAGGTAACCATCGGGGGAATCTTGACGGCGTGCAGTTTGCTCGCCCAGTCAATACCTGTCGCGTTCTTGTCAAGGGTTTCACCACGCGCAGCTGCTTCACGTTCCTTCTTTTTACGAATGGCGATATCGGAAAAGACCATCCACGCAAGGGCAATCAAAAGGACAACATAAAGCCAGCGTACAACCGCATCGACTTTACCCAAGCGCTCAAGCCACATGATCATCTGAGCGCCAATTTCCACACCCACGATGGTACCGATAAGCATGGTAAGGCCAAGTTTGTAGTCAACGTTTCCGAACTTACCGTGACGCATGGTGGAAATAAGGGATTTACCAGCCATGTGCGCAACGTCCGTACCGATGGCAAAGGCCATGGGGAAGCCAAGGATGTTAAGACCGGGCGTCACCATCCACGCACCGCCCATACCGAAGAAACCACCGATGATACCAACGCCAAGACCGAGAATGATAAGTCCGGGCCAGAAAATCTCAATGCCGGAGATGGGCATTAATACATATAACCAATCCATATGTTCCTCCCTTCCAACTATTCGCTGATTTCACGGTGTTTCAGGTCAATACCGATGTGATTCATCACAAGGTCAGCCAAAAGACCAAAAATACAACCTGTAACAGGAATAATGATGATGGTCAGAATGGCAAAATACAGATGGCTTTCATTGTATAGATTTGCCCACCATGCCATGATACCGTCGCCTAATTCACGTGTATCAGCGACGATAACAACATTTCCGCCTTTTTTCTTTGCTGCGAGCGCCAATGTTGGCATAAAGACAACTAGGCTTAATGCGCAGCCGGTAAGCCATACCCACAACTTGTGCATACTCTTCATGAGCTCCTCCTATGTATGAGAAAAGCAATGAACATTGACCCTCTAGAATGCAAGGGATTCTTAAGAATTAGATGCGGTTTGTCTTACGGATTTAAGACGCTAAAAAGGCATCGAAATCCTCAAAATTACCACAACTATCAGTATTGATTCCGTGCAACTTGTATTTTTGCACAGAGTCCTTCTGCAGAGTTCGTGCCAATTTTTCCAAAGCATGAAGAGCAAAACCTAAAAAGCCTCCTTCTAAGCCGATTTTCGGTCTTCACGGTTGAAATTCAGAAAACAAAATGTTAGGAAAAATAAACACATTTCTAGGGATGAGGGCTGTATGCGGTTGTTCACGACACCAGTTTCCGGGAACATGCTGGAAACTGCGTTTTTTTTCCTTAACAAGGGGCTTGTCTGGCGGATGCTTTTTATCGGTATCCCCCTGATATCATTGATGTTATTCATCGTTCTTGCATTTACGTGTAATGAGGTGAAAAACATCGTTACAACCGCAATTGCGCGCAATGAGCAAATGCACGCAGAAGCGCTGGCTCATTCCATTGATGAAATACTGGCCGATGCGAGAAGTCAGCTTCAGATTCTTGCTGCAGGGGCAGTGGACAAGCAAAGCATGCTTGCACGACTCAAATTTCGCCAGGAGAATTCGCGCTACCCCTACCGTGAAATTGCGTTCATAAGCCGCGACGCCTTCAACCGTTACCTTCTTGTGAACAACGGGGGAGAAATTCGCGAGATCGAAACAAGCATAGCCATAAATACCCCGAACTCACCCTTTCACGTCGTTGAGGCAGATCTCTTACCGGACACTGTTACGATAAGCCCTCCCGTTGAAGTCACCTACTCCATGGTTCCAGAGGGGAAAAAGCTCAACAAGATCACCTTTCACGTCATTCGCCTCGCTACCCCTGTCTTTTCCAAGGAAGGGAGCGTACAGGGGATACTGCTTCTCTCCCTTGATCTACGTCTTTTCCGGAACATTCTCTCTAAATCTGGCATATTCAGAAATCCCATTGATCCCAAGGATAGCGAAAAGAACCCAGTCCTCTGCATGTTTTTTGATTACTATGGCTGGATTCTCTTTCAGTCGGAAAATGTAGACGATCCTAAAGAACTTGAAGGCATTCCGCTGAGAACAGACCTGGTCCGTCAGGGCATACGTGGTGACATGGGACGTCGCGGCTATCCCGGAGCCTTCAGGCCAGAACCAAACTACGCTAGTTATCAGGAAATGATCACGATCATCCAGCGCGGGGAATCAGGACATATTCTTATTCCAAGAAAGGAAGGAAGCTGGACGAGTGGCGCAAATAATGCCGAATGTATAAGTTTTGCCCCCGTACGCTTTAAGGGGGCCCCCAACAAAGGGCTGGAAGTTATAGGAGGGGTCGGAACGCTCGGCATTGCTTTCACCTCGGGAAAAGCGTTCTCGCGCGTGCTAGACATTTTTATCTTCTTCTTCTTTCTTGCCATTATCCTTATCAGCATCAGCCTCTACCTCTTGGGCAAGTCAACATCCAAGAAACTCTATCTCCTCACAAGTCAACTGCAGGCCCGCAATAGGAACATGACGACGGACGCCCTTGATTTACCTCAACTTCCCTACGAAATAGAAATGCTACGGGAAAATGTGGATATCCTGCTACAGCGTCTTCACAGGGCTAAAACGGAAAACGCATCCCACATAGCAGAATCATTCGTCCGCAAGCAAAATCAGCCATATCTTGATCTTCCGCCTGTAAGCGAGGTCAACGCCCATTCTCTTGTAGGCTCTTCGCAGGCGATCACGTTCCTTCGTAACCAAATTAAAAAAGTTGCGCCCATTCAGGCTGACGTGCTGATTGAGGGAGAAACAGGAACGGGCAAGGAACTTGTGAGCCGCGCAATTCATGATGCAAGCAGCAGGGCTGACAAGCCGTTCATCTCCATCAACTGTGGGGCTCTCGACGAAAATCTACTTATGGATACACTCTTCGGGCACGTGAAAGGAGCCTTCACAGAAGCTCGTCAGCCCCGCAAGGGTGCCTTTCTTGCGGCAGAGGGAGGAACACTCCTCCTTGATGAAATAGGCAATGCGGCCCCGAAAGTGCAGCAGGCCCTTTTGAGAGCTCTTTCCACGCGCTCAATCCGTCCTCTCGGTTCCGATCAGGAAATTTCCTTTGACACAAGGATCATTGCCGCAACAAATGCAGACCTTCGCACTGACGGCATCGAGGGAACATTCAGAAACGATCTCTACTACCGACTCGCCGTTATATCCCTGCAAACACCGCCACTACGCGAACGCAAAGAGGATATACCAGCGCTTGTCGTCCATTTCATGAGCATGGAGATTGAGAACATGGCAGCTACCGAAGGGCAAAAGCATCTTCCCGCCATAAGCCAAGGGGCCATGGACAAACTCATGAACTACAGCTGGCCTGGCAATGTCCGCGAGCTCAAAAATGTTATCACGCGTGCAGTTACCTTCACCAAGGGAGGCCTTCTTCAGGCGTCGGACATTATTCTAGATACACAGGACGAGCAGCAGAAAAAGAACCTTTCACAGGTTTTTACCTCTGACGCCAAGGAACCCGTCATAACACAGGAAATCCTCGCGTCCCTAAATATCCGGCAACAACTTGGCCTTAAGCTGATTCAGGAAAAGGGCTGCATCACTCGTCAGGACTACCAGAAGATCACGCCGGAACCCATTTCAATGCGCACTGCCCAGTATGATCTTCAACAGATGGTCAATCTTGGTCTTCTCCACCGTGACGGCCGGGGATCAAGCATGAAATATTACTACGGCGTGGTAGAAAAAAAAGCCAAAATGTAAATTTTGCCTTTTGCGGATGAATGGGCAGATATCATCTTTGAAAATCTTCCAAACATATATCATCTACCATATAGAAATTTCTCCGACGTCAATCTTATTCTGATATGAAGCATACAGCATCAACGAATATTTAAAAAAGGATCCGTTAAACAAACACGTTGATCAGATTCGGCTTGAGAGTATCTTTTTACTTTTCCGTTGCCGAAGCAATCATGGAAAGAAGCTCTTTTCAAACATATCCTGGAATTATGCAAAATGAGATAGTAGCTTTTCTGACAGATTTCTTTTCCTTTACGTTTTACCATCGATATTCCAAAAAATACTAAAAATGTTTTTTCCACTTTTACAGACGAAAGATCATTGGATTTGTAAAAATGGACAATAAAAATTGCGTCTGTATTCTCTAATATCACTGAAATTCATCTCTTTCTAAGAGGTAAAAAAGTTATCCTTCTGCTTCAGATAAAGAGGAGTAGCTTTCATGTTGCACAAGCTGCGCACCTTTCTTGGTCTGGAAAATAATATAGACAAAGAAAAAGCATCAGCCACTTTTCGCAGGCGGTATGCGATTTTCAAAGAACTTCTCCAATGCAATTCCAATCTGGCAACAGTGATTGCCGAAATGGAAGCAATGCTCGACGGGGAACGGAGCGCCGACACAAATCAGATCCGAAAAGATGCGTTGCAGGCATGTGTCGAGTGCGAACGCATGGCGGCGAGCCTCAACGAACTGACCAATAACACTCACAGCGAGCTCGCAAAGATCGTCCATGCGCTTGCTGTGCGCATCGAAACTGAAATAGCGGAGCAAACGCTCGGTGATATTCATGAACTGACTCTCCCCTTGGAAAACGTTGACGCAAGTCTCGCTTACGCCGTTGGAGGAAAAAATGCCAACCTCGGGGAAATCCACAAAGCTCTCGGCATTCGTATTCCAACAGGGTTCGCCATTACCATCCAGGCCGGCATTCTTCATCTTCTCCGAACAAACGGCCTCTTTAAAAAAATCCACGCCGTTCTGCGCACTGTCGATCCGGAATTGCCGCAAAGCATCCGTGACGCCTCAAAAGCCGTACAAAAACTCATCATTGATGCAGAAGTACCAGAAGAGGTCCGCAGGGCCATCCTGAAGCAATGGGACGCGACCTTTGCCGGACGGAGCACAGATGTACTCTGTGCTCTTCGTTCAAGTGCCATCGCCGAGGACGGCATTCAAAGCTTTGCCGGTCAGTACGCAAGCGTTCTTGGAGTCACGCGCGAAACCCTCTTCGATGCGTTCAAGGCCATTATCGCCTCCCTCTTCTCCGAGCGTGCCCTCTCCTATCGGGCGAGCCACGGATTCAGACTTGAAGCTCAGGGCATGGGTATATGCTGCCTTGAAATGGTCGTTCCCAAAGCCGCCGGCGTCTGTTACTCCATGCATCCCCTCACCGTGACAAGCAACTGTCTTGTCGTCAACGGAGTCTTCGGGCTCGGGGAACTTGTTGTCGACGGCTCGGCAACCCCCGATACGTGGCTTGTGTCAAGAACGGACAAAAGCATTCGGGAAGAAAAAATAGCCACAAAAACAGAGAAGCTTGTTCTCGATGTAAAGGACGGCAACGTAGCAACAAAGCGTGTTCCTGTTCCCAGCGAAGACGCTAACACCCCCTCGCTTGACCATAACGCCCTCAAAGACCTTTGCGAGACCGTGCTCGCGCTTGAACGTCACTATCAGTACCCTCAGGACGTGGAATGGGCCGTTGACGAAAACAATCAGATCATCATTCTCCAAACACGCCCGCTGCAAATCGATGCACGCCTCGCGGACAGAGACGTCCCCGATCTGACCGGGGTTCCAACTCTCGCAAGCGGAGCCGATACCGCAGCAAGAGGTGTAGGTTTCGGAAAAATCCAGCACTTTGATCCGGAAAAAGACGGCACGGAATTTACCAAGGGTGCCGTCATGCTCCTTAAACACTCCTCTCCCATGGCCATGGTTGCCCTGCGCAACGCAGCGGCCATTGTCGCGGAAACAGGAAGCATGACAGGACATATGGCAATCCTCTGCCGCGAATTCAATGTTCCCTGCATTATGAATCTGCCGGGCATCTGCGAACAGCTTTCCGACGGTCTGGAAGTCACTGTCGACGCTATAGGAGGGCGCATTTTTTCCGGAGTTATCCCCGAACTTTCAGCCCTCGCCATCAAGAAGGAAAGAGCAACCATTGATTCTCAGGCGCTGCTGCTGCTAAAGCGTATAGCCCCTCTTATTCTCCCCCTCCACCTCGTCGATCCCAACTCCGAGTTTTTCGCCGCGCAAAACTGCACATCCATCCACGACTGCATGCGGTTTATCCACGAATTCAGCTACACTGCCATGTTCCAGATATCCGATGACCTGGCCCAGGGCAGCGGTCATGAAGCGGCACTGAAGCTCACATGCCGGCTTCCCATCGACCTCCATATCATTGACCTAGGCAAAGGCCTGACGGGGAATCATCCGCCTTCTTCCGTCTCCATTAATAATATCGCAAGCGTGCCCATGCAGAATCTGATTCACGGCATGCTTGATCCGGCCGTACAGGCAAAGGGCCCCCGCCCAATTGATATGAAAGGATTTCTCTCGGTCATGGGTCAGTCCATGATCGGCGCAAACAATCAGGGAGGAGAACGTTTCGGCGACCACAGTTACGCCATAATATCCGACCGCTATCTTCTCTTTTCCTCCCGAGTCGGCTATCACTACGCTGTCCTTGATACCTGGTGCGGGGATACCGTTAACAAAAACTATATCCGTTTTGAATTCGCCGGAGGTGCAGCAGGTAGTGAACGGCGAATACGGCGAATACGTTGTATAGCCATCATCCTCCGGGAACTCGGCTTTTCCGTGGACACGGAGGGGACACGTCTGCGGGGCCGCTTCCAGAAATATCCGAAGGAAACGACCTCAGACCGACTTGTCTCCATGGGCCGCCTTCTTATTATGACACGACAGCTCGACATGCTCATGGTGGACGAAGCAAGTGTGCAACGTTTTGCCGCAAACTTTCTTGAAGGCAAATATCATTGAGCAAACTGACAGACATACACAAAAAGGCTCAAGAGCGGACATCGCTTTTGAGCCTCGATTTTTGGATTCTCTTTTTTCAGGCAACCTGCTGCAACTGCTATATTGCGGTATTCTACTGCATGGAGCAATGGATGGCGGGCATTGCCATTGCACCCTCGGCACGAGGGGTTCTTCTTGCCGTGCTCGCGGCCGCGGTCTTTCTGACACGTCCCCTCGCAACATGGCACCTCTACGGCCGCAGCAAGCTCAGGGCCATGGTACTCGGCATTCTTTTGGCAAGTCTGTCACTTCTCTGCTATCCCTTCATTCATCAGGAATACGCTGTCACGGAGATATTTTGTCTGCGGTGCTTCCAGGGCGTGTGTCTAGCCGTCTATTCCAGCGCAACAGTAAGCCTGCTCGTTGACAGTCTTCCAAAGGGACAAAGCGCAAGGGGCTTTGCCATCTTCTCTCTCACACTTCTTCTGCCGTACGCCGTCATTCCCGCTGTCGGTGAATCGCTAATCATTTTGCTCGGCAATGAGGTCAATCTCTTTGCAGCAACAGCCGTCCTCGGAATTCCGGCCCTTCTGACCGTTCCGCTCCTCAGCAACGGCTCGATGAAAAAAGAGTCCACGAAAAAGGAGGAAAAATCCGCGGCTCTCATGCTTCAGAGTCTTCATCCACGCGTGCTCGGTCTCGTCTACCTTTCCTGCGTCACCTTCAGTATCATGACCAACGGGGCCATTTTCTTCATGAAAGGGCTATGCCAGATCATCGGAGCCCAGCCGGCCTATTTTTTCACGACCTACACCTCAACCATTATGCTGATCCGTTTGCTCGGCAATACATTTTTCGACAGGCTTCCGTGCTATCCCGTCACTATTTTCTGTTCGGCCCTCCTGGCCTTTTGCACGGCCTTTATGGCTTTTTGCAACGGACATACACTCATCATGCTCTCCATCATCTACGGCGTGGGGCTCGGTCTGCTGTACCCCCTGCTGGCCGCCATCGTCTGCGATCGTTCAAGTCCTGAGCTGAAATCACTCCATTCCAACATCATGATGGCAGGTTTTGATCTGAGCGGATTCCTCGCCCCTGTCATCGGAGGGATACTGCTTAATGCCGGATTTAGCTATCAGGCAGTTTTTCTAAGCATTAGCATCAGCATAACAGTGTGTGGAGTAAGCCTTTTTTGCGACAGGATCCTGCAACGGAATGCGACGGTCCACGAATAACGGACGAATAAACGGAAACCGTCTTTCCAAGCAGTTTCCCCCTGCCCGCCGTCATTGGGCTGTCTGCACTGCACATCCACAGAGATGACATATCGCAGATAACGATCAAAGCCTGTGGGGAGAACGAACGTCCGGTATACTACTCGTTATACTGCTCGGCCTCCTCTGAAATCCGCTCGAAAAGCTCCTGGATATTACAAATATAGATAAGCCTCATCCCCCCCTCTTCTTCACGCACAAAGCCGTTGAGAGGGTACTCGTTACCATTATCCGCGTCATACACGAGAAAGTGCACAAGTCTCCCCCCCTCGTAGCTGTCTCCGGCCTCAACATTCCTGATCTCCTTCCTGCCGAGCGAGGCATTGGCAAAAAGCGGTGCCAACATTCCGGACTGGACACGCTGACCGGTCTTCCTTCCGGCAAAGGCCCCAGAGGCGATCCCATCAAGTAAAAAGGCACGGAACTCCCGCAGAAGGAGAAGGCGAACCGTCTTTCCCGTGGAATCATCCCTCGCGGCCTGAGCCAGAGCAACGGCGAGCATCGGCTGCATACGCTGGACGATTTCGGGTTTCTGGGACCACTGCAGAAACGCGTCGAAGCCCTTTTCAAGGAGGGTGTCAACATCACAAAGGCGGGAGAAGGACTGCACATCGGCCTCGTCAATGGCCTGTCCTATGCGTATCACACAATCCCTGGCCTCGACGGACGAGGCTTCTGCAACTGGTACTGTTGCTATCAAAAGAAAAAACACACACAACAAGGAAGATGCACCGGGAAAAAAGAGAGTATCTCGCACAATCTGCTCCAAATCATCAGGCAAATGCAGCAGGAAGGGTCCCTTTAAGAAGCAGTGGAAGGCCACTGCAGACAAAGAGAACGGAAGAAGCGCGTTTTGCCATGTATTGATTACTTTTGCCAAGAAGCGCCGCATAACGGCGTGACAGGGGATGCATTGGAACCGTACCGAGGCCGGTTTCAAGCGAAACAAGAGCACAGGGAAAAGGGGCCTTTGAAAAAAGAAGTGAGAGACGTTCCATCCGTGAAAGACATTCCTCATCAGAAAGCCCGTCCTCAAGAAAATTGGCAAGTAGGCTTGAAAGACAGTCAAAAAGAAGAACGTCAGGAGGGCATTCGCACATAATGTTCAGAAGCCGTTCCTCCACGTTCACCTCTTCTTCAACAAGATCCCATCCTTCCCCCCGCTCCTGTCTGTGACGGGTGATGCGGGCCCGTGTTTCCTCGTCAGAAGCCCGGCAGGGAGCGAAAAAAAGACGCTTTTTCCCCATGCCTTCAGCCCAGGAAAGCGCAAGGGAACTTTTTCCGGAACTCAGCCCTCCGAGAAAAAAGAGGAAGGATGAGGGATGCTCGTTATTCATTACCGGACTGTCCATCAGCGCTCCCCGCGGGGCATTATGGGAATCTGAACAGGAAGGGGAAGACCATCCGGCACATACGAGTTCTGAGAGGACGTGCCGACGGAAGAGGAAGGAACCCCCTCCTTTTTCCCCGGCAGCTGATCTTCCGGCTGTACCACGGGGGAGACCGTTGTTCCGGATCCATGTTCCCTATTCACTGGATCCCTGCCGCTCTCAAGGGCGGAATCCCGAACAAGCGAGGCGTTGCCGTGATCGGCCTTCGATTCATCCTCCCGGGGAGCCGTACTCTGCAGAAACTGATCAAGGGGAATCTCATCCTCAAAAGGACGGGGATGATTTACTCTTCCGTCTACATTCAAGGCCCCGTCCGGTATCTCTTGGGCTTCCTGGGAACCGTCCCCCTGACGCTTGTCGGAATCTGATCCCTGTTCCCCCGGATCTGAAGGATGCCGTATGGGTCGCTTCCCGTCAGAAGTTCTCTCCATACCGCCCTCACTCTTCCCCGTTTCAGAGTTCGAAAACGCACCGTGCTCACCCGATGCAAGGCGTGCAAGCCCATGAGAAAAATCCTTAAGAACCGAAACAACGCTCTTCAGGGCCGACGATGCCGCCGGGCCTGTTTCAAGACGTCTGCGGACCCAAAGTGTCAAAAAAAGAAGATCTCCCTCTTCAACCCTGCTGCCAAGAGCCTTTTTGACAGGGGCAAGGGCAGAACGAAGCGTCTGATCTCGTTGTTCAAACGCTTTCGGAAGACGGGCCGCAAGGGCATCCACACGGAGTTTTTGGGCATTGACCGCAGCGGGATCGGCACGACGTTCCCGCATCTGCTCCAATTCAAAAAGAGCCACCGTATGTTCTGCTCTCAGGGCGTCGCAGGTTTCGGCATCCTTTTCGTACTGCTGAAGGCTGGACATGAGCGACGCATCCTGAAGAATTGCCTCCAGAGTCATGGCCGTCAGTCGAACATCCTCCGAAAGGAGGGAGAAAAAGGACCGTACCGACGCGTCATTCCACTTCTCCCTGGCCTTTCGCTCAAGCTCCCCCGCAAAATATCCGGCATACAGCGAATACAGCCCCTCAAGCATGGAGGAATGGAAGGCATAGCGTAAAAAAGCCGAACGTCCTCCGCTCCCTTCGGTATTGAGGCGGGTTGCGCAGTACTGATTGAGTGAAGAAAGGGAGAGGGAAAAGGCCCCGCCACGGGACTTCGGAGTGTAGTGACCGACAATAAAAGCCGCGAGATTCTCCACAAAACGCTTTTTAAGCCAACTATCCTCCTCTACCCTGGCAAGCACCGGCTGATTGTCTTTCCGAAACGTACCGTCAGGCAGAAGCATCCCGGCACGACCTGACTCGCCCCGGATGACGGGCCCGGCCAACGTTCCGGAATTGGTCGGGGGATGGAGAACACTCTCCGGCGTCGGTGGATCCTCCTTGCGGATGAACCGGCCAATACCGGCAAGAGGGGTTCCCCTTGTCGCGTCATCAACAAACTGAGCGGCTTCTTCCCGTATGCCCGATGCGTCTTCACGTAGTTGCTCCCGTACCTCCTCGGGCCTCGTCAGCCAAAAGGCAAGAAGGCCGACGCAGCACACGGCAAAAAATGCAAGAAATCCGACCTTTTTCACGTGAGCGGCGGATTTAGGGAGGGGAATGTCCTGCAAGGGCTGCAGGGATGATTCAGAGGCCTTCAACATATAAAACTCGTAACAGGGCGCAAAAAACACGAAAAACGGTCTTACTGCGGGAGAGGAAATCAAGTATAGGGAAGAGCATAACATTTGTTATCCAAACAGAAGCTCCTCCTGTATGGACCACCTCTTCGCACAAAAACAACCCTCCTGCAAGGACCTTTTGGGAAGGGCTAAAGCTGCCGACTGAACGGGCCCTTCTTAACGCCCCCACGGGCTTTATCCGCTGAAAAAGAGAAGTTCATTGACACCCGTCAGAGAAGCGTCTACTTTTTTTTCTTTGATCAGCTGAACAAACCCCTCCTCCCAGGAGAAAACAGACAGGTTGCGCATATGTTCAAAAATCACGGTAAAGCACTGACCTTCGACGACATTCTTCTTATTCCTTCTTACTCCGACGTAACACCCGACGCGGTAGATCTCTCGACCATGCTCACCCCGTCGATTCCGCTCCAGCTTCCCCTTCTTTCGGCCGCCATGGATACGGTCACGGAATCGGCCATGGCCATTTCCATGGCCCGCATGGGCGGGATTGGCATTATCCATAAGAATATGTCCATCGAAAATCAGCGCCTTGAGGTGGAAAAGGTCAAAAAAAGCGAAAGCGGCATGATTGTCGATCCCGTGACCATCTCTTCCACCAGTGCTGTGCAGGACGCCCTGACGCTCATGCAGGAATATCGTGTGTCCGGCCTGCCGGTTGTCGATGACGATCAGCTTGTTGGCATTCTCACAAACCGTGACGTGCGTTTTGTCGAGGATCCCAGCGCCGTTCAGGTCAAGGAAGTAATGACGAGCAAAAATCTGATCACGGTCCCCGTCGGCACATCCCTTAAGGAAGCAAAGCGACACCTCCACGAACACCGTATCGAAAAGCTGCTTGTTGTGGACAAAAACCAGCATCTCTGCGGCCTCATCACAATCAAGGACATCGACAAGGTGCAGAAGTACCCGAATGCGAGCAAGGACGAAAAAGGGCGCCTCCGTGTAGGGGCCGCCATCGGCATCGGCCGCGACTGCGAGGCCCGTGCGGAACAGCTGCTCGCAGCCGGAGCCGACGTACTGGTCCTTGATTCAGCCCACGGACACTCCGCCAATGTTCTGAATGCCATTCGCAAGGTCAAGGCATGCTTCCCCAACTGCGAGTTGATCGCCGGAAACGTGGCTACCTACGAAGGCGCAAAAGCCGTACTGGAGGCAGGAGCCGACACCATCAAGGTCGGTATCGGCCCCGGATCCATCTGTACCACACGTATTGTGGCCGGCGTGGGTGTTCCCCAGGTCACCGCAATTCTTGAGGCAAGCCGCGCCGCAAGAGAGCTTGACCGCTGCTGCATCGGCGACGGCGGCATCAAGTTTTCGGGGGACATTGTTAAGGCCCTTGTGGCAGGAGCCCACAGCGTCATGATCGGTTCGCTTTTCGCCGGCACGGAGGAAAGCCCCGGAGAAACCATTCTCTACCAGGGACGTACGTACAAGGCCTACCGCGGCATGGGTTCCATCGACGCCATGAAGCAGGGAAGCTCCGACCGCTACTTTCAGGAAAAAAGCAAAAAGCTCGTCCCTGAAGGTATCGTCGGCCGTGTGCCCTATCGTGGAAAAATCACGGATGCGGTCTTTCAGCTTATGGGCGGCCTGCGGAGTGGCATGGGCTATGTCGGTGCCCACAACCTTAAGGAACTCCACTCGAAAACGAGCTTCTACGAGATTTCGGCCGCGGGTCTGCGTGAAAGCCATGTGCATGACGTTGTGATCACCAAGCAGGCCCCGAACTACCGGATGGAAGACTAAAAACGGACGTGTTATGGGCGTACGGCACCAGAGGACAGGACCACCTCGCTTTCAGTATCCATAACTTTCGTGGCTGACAGGCCTTACGGGCCAGATTCTCCGCAAACGCCACTGATTACGAAAAAAAACAAGGACCGTTCCATGGGACGAACAACAGTTCTGATTCTTGACTACGGCTCGCAGGTAACGCAGCTTATTGCCCGTCGTATCCGTGAAGCGGGTGTCTATTCGGAAATACACCCATTCGATGTCGCCTTTGAGCGTATTCAGGCTCTTAATCCCAGGGCCATCATTCTCTCGGGCGGTCCCGCAAGCGTGACGGAGGAGAATGCTCCGACCTTGAATCCGCGGATATTTGAACTCGGCGTTCCGGTGCTTGGCATTTGCTACGGGATGCAGCTTCTTTGTGAGCATTTCAAGGGAAGCCTTGAACACGCAAGTTCCCGGGAATATGGTGCGACAACCTTCTATCCCGACCACTCATCCCCACTCTTTGCGGGCCTAGACAAGACAAGCTACCGGGTCTGGATGAGCCACGGAGACCGTGTTCTGACGCCCCCACCCTCCTTCCGCGTCATAGGGAAAACGGAAAGTCTGCCTGTCGCGGCCATGGCCGACGACGATGCCAAAATATACGCGGTCCAGTTTCATCCGGAAGTACACCATACAGAGGAAGGAACGGCTATCCTGCGTAATTTCATCTTCACCATTGCAGGCCTTACGCCAGACTGGACCATGCAGGCCTTTTGCGATGAAGAAATTGCCAAAATGCGCCGTGAAATCGGGGACAGACATGTCGTCTGCGCCCTCTCGGGGGGGATTGATTCCACCGTTGTCGCAGTTCTGCTCCATAAAGCCATAGGAAAGAATCTGCACTGTATATTCGTCGACAACGGACTGCTCCGCGCCAACGAAGGTGAAGAGGTCATTTCCCTTCTCCGAACACACTTTGACCTCAATCTCATCCACGTGCAGGCTCAAAAACGCTTTTTAGAGCGCCTTAAAGACGTGGATGACCCCGAAAAGAAGCGCAAAATCATCGGTCACACCTTCATCGAAATCTTCGATGAAGAAGCAAAGAAACTTCCCCACGTGGATTATCTCGCACAAGGAACCCTTTACCCCGATGTCATCGAATCCGTCTCGTCAAGAGGCCCCAGCGCGGTCATCAAAAGTCACCACAACGTGGGCGGACTTCCCGAGACCATGAACCTCTCCCTCGTCGAGCCACTGCGGGAGCTCTTCAAAGATGAGGTCAGAAAGGTTGCGGCGGAGCTGGGTCTTCCTGAACACATAATCTGGCGCCAGCCCTTTCCCGGACCTGGGCTTGCCATCCGTGTTCTCGGAGCCGTCACCGATGAACGTCTTGCCATATTGCGGGCGGCCGACCGAATCGTCCAGGAAGAAATGCGCGCCACGGGATACTACAGGAAAGTCTGGCAAGGCTTTGCCGTGCTCCTCCCCCTTCGCACCGTGGGTGTTATGGGCGATGGGCGGACCTATGAACACGTCATCGCACTGCGTATTGTGGATAGCGTCGACGCCATGACCGCGGACTGGTCACGCCTTCCCCATGATGTTCTTGCCCGCATGTCAAGTCGCATCATCAATGAAGTACACGGAGTCAACCGTGTTGTGTATGATATTTCCTCAAAACCGCCGAGCACAATTGAATGGGAATAAGTTTTTTTCCGCCTGCCCCCCAATATAAGGGGGCATATTATGCATTACGCCTGACGCTGCACATCAGGGGAGACTATGTTTGGAATAGGTAGCACAGAACTTCTGGTTATCCTGCTTGTGGGCCTTATTGTGCTTGGTCCAAAGAGCTTGGCGGGCCTTTCCCGAACCATTGGCAAAATCGTGGGCGAATTCAGACGCGTTTCCACTGATTTTCAACGTACACTCAATGTGGAAGCGGCCATGGAGGAGGCAAGGGAAACAAAAAAAAGCGCCATGCAAGAAAAAGAGCACAAAGGAGAGGAAGAAAAGAACGGCGAAGAGACCTACGCCGAAAAACTCGCTGCACGGAAACACGCCGTTCTGGAAAAAATGCAGCGGAACAAAAACGGACAGGGAGAGTCGTCAGCGCAAGAACCTTCTGACGTTTCTCCCTCCCCTGACGGTGAACCCGTAAAGACCCCGCCGTCTCCCCCTGAGGGGAGCCCTCTTGCCGATGCTCTGGCCAAGGCCCGTGCCGAAGCGATGGGGACGAATGCTGAGCCCCCCCACGACGGATCAGTCAAGGACGGGGAACGCACATAACAACATCTTTGCGAACGCTGCGCGTTTGCGCGGAAAAACAGAACGGAAGCCCCATGAACGAGCGTCACGAAGAAGAAAGCAACGCAAAACGCCCAGCAAACACCTCCTTTGAGGGAGAGGGGAACGGCGAGAGCAAAGGCCACATACATCAGGAAACGATGGAGGACACCTCAGACTACGGGCCTCCCGTCCTTCCTCCCGATCCACAGGAAACAGAAGAAGAAACGGAAAGCCCCCAGACAGAACAGGGAGAAAGAAGAGAATCTGGAGACTCTGAACAGGAAGATTACGACAAGAACAGCAGTTCTAGATCTCAAGCGGACACTGAAAAAGAAGACGACGAAACGGTGAACGCCCTTCCCCCTTCCGGGACGTCCAATGAGGAACCTGACCGGCCGATGTCCCTTATGGAACATCTTCAGGAGCTCCGACGTTGCCTTGCAAAATCCTGTATCGCGGTTTTTCTCTGTTTTATCAGCTGCTGGTTTTTCGTCGATTATCTCTTCAATCTCCTTGTCGATCCGCTTCTTCACGCTCTCCCACCCGGTTCTCATGCCATGTATACTACCCTGCCCGAGGGTTTTTTTACGAGAATGTTTCTGGCATTTGTGGCCGGGGTTTTCGCGGCAAGTCCGGTTATTTTCTATCAGATATGGTCGTTCATAGCTCCGGGGCTCTACGACAGCGAAAAACGCTATATTATTCCAATTGCCTTTCTTTCGGCCATTTTCTTCGTCGGCGGAGCGGTTTTTTGTTTCTATATTGTCTTTCCCTATGTCTTCACGTTCTTTATCGGCTTTGCCACAGAAGAAATTGTGGCCATGCCCAAAGTCAGCGACTATCTCGACTTCGTGCTGAAACTTCTCATAGCTTTTGGTCTGATTTTCGAGATGCCACTCTTTACCTTTTTCCTCTCACGCCTTGGCATTGTCACGGCAAAAGGCATGCGCGGATTTCGTCAATACGCAGTTCTTCTGATTTTTGTTGTAGCTGCAATTCTGACGCCTCCCGATGTTGTCTCCCAGATTCTTATGGCCGGCCCCATGCTTATACTCTACGAGCTGAGCATCTTCATTGCAGCCATCTTTGGCCGTAAAAGCCCCCGGAAGGTCGAAAAGAAAAACGAAGCCGACATCAAGACTCCGGACGGCACTGCATAGGATAGCACACATTCTCGTCCTCCGGAGAAACGAAGGAGACAGCCATGAAGCAAACAGCCCGTTTTGCACACAAGGAACGCACAAGCGCTGAATCAAGCATTTCCCTTGACCTCTGCATTGACGGCACGGGGGAAACCTCCATAGAAACAGGCTTTGGATTCCTTGACCACATGCTGACCCTCACCATGTTCTGGGCAGGCTTTGATCTGACATTGCATGCCAAAGGGGACTTGCACGTCGATGCCCACCATACGACAGAAGATATCGGCCTTGTCCTCGGATCTGCCCTTCTTGATGCCCTTGGAGACAGGATTGGCATCAATCGTGTCGGTTTTGCCCGTGTCCCAATGGACGAGGCACTGACCGACGTGACCATTGACCTTTCGGGACGTCCATGGCTTGAGTGGAGAGGTGATGAAATTCTCCCTCCCCTCATAGCCGGCGAGGAAAAGGATCTTTGGCGAGAATTTCACAAGGCGCTTGCCACAAGTGCACGCTGTAATCTGCATGTGACATTCTGTTACGGCAGAAACGGTCATCATCTTCTCGAATCTGTCGCCAAGGGGCTTGGACTCGCCCTGGCCCAGGCTGTCACCAAAAGCGGAACATCCATCAGAAGTACCAAGGGAGGTCTCGACTGATGCTTATGCGCCTTCTCAACCTGCTTCCCTGCCTGCTGCTTCTTTTCACGCTTTCAGCATGCAAACAGGCACGTTCCACGGCAGACGTACCGACACTCCTGTCACGCAGCTACGCCGTAAGCGTTGCTCCCTTCAGCCAGCCCGTCTCCACGGCAGATCTCATTCTCGGCCGCATTCCGGAACAGCAGGGAAAAATCGATGAAGAATCACTGGCTCTCCTAGATCATGAACTGCGCCGTGTTTTGGCGGACACCATGAAACGGCGAAACTATACCTTCATCAAGGAAAGCCTCGCCAGGAAAAGCATAAATTTCCATAACGCGGCCCAACCCCAGGCCCTAAGCGCATGGATTGCCTACGGCAGAAAACACCACGCTGATCTTCTTCTGGTTCCCCAGGTTCTTGACTGGCATGAACGCGCCGGTTCACGGGCGGGCGTTGTCAGTTCGGCCTCAGTCCGCGTGGAATTTTTCCTGCTCAACATTAAAAAAGCCACTGTCATGGGCCGTTGTATCTTTGAAGAAAAACAGGAGGCCCTCACCGATAACATTCTTAATATCGGCTCGTTCATCAAACGGCGCGGAAGCTGGGTCTCTGCTGTTGATCTTGCGCGAGAAGGCATGCAAAAAGCCAAAGTGGAGTTCGGACTATGATCATTTTTCCAGCTGTCGATATCCAGAAAGGAAAAGCCGTTCGCCTGAAAAAAGGCAGGGCAGACGAATCAACCGTCTTTAACGACGATCCTGTTGCCGCTGCGCTTCACTGGCAGAACCAAGGAGCCTCGTGGCTCCATGTGGTCGATCTGGACGGGGCCTTTGACGGTACAGCCAGAAGTTTTTCGATTGTGCAAAAAATTTGCGAAAAGCTGTCCATTCCAGTTCAGCTTGGGGGTGGCATCCGCGATGAGGAAACCGCGAGGAACTACATCGAAAGCGGTGTGAACCGCCTTATCATCGGCACCATGGCCATTGAGGATCCCAAGGGCTTTTCGGCACTCTGCGCACGGTTTCCGGGAAGAATCGGAGTTTCTCTCGATGCCGAAAACGGGGTTCTTAAAACACGCGGCTGGGTCAGTGCGTCAACGCTCACCGTCGATGATCTCCTGCCGCGTCTTACAGATGCGGGGTGCGCCTTTCTGATCTATACCGATATCGCCCGTGACGGGATGCAAAGCGGTGCAAACCTCACGATGCTTGAGAGCCTGCTCACCAAAACAACCATTCCCGTTCTCTCGGCAGGCGGCGTGGCAACAATGGAAGACATCAGAGCCATCTATCCCCTACACAGTAAAGGCCCCCTTGAAGGCGTCATAAGCGGCCGCGCTCTCTATGAAGGAACACTTGATCTGCGCGAAGCCAACGCCTGGATCGCAGCGCAGTCTTAGTCAAAAAAGCCCTCGAAATCGAGGGCTTTTTTTGTGGGATTCAAAACTCTTGCAGCATGCAGACGTCTTTTACTGCGGTGGGATATCCGCTCCCCTTCTTTCCTGTGCCTTCAACGAAACGTACAGGGGGTCGGCCAGACCTCTCTTGCCTGAAAAAATTGTTTCCGCTGTGGCATCAAGAGCCTGTGGCAGGACGTCATCCACATGCTCCACATAGACAATAAGCAGGTCCTTTAAGACCTCGTGGGGAACTTCCTTCACGTCTTTCTCATTATCCTTCGGCACAAGCACTTTCCGTATCCCGCCACGACGTGCGGCGAGAAGCTTTTCTCTGAGACCGCCGATACAGAGGATGCGGCCGCGTAATGAAATCTCACCGGTCATGGCCACGTCATTTAAAACGGGAATACCGAGAAGAGCGCTCGTTATGGACGTCGCAATGGTGATGCCTGCAGAAGGGCCGTCTTTGGGCGTCGCCCCGTCTGGCACATGCACGTGAATATCGATTTTACGGTAAAATTTCGGATCAAGGCCAAGGACATCCGCTCTTGAACGAACATAGGAAAGGGCCGCCCTGGCAGACTCCTTCATGACGTCACCAAGCTGGCCTGTGATCACAATATTCCCCTGACCGATCATAAGGCTTGTCTCAACCATCAATATTTCGCCACCAGCCTGGGTGTAGGCAAGTCCTGCACAAACGCCCACCTGTGACTCTTCCTCCCGACCTTCGTGCCTGAATTTCTTCACGCCCAGAAAAGAATGCAGATTCTGGGTAGTCACTGCGATACACTGGGAAAGATCATGGTTCTCCACAAGACGGATCGCAGTTTTCCGGCATAAGGCCGCAATTTCCCGCTCCAGGTTGCGAACACCGGCCTCCCGCGTGTACGAACGAATCACTTCAAGAAGTGCGTTCTCGGAAATATGCAGATTCTCTTCTTTCAGTCCGTGTTCCGTAATCTGCTTCGGAATGAGATGACGCCGCGCTATATGGCGTTTTTCCGTTTCCAGATAGCTCGGCAATTCGATCACTTCCATACGGTCAAGAAGCGGGCCCGGGATGGAATGAAGGGAGTTGGCAGTCGTGATAAAGAAGATCTTTGAGAGGTCATAGTCAAGATCGAGATAATGATCCATAAAGGTGTTGTTCTGTTCGGGATCAAGCACCTCAAGCAGAGCCGCTGCAGGGTCTCCGCGGTAATCGGAGGTCATCTTGTCGATCTCATCAAGACAGAAGAGAGGGTTATTGTATCGAACCCGTTTAAGAGACTGCAGAATTTTACCGGGTAACGCCCCGACATAGGTTCTGCGATGTCCGCGAATTTCTGCTTCGTCACGCACGCCACCAAGGGAAAGACGCACAAAATCCCGTCCAGTGGCCTTTGCCACAGATTTGGCAAGAGATGTCTTTCCAACTCCGGGAGGACCAACAAAGCAGAGAATAGGACCTTTAAGGCCGTTGGAGAGCTTCTGAACGGCCAGATACTCAAGGATACGCTCTTTTGGTTTCTCAAGACCGTAATGATCACGATCCAGAATGGCGCGGGCCTTATCAATGTCAATATCAATGTCCTTGAGGTCATTCCATGGCAGATCAATAAGCCAGTCGATATAGTTGCGAACAACGGTGTACTCTGCCGCGGCAGGCTGCATGGCCCGGAGCTTGCGCACTTCTGACAAGGCTTTTTCCATGACATCCGGGGGCATATTTTTAGTCTTC
Source organism: Desulfovibrio sp. (assembly GCA_024683955.1). Taxonomy (GTDB): domain Bacteria; phylum Desulfobacterota; class Desulfovibrionia; order Desulfovibrionales; family Desulfovibrionaceae; genus Desulfovibrio. The sequence continues at coordinate 17,867 of JAIKXS010000060.1, read as the reverse complement.
AGCTTTTCCTCAAGCTCGACAGCCTCGGCCTTGGGATCGTCATCCCGCCCCATTTCACGGTTGATGGCCTTAATCTGCTCATTCAGAAAATATTCACGCTGATTGCGCTCCATCTGCACACGAACGCGATTTTTTATACGTTTCTCTACTCCGGCAAGAGAGATTTCTCCCTGTAGAAATTCGTACGCCATTTCGAGGCGACGCGACACATCCAGTTCCTCGAGAGCCTGTTGTTTTTGCGGCGGATCTACTCGCAGATGGGGAAGGACAGCATCAGCCAGACGGCCCGGCTCTGAAATAGACTGCAGCGAGGCAACAACATCAGAAGGAATTTTACGATTGACACGAACATAGTCATCAAGCGCATCCCTCATCGTCCGTACAAGGGCACTGTTTTCCTCAGGATTCCCGTTTTCATCAGACACGGGAGTGACTCGTACAAGAGGGCAGTCACCGTTGGCCTCAAGATCAATCCAGGAAGCACGATACAAGCCCTCAAACAGGACTTTTATCGTGCCGTCAGGCAGACGCAAAACCTGAAGGACCTTGCTCACGACCCCCACCGTGCACAGATCAGTGGAATGGGGATTGTCCTTTGAAATACGCTGGGCAACAAGAAAAAGACGCCGGTTGTAGCGTTTCTGGGCGGCTTCAATCGATTTGATGGAGCTCTCCCGTCCCACATAAAGGGGCATGATGGCGCTTGGGAACATTACCACTTCCCGCAACGGCATAAGCGGCAGTTGTTCGGATTTCACCTGGGAATCATCAGACATGTAATCGTCCTCAAAAAGAGCATCCAAAAAAGAGTTACGGCGGCACACCGTCTTGATAAACTCCTCCACCTAAAAAGGTGGGGATTCCTATCGGCAGGGGAGGCGGACCGGATTCCTGCAACAACGCGAACGAGAGCACTCTTCCCGATCATGGCGGAGCTGCCACCTGTCGGCCACCAAGATCACCGCGATATAAACGTCTGCGTTCGTCACAACCCCAAAGGATAGGCCCATGGAGAGAAAAACGGATTATGAGGCTTTTTTCGTCCCTTTCTCGGGAGCCCTTTTGCCTCCGTCTCCGCCGTTGTCATCTCCGTCCCGAAAGAGCAGTACAGGATCCTTGTCTTCGTTGATCACATCCTGATCAATGAGACATTGCGAAACATTTGGAATGGAGGGAATCTTGTACATAATATTCAGCATCTTCTTCTCCATCACATTCCGAAGTCCCCTGGCCCCAGTTTTACGCTCGATGGCTTTATGGGCAATGGCCTTCAAAGCTTCATTGGTGAAGCGCAGCGTGACATTATCAAGCTCAAACAGTTTCTGATACTGGCGTGTAAGTGCGTTTTTCGGCTCTGTCAGAATGCGGATCAAATCGTCTTCCTCCAGTTCATCCACATGTGTGATGACCGGAATACGCCCGACGAACTCCGGAATCAGACCAAACTGTACAAGGTCCTGGGGATGGATTTTTTCCAGAATCTCGGCAAGCCCCATATCCTTGTTTGAACGCAGCGACGCACCAAAACCCATTGTCGCACCGCTCACGCGTGATTCCACGATTTTATCAAGCCCCACGAAGGCACCGCCCACTATAAAAAGGATGTTGGCGGTATTCATGCGGATAAATTCCTGCTGCGGATGCTTGCGTCCGCCCTTCGGAGGAATATTGGCTTCGGTCCCCTCTATGATCTTCAAAAGGGCCTGCTGCACGCCCTCCCCCGAAACATCACGTGTTATGGATGGGCCGTCGCCCTTGCGGGAGATCTTGTCGATTTCGTCAATGTAGATAATGCCTTTGCTCGCAGCCTCAAGATCATATTCAGCATTTTGCAGAAGCTGGACCAGGATGTTTTCCACATCCTCGCCCACATACCCTGCCTCCGTAAGGGTGGTTGCGTCGGCAATGGCAAAGGGGACCTTTAGAATCTTGGCCAGCGTCTTAGCCAGAAGAGTCTTGCCACTTCCGGAAGGACCGACAAGAAGAATATTGCTCTTCTCCAGTTCAACGTCATCTCCGAGCGCTTCGGCGAAAAAGACACGCTTATAGTGGTTATGTACAGCAACGGCAAGAATTTTTTTAGCATCTTCCTGACCGATCACATACTCGTCGAGACGTTTCTTGATTTCCTGAGGAGAAAGAAGACCTTCGTCGTCATTCAACGCCTTCATTCGGTCCCTGCTGATAATGGCTCGGCACTCTTCAACACAATAATCGCAGATGCATGCTTCATCCTGCACAATGAGATTGCTGACTTCCGTTTCACTCCGTCCGCAAAACGAACAGTGCATAATTGCTTTGCCTTTTTTCTTCACTGGCGGCTTTGCCATACTATTCACTCTTTTCCTTGACGTTTTCGAGGTCTTTACGTGAAACAAGAACGCGGTCGATAAGGCCCAGTTTCTGGGCGTCCTCAGCGGTTAAATAGTGGTCACGCTCGGTCGTTTGTGCGATTTCCTCAAAGGTACGCCCCGTGTTTTCGGCCATAATGCGGTTTAAACGCTCTTTGAGACGAATGATTTCCTTGGCGTGAATTTCTATATCCGTTGCCTGCCCACGGTAACCGCCGAGAGGCTGATGAATCATAATCTGGCTATTCGGCAGTGCGAAGCGCATCCCCTTTTCCCCCGCGCAGAGAAGAAAAGCCCCCATGCTTGCCGCCATTCCCATGCAGACGGTGGAAACCGGCGCCGTGATGTAACGCATGGTGTCAAAGATGGCAAAACCTGCCGTCACGGAGCCTCCGGGCGAATTGATGTAAAGGCTTATCTCCTTTTCCGGATCCTGGGACTCCAAAAAAAGAAGCTGTGCGCAAATAAGTGACGCCACATGATCATCCACCTCTGAGCCAAGCAGAATTATCCGGTCCTTAAGAAGGCGCGAATAAATGTCGTAGGCTCGCTCTGAACGTCCTGTGGATTCGATAACGGTAGGGATTAACATGGACCGAAATCTCCTTGCAAAGAAAATGCCAAGCTAAAATTGATGGTCTCCCCGCCCGCGTACTGGCTCCGTGGACACAGAGATGAACATATTTTTTGGAAGTGTTTGAAAACCAGGAGCCCCCCAAAAAAGCCCACACAGGGAAAAACCATCAACCGATCAGACAAGCGTGCCCGCAAAGAAACGGACAGGCCCCATATCGCAGATCTCTGCGTCCTATTCGCCAGCGGGCTTTGTTTCATCCTTCGCTTCGGCTGACGTATCCTGTCCGTCGGCCTTGGCAGGCACTTCCGTAACGGCTGCCCTGGAAAAGATCAGCTTCGCAGCCTTGTCGGCACGCACCCGGTCACGAATAAAGAAGATAAGGCCTGTCTGTATGCAGTACTCACGCAAGGCGTTGTAGTCAGTCTTCATGCGCTGCGCATCGGCGTAGATGGCCTGCTGCACCTCGGTTTCCGTGACATCAAGGCCTTCCTTTTCCGCAATGGCGTTCAGAAGCACAAGGGAGCGGGTCTGCAGTTCCGCCTCAGGCCGGCATTCATTCGTGAGCTCTTCCTGTGTTTTTCCAAGGGCATCCAGGCTCTTTCCGTGCTGCTGAAGAAGACGTTCACGTTCCTGCAGTCCGATCTTGATATAAAAATTCAGGATGGAAGGAGGAAGGGGGAAATCAACGACCTTCAGAAGATCACCGACAAGCTTGTTCTGCGCAGATTCCCGATTCATATCGTTGAGAACTTTTTCCCGTGCCTCACGCATTTTCGAACGGAGGGTAGCAAGGGAATCCACGCCGCTTTGCTGGGCGAACTCATCGGTCAGCTCAGGCAGGACAAGGTTCTTCACGGCATTGACTCGGACCGTCATGGAAACGGTTTTTCCCGCAAGATCCTTGTTGAGAAAGTCCTCGGGGAAGGTCACGGGACCAGACTTCTCCTCGCCGGGACGAACTGTTTTTACAAGGGCTTCGAACTCCGGCAGGGCCTGCTTCTTGCCAAGTGGCAAATCAAAATTTGTAGCCTTGATATCAAGGGGGTTACCGTCCTCGTCAGCAGAGGAAAAATCGATATTGACAATCTGCCCGTCTTCTCCGGGCCCGTCGCCTTCCGCAGGCGTCAGTTTTCCCTGACCGCGGCGCAGATGTTCCAGCATTTCGTCAACAGCTTCCTCGGTCACCGTTACCGCGGGCATTTCAACCGACAGGCCCTCGTACTTCGGCAGGTCGAAAACAGGAAGGATCTCAAAGGTGAAACTATAGGAGAAATCCTGGTCCCTCTTGAAGCTATCCGGTTCGATGTCTGTCTGCAGACCGCCGATCGGCTTGAGCCCGGTCTCGCCCAAGATGGTGTTGATATGCACATTGACAAGGTTTTCCTGAGCTTCGGCATATACTTTTTTGCCGTAACGCTGCTCAATGACCGAAGCCGGCACATGTCCCTTTCTGAATCCGGGGATCTGCACGGAATCACGGTAGGTTGCAATGGCACCGGCAATGGCCCCGTTAACCTCTGCGCCTGGGACAGTGATAGAAATTTTCTTCACAACAGGGGAAACGTCTTCAAGAGAATAATTCACGGTCTGCTCCTTTCTAGAACTGGGCAAGAATCTTTTAAGTGTACTTCCGAAACAGCAAAAATTCAATCTTTTCCGCACCACCTCAAAAAAAAAGCTGCGGCAGCGGACAAAAGAAACCGGAGAGAAGAACTTATCTTCTCCCCGGCAGTATTGCTGAACAAGACTTTTGCACAAAAAGGCAACTAGTCTTTCTTGTCCTTCTTGAGCCAGCCCATCATAGCGCGTAATTCAGCACCCACTTTTTCAATGGGGTGATTGGCTTCGTTACGGCGCGTTGTTTTGAACTGGGGATATTTGGCCCTTGCCTCGAGAATAAAATCACGGGCGAATTTGCCGCTCTGGATATCTTTCAAGACGGCCTTCATGGAGGCTTTGACGTTCTCGTCCACAATACGCGGGCCAGACACATAGTCGCCATATTCAGCGGTATTGCTGATGGAATAGCGCATTCTGCTCATCCCGCCTTCGTAGAGAAGGTCAACAATGAGCTTCATTTCGTGCATGCATTCAAAATAGGCCATCTCAGGCTGATAACCGGCCTCAACAAGCGTTTCAAAGCCGGCCTGGATCAGATGTGAAAGACCACCGCAAAGAACCGCTTGCTCACCAAAAAGGTCGGTCTCGGTCTCCTCTCGGAAGCTTGTCTCGATCACACCGCTGCGGGTGCCACCAATGCCCTTGGCATAGGCCAGGGCAAGCTTCAGGGCGTTGCCCGAGGCATCCTGCTCGATAGCGACGAGATCCGGAACGCCGCCGCCTTCAGTAAACGTACGACGGACAAGGTGTCCGGGGCCCTTAGGTGCAATCAGGAAAACGTCCACGTCTTTCGGGGGAACGATCTGCCCAAAATGGATGTTGAACCCATGGGCGAAAAGCAGAGCCTTGCCTGGTTTAAGATTGGGCTTGATATCCTGCTCATACACCTGAGCCTGCACTTCATCAGGCAAAAGGATCATGATGAGGTCGCCCTGCTTGGCCGCTTCCGCAGCAGAAACGGGCTCGAAGCCATGCTGTTTGGCAAGTTCGTAATTCTCACCTCCAGGACGCTGCCCGACCACCACTTTGACCCCTGAATCACGCAGATTCTGGGCGTGGGCATGTCCCTGGCTACCATAGCCGATAACGGCAACGGTTTTATTTTTCAACACATTTAAGTCAGCATCTTTATCATAATAAACTTTCATCTCTCATTTCAGCGCAAATACCATACTAGGCAGGGCGCTGCCTCCATAATACCTTGGTGAAAACACGAACGGAAAGCGGAAAGCCCGCTCACAACCTCTAAAAAAACACCGCCAGGCGACAACCGAATGCCCTCAGGGCATCACGGGGACATTCCCCAGAAACAGATATTCCCGGCGTCCCATGTTCTTCCGACAACACTAGGGTCACGGAAGAAAACTCCAAAAAGACGTGGGGACATTCTCAACCGTACGTCCCCTAACCTGGCGGGAGAACAGGACAAAAAAGGAAGTAAGGCAGTTAGCACTGCCCTACTTCTTCGTCAATACTTTTCTCTAATCGCCTTTTTTGGATCTGCGCATGGCGAGGGACCCTGTACGGGAAAGTTCCTTGATTCCAAAACGTTGCAGTAGATCCACAATGGCCTCGAGTTTTTCATGATTCCCCGTAGCTTCAATGATCATCTCACTGGCGCTCACATCAACGACCTTGCAACGGAAAATGTCGACCGTACGCAAAATTTCTCCGCGCATAGAGCCTTCTGCCTGAACTTTGACAAGCATCATTTCACGCTCAACGGCAGGGATATCGGCAAACTCCACCACCTTTATAACAGTGACGATCTTATGGAGCTGCTTCATGATCTGCTCAATGATGTTTGAGTCTCCATACGTTGTGATCGTCATATGGGAAACGCCGCTTTCAAGTGCAGGGGCAACATTGAGAGAGTCAATATTGAACCCCCGCCCGCTGAAAAGGCCTGCTACCCTGGAGAGCACACCTGGCTCGTTTTCCACCAGCACGGAAAGCACGTGTCTTTGCATATCCATAACGCCCTCCTTACACCAAAAGCATTTCGTCGAGGGCCGCACCGGCGGGCACCATGGGATAGACATTCTCCTCCCGTTCGACGCGCACATCTATAACGGCCGGGCTTGGGGAGGAAAGGGCCTGCTCCAGAGTCGAATCAAGCTTCCCTTCATCTTCGATACGGTAGCCTTCCGCACCGTAGGCTTCCGCAAGTTTCACAAAATCGGGCTGGGCTTCCATGTTTGTGGAGGCATAGACACGATTGTAGAAAAGCTCCTGCCACTGGCGAACCATTCCGAGATAGCGGTTATTGAGAATCACGATCTTCACAGGCAGCTTATTAGAGACTGCCGTGATGAGCTCCTGAATGTTCATCTGGATAGAGCCGTCACCAACGATGGCGATAACCAGCTTATCAGGGTAGGCAAACTGCGCACCGATCGAGGCAGGAAGTCCGTATCCCATGGTACCAAGGCCGCCACTCGTAAGCAGCGTTCTTGGTTTGGTGAAGGAATAGAACTGGGCCGTCCACATCTGATGCTGCCCCACATCCGTGACGATAATGGCCTCTCCGCGGGTGAGCTTACGCAGGGATTCCACTACCCGCTGGGGTTTGATCGGACCGTTCGGCTCCTGCTGATAGGTAAGGGGTTTACTAACCTTCCAGTCCTTGACTGTTTCAAGCCATTCGCCATGCGCGCCTGTCCAGTCCCGTTCCGCAAAGCGGCTGTCGCAAATTTCAAGCAGGGCCGAGAGGGCCAGCCGGCAGTCACCAACCACGGGCACGTCCACCTTCACATTTTTACGGATGGATGTGGGGTCGATATCGATGTGCACAACTCTCGCGTTGGGGGCAAACGCTGAAAGCTTACCCGTCACTCGATCGTCAAAACGGGCACCAACGCAGATCAGGAGGTCACAGTTATTTATGGCCAGATTTGCAGCGTAGGTACCATGCATGCCAACCATGCCAAGGGAAAGGTCGGACGTTGAGGGGAAGCCACCCATACCCATAAGGGAGTAGGTTACGGGAATCTGAAGCTTTTCCGCAAGGGCTGTGAGCTCTGTTGCGGCATTGGACAAAATGACACCACCGCCAATAAGGAAAAGCGGACGCTTCGCGCGGTCGACTTCCTCAACAGTTTTGCGCAGCTGATTGAGATTTGGTTTGTAGGTCGGGTTGTAGCTTCTCAGATACACTTCTTCCGGCCACACAAATTCCGTTTTCCCGACAAGGACATCCTTCGGGAGGTCAACAAGCACTGGGCCAGGACGACCGGAACGGGCTATATAAAAAGCCTGGCGCAGGGTCAGAGCCAGATCCTTGATATTCTTTACAAGATAGTTGTGCTTGGTACATGGACGAGTTATCCCCACAATATCCACTTCCTGGAAGGCATCATTGCCGATAAGGTTTGTGGGAACCTGTCCCGTCAGAACTACAAGAGGGATGGAATCGCAGTAGGCCGTGGCAAGACCGGTTACGGTATTGGTGGCCCCAGGCCCTGATGTTACAAGACACACTCCTACCTTGCCTGATGCCCTTGCATAGCCATCAGCCGCGTGTACGGCGCCTTGCTCGTGACGAACGAGGATATGACGCATCTCTGGATTCTTTAAGAGATCATCATAGAGATCAATAATGACGCCACCTGGATACCCGAAAAGGAGATCAACTCCTTCACGTTTCAGGGTTTCAATAAGGATTTGCGTCCCTTTTAATTCCATTTCCCCCTCCTGTGTCCTACGAAGATTTTTTAAGCGTGTCGATAATAGACATCATATTTGTCTTTACTTCGAGTTTCTGTTTCTTTAGTTGCTTCAAGGTCTGCTGCTCTGTAGGAGTTCTAAAGGACTTTGCTTCAAGCTTATCAACCTGACTGCTATACAGTACGTGTTCTTCCCACAATGCCCTTAATTCAGGATTACTTTCCTTGTACTGTTCCAAAAGATCCTTTTCCTGCTGATCCATGCTATTCCTCCATAAAAAGCAAAAGGATGGGATTTAGAGGATATTCCCAAAAAATCCTTATAAAGCCTACTTATAGACTATTTGCATATTGTAAAAGGGATTGAACAACTATATTCTCAACGAGCATAATTGCTAAGATAACTACAATAGGAGAAAAATCAATACCACTCATATACGTAAAGGGAAGCCAGCGCCTGACACGAAGAAAGACAGGTTCAGTGAGGGCTGTAAGGGTACGGACGATGGGATTGTAGGGATCCGGACGGACCCACGTGAGGAGACAGGCGACAATGACGATCCAGAAATACAGATCAAGCACTGTTTTGAGCACCATGGCAATGGCACCAAGGGTGTTGGCAAGAACAAACATAGAAACCTCTTGGCAAAAAAACAACGAAAAAACGGCGTGTCCTTCAACACGACCGCCCACTGCCGAATAGGGGCTATCTTTACTATGGCAGAGGCGTAGATTCCTGTCAAGGCAAGCGGGACATATCAAAGGAATTGAAGATGAACGATACGGGAAAAGAACGATCCTTACAACAGAGGAACGAGAAGCCGAAAAAGTTCCTCGTAGGAATCAACGGTCAGATCGCCATCTAATCCGAATGCATTAAACGCGACAAACGGGACATGTGCACCGGAGGCCGCATCGCGGTCATGTGAGGTGTCCCCAATATACAGAAGGCGCTCGGGCGCCTCCCCCCACTTCCTGACGATCATGCGCGCCCCTTCAGGAGAGGGCTTCGGCGGAGCAACACTCACCGTCACAATAGGATCAAAGTAGCGGGGAAACTCAAAAAAGCGAAGAACATCCTCAAAGCCCTCGGCCGTTCTGTTGGTGCACATGGCCTGCTTGAGACCAGCACCGTGAACATTCTCAACAAAGGTCCTGAAGCCCGGCATAAGTTCCAGAAGAGGAACGATATCGCGCTGATACACGATCTTTGTGGAGACGACCTCCGGAATTTCTTCATGGAGTGAGGGAGGCAGTATATGCTTCAGAGCCTGCATCCCTGTTGCCATAAACGTGTACTGCTCCTGTTCCTTTGTCATGGGGGGCAGATGAAAATAGGAGAGGACACGGTTATAGAAAAGAGAATTCGCGGCCCGGGAATTAATCATGACTCCGTCGCAATCATAAATAATGCCAGCAAGACCGGTTTTACAGATCGTACGAAGGCTCTTCGCCGGTTTTTCCATGGAATAGTTCACGGCGTTCTCTCAATCTATATGCCGGTTTTTCGAGGCATAAGGCATTCCGTGGTGCCGAAGCTGCCTGCAAAGGCTCAAAAACTGGCGCAGATAACTACGGTGATTGCCAAGAAAGAAGGCCAGTGGGCGGGAAAAATTTCTGCCGAGAAGACCATCTACAAGAATCTGGCTTATAAAATGTTCCCGGGCCAGAATGAGTTGGGCCTTGGCCAAAACCATTCGATCTGTATGGGTCATGGTCTTAAGCAACTGAAGAAGGGCCTCCTGGGCACGAGGTTGAAAAAACCAAAAATACATAAGATCAAGGGCGTTGATCACAAAGGTACGTTCGATGGCTTTCACCTCGGGGGCCATGCTGTCAACCCCGTTGACATGGCTAATCTTCTTAAGGCCGTCTTCCTGGGGGAAAAGAAGCTCAAGGCGGTTGTAGCTGTCGAAAACCTGGTCAACCTTGGACTTATAATCCCATCTGCGCATACGCAGATTCACCTGTCCGTCGGCATAGCCTTCAATAATAGCTGCCACCGTGTCCGACGCTAGTTTTGAAATAATGGCGGCACTCGGAACAAGGTAGACAGCCGGATCAGCTACGCCAAAGCCGAGAAGAAAATTTTTAAGAAGAAGATCATAAAAAGAGGCTACGGGAATACTGAGGGCACTGCGAAAAATGTTCCCGATCGCCGCCTGACGCGGGAATCCCCTGTAAATATTATGAGCAACGATATAGAGCGCATTGACACAGTTCAGGACTGTATAGACAAAAAAAGGATATTTATCAACGGTGATGCCACATATGTTCTGCAGCAATACAACACGAACAAGAACTTCGAGCAGCAGGACAGAAATTCCCGTATACATAAGCGAATCACAAAGTCTTGGGACACTGACCTGCTCTGTCCAATGCACAAGCGTTCCCTTAGAAGCTCCTCTGGCCGTCATGACCATCTGCAGAACATTCCGTATGCCTGTAATGCCAAACCATATGAAGGCACCAAACCAGGCGAGGACCCACCAGTCCTGCACGAAATAAAAGGAGAAAAATGCAGGGATAAATCCAAGCAGAACTTTGAGCCAGTTCACTACGCTCGTATTCAGGTAATAGATGGTCCTGTGACCAACATCTTTTTCGTGCTGCTTCTTGGTGAAATTATTGTCTTCAAAAACGCTTATGCCACCAAGATTGACAATATTTCCCTGCTTGGCTACGCGAAAATCCTCGCTCGCAAGTTTCCACTGCTGCTGCTTTTCCATGCCAAGATGACGGCAGCCGGGCAAAACAGAAAAGAGAGAAAGGAAACACTGCCAAAGGGAGGGATTTTCCGGTTCCCGGTAAATCATATGCTCTTCAACTGGAGCATGGAAAGGAATGGGCTTGCCAAACATCTGTTTCCTGTCAAGTTCGCTCTGAGCCCTCTTCGGAAGGGTTTCGCGCAGAACAAGGCCCATCCCGAAGGTCAGACGGCTCGCCGAGCTTGTGCCAAGTCGACATTTCAGCGGAGTATGGCGGTAATGCTCCCAAAGAGTATTAATATTGCCGAGAATCTCCTGAAATTTTATGGCCCGCTCATCCTCCCCATTGGCGCGAAGCTTCTCGGTCAGTTTCTGCAGAAGGCGCTTAATGCGGGGGCCGTGACCAAGATTTAACGATCGCTGCAAAGAGGCAATGCTTTCGATATTTGGCAGACGACCTTCGACCCAGGACTTCATATTGAAAATCTCAAGGTGTGTGACGGCTCCTTCACATTCCCAGAGAATTTCTACGGCGTCTTCAAGGCTCAAATCCGTTACACCGAGAATCAGTCTGTAGCCACCGGCAATGGAGGTAAGAAGCCGCGTCAGCTCCTTTGGCGACATGCGCATGAGAGGAGGCGCGTCGTCGGGAATGGTGTTGATGCAGCAGTCGGGCATACCCGAAAAATGCTCGCATGAAAGCCATTCATCCATAAGCACATCAGGGCTCATGGTTTCCAGATGGGCGAGAGCTGCTGCACCATCCTGCCCCATGGCAATGAGACGCGAAGCATATTTTTGCATTGCAGGATAGACATGGCCGTGAATGCACTCTGCCAAGCGTTCACGCGTCGGATTGCCCCCCCTGCAGAAGGTCAAGAAATCGTCCTTGGACAATTCAGGAATGTCTGTTTCCCATTCCTCGTTCACAGCGGGCCGGACAATACTGTTCCAGGCGTTCAACGCGTTAAGAATGCGTTCTTTCCGCCAAGCCAGAACCTCCCTTCCCATATCAAGCAGGGAAACAAGCTCGGGATCATGAAGAAAAGACAGGAAGTCGTCGTTTGAACTGAAGCCGCGGGGGATCCAGAAAAAGCGTACTGAATGATCGTAAAAGGCCACCTGAAATTCAAGGCCGATTCTGACGGAAATACCGGTGATTTCTGCTGCACGCATGAGTTCCCGTGCAGCCTCGGCCTCAAGGCAGTACTCATAGGCCACGGTAAGACTGCGAATCCCCTTGATCCACGCGTCCATAATAAGATGGGTCGGCGTCTTTCTGCCACGCGTATTAACGTCGTAGACGTGATCGTCAAACGTCAGCTGGTTCCATTCCTCGGGCATTTCCGGCAGATGATAGCGGAGAAGCATGCGTCGAACTATACGTGGGGTACCATGCACCACACTCCGAAAATCATGGGCAAGTCGAAGCTGCATTTCCTGATCTCCGTGGGAACGCACCATGTCCTTCATAATCTGCATGAGGACTCGTGCGGTATTCCGGCGAAGAGTGGAATGCGCGCTGTTCAAGACTTCGTCATAGAGCGTTTGAAGAGCCAGAAGGCGGTCCTCCACCTGCCCGCTCCCTGCTTCGAGATTTCGCAAAAGGTTAACAACAGCATAGGCCATGCGCTCAACCGGGGGCGCCACAAGCTCTTCTATGCCATGGGGGTGGAGGTTGGGGTCAAAGAGACGGCCCTGGATTCCCGTTGGGGAATCCAGGATACGGTTGACGAGGGCCAAGACGGCCTTATCCTGACGGTCAAAAAAAAGCGCATTGCACGAAAACGACATACCACTGTTATCCTTTTTCAGGACCGTAGCAAATATCAAAAAAAAGTGCTAGCTGAAGAAAGGTGGCCGGAACAGAAAGGCCGCCGGGGACACTTCTCTCTCGTAACCCATGAACATACTCCTGCCATTGTGAGGATAGAGTTATGTCACTTCATATCCCTGTTCACCGTGGATATCTTATTCCCCTTCTCCTCATTCTTTGCACGGCATTGATCCTGCCACGCACGTCTTATGCCGCGGAAGCCGTGGACGGCACCCGTCCGAGAATCGTTCTTTTCCTCGAACACGAAGAGGAAAGCGTCTGGAACACCCTCCTGAAGGAGGCCCTCGGCGAGGCAAGTGCAAAATACGGAATCACGGCGCGCATTGTTGTCGAGAACCGCGAGGACGAGCAGGAACGCGTCTTCCGGGACGCCATGAAGAACTGTGACTTCGCCCTTGTGGCCACAGACCACTTTCACGAAATCCTTCGTGACAACGCCCGGCGCTATCCCAACGTCCGCTTTGGCGTGATAGATGCCGGCATACGCGGAAAAAACATCCGCTGCATTTCCTTTGCCGATGAACAGGCCTCGTTTCTTGCCGGGGCAGGCGCTGCCCTCTTCGCGAAAAACATGGTGGAACACAACGGAAAAGAGCCGGCCATAGGATGGATAAGCGGAGAGGACGTTGCCGCAATGCGCTCACTCTTTAACGGCTACAGTGAGGGGGCAAGACTTGCGGTCCCTGGCATCCGTGTCATTCACGGTATTGCGGGCTCCTTTGGGGGAAAGGAAGGTGCGAGGGCCGAGGCAAAACGTCTCATCAGGGAAGGGTGCAACGTTCTTGTTCTCGCCTCAGGAGCAGGAAATCCGATAATTCTCGAGGAAGCCAGACAGGCTGGCATCTATGTGATTGGTCTGGATACTGACCAGCAGCATATCTATAAAAACCACGTGCTGCTCTCCATACTCAAGGACGTGAAGGGGGCAGTACTCGAAATTATTGATGAATATTGTAAAGGTAGTTTTAAAGGATCTGAAATAGATATCTACACATTGGATAATGGTGTTTCCATTACAAAAATACAAAGTTCAATAGGAACAAAAAATACTAAAATTGATAAAATAGAAAAACGTCTTCTCGAGCTATCTCATGAAATAAAAACAGGTGGCATTAAAATAAAAAGCCTTCGTCAGAAGACTTTATGTAACTGCCTATAAAAAACCCCACGTCCTTCAAATAGAATATGGGGTTTTTGACAGAAAAGTAAAAAAATTATTATTAAATACTATGATTTCAATAAACGCAATCCATTAAATGTAACAATCAGTGTTGTTCCTATATCTGCAAAAACTGCCATCCACATCGTAGATATTCCCATAAATGCAAACGAAATAAAAATGAGTTTAATCCCTAAAGCAATCACAATATTCTGCTTCAGGATACTCATAGTACGACGGGCAAGTTTAATAAATTCAGGAAGTTTTCGAATATCATCGTCCATAATTGAGACATCAGACGATTCAATGGCAACATCGCTGCCAACCGCCCCCATAGAGAAGCCGATGGTGGCTTTCGTGAGCGCGGGGGCGTCATTGATCCCGTCTCCAACCATACCAATGCGCGATCCCCGGCTGATAGCCTTTTCTATTTCAGCGACCTTCTCTTCCGGCAGCAGTCCACCGACATAGTTCGTTATATTCACGGACTCGGCCACGGAACGAACGACATCGGCGTTGTCGCCAGAAAGAAGGACTGTCTCAATACCCAGGGCATGCAGATCCTTCACGGCGCCGGCACTGTGTTTTTTCAGCAGATCAGCCACATAGAACACACGAATAACACCCGTGCTGGACGCAAGCGCTACTGCGCTCTCCCCCTTTGAAAGATGACATTGAATCGTCTCCAAAAGAGACTGATCAAGATCAGACGTTAAGTCTTCCTGACACGCCGCACTATAGCTGACAAGGAAGTACTTGTTGCCTTCTACAGTTCCCACGACCCCCTTGCCGATACGTTCGGAAAATTCACTGACCTCAAGAGGCACAACGCCATGTTCCTGCCCCCATTCCGTTATTGCACGTGAAACAGGATGGGTTGAACGGGACGCAAGGCTCACGGCAATGGCGGAGACGCGCATGTCGTCCTGCCCGCCCGTCATCCCGCTCCACCCCATTACATGGGGTTTTCCCGTGGTAAGAGTTCCCGTCTTATCAAGGGCCAGTTTGTCAAGTCCGGCCCCTAACTCCAAAAATGCTCCGCCCTTAATCAGAATTCCCCGATGTGCTGCTGCTGCAATACCGCTCACAATGCTGACAGGCGTTGAAATAACAAGAGCGCAGGGACAGGCAATGACAAGGAGAACAAGAGCCCGATAAAGCCAGTCAAGCCAGGCCCCGCCTACAACGAGGGGGGGGAAAACGGCGACACAGAGAGCAAGGAGAAAGACAAGCGGGGTATAGACAGCCGCAAAGCGATCGACAAAGCGTTCGATGGGTGCACGATTTTTTTGCGAGTTCTCCACGGTTCGGATAATATGAGCAAGCGTTGTGTCGCACGAAGCCTTTGTTGTACGCACATGAAGAAGACCCGCACCGTTGACAGTCCCGGCATACACCGTGTCCCCGCTCCTTTTCTCAACAGGCAGGCTCTCACCCGTTATGGGCGCCTGATTGACTACGGACTCCCCCTCAACTACTGAACCGTCGAGAGGAATGCGCTCACCAGGCTTTACGCGGATGACAGATCCTGTTTCGATTTCTTCAAGATCCCTTTCAACCCACTCCCCTTCACGAATCCTGACAAAGGCTTTTACCGGTGCAAGCTGCAGAAGCGTCGCAACCGCGTCGTGCGCCTTTTCCATTGAACGGGCCTCTATATTCTCTGCAAGAGAAAAAAGAACCATAACCATGGCCGCTTCAGGCCATTGACCGATACAGAGCGCGCCTGTTACAGCAACACTCATAAGGGCATTCATGTTCAGCCGGCGATTTGTAAGGGCGACAATCCCCTTTTTATAGGTTTCGAACCCGCCAAGTGCGATCGCAAGCAACGCAAGAGCGCATACGAACCAATAGGCATAGGCAGAAGAAGACCCTGCAAACAGATCCACTATTTCGGACGCAAGGGCCAGGCCCCCTGCTATCCAAAGGCGAATCCGCTCCACCCTCTTCCGAAGATTCTCATGTTCACCCTGCGCGCCCGCATCCATACGCCTGGCCCCCAAGTTGAGGGCGAGAAGCGCCGACTCAATCAATGCGCCCGCGCTGTCGCTGTGCTCAATACGTATGGTCCGCTGGACAAGATCGACTTCAAGACTTCCCACACCTTCTATCGATTCCAGAGCCCTGCGGACAAGACCCTCCTCCGTCGGACAATCCATGTCAGCAATATAATAATGTGACACTTTCTCCCAGGACTGCGTCTGGCACGAACAACAGGAGCAGCAACACGATTCAGACATAATCTCCTCCACGACTCAAATTAAATCTTCCTCGGCCAGATTACACATATTGTTTAAACATGTAAACATATGTTTACATGTTTACAGAAAAAGGACTTAAATATGACCCCGGATAAAAACCCTCCGTTGTGCACTTCCAGAAGCGTTCGTCAGGACATGATCGAAGAGGTGGCCAGCAAACTCCCCATAACGGGCTCCATCAACGCCATGGCAGAACTCTTCAAATGCCTTGCCGACCCGACGCGACTAAAAATCATCCACGCGCTTCTTATACGCGAACTCTGCGTCTGTGAACTTGGCCAACTGCTCGATATGAGTCCACAGGCCATATCGCATCACCTCAAGATATTACGGGTTTTACGCCTCGTTAAATTCAGACGCTCAGGAAAAATTGTCTATTATAATATTGCTGATAACCACATAGTCCAGATTCTTTTACAGGCACTTGCTCATGTCGAAGAATAGCTATCATTCAAAAAATTAAAAAATATATACAATTAAATAATTTATAAATATTTATATTATCAATAAAAAATAATTATATTATAGCATTATAAAATTATTCTTAAATATAACAAAAGTTTTGCAATGAAAAAATTTACAACACTTCTTATTGGGATGTGCATTATGTCAGTATTTTATCAATCTGCCGCCGACACAAATGACGACAAACGCATCTATTTTGCCGGCGGTTGTTTTTGGGGCGTTGAGGAGTATTTTTCACGAATACCCGGCGTAACAAAAGCAATATCTGGTTATGCCAACGGGAACACGGAAAATCCGAGCTATGAAGAGGTCTGTTCCGGAGAGAGCGGATTCGCCGAAACTGTTCTGGTGACGTACAACCCACAAAAAATTAGCCTGTCAAAACTTGTAAACTACTATTTTAACATTATAGATCCAACAAGTATAAATAAACAGGGAAATGATACAGGACCACAATACAGAACAGGAATTTACTATACCGACAATAAAGAGGAAAAAATCATATCTGAAATCATTGTAGATATACAAAAAAAATACTCAAAAAAAATAGTTGTCGAAATACTTCCATGTAAAAATTTTTATAAAGCTGAGGAATACCATCAAAATTATTTAAAAAAGAATCCAAATGGATATTGTCATATTTCTTTAGAAAGTCTTAATAAAATTTATAGTAATAGTATTTTTGACAGTTCTAGATTTAAAAAACCCGATATTGAAACAATAAAAAAATCAATCTCTGAAGAATTCTATAGTATCACACAGCACGATTCAACAGAAAAGCCCTTTACAGGAAAATATTGGAATAATAAAAAGTTCGGGATATATGTTGATATTGTAACAGGAGAACCTCTTTTTTCATCAAAAGACAAATTTGATTCAGGAACAGGATGGCCAAGTTTCACAAAACCCATTGATAATTCTGTGGTAATCCACAAACAAGACACTAGTCATGGGATGGAACGTACTGAGGTTCGAAGCCGCATTGGAAATTCACACTTAGGACATGTCTTTGACGACGGCCTGAAAGCTAAAGGCGGGATGAGATACTGTATAAACAGCGGTTCTCTTCGATTTATTCCACTTGAAAAAATGGAAGAAGAAGGATACAGTGAATTCATACAGTATGTACAATAAAACATAATAAATACCATATTTGATATTAAAAAACAAAAATATCAATATTATACAAAAAATATTTAAAATAATAAAATATATAGCATT
>JAIKXS010000002.1 GCA_024683955.1 Desulfovibrio sp. | reverse complement strand
CATGGACGTTTGTCACCATGGCGCAGTGTACGGCAGGAGAAACGTTTCGGCAAGACGGAAAAGAACTGACAGACCGACCCAGAGATTCAGGGCCGTACAGGGAAGCTGCGTCCTGCACAAGCCGGGCACGACGGAGATCTTCGTCAACGCGTGTGAACCCGTTCTCCAACGACAACGCCCCCTCTTCCAGGTGGAAAAAAAATGTCTCATAATGCTAATTATGTAAACTAAAATATGCCCGAACTGCCCCGGGAAACCTCATGATCCATATTACGCAGGCCGACACGACCCTGCAAGCATTCTTTTCTCTTGTCGAAGCACCGTCCATCGACTACTGTGCAGCAAATCATTCCGGAGACAAGAGCGTGGACAAAAACGTGCAAAAAAATCGTGAAAAGGGCCCTGATCAGACAATGCACCCGTCGCGGCGTCACGAGGCGGGTTCGCACAAGAGACCTCAAGCCAGGACGCCTCGTGCAAAACACGACCTGACAGCCGAGGCTGGAAACGGGAAACGGATCGTGCCTGAAGAAAATGTTCAAATACGTCTCAACAAGGCCATTGCCGAACGGGGATACTGTTCCCGCAGAAAGGCTGATGAACGTATCCTGGCAGGGGCCGTCACGGTGAACGGAAAGCCGGTCATAAATCCGGGAGAACGGGTGAGTCCCGACGCGGAGATCATTGTTGACGGAATAAGCCTTTCGCAAAAGGAAGTCCCCTGCTACCTTCTGCTCAATAAACCTGTCCACACACTCTCAACGGCTTATGATCCGGAAGGGCGCCCTACCGTTCTTGATCTCGTTCCCGAAAAATACAGAAAATACCGCCTCTACCCGGTCGGTCGTCTCGACTATTTTTCAGAAGGGCTCATTCTCCTCACAAACGACGGATCCCTGACAAACGCCCTCCTCCACCCACGCTACCACCTGCCGAAGACCTATCACGTAACCGTGCGGGGCTTTGTCTCTCCAAAGGATCTGCAGACCATGCAAAGCGGCATGACGCTTCCGGACGGGCAGGTACTCCTGCCCGTTGAGGTACACGCCAGATCCGAAGGGAAGACCACCCTTCTCTCCATGACCCTCTATCAGGGAATCAACCGACAGATCCGTAAAATGTGCGACGCCCTGCACATCACGATCCTAAGACTTGTCAGAATTGCCGAGGGCCCCCTTTCTCTGGGAGACCTTCCGTCAGGCACTCTTCGGGAACTGAGCAGTCAGGAGGTAAGGAGGCTCAAAAAAGCCGCAGGCGTGGCCAAAACGGAGAAAAGAACCGCGGGATAAATTCTTCAAAGTCCTTATCTGCCAGGGGAGAAAGAACGCAGGCGTGGTTTTGGCCGATACTCCAGTATTGCCTGCCAGATACGCTCAATCTGCCTTGCCACATCCGAGTCCCCTTCCGTCACGGCCAGTCCCTGCTGTGTCTTCTCTGTCAGTTCCTTTGCGTACGGCACCCTTCCAAAAACCGCAAGGGAACGTTTCCCGCACTCTTCCTCAAATACGGGTATGATATCGGGATTGATGTCCGCCCGATTTATGACAATTCCTGCGGGAAGCTGAAAATGAGCGCAAAGATCAGCCACCCGTTTAAAGTCATGCAGGCCGGAAAGGCTTGGTTCAACCACTATAACGGCAAGAGACGCACCGCCGAGAGAGCTTACGACCGGGCAGCCGATTCCCGGAGAGCCATCACAGAGGATAAGACGTTTCCCCTGGGCCTTGGCCATTTCGCGTGCCCTGCGCTTAAGAAGGCTCACAAGACGACCGGAGTTCTCCCCTCCGGGTTCAAGTTGTGCATGAACAAACGGGCCGAAACGGGTTTGACTGACGCACCAGTCCCCACAGATGGCCTCAGGGAAAGAAATCGCTTTTTCCGGACACAGGGCAACGCATACGGAACACCCTTCACAAAGATCCTGATCAACTCTGCATACAGCCCCTTCATCACGTATGGCAGCAAAGGAACAGACCTCAAGACAGGTTCCGCAGCCAACACAGCGTGCCGGATCAATCAGTGCCGTGTTTCCCCCCATAAAGACCGACTTTTCTTCAACCGTTGGCTGAAGAATAATATGCAAATCCGGCACATCCACATCAAGATCACAAAAAATGGCGTCGTGAGCCAAGGCGGCAAAGGCTGCCGTAAGACTGGTTTTTCCGGTTCCGCCCTTGCCGCTGATGACCACAATTTCCCGGAGTTCAACCTTTCCCGGATCGTTTCTATTCGTCTCCATTCCGTCCCCTTCCCTTCAAGGGCGAGCAGCCTCTTTCACAGGCGGTTTTTCGGATATTTTCAGCGATTTCACAGAAACTCGCCCTTACATCTCCGGACAACGCCGTCAAAAGATGGCCATTGGCCGATGCAGCGGCTGCATTTCTCGAAAACGGAATTTTTCCGGCAAGAGGTAATTTTTCAGCTGCCAAGAAGGCGTTGAGCGCACTCTCACTCGGTTCATTCCCGGGCATGCCGCTTCTGTTGATAACGCAGACAAGGGGAAGGCCAAGCTTTCTAAACGCCTCGAGGGCCAGCTTGAAGTCGGCAAAGCCGAAAGGACTCGGGTCAATGACAAGAAGCATGAGATCCACATTGCGGGCAACGGTCACGGCGGGACAGCTTATACCGGGAGGACTATCGATCAGGACGTCGCAGCCCTCCTCCGAAAAGGCAGAGAGTTTTTTCAGAAGGACCCGCAGAAGCGGCGGAGTCATAACTTCCCCGACTCGCGTTTTCGCCTGAATAAAGGGGATTCCGCTGGAAAGCCTCCCCTCCTCCACCTGTCCGAGAAGCCGTTCACCTGACACAAGGGCGTTTTCCGTGCAGACGCGAAAACAGCCCCCGCAACCGTGACACATATCCGAAAAAACCGTTATCTTTTTGCCAAAACGGGCAATAGCCCCAAATTTGCAAAGGTCACGGCAAAGGCCGCAGGCCGTACAGGACTCCCTGACATCAACAGGCACCCGGATCGAAACATCCTCGGACCTGTCAAAACGTGGAGAAAGGTAAAGATGTAGATTGGGAGCTTCCGCATCTGCGTCCGCGAGAACGAGAGGGCCCGGCCAAACACTGGCAAGGGCCGCCGTCAATGTCGTTTTTCCGGCCCCGCCTTTGCCGCTAGCAATGGCTATACGCATAAGTTCACTCGAGGTAAGATTTTCTTTTCAATGCTACTGCTTATCTAACGCGCCGTAAAACCTTTCCCTCCAGGGGGAGGATATAAGGGTGCATGTTAACCGGGAGTTCCCTGTCTTTTTGCGTTTCCCGTTTCAACATGTTCTCTGGCGGCAGTCATACCGTGTCAGCCTTTGGAGAGATAGTGAAACCCGGGAGGAACAGGTGGCTGGCTCACGGCCGTAAAATTCCCCGCAGTGGAAATTTGAAAATAAAAACCAGGCTGATATTCCTCCGGGCAGTCCCGATGAAGCAGGAACCCGCTCATGGTGCGCCCCATGGGACCTCTGCTGACAGGAATCCCCGACGCGTTAGGCTGGAGAGGAGTCACGCTCCATCTGTCGCCATTTTTTCAGGGCTTCTCCGACACTTGTGCCATCCATATTCTGCACAACACGGATTTCAGCAGCCAGAAGCGCTTCCTCGGCCTTTGGACCTACATAGCCACTCAGAACAGTGTCCACGCCCGCTTCCGACAGATTTTCAGCGGTCTTGATTCCAGCACCCTGTGGCAGCATCTGTGCCTCACCGTTATCAAGGTAAGAAATCTCTGCGTCTTCGTCACCGCTGTACCGCGCAATGACAAAGCCCCCGGCACGTCCAAAACGCGGATCAACAGCATCTGAAAGCGTAGGTCCTTCACTCGAAATGGCAACAACGGACATACTCATACTCCTTAATAAAAAACCTGCCCGGCTAAAAAATATTTTCACGAATGTTGCGTCGCGTACCCAAAATGGGAAAAACACCACGGTAAGAGATACAGTACTCGTTTTGAAAGATTTTGCAAAACTCTTTTCTCAAGTTTTCCATCAAAGGAAATGATGTAACAATAAAAAGAACCTTTCCTGCGCCGCCTGCCCGCAGGGTTGGGATACCAATGCACGTTCTTCTCAACCCTCCATCCCCTTCCGTAATTCCCGACCTCCAAGAACATTCCTGTCTGCCTGACCTGAACACCCTCAAGATATTTGTTAAAACCGCCACACGCGAACCAGGATTCCGGACACCCGTTGCTGTCACCGTCTGCCGTTTTCGGGATATTCACGCTCTAGCGAACACTCTTGCATGGCACAACAAAAAGACCCGACATTTCGTCGGGCCTTTGTCTGACAACCTTAAATAAAAACCACTGCTTATGCTCTCTTCATCTCTTCAATAAGCGAACTCAGATCCTCTGTCTGACGGGCCAGCTCACTGATAGCCTTGGCAGCCTCATTCATGGCCTGAGTGGTTTGAGCTGACATCTCGTTGACGGTTGTAATGGAGCGGTTGATCTCGTCACTTGCCGCCGACTGCTCTTCAGAGGCTGTGGCAATGGCCCGCACCTGATCAGCGGTATCCTCCACGTTGCGGACAATCTGCGTCAGAGCTGTCCCTGACTGTTCGGCAAGCTTCGTTGCCTGCTCCACATCGTTCAGGGCCTCTTCCATACGGTTGACACTCTGCTGTGCACTCTCCTGAATGGCTGTAATGGCATGACTGACGTCGTTGGTCGAAGACATGGTCTTTTCCGCAAGCTTTCTGACCTCATCAGCCACAACGGCAAAACCGCGTCCGGCCTCGCCTGCACGTGCGGCCTCAATGGCGGCATTCAGGGCAAGCAGGTTGGTCTGATCTGCAATGTCGCTGATCACATTCATGATCTGACTGATATTCTGAGTGTGGCCGTGCAGGGTACTCATGTCATCCCTAAGCTCCATGGAGACCTTCTGCACAAGATTGATGCTCGACATGGCATCGGCCAGAATTTTCTGGCCGTCTTCGGCATTGGTCCTTGTGTCACCGGAAACCTGGGCTGCCTGCGAGGCACTGTGAGCCACTTCCTGAACCGTGGCATTCATCTCATTCATGGCTGTGGCCGCCTGAGACAGACGCTCGGAGGACTCCACGGCGCCACGGTCGCTTTCTTCGATCTGAGCTGAAAGTTCGGTGGCTGCAGCAGAAATCCCTGAAACCATGCCCTCCAGTTTTTCTGCAGCATCAAGCATGCCTTCACGCTTGGCATTTTCCGCTCGTCTGGCTGCTTCTTCTGCTCTGGCCGTGGCAGTTTCGGCATCCTGGACAGCTCTTTCGGCTTCTTTGGTCTTCTTTTGGGCAATGGCCATGGCGTGCACATTGGCCTTGACCATCTTGGAAAGGGCATTACGCAATATAAGGAGTTCCTTATAGAAACCGGCTTTGTCGGGCACTGCCTTGTAATTGCCGTCAGCAACCTCACCCATGGAGGTAACAAGTCGTGACAAGGGTTTGTTGATACTGCGGGCAATAAGCAGTCCGAGAAGAATAAGAAGGAAGGAAACTGCAGCAACAATAAGGAGCATGTGCAAAAGAGCCTGGTTGCTCTTCTGCATGATCTCAGCTCTGTCTTGCATGGCAACTATTTTCCAACCACATTTTGCAGTGTGCACAACGCCATAGGTGTCGACACCATTGTACGAAAGCTGAATCGGCCCGTCGCCGGCTGCTTTGAGCGTTGAGAGAGCCTCATTGGAGATTTCCTGACCAATCATTTTTCCCGTATTGGCGGCATTCCGGGGATCACAAAGAACACGTCCGGTATGTTCGATGAGCAGAAAATGTCCGCTTTTGCCAAAATTCAGCTTGCGTATCATTTCAGCAAGATTCTTGAGCGTGACGTCAATGCCCACGGTTGCGACAAACTTGCCTGATTGATCCTTGACCTTACCGACAGCGGCAATGACGGTCTCGCCTGAGGTGGAAAGATAGGCATCTACAAAGGTGATCTCTGAAGAACTGTCACGCCCCTTGGTGTACCAGCCACGCAGGCTTGAATCATAGCCTGCGGGAATAGAGCTTCCGTCACAAGACGTAGCAAAACGACCGTCAGGAAAACCGGCATAGACCTCAACATATTCCTGATGACGCCGATGCATGGAGGTCATTACCCTGATGCTCTCGGATGCAGCTCCGGTTAGCTCGGCGTGGACGAAATTCGCAGAGGATGTTTTATCCTTGAAAAGCGGCATGTCAGACCATGTTTCTGCAAGTTTCGCACTGTCGATAAGCACGCCGACATTGCCTTTGATGCCCTCAATAAAATCGTCAAGATGATTATCCAAAAGAACAAGCTGTCGTTGTGCAGAATTATTGAAATTTTCTGTGGCATCTCCCCTCATCTGCAGGGCCGAGAGAACGGCGGCTGAGGCGGCTGTGAGGAGAATGGCCAAGAGAAATCCCAAGATAATTCTTGATCGTATGCTCATAACAGATCCTTATAGTACATAAAACTTTCTTGAGAAAAAATGATAGGACTCCAACGTTACAGAACGGATAAAAATTCATGATGATTAGAGTAATAAGAAAATTATTTGAACATTGGTTCGAGAAACATCGAAGATCAAAAAAACGTGAAGACCGCATCATGACGCAAGTCGTCGGGGAATCTTTAACACTACATAGGGGAAAGGGTAAGATCTCTGGATCATTTTCCTCTCGCAGCTTCGCGTATTTCCTGTCATCTTGTCTGATGCACCCATGGAAGGACACCACGCCATTGTTGTTAATCACACCCGCTCCTTCCTGTACGCCGTGCAACTTTTGTTTTTCCCGATCTGTATAAAAAAATCGAAACCAGAGGTTGCCAAAAGCGCTGTCAAGCGACGATGGGGCAGATGACCGGCTATATGGCTACAGCATCAGCAACATGTGCCGAACGCGACGTAATGGAATCTTCCCCCGTGTAGGAATTGAGCGGTCAGCTACGCTCCCCCTGTATCAGCACGATGCATTCGAAGAAAGCTCTTCTATATAATAAAAATAGCAACTGGGCATAATATCAAATCATAGTATAATTGTCACTATTAAGAAAATGCTTGCAGCATAGGATATTTATACTTTATAAAAGTCATTTATTACTTACTTATAATATAATCAAATAAATATATTTTATGTGTTTTTCTTTATTAAAATAAATATAAATATTAAGTTAAATAAAAAATACATATTTTTTATATATTATACTTACTGATATATTATTCTGACACGGCTCTTATCTTGACATGAGATGTTTTATGAGATAACAAAATTTTCGGCATAAACTGCATACTATATTAATTTTGAAACTATAAGGGTATAATTTCAGTCAACTGTTCCACTATGGAGGGCAGAATGTTTTCCGTTATACGTTGCAAAAAAATGTCAATACTTCTTACAGCAATCTTTGCTATTGCTACAGTCTGTGGATCTGCATGCTCCCGCAAGACCACTCACGCAGACCCTGATCTCGACAGTTTTGCAAAACAGATTGCCGAACGCAAGGTCAACGACTTCGGTTATCCGGCCAATCACGACATCCGGCTGGGCGATTTTTATACATGGCTCACATCCAGCAAACTCTATGCAGCTATGATTAATAACGCCGGAGATCCGTTTGACCAGCACGGCGGTCATTTAAATGCACTGTCGTTTGAACGCAACGTCATCGAATTTTTTGGACCGCATTATGGCTTTGACAAGGGCAACCTCTGGGGACTCGTCACCGCCAGCGGAACGGACGGCAACAATCACGGCATTTACTTCGGATCGAAATATCTGGAGAAGAAGACCCGTAAAAAGCCTGTTGTCTATGTCTCAGATGCCGCACATTATTCCAACATGCGTCTTGCCGATCTGCAAAATCTCAAGCTTGTCCTCGTTCCGTCTGACGTACATGGCCGCATGATTCCGGAGGAGTTTGAAAAGCGCCTTGTCCCCAACCGCCCGGCCCTGATGGTGTATGCCATGGGAACGACCTTCAAGGGAGGCATCGACGACCAGGATGCACTGAACAAAATCCTTGCCCGGCATCCGTCCATCGAGGTGTATCGTCATGTCGATGCGGCCCTGTTCGGGGGATACCTGCCCTTCACGGAATTTCGCGACCTCGTGGACCGCAAGAAACACCCGTTCGATTCCATCGCGGTAAGCGGACATAAATTTTTCGGCATGGATGAACCAGCAGGCATCTTTCTGACAACCATGGAGGTAAAAAACAACCAGAATCCCTTCGAGGTCAGCTACCTCAACGGCAGCATGCCGATGATCAACTGCTCACGTTCCGCTCTCTCGCCGCTGAAACTCTTTTGGATCATCAGGCATACGGGAGAACAGGGGTTTATCAGTCAGGCGGCATCTTTGCTCGAACGTGCAAAATGGCTCAAGGACAGCATGGATAAGATGTCCTGGCCCGCATGGCTGGAGCCGGCATCAAATACAGTCTACTTCAAACGTCCCCCTGACGCTCTTGTACAAAAATACGACCTTGCCCCCGACAGCGATGCACGGCTCGGAGGCAACCTTTCACATATCGTAGTCATGCAACATGTCACGAAAGAACGCCTGCAGTCATTCCTGAACGACCTTGAAAGGACAAGACAGGTTCACGAGACGAGATAATGCTGCTCCCGCAGCCGTTCTCTCATGCCTAACGAGACTCACGGAATCGCCTGTATCCGCGGCATCCGTCGTATACAACACCATGGAAATGCCCTGCCCTGTTCCAAACGGCGATATACGTTACTTTTTTCTCCTGGGCATCGGCTGTTCAGAGACAGATAGGCACTCAGTGACGTCACTGCATGTTCTGCAGAAAGACACAACTCCGACATAACTTCAGAGATGCCGCACGTGCACGCTTCTTTCCGTGCCGGGCGGCATCATTTGTATTCTGCCATAATGGTCTCTCCCATATTCCTTAGGGATACTCTCCGATGTAACGCCCTCCTCCTCAGGTCTCTGTTTGATGTACGGATTATTGCTGCAGGAGAAGTTGCTCACAATCTGAAGAGCAGCCCCAAAGACTCCCCCCTTGTGAGCATCTCTTAAACCGCAGCTTACGGCGTAACGTGCTTTGAACCCCGGTCGCCGGCAACGCGTGAAACTTCAGGGTACGAATTCCGTCCTTAAGGAGAGGACGGCAAGGTGCTGCAGGCTGCCAGCACACTGTATGGGGAATCCTGGCAAACAAAGCCTATCCTTCATCGCCGGCTGCGGCGACAAACGCTTTAGAGCAGGACAATCTCCTGGAAAAAATATATGATTGCCCATCCTTCTTCCCAGAAGGGATAGATCTGCCTGCTCTCCCATGAATTTCGGAAGCACCTCGCATCAACACCGCGAATGAACAAGGATGAAACTTCAAACGCCCCCCTGTTCTTACCCATTGCTGGCATTCGTTGCCCACTGAAGCCGTAAAACAGAAAAATAATACGCGTTTCCCGTAAAGATTTGCACGCGCTGACCGAAAGAAGACAGTATGACCACCTTTGTCCCCACGCAGGTTAGGAGAGGTACCCTTAAAAAAGGAGACAGACACCATGCTCACACATATCTTCTAGCTGAAATCTTTTTTCTCCAACAAGGCTGCCTTTCGGTTTCTTTTACTTGTATCGAAGGGAAAAGAGCACGTTCATTTCGTTCTTCTTTTCAAAAATTATAAAACATTTCATCTCAAAAAACTTTAACAACTTACCATAGGCGTACATCGCATAGTAAGGAGGGAAAATGCGTCTATCTGTCATGACTAAAAGCATAGGAATGCTTATTCTCAGCATCCTAATAGGTGCCCTTGGCATTTTTTTGACATCACGCTACTTCATGCAGGAAGGATTTGATGAGGTCATTCACGGAGAACTTCAAACTGTTCGAAATGTGGTAAACAACACGTATGCGGACAACAAAAAAGCGCTTCTGACTGAAGTAAAAATGCTGTCAGAAAACGATACTCTCGCTACAGCAATACTAAATAAGGATGATAAAGGTCTCCTGGACCTTGCCCGCGCCTTCAAAAACCAGATAGACGTCGGATTTAGCATCATTCTTGACGAAAAAGGGACCGTTCTTGCCAGAGGACATGCCACTGGCAGCGGCGACAGCTTTGCGGGATTTGACATTGTCCGTGTCGCTCTTCAGGGACGCGCTATATCAGAGGTCGTAGATCTGAAGCAGAGCGGCCTTTCAGTCGGTGCGGCAGCCCCCATCTTGTATCAGGGAAAGCAGATCGGTGTTCTTCTTGTAGGAAATCCCTTCAAGTCACATGCCTTTGTTGACGAAATCAAAAAAATCACCGGTATGGAGATGACCATTTTCCAGGGTGATACACGACTTTCAACAACCATTCAAAACAACGGAAACCGTGCCACCGGAACGCAGCTCAACAACCCTGCCGTTGAGAGAGCCGTGCTTCAGGGCGGCGGCACCTATGCGGCCCCCGCAAAGATCCTTGGTACGGACTACAGAACCGTCTACTGGCCGATCAAGGACAGTGAGGACAAAACTCTCGGTATGTGGTTCATCGGCGAAAGCGTGAAGGACGTCCAAGCAAAAGTTGACGCAATAGCCTTCTACTGCCTGATTGCAACCGCCAGGAATTTTCCATTTTTTGTTCCTAAACTCCTCTTTTCTCAAAATTTTTACTGCAAACTGCCCCAAAAAAGGGGCAATTTCCGCGTTCCCCCATCAAATACCTATTTGACGGAGGAAATGGCACTTGTTTTCACATGCTA
>JAIKXS010000073.1 GCA_024683955.1 Desulfovibrio sp. | reverse complement strand
AAATCAGGTTAACGTATTTTTACGCCTTCTTTCTCAACACAGGAATTCTTTCCCTGTCGCTGACTTCCTTGCTCTTAATGTTGACATCGGTCGTATACATGAACTCTCTCAAGATGTTCAACTTGTGATGTAATTCGCCCTTGGCGAAATTCACGAAGTTGTTGTAGACGATGTAGTTGTTGAGATATTTCGTCGCAACGCCCTTGAAGCTGCCGTGAACGAGCCTTTTTAGTTCCGAATGATAGGCGTTGACTGTCTGGATGTTGAAAGCCCCGTTCTTATGCTTCCCCTTTGGAACGCGAACATGGGTAAACTCGTTCTCATGGGCGATCTTATGGTAGCTTCGCAAGCTGTCTGTAACGAATATCGAACCTTTCTCAATCCTTCTGTTCAATACGGATTCCAGGTCTTTTACGCAGGGCCTTCACAGATTGCTAATTTTCCCGATGCTCAACCCGTCAAGGTTGACAATGCAGGGAACGCAGACCTGCTCACGCGAATCCCCTTAAGGAGACCTCGCCACCTCTCTTGTGCGGCTTTCTGGGCAGCGTGAAGCCTGACCGCCTGAAGTCGCTGGTATTGGCAGGAAAGAAGAAATTCGTCGGCTTGCAGCAAGGATGATTAAAGGTGGAGAGCCTATCGAAAAAATCGTTCTATACACTGGTCTTACGGAAGCAGAGATTAATGCATTGCAGGGGTAGAAAATGCCTTATACACAGGACACAGGAGAAGATGAGACTCACCTCGTTCTGAAGAACCCAAGCGCCGACGAACAGATACGTCTGAAGGCTCTGAATAGGGAAAAGGCCTGGCGTGATGAAATGGACAGATTGGACGGGGCAAAAGGAAAAGGCTCTAAGGCCCATGCCTGAGTGAAGCTTCCTGAAAGGCGATTTACACAAAAAATATTACACTCTCCCTGAAGGGCAGATTATTGAGCCAGCTGGTATACGCGTGAAGAGAAGCCCTCATTTACTGCAGTCGATCTAACATCAACATTACCATTAAGAACGAGAAGCCATCCCTTCCATAGCCCCATAAAAAAATTTCTCCATGTCAAAACCCCCTGCCGCAAGCGGAAAGGGGGCTTTGCATTTACAGGGCGTAAAGCGTGTACACTGGAACAAACAACAAGCAAAAAAGATCTAACAACATGTCTCTCGGAAGCTGAGGGAATCAAATACCTAGGTCGCTCCGATTCATTTCTGCACTGAAGCCGTCGGGGACAACAAGGGAATCTATCCCAACTCAGGACAAAGGCTGGTATTCGGAGAGCTCTTCCCGTATGAACACACACAAAAACTATTGTCTGCCCAATTCCGGATTCAGGAAAATCACAAAATTTTTCCTACCCCGGGACTGCCAATGCTACCGTTTAAGAGAATCATAGTTGACCGTTCTGCCAACACTGTAGTGAAGAACCCAGTCAGGACGCCCTGATATGGGAATCCAGAATCCGTATGTTCTGCCAAAAGGCCCTTCGTACGAGACGCCAATGCCGGTACAGGTATCGATCGCCCTGTTACAAAGACAGCCCTTGTGATCCTCGGGTTTGCCGATGGAAGAGCATTTTATTCCTGCCTTTAGGCCAAGGTCGGCAGCGGCTTTATTGACGGCCACTATTTCCCTGCTTTTTTGCGTTATGGTTACTGGTTCTGGAAAATTGTCCCACATAGCATGAAATGCAGAGAGAACTTCTTCATCTGTCATAGAGATCCTCTTAGTTCTGGTATAAGGTTAGATAAAAGATTGGTTATATTCAGTCGAAAAATAAAAATTTAGTATTGTATTCCAGTGGCTGGAATTCAGCACATTCTACAAAATAAAGACTTGATACCAGTATGGCAGCAGATATGCCTTTTCAACACAGAAAAAAAATAATACCTGCCCCAACCACTTAATACGCAATGCCGTGCGCGTCGAACACTGCCTTCATACGCCGTGCATGTTCGTTTTCTTCTTCAATGGTCGATTCAACACACTTGGCAAGTTCCGGCTCGCCAGCCTCTCGGATTTCTGCTCCCATTTTCTGCAGGGAATCCTGCGCGGAAGCTTCCAGTTTATACATCCTTACAGCCTGTCGCCACAATTCCTCCACATCTGCCTTACCCTTCCCCAGCATAGCGCCGTACATGCCACCATGCAGGGAATCCTCAACGGCGTTTTTCAACATAGCATCGGCCAGGTCTTCAAGACCGTTCTCTCTGGCAAGGTAGACGAGTACAAAGTAGAGCTCGCTCCCATTGACTTCGGCATTGTGCATTTGCTTGATTTTGTCCGCGAATTTAGACTTTTCCGCGTAATTATGCATCGTCATGTCATACTCCTTAGATTGATCTTGTTACAATTATGTACGATTCCAATGTATTATAGATATGGAGGCACGGACAGATGAAACGCCATGCCGCACCTCCCATGGTGAAGTACACAGCCGGCATGCGTCGCCAGGTACGAACCTCGCAAGCCAGTACGTTTCCCTTCCGCCACGGGATTTCCATCCTGTTCCCGATAACAGTGACTGTATCCCGGAACCTTACTTACAAACCTAGAGATTTTTTCCAAACTCGCGCAACTCCCTGAGCTTCGCCTCGGAACTGTTTTCCTCTCCGTTTGCCGTAAATCGCCCAACGACTTCAAGGCCAAAAGCGGCTGAAAGACTGCCTTCGAGTATGGCCTGCGACCCATCGTACACGCCTGGGGCAGCAGAACTCAGAATCGAGGCAAACTTCCGAGGTTTTCCAGCACGAGAGACGGGTTGAGGCGTAAAAAGGGCATACAATCTGTCCACAACGCATTTGAGCTGTCCCGAAATGCTGCCGAAATAGACAGGTGACGCGACAATAAGCATATCGGCCTCAGCGAAAAGGGCATAGATCTGCTGCATGCCGTCCTTCTGGGCACACTGGCCGTTTCCTTTGGTATGGCAATGCTCACAGGCAATACAGCCGGCAATGCCGAGCTTACAGACATCAAGGACATCAAGCCGGTGCCCGGCCGATACTGCCCCCTCGGCAAAGGCATCGATCAATCTCTTCGTGTTGCCGTGCGGGTGCGGACTCCCGTTCAAAACAAGAATTTTCATGACTGACTCCTTATCAATTGGTATGGCCGAAGGAAACAGGCAGCGTCCTGTTGGTGGCAAATTTTGACTGCAGCCCGGGCATTGCCGCACATCCGCGGGAGCCATGATTCGGTCGCCGGAATGAGTGGCATTTCCCATATTTTCATCTTTCGGGCATCAGTACAGCCACACACAAAAAACTGCGGTCGACATCTCTGTACACCTGTCTTCCGATTACTCCCGACAGGGGAGGCGGATAACGGGGCACGGCACCCTTGAGAAAGGCCTGTGCGGAATTTTTTTGTTACGCGGCCTGACTTCTTCGTCAAAGAATAGAGGGTCACTGTGACCTGTATATGACGTCACGGAGCAGTTGACACAATAATTTTTTTCGGAAGAACAACGTGCATTTCCGTCCCCCGGCCGGTCCCGCTTGTGCACTCCACCCTTCCCCCAAGGATATCCACAACGCGTTGTACTATGGAAAGCCCAAGTCCATGCCCCTGCTCCTTGTGTGATTCTTCGCACTGATAGAACCTGGTCCAAATGTGCTGCTGCTTTTCCACGGGAATGCCTGGTCCCTCGTCACGGATGCGGACGGAAACGGAATCCGGCAGCATACGACCGGAGATATGAAGGGTTTTTCCGCACGGCGAATACTTAAGAGCATTATCAATGAGATTCAGCCAGACATGCTCCAGCAGATCAGCGTCGCTCTCAATGGTCATGGGCTCCAGGAAAATATCAAGAGAGAGCCCCTTGTACGAACATTTCTCCGTAAGCAGTATCAGACAGCGTCGAATCTGCTCGTCCACAACAACTGGCCTGCTCGTAACGATATGCTGCGCATCCAACCGGGAAAGCAGAAGAAGGCTTTCTGACAGACGGGACAGACGCCGCGCCTCGTCGTGGACAAGGGCGAGATATTCCTGTCGTTCGCCGTCGTCTGCACCGCCTTCCATAAGGATTTCGGTAAACCCGATAATTGAGGAGAGAGGTGTTTTGAATTCATGGGATACGTTTGCGATGAAATCTTTTTGCATGCGTTCCATGCCTTCAAGTTCCCGGGCCATCCGGTTGAAATTTTCAATGAGGCTGTAGCCCTCCTTGAGGCCGATACGCCACGAAGGAAGGGGGATACGCACTCTGAAGTCTCCGGAGGCCACTTTTGCAGCCGCAACCATCACGTCCTTTGCGGGCCGGATGTACAGTCCCGCTTCCCATGCCAGGGCGGCGCCGCCAAGCAGCAGCGTAAGCGCGCTGCAGGTAACCAGGGCCAGCGCCAGGCTGTCTCCAAAGCCGATAACTCGGCCCAGAGTACAGACGATCAGGCTGGAAAGCAGGCAGCTCAGGCCAAGCGTCGCAAACGAAGAAAGCACATGATAAAGACGCACCGGCAAAACAATGCTCCGGCCTCGAAACCACCTTCTCCCCTCCCTCATGAATCTTCCTCCTTAGAGAAAACTGCTCTGTACCCGAGCCCCCTCACCGTCTCAATGGAAAAGTCGGGATTCCCGGAAAATTTCTGACGTAGCTTTTTTATGTGCGCATCAACGTTGCGACTGTCCGTGTCTTTGTCGACCCCCCAAATCTCGTCCAGGAGTTCCTGGCGGGTAAAGACCTTGCCGGGTCTGTTGAGCAGCTTAAACAGAAGATAGAATTCTTTGGGTGGCAGGCATTCCTCCCTGCCGCCTGTTTCCACGGAAAGTTTCTCGTAATCAAGCACTGTATCCCGCATGCGGAGCCGTTTCTGATTCACAAGCTGCGACCGGCGCAAAAGAGCCTCAACCCGCAGCAGAAGCTCCCGCAAATGAATAGGCTTCACCATGTAGTCATCCGTCCCGGCGCGGAAGGCACGTTCCATATCCTCCATCCGGTTCTTTGCGGTAATCATCAGCATGGGCATGTCAATTCTGGCACTGCGTAGCGCCGTGGCCAGCTCGTAGCCGTCCATACAGGGCATCATAATGTCGCTTATCACGAGATCGACATGCCAGTGCTCCAGCGCCTCAAGCGCCTCCTTACCGTCAAAGGCCGAAATGACCTTATATTTTGCCTGGGTAAGCTTTGCGCAAATCATCCGGTTCAGCGCCCCATCATCCTCTACGACTAAAATGGAAAACATCTTCGTCACCTCTCAATCTTTCGACTTCCAGAAGATGTAACACAAGAACTGTGACCTATATATGACCTTTTACGGCGCGCCTTACCGGAAATTCCTTGTCTTTCCCGTTACAACACACTTTTTGACAGCTGAGCAAGCCGTGTCAGCCGGCAGGAAGATAATGAGATCTGGGGGAAAGAGGCCGCTGCGTCGCTGCCGTCACATTCCCCACCATGGAAATTTGCAAACAAAACCCAAGCTGATGTTCCTCCGGCCAGTCTCGTTGAAGCCGGAAGCTGCCTCCGCCAGAAATGCCCGCGCGTTAGGTGGAGGAGGATGTCAACCGATGATCCTTCCTCGCCACACTTTTTCCCGGACACATCGGCTGCAAAGGAGAGCGGCCCTCAAAAAAAACACACGGGATTGCCCGGACCTCCTGGACAGCATTGCCCACGGGCATTGAACATGCTGTTATCACCATTTACTGTGTGTTTTAGATCTGTAGTTCGGAGTTTAAGCCCTCCCCCTCTCTCTTCACAGGCCCGTACACGGGACGGGCTTGCCTCCTGCACTCAATGGCTCTATAAAAAACATTCCACATCCTCTTCAACAGTCTCCTCCTAAGCGGGCTGTCCATGACAATATCCCATCACATATGAGCTACCGGCACGCTCTCTTACCTGCCATATGACGTTCCAATGCAAGCTGAGGAGAACGGCTCAGATCGTGACCCAACCATGTCCTGTAACCGCCCATCTTTTTACGTTGAAGCCTCGTCCGAAACCGTTATGCAAGCCGTATAAGAAACCGCCTCTCTGCACATCTATTAGGATTTCCCGCTTCCCGCAAAAGGCGCCATCTTCCGTCCAATCTCGGGGACAGGCATGCCGCCGTTCAGTCATTGAACCCGTCAGAAAGGTACTGACCGATCCGTTGCAATATCCGAAACGCCCCTTCTCCGCCCTTTAGACGCAGGGGATAGCATACCAGGAATATTCATGCCATTAAGAGGTCCTTCCATGCGTTACGTCGCCCAAATCAAAAATAATCTCCTTCTTGTGACACTCCTTCTTCATTTCCTGCTCGCTTCCGCACCCGGAGCGGCCAATGCCAGAGAAGAACGCCCTCTCTATCCGACACCGGAAAGTGTGAGTCCCGAACTCAAACGATTTATCACGCAAAAACCCCTTTTCTCCTACTGGAATGCACATCCAAAAGATGCCGAGGAATGGAGGCTCCTTGTCTCAGAGATTGCCGCATCAACAAAAAAAGTCCTGCCCGCCCTCAGGGAAAAGCTCGGTGTCCGTTCTGAAAAAAGCTGCATGGCTTCCGTTCCGGTCTTCACCCTCACGCCAAAGGACCTTCCTGACGCACACAAAAATTGTGTGATTCTTCATATCCACGGCGGCGGATACGTCCTCTATCCGGGAGAATCCGGCACGGGAGAAGGCGTTATTCTCTCAGGTCTCGGCAAATTCAAGGTCGTCTCCGTAGACTACCGTATGCCTCCCGATCATCCCTATCCGGCGGCCCTAGACGACGTCGTGACCGTTTACAGGGAACTGCTCAAGGACCACGACCCGTCACAACTCGCTGTTTTTGGCTCCTCGACGGGCGGGGGACTGACGCTTGCGCTTATCCACAGGGCAAAGAAGGAGGGACTGCCCCTGCCGGCAGCCATCGCGCCGGGGTCTCCGTGGTCGGACATGAGCAAAACGGGAGACACCTATTTTACCAATGCCCATCTCGACAATGTGCTCGTAAGTTATGAGGGATGGCTTAAGGACGCGGCGCTCCTGTACGCCAACGGACGTTCTCTCAAAGATCCGTTTCTTTCTCCCATCTACGGCGATTTTTCAGGCTTTCCCCCGACCTTCCTTACAAGCGGCACGAGGGACCTCTTCCTTTCAAATACTGTGCGCACCCATCTGAAACTCCGCGAGGCCGGCGTTTTGGCCGACCTTGTTGTTTTTGAAGGCATGAGCCACGTCACATATGTCTTTGACCCGGATATGCCGGAAACCAGGCTGCACTGCAGGCTTATCGGGGAATTCTTTGACCGTTGCTTTTCAAGAAAGAATATGGGACAGGAAAAGAAAAGCCATTAATAAGCCGTGGGAACGCCTGCGGGCCGTCTTTACCACGGGGGCCCTACCTCAAGCCTCAGGGATGATGACAGAAGGCACACCGACCGCATTCGGAGTCTTCCGTTTTTTGGTGTACGTTGCGTTGAAGCGCCTGTCGGAAACGGCACCTGACAAGCCAGTCCGGCCGGCAACCTTCCTGCAACCGTGCACGGCGTTGCGAAAGGGGATTTGCGGGCAGCCACAATGCACCACGCAAAGATGGAAGAAGCCTGAAGCCAATACCGACAGGGGAGACTCAGGCAGTCTGTCTTCACAGGCTTCTCACTCGATTTTGCATTGAGGGCAGACAACGATGCCGTGTGAGAACACGAAGCGGACAGCTCGCCATGCTTTTTGGACGTGACCTGGCACCCGCTAAAAAACAGGAAGCAGACTTGTTTATGACCCGACTGGGTCGCTACCGGGGGGAATCCACCGCTTAAGCCAAAAGGGATATCCGCCCTGACACAACAACGCAACAGAGGACGCAGTATGGATCAGACACGACGCACCCTTCTCAAAGGTCTCGGCACAACACTGGGGACCGGCGCGTTAGGTCTTCTACCGCATCAAGTGGTGGAAACCGCCATGGCAGGAACACCAAAAGCGGCAACGGACGGTGACACATATCTTCCATTTGCCAAGAGGACAGGAAAAAAATCCACGGTGTTCTTTACCAGAGACCTTTCAGGTGAAGGACTTTCGGCCATCTTTTCTAAAATACGTCATGTGCTCACGGGTAAGGTTGCGGTCAAACTGCACACCGGCGAAAAGAACGGCCCTAACATCATTCCGGTGCCATGGGTCGAAACCCTGATGCGGAATATCCCAGGTGCCAGCATCGTTGAGACGAATTCCTACTACAAGGGGGACCGCTACACGACAAAACAGCACCGGGAAACCCTCAAGGTCAACGGATGGACCTTTGCGCCCGTTGACATTCTTGACGAACACGGCACCTGCATGCTGCCTGTCACGGGAGGAAAATGGTTTACCGAAATGAGTATGGGCAAGGGCATTCTCTCCTATGATTCACTCCTGGCCCTCACCCATTTCAAAGGTCATACCATGGGGGGATTCGGCGGATCGAACAAGAATCTTGGCATCGGTCTCGCGGACGGACGGACCGGAAAGGCCATGATCCATACCCGCAAGGGGGAAGGACAATGGAGCATTTCCGGAGAAGAATTCATGGAACGGATGACGGAATCAACTAAGGCTGCCGTCGACCACTTTGCGCCGCACATCGCATGCATCAACGTGCTCCGTAACATGTCCGTTTCCTGCGATTGCGAAGGAGTCAACGCCGAACCCGTGGTCACGCCAAATATCGGGATTCTGGCATCCCTCGATATCGCGGCCATAGACTGGGCTTCAGTCGATCTTGTCATGCACCTTTCCGAAAAGGATCGCACACCCCTTGCAACCCGCATGCGCAGCCGCCACGGGTTCCGACAACTCTCCTATATGAATGAGACTGGCCTTGGAAACGACTGCTACGAACTGATTGATATCGAAACCAATAAGGTGATCACGCCGGCTGAAGCGGTCAAGGATGTAACTCCCTTTATCTAACGCACCGTAAACCTCTCCCTTCAGGGGGAGGATATATGGCGCACGTAAACCGGGATTTCCTTGTCTTTACAGCGACCCTCCATCCCGGGCGACCGGGAAACGAGCAGGAAAAGAGGGGTTCCCGACTCTTTTTTTCCGGGCATTCTTCTCTTCCGGCTCTGCACGTCAGTACTTTGGTTTTCTACATAGTTATCCGTAAAAAAAAAAGACCGTGATACCTAATGATATCACGGTCTTTCAGCCTGTTACACGCCCAGGCTTTGGCAACGTTCAAAAACGGGGTGTGACCGGACCGGCCGTCAGCAGACAAAAACCACCATCATGGACGGTACCTCTCAGTCTTTGCCTTCATATGCCCGCGGGCCCTGCAGGCCCATTTCCCGACGATCAGGGTCGGTGTCACAACCGAAGAACACTCTTTCAATCGGCATCTTGGCGTGTTTGATTAGAGGTAGCAAAGGACGCCTTCTCGGGTATGCCGCTCCCTCCGTCTACACCGCGCTTTCTGCGAGAGGCGGAAGTTTTCCCTTGAGGTCATTGTTGGTCATGGCGCAGACCGAAGAATCGGACCAGACGTTCACGCAGGTTTCGATCATGTCGATAATGGCATAAATCGGCAAAATCACACCCATGAGATCAACGGGCACGTTCATGGATGACATAAGCGAAAGCGTCAGAAAGTAGCATCCCATGGGGACACCGGCGTTGCCGACGGCAGCAATCACGGCGACAAAAAGCCAGACGACCATGGTTCCCGGAGAAAGAACAATGCCGGCGTTTTGCATCAGGAAAAGAGATGTCACAAGGATAAAGGCTGCGCACCCGTTCATATTGATGGTCGTGCAGATGGGGAGCACAAAGCGCGTAACGCGGGGATCAAGGTGCAGATTGTCCTCAGCCGAGGCCAGCGTCACCGGAAGGGTTCCCGCCGAGCTTTTGGAGAACAGGGCAACGGCAAGGGCCGGAAACATGCCGCGGGCAATGGTGACGGGATTAAGGCCTCTGACAAGCAGAAAGAGCGGGATGACAACAAAGAACTGCAAAAGATTGCCGGCAATGACGACTGTCGTGTACTGGCCAAGCGCTCCTACAATAACGCCGCCCCCTATATCCGCAACAAGCTGTCCCGTGAAGGCCAGGATGCCGACCGGAAGGATGGTCAAAAGAGCCCGTATAAGTGTAAAAAGCAGTTCCTGCAGTCCCCATATCACGCGCACAAGGGCATCATGATTTTCCGTTTTCGGCATGAAGGCAAGCGCCAGGCCGACAGCCGCTGCGATAAGGAGAACCGAAAGAACATTCCCGGATACAAAGGGCTGAAGGATATTGTTCGGTATAACGGAAAGGAAGTGATCATAGTAGGAAAGGGCCTTGTACTTCTCAAGGACACCCGCCTGTGACGCGGTAACGACATTCTCGGGCGCAATGGCTATATAGAGAAAGAGGGCCACAAGCGCCGCGGAAAGGGTCGTTGTAAGGGTGTAAAAAACCGTGTGGGCAAAAATACGCCCTGTTTCCTTTCGCGCACCAAGAGAGGCAAGGGTTGTTATCACGGCGAGAGCAATGACCGGGACCGCCACGAACTGAAAGAGTCTGGTAAAGACCGTGGCGATAAAGTTCAGGAGTTGCGTAATCTCGGGAACTTGCAGATAACCCAGGAAACCGCCGATCAGCATGGAGAAAAACCACGCGATAACGGTCCGGATATTTTTCCGTTTGACGTTTTCGTCAAGGGATGAACGCGTGGCATTGGCGACACGTTCCGAAGATGAATTCAGCATGGTATGACCCTCTTCCTACGCCTTTCGCGTAACTCATAAAAAAAACAGAAGTCAGAATCTTCCTACTGGAGAATTATTAGTTGTAGCCTTCTCTGCATCCAAGTGCAAGAATTCTTTTTTTGCCTTTGCTCCCAGGACGCGTAACACGCACCGGAACACCTCTGTCATTTTCTCAAGAGCGAGCATGATCAAAGATCTTCCTTTCCCCCTCCCCCCCCTCCTCCCAAAGACGGCGGCAGTCGTTCTTATAAACGCCCGGGACCTTCCCCGCGACTTACGGCGTTTTGAAAAGGACGGGCTTCTTACACCGGAAGAAGTGAATCAGGCCTTCCGTCTGCCGGGTAAGGAGGATGGGACCCTATTTCTGGCCGGCAGGCTCTTCCTGCGCGGCCTTTGCAAGAGAGAGGGCTGTGAGGCCCGCATTATGCGGGGCAGATTCGGAAAACCGTATCTGAGAGGAAGGCCATTTTTTTTCTCTCTGAGCCGCTCTCGACCGTTTCTTCTCTGTGCCGTTTCCGTCACATCGCCCATTGGTGTCGATCTTGAGGAGGAACAAAGCGGACGGCGTCTTTCGGAGGCGCTCTCCTTCTTCCATCCGGCTGAGCATCGGGAAATCATCTGCACGGATCCCGAAAGACGCACGGAGGCGCTCCTGCGTCTCTGGACCCGCAAGGAGGCCTTCATGAAGGCGACGGGCCTCGGACTCCACCTGCCTCCGACCTCGTTCAGGGTCAGCACGGACGAAAAAAAAAGGGACTGGCTTCTCAAGGTAGAAGTCAGTCCTGAAAAACACCCGGACAGCAAGCCGCCCGGCTTCGATCTTCTGTCAAGGGATCCCCTGTCCTGGACCACCTATGACCCCGATATGCCCCCCGGCTATCACGCAAGTCTTGCCGCAGCGGAAAAGGACATGCGTATCCTGATGTGCTCCCGTGAACCTGATCCGGATCGCATATCTGCTCCGGAAGATTGGCAAAAAAACAGTCTCGGGCCTGAAAACGAACGCTACTCTCTTGACGTTCCCCGAAAGAAACCCTAGGAAGAAACCCCCGGCGACCGCATCAAACCAAAAGCCCGCTAACGCGCACACGGCCCGGTCTCCCGAGCGCAAGCCCTACGATCATCATGTCCACTGCGTCCACATCCCACGCCCTTGAAGGCATCCGACGTGCCATACCCATTGTGCTCGGCTATCTTCCGGTCGGCTTCGCCTTTGGAGTACTCGCCGTCAAAAACGGCATTCCCCACGGCATTGCCATCGCCATGTCATTTCTCATGTTCTCAGGCTCAGGTCAGCTGATGTTTGTCAGCATGTGGGCCGCGGGCGCGAGCGCCCTCTCCATGACCTGCGCGGTCGGCATCGTCAATCTCCGCTACCTTCTTCAGTCGGCAGCGGAATCTGTCTGGATGGGGGGGCTTTCCCGGAGCATCCGTTTTCTTCTCGGACTCGGGATTTCGGATGAGACATTCGCCGTGCACGTCACGGCACTGCAGAAGGGCTGGGAGCGCAATCTCATTACCCTCTTCACATGCAACCATGTGGCGCAGCTCGGCTGGATTGCGGGAACGGTTCTTGGTGTTTTTTGCGGGGATCTTGTGAGCGACGTGCGCCCCTTAGGACTTGACTATGCCCTTCCGGCCATGTTCCTGGCCCTGCTTGTACTCCAGTGCATAAGCCGTCTGCACGCCTTCTGCGCCATACTGACACTGGTGCTTTCCGTGGGACTGAAATACGCGGGAATGACGTCGTGGAACATCGCGCTTGCAACCATTCTCGGGGCAAGCGTCGGATGCATGCTCTCGTTCCGGGAGACAAGAGGGAATGGACATGTTTGAGAGCATTGTACAGACGTTGACGGACGGCAGGACACAGCAGCTTCTGCTCTGTCTTCTTGGCTGTATCCTTGTGACGGTCGGGCCAAAAATTCTTCCCATCACCTTTCTTGAAAGTTCCGCCCTGCCACCGATCTTCCGCCGATGGCTTGATTTTGTGCCCGTGGCGGTCATGGCGGCCCTTGTCGGATCGGAAATCTTCTTCTACGATGGTGTGTTCAACCTCAGCACCACCAATCTTTTCCTCATGGTGTCCATCCCGTCGTTCGTTGTGGCGCTCATTTCAA
Source organism: Desulfovibrio sp. (assembly GCA_024683955.1). Taxonomy (GTDB): domain Bacteria; phylum Desulfobacterota; class Desulfovibrionia; order Desulfovibrionales; family Desulfovibrionaceae; genus Desulfovibrio. The sequence continues at coordinate 68,659 of JAIKXS010000073.1, read as the reverse complement.
AAAACTACTTTTTACCCATCGCCGTCGGCATAGGGCTCCTGATACTTGCCAGGCACTACGGTTTGACGTGACCGGACTCGGCACGGCGGACACAATCCCGTCCGGCGTGCTTCGCCGCATAGAGAGCACTGTCGGCCTCCTCAAGCAGACATTTTCTCCTCTTGGAAAGAAGGGCTGCTGTCATGCCCTCCGTCCCGGCAACACCGAGGCTTATGGTCACAAAGCCCTTCTTATGGCCGCCATGGGGAATGCCAAGAGAAAAGACCGCACGCCGCATTTCTTCTGCAATCCCCGCAGCCGTGTCAACCCTGCAGTTCGGAAGAAGCACCGTGAACTCCTCACCTCCGTAACGGAAGAGCGCGCCCCCGGCCTTCTCCGCAATCCCCTCAAGCGCCTTTGCCACCGAGATGAGGCAATGGTCCCCCTCAACATGCCCGTAGGTGTCGTTAAACCGTTTAAAAAGATCCACATCGAGCATGATAAGGGAAAAATGGATTCTTTCGTCCTTCTTCTGCGCCAGAATAATTCGCTGCATGCGGGCGAGCGTTCTGTCAAAGTGCAGTCTGTTGTAGCAGCCCGTAAGATAGTCACGCTCGTTCATCTGGGAAAGTCTTCTGTTTGCCTCTTCAAGACGTCGCTCAAGATCCTTCAAAACCGTCACATCCCGAAAAACCAGACAGGCAGCTTTGACGCCACTCTTGGCATCGGGCATGGCAAACATGCGGGAAAAAAAATCCCGTCCCCCCATGGAAAAATTCCGTTCGGGAACAGGCTCCCCCGCCAGGAGCTTTTCGCAATCCTCGTCAAAATAGGAAAGAATCTTGAGATCACAGGTATGGATATCCTGACCAACCAGATCTTCTGGCGAGGTCTTGCAGAGCCCGGCAAATTCGGCGTTCACGGCAAGAATACGCTGTTGCCGGTCCACAAAGCAGGTCGGAGTCTGCACAAGGCCCAGCACGCTCTCAAAGGAAAGGAACCGTTTGGCCCGGGATGAAACAAAGGCAAGACAGGCCTCCTCTCCTGAAAAGCCCGTGATGGAGCCGTCCTCACCCCATTCGGGAATGACGGTCATCCGCGTGACAAGAAGAGATCCGCCGGATCCCTTATACCGGATCGTGCATCTGAGGCGCTCAGAAGCCGAACGCACGCGTTCAAGCCGCTTCCGCAGAAGAGCCGCATCGCTCTCGACCATGCAGGTGAAGAGGGAAGCCCCTAGGAGAGACCCGGGAACCTGTTTGAGATACTGTTCCTTTCTGCCCCGTACTTCCGTGTAGATGCCGGATACATCAATACGCCAGGAACTGATCAAGGGAAACCTCCCTGTCTGCTGGAAAAAACCGTGAACTGAACGGGCAATTCACGGGTATCCCCATCCCTAAGATTCCTATACGGTCTTCTCGTGTGTGTAGGCATAGTGGATAAACGCCGCAAGAACGGCCACGGCAAGGGCAATAATGCGAATGGAGAAGCCTTGGGCCGCAATAGAAATGACGAAGCCCGCAATAGCCGTCAGCGCAACCCCGAGAAGAAGAATAAGAAGAGGCGTATTCATGCGACGCGCCTTCTTAAAACACCAGGCAGGGATATAGGTAAAACGAAAGAGAAGGAAGGGCACAACAAGAAAAACCGTAAAGAAATCGTACAGTGTAATATCCAAGGCATCCTCCGCAACAAAGAAAACGGGCGAAAGGAACAAATGGGCCAAAAAACCTCTTGCATGGCCGCTAGAATGAAAAAAAAGAAGACAAAAGGCAACAAAAAAGAAAAGCCCCCACCCAATAAAAGAGATCGTCAAAAATGATGGGACAGATGTTGTACAGGAATACCCGAAAAATAAAGGCAAAAAAGCCGTACGGGTCAATGAATGGGCGCCAGGGAAAGGAAAAAAGACGGATGCGGGGGGACGCGCCCATTCCCATCCGGTGCTAGAAGTTCCCCTCCTTTTCATATAGACTTCTGCTGTTCCAGCCGCCCGTCCGCAGCTAGGGAAAACAGGGATCGGACAGGTGGCTTTTGCAGTTCCTGATACGCCCGTACAGGCGCTCTTCCAAGTATTCCTGATCATGGGCGATATCCGCGGACCCCTTCCAGCATACCCTCACAAACAAACATCCAGCTCCCCGGGAGAACACAATGAGCCAGACTCGCATCGGTTGGATTGGCACAGGCGTTATGGGGCAAAGCATGGCCGGACATCTTCTCGCGGCCGGCTACCCTCTCACACTCTACACCCGCACAAAGGCCAAGGCGGAAGATCTTGTCAAAAAGGGCGCCGTCTGGGCTGAAAATCCGGCCATGGTGGCATCACAGAGCGATGTGGTTTTTTCCATCGTAGGCTACCCCAGGGACGTCGAGGAAGTGCTGCTTGGCGAAGACGGGGCTCTGAAAGGGCTCGCCGGGGGAGGCATTCTCTGCGACATGACAACTTCCAGCCCGGCCCTTGCCGAACGCATAGCCGGAGAAGCCGCCCGAAAAGGCTGCTTTGCCCTCGACTGTCCCGTCACGGGCGGAGACATCGGGGCAAGGGAAGCCCGCCTTACCATCTTTGTCGGTGGTGATGATGAACCAAGGAAACGCATAGAGCCCATGCTCGCAAAAATGGGATCCATGATCCTGCCATGCGGCGGTCCCGGAATGGGACAGAAGGCAAAACTCGCGAATCAGATCGCCATTGCCGGTGTCATGTTCAGCACCTGCGAATCTCTTCTCTTTGCCGAACAGGCCGGCCTTGATGTAGGCGCATGGCTTGAGGGTGTCGTCAAGGGCGCCGCCGGAAGCGCTGCCATGAACACCCTCGGCCGCCGATCCCTCAAAGGGGACAACAAACCGGGATTTTTCATCAAGCATTTTATCAAGGACCTTGGTCTCTGTCTTGACGAATGCCGGCGTATGGGTCTCGTGCTGCCGGGCATGACCGCCTCCTACGAGGTCTACCGCATGCTGATGAGCCAGGGCTTCGGCGACAAGGGAACCCAGTTCCTGACAGAAGGCCTTGCAAAACTAAACGGCCTCTCCTTTAAGGGACAGGCATAGTCTGTCACGAAGCCCTTTCTTTCCCTTAAGTCTGGACGCTTTGTGACGCCTCTCACTGCAAAAATATCATCTTTTCTGTAACATCGCGGAGGTGCGGCCTTGTTGTAGGGCCGTACCTCTCGTTTTTTGGCCGGTACGGCCTCATCAAACGCCCTCCGGAATTCCGGCCGGGCATACTACCCGTTTGTTTTGACCCCTGAAGGAGGCGCCATGGCAAAGCCAGAAAAACGTCCGTGGCTTGCGATTTTTCTGGGCGGGGTGCTCACGGGGGCGGTATTACTGATCGTTTCAGCCTATGCCATGCTCAGCACGGATCAGCGCCAATTCTGTTCCGTCTGCCATATTATGAGTGAAGCGGCTCTGACGCATAAACTCGGCACCCACGCGGATCGATCCTGTAACGACTGTCACGCCCCGCACAACTGGCTCCGCAAGATCCCGTTCAAGGCCAAGGCAGGTCTGGAAGACTTCCTTGGCAACTGCATGGGCAACGATGTAACTCCACCGAACAAGACGACACGCGACATGGTCAATGCCAACTGCATTGCCTGTCACGCGCAGGTCAACAGCAACGTCGCGAGCATGGCCGTGAAGCCCTACTGCGTCGACTGCCACCGCAATGTGGCTCATATGCGCCACCAACCCATAGCAAAAAGGATGGTCTCCTATGAATAAGCGTCTTCTCCGTGCGGGTGCGCTTTGTTGTGCCTTCCTGGGCGTCTGGGCGCTTGCAGGGTGCAACGATGTGTCAAGCGAACTCACACCTCCCACCTACAAAACAGGCATCGCCCCAACCGAACTTTCCTCCAAGGCCTTTGCCCAACGCTTTCCCTCACAGTACGCATCGTACATGAAGAACAACGAAAGCGAGATCGTGACTGACTATAAGGGCTCCATCGCCTTCCACAAGCATAATAACTTTGATCCGCTGCCCAAGGGCTTCAAGCACACACAGCCCTATCTGAAGAACCTCTGGCTGGGCTACCCGTTCATGTACGAATACAATGAGCCAAGAGGACACACCCATGCGGTGGAGGATTTCGTCAATATCGACCGCCTTGACAGTTTCAGCGCCGACGGCAAGGGCCATATGCCCGCGACCTGCTGGAACTGCAAAACACCGCGACTCATGCAGTGGATGGAAAAATACGGTGACGACTTCTGGTCAAAGGACGTCAATGAATTCCGTGGTCCCGAAAGCGTGACCATGGACGAATCCATTTCCTGCGTGACCTGTCACGATCCGGGCACCATGGAGCTGCGTCCCTACTCCGAACCGCTGAAGGATTGGCTGAAGCGCTCCGGTCAGGACTGGAACAAGATTTCCCGAAACGAAAAGCGCACCCTCGTCTGCGCCCAGTGCCATGTGGAATACTATTTTACCGCCAAGGGACGCGGTCCCCTGCTTCGCCCGGCCTTCCCCTGGGATCTTGGCAAGAGCGCACAGGCCGCCTATGAATACTACAAGACCCGCGGTCCGATGGATGCGAACGGCAAGGAGACCCCCTTCACCGACTGGGTCCACGCTGCCTCCAAGGTTTCCATGCTCAAGGCCCAGCATCCCGACTACGAAACCTTCCACGACGGCCCCCACGGTGCCGCAGGTGTCTCCTGCGCTGACTGCCATATGCAGTATGTCCGTGAAGACGGCAAGAAGGTCTCAAGCCACTGGATGACATCCCCCATGAAGGACAAGGAAATGCGCGCCTGCCGTCAGTGCCATGCTGACAAGACTCCGGAATACCTGAGAAGCCGCGTGCTCTACATCCAGGACAAGGTCTTTGCCCGCCTGCTTGAGGCCGAACGCATCTCGGTCAAGGCCCATGAAGCCGTACGCCTCGCAAACGCCTGGGAAGGCGAGAAGGCTGAAAACTACGACGCTCTCATGGCCGAAGCGCGCGAAATGGTCCGCAAGGGACAGTTTTTCTGGGATTATGTGTCCGCCGAGAACAGCATCGGCTTCCACAACCCGGCAAAGCAGCTTGATACACTCATGACTTCCTTTGAATGCAGCCAGAAGGCCGTCGACCTGGCAACCGAGGCCACAAGATTTGGCATAGCCCAGTCTCTTGCCGGCGAAATCGAGACCATTGTTCCGCCCATCACCCATATGAGCCGCGAACTCCAGCAGGACGAGGAATTTCTTTCCAAGCATCCGTGGACAAAGCTTCTGCCGGTCATGCCGAAGCACGGGCGCACCTGGAAGGGGCAGGAACGGATAAAAACAAAGGAAGTATCGGCAAATAACTAGACCATACCGCGCCTCTCAAGGCGTGTGATGAAGAATCTCCGGATCCACGAAAAAGGCCTGCAAACGCAGGCCTTTTTCGTACAGGTAAAGAAAGGAATGAAAAACCGTTATATGCCAAAAAGCGCCAGACGCGCCCCGTGAATCAGTGCATCGGTATCCGCGGCATCGGGGTGTCGTTCGGCCTCCTCCAGACGCATCCTCCTCTCAACTGTCATCCTGTGATGCGGCGTCTGCGCCACACGTCCCTGGCAGGTAAAAAAACCAAGCACCCGGTTGTTCTGCGCCTCAAGCAGCCTTGCCACGGCGAGCCGCATGGACCGCACATGTTCGGAATCAGGCCAGGCAGCATGCGTGCAGAAATAATAAATGTCCTTTCCCCACAATGTTTTCATGAAGGCAAGCATCTTTTCATCAGGCATGCCGCGCTTGAGCCAGAAGCCAAGGGCATACGTGGAGAAGGAGTCAGGAGGAGGAGTCTCCACCGGATAGAGGGGAAGATCGAGTTCTCTGGCAAGAGCATCGGCCAGAAATTTTGTGTTGCCGGTCTGTGATGAATAAAGAATACACGTAGCCATGAACCCCCCGGGGAGTCAGTCAAAAGAACTACTGCAGAGCCTCTTTCATGAGAATCTTCTTGTCAAGCAGGGTAATGGCCCGGCGTTTGACGGAAATGGCTCCCGCGCCCTGCAGGCGGCTCAGTTCCCTGGAGAAACTCTCCCGTGTGACCCCGAGAACCCTGGCCATCAGTTCCCTGTTCACATCAAGAAAAATTACATTCCCCCCCTCCATGCGACTTCTGTGCAAAAGCCATGAGGAAACACGGCAGGCAACTGATATCCGACCCTGTGAACCAACCAATTTATTGATAAAAAGACGCTCACGCAAGGTCATACGGCGCATAATCTCCAGGGCAAAGAGAGGATACTCCGTCATAACAAGGAGAATCTGATTTTTATCAAGAAGATAGGCTTTTGAGGAAGAGACAGCAAAGGCTGAACAGGGAGATCCACCCTCATAAAAAAGCATGCCGAGATCAACAAACGTTCCCGGACGTATGATATGCAGCACACATTCTTTCCCGTGGGAAGCAGTTGCTGAAAGCTTCACAAGACCTTCGGTCAGAAAATACAGCGGATACCCTTCCTGTCCCTGTAAATAAAGCGGTTCACCGGCCAAAAAGCGGATAAGACGCGATTTGTGCATGATCGCGTCCCGGACTTTCTCGTCCATGGCACTGAAAGGTGCTTCATGAAGAAAGGGCATAAGGGCATCGGGCTTATTGAGGGAATTCCTGTCGGACATGTCTGCTCCGGGTAATGAGTGTAGAGGACGATGATATTCGGAGCCGTGTAGACAGCACTGCGTAATACTTGGTACATATGCGGCTTCTTTACCGTGATTTCAATCACAAAAAAGTTGAAGGCCGCGCAATCAAGAAGCCTTGGAACGCAAAGAAATCAGCAACCCATAGACAAATACCATTGAGAACTCTATACTTCCCCCTCTGGTACCCCACCGTTTTCAAAAGGAGATTCGTATGAAAAAACTACTCGGCCTTATGATTATGGCCGGCCTGTTCTGTGCCGGTCTTGCGCACGCGGAAACCCGCCTGACGTTTGCGACCGGCGGCACGTCAGGAGTCTATTTTCCCCTTGGCGGAGCCATTGCCCAGACTCTGACGGCCAAGAGTAACGGCGCCCTTGCAATCACGGCACAGGCCAGCGGCGCAAGCGGCGAAAACATGCGCCTTATTGAAAGCGGCGATGTCAACATGGCCATGGTCCAGAACGATGTGGCCGACGCAGCATTCAACGGCAAAGCCCCCTTCAAGGAAAAGCTGCAGAATGCCCGCGCCATCGCCCGCCTCTATCCCGAATACCTTCATGTGGTCGCAACAAAGGACAGCGGCGTCAAGACCATGGAGGGCTTCAAGGGAAAGAAGGTTTCCGTCGGTGCCAGGGGAAGCGGCAACGAATTGAACTGCCGTCAGATATTTGAAACCTTCGGGCTCACCTACAAAAATATCCAGCCAATCTTCCTCCCTTACGGCGAAACCGCCGAACAGTTCAAGGACCGCCAGCTCGACGGCTTTGTCTTCACTATCGGCACGCCAAATCCTGCCATCCAGGACATCACAACCGCCCAGAGCGTCCAGTTCATCCCCCTCGAAGGCGCGGGTGTTGACAAGATTGTGAAGGACTTCCCCTTCCTCGTGAAGGATAGCATTCCCGCCAAGACCTACAAAGGCCAGGATGCCGCCGTTCCGACCCTCTCTGTCCAGGCCATTCTTGTCGTGAGCAAGGATATGCCGGATGATGTGGCCTATACTCTCACAAAGACCCTCTTTGAAAATCTTCCAGACGTGGCAAAGGCCCACAACAAAGGATCAGAGATCAGCCTCGACCGTGCAAAGGACGGCGTGACCATTCCCTTCCATCCTGGTGCAGCCAAGTACTTTGCGGAAAAAGGTATGAAGTAATCGCGCTTATCCCTGAAAAAAAGGACAGCGTGACGCTGTCCTTTTTTTCAGTCGCGACGCCCCCCTTGGTCAGTCGTACGTCCTTGGGACACGACACGTCACTCGAGGTTTTTCATGGCGCATCATGCTCCGATCAAAACGCTCACGGGCAGAGCTCTCCCACACCTGTTTCTTCTCCTTTTCTTCCACATCGCTCTCCTCTTCTCTCCGGAAACCCTACCCGCCGCTGAGAACGACCTCGTCCTGCAGGACAGCACGGGAAAGATACTTGCCCGCTATCCGATCCCTGACCGCACCTGCTTTGGTATTCTTTTCATCCATTCCGTCGCCAAAAGTCCGGTCGAAGAATGGTTCTGTCGTCAAAATTCCGAGCTTTTCCTCGAAAAAACCGTCTATCAGGACTTTGGCGCGGGGCTGCCCTACAGACCTGAAGGGGGACAGCGCATGCGCGTTAAGGACGGCCATATCATCATTGACGGCTATCACAGACCCCTCCCCCGCTTTGACGTGCGCGTGGGACGTATCGCCGGACATACCCTTCTCCTCCCTGAACACAACGCACAAGACGGAAGCAGGAAGGAAGTGCGGCTTGACAGCCTTGCCAAGCCTGGTTCCGCCATCACCTTTTCCCTTGAAAACCCGGACAGCACTCGAAAAGAGAAATAGCAACCAGTCCCTCCCTGCTTTCGCTCATCCGCCTTCCAGAGATCCTTCACCGGTTTCGGTGTTCTCTTGACCAGATTAAATAAAATTGATATATCATTTTTATTTAAATAACACAGGAGTGCACCCGTGAAGATCGATCCGGAACACCTTTTCTACGACCTTCATTATGATCGTAAAGACTGGTCATCCCTCAACGAAGGGCAACGGCGCTCACTCTCAAGACTTCTGACCGCCGGAGACACACGGGAACGCATATGGGCTAGAAAATGTGTGGACGAGGCGCTGCGCATGGATCCGTCAGGCGTCTTCCGCACCCTTTCTTACGCAGCAAAAAAGCTCAGTACGGCACCATATCTGGACCGGGTTGGTCCGGAAGGACTTGCCCTCCTTACCCACGATGTTCTCGGAGGGAGAAAGAAGGAGGCTGGGGAAGTACGGATCAGGGCGATCAGGTACCTCGCGGAAAAAGGCAGCACGCCCTGTTCCGTCATAAGATATCTGCGTAAGGACGACTTTAGAAATCCTGCCCTGAGAAGCCTTCTCTGCAGAATGCTGCATTCATCACCCTGGCCGATTGGCGACGCGCTCTCCTTTATTCCGAAAATGGCCCTTGAAAACGACAGGGAGCTTTTTTTGGCCGTGCTGAAAAACGACGCTTCGGCTCTACGGGACCTCCATCCGTCACTTTTATCCAACATTCAGAAGCCACAGGGTGACGAAAACCGCGAAAACCTGCTTAAGGGGATCTGTGAAAGGCGTTCAGGTGACAGCACCTCCTCAAGAAAGCATGCCGAAAACGAATGCTTGAGCGGGAAGTCCGGCAGCCATGGAGGGGATGCGGAGGCTCAACGGACAATACTCATGGTGCAAAACATCAGGGGCAGGCGGCGGTTTTGGGAGGTCGGGCGGCTTCCGCATGCGGAAGAGGCACGTCTTGATCACGATGCGCTCAGCGACGATGAGCGCATGGCCGTCGCAACAGCCCCCAGAAGCCCCTGTCTTGGACTTATTTCAGGAACAAAGGCATTTTTTTACGGAATAACGGGGGCAATGCAGGATGCCGCAAGAAGCCTTGCGCAGTTCACGCGGGAATGGGGAAAAAAGTTCTGCGGGGCAACGCGGTCCGATACCGGCTTCCATGAAAAATCACTCAACACACGGCTCAGCCTCTTCTTCATTCAGGCAAGGTGGCTTGGCGCGGGCATTGCTCTCGCCATCACCTCCCTCTGCAAAAAAGGTAACAAACGGGAGGCACAGCCTGATCTTTCCAGCATCCCGTCTCCTTCCTTTTTTGCGCGTGCTCTTCCGGAAGCGCTCAGCGTACTTTGGGAGAACGCAAGCGCTCTGCCACTCTCCCACGCCTCCTTACTGGCCTGTTCGCGGGAAGCACAACGAGACATTCTCTCTCTTCTCCGTGAGGGTGAAACGACCCTTGCACGTATCGCAAAAGGCGTCATGGAGCCAGAGAGTACAGAACACGCCATCCTCCTGCTTTCCCTTGCCGATCCCGATACGGTTTCGACTGAAATCTACGCACGTGGCATTTCTGAACTCATGAAACACGTGCAGGGAGATATGGCCCATGAGAAAGCAGAACACGCTCTCCTAAGACGCCTCCGGACACTCGGGCCGAAAAAACAGCAGGAGATCTGCGACGCGATTCTCTCACTCAGCCCTGACCGTTTTTCCCTGCTCAGAGACGCACGGGAACATTCCGAAGAACCGGCCGGCGATGAACGCACCAGGAAGGAACACCCTGCGTGTTAGCAGCGCCACGCGCGGTGCAAAGCCCTTTGAACGCCATTGAAAACGGGGAGCCCTGCTCGGCGCTCCCTTTCATGAAACGATTATTGGAAAGGAGGAGTACGTCTGGATGGAAGAAGAGTTGCGTTTCTCTGGAGCAAAGCGGCAAAAAAGACGACAAATTAGCGGGGGACAAAAGCGTTTGCTTGTTTTTGTCAGGAAAAAAAGCTATTATTGAAAAAGTGGAAAGTTTTTTGCTGTTTTACCGTATTCGCTTTGCTCTCCCCTTTTCTGCTTCCGGGCGGGATATCCAGACGGGCTTTTCTTTCGCAACGCTTAGATCGCCCTTTTAAAACAAAGCAGGCGCCCTTCAGCGCCCCTGGTCATTTGACCCAATAACGCAGCAAGCCCCTCCATGGAATCCTCCAACGAGAAGCTTACGCTGCTTTTTTGTTTTTTAGCGTCATAAGGATGTACCATGAGCCATAAAAACAGACTTGATATGATCATTAAAAAAGGATCTGAAAATTTTTCTCTTGAAAAAGAGCAAATGCTCAATTCTGATACTGTTGAAAGGGCTCAGCAAGCTGTAGATGTCTCAGAAATTGTCGCTAAATACGATAAGGAAGCAAGTTACCGTTCTTTTAAAGGACTTTTTGAATACGTTATAAAGACACTCTGCATTCTTTTTTCACTCTTCCATCTCTATACCGCTGCGGTCGGTCAGTATCCCCCCCAGATTCAGCGCGCCGTCCACCTGGGTTTTGTACTCGTACTGATTTATCTTCTCTACCCGGCAAGAGCTGACGGAGACAAGGATTCCCTTGCCTGGTATGATCTTCTCCTCTCCATTGCTGGCGCCGCCGTTTCCGGCTACATCGTCTACAATTACGACACGATAGTTCTCGATGCAGGTCCTGCCACAACGACAGACTTTTGCTTTGGTCTCGCATCCATACTTCTCGTCCTTGAGGCCACGCGCCGCATTGTGGGGCTTCCCATAACCCTTGTTGCCGTCTGTTTCCTTCTCTACGCCCTTTTCGGCAACTACATACCGGGGATGATGGGACATCCGGGATTTTCACTAAAGCGTATCGTTTCGTACATGTATCTCACAACGGAAGGCCTTTTCGGCATGCCCCTCGGAGTTTCCGCCTCCTTTGTTTTTCTCTTCATTCTCTTTGGAGCTTTTCTTCACAGCACGGGGCTGGGTAAATTCTTTATCGACCTCTCCCTTGCGGCAGCCGGCCGTTTTGTGGGCGGACCGGCCAAGGTTGCGGTCCTTGCAAGCGGCTTTTTCGGCACTATCTCCGGCTCTTCCGTTGCCAATACGGTTTCTACGGGAACCTTTACCATTCCGCTTATGAAGAGCGTTGGCTACAGGGGAGCATTTGCTGGCGCTGTGGAGGCGGCATCTTCAACCGGTGGTCAGATCATGCCTCCCATCATGGGGGCTGCGGCCTTTATCATGGCCCAGTTCCTTGGAGTCGGCTATATCGAAATCGCGAAGGCCGCGCTCATACCTGCCGTTCTCTATTATCTTGCCGTGGGCTTCATGGTCCATATGGAGGCGAAGCGTCTCGGGCTTAAAGGCATTCCAAAGGAACGCCTCCCAAAGGTCTGGCCAGTACTCCGGCAGGGCGGCTACCTGCTCATCCCCGTCTTTGTTCTGATATATCTTCTGATCCAGGGCTACACACCGCTCCGTTCAGCCTACTACTGCATTCTGACAACCGTGACCATTTCTCTCCTCGCCCAGAATATCACGGTCTTTTTCGGCTCACAGGCAAGCAATCTCCCGGTGACGGACGAGCTTATCTCCTGCAACAAAAACGCCTTCTCCGACATTCTTCTTGCCCTTGAGAAAGGAGGCCGTCTCGCCCTTGGCGTTGCGGCGGCCTGCGCCTGCACAGGTTTTGTTGTCGGTACAGTCACCCTTACGGGTGTCGGCCTGAAACTCGCGAATGCCATTCTTGCCCTCTCTTCGAACAGCTTTGCCCTGACCCTTTTCTTCACCATGCTCTCATCGATCATTCTCGGCATGGGTCTTCCGACAACCGCCAAATATATTGTCCTCGCGACCATCGCCGCACCGGCCATCGAGACCTTTGGTGTGCCAAAAATGGCGGCGCACCTCTTTATCATGTACTTCGGCATCCTTGCCGACCTTACGCCCCCTGTCGCCCTTGCGGCCTACGCGGCAGCGGGCATCGCCAAGTCAGAACCCAATGCAACGGGCTTCATGGCCGTCAAACTTGCGGCGGCAGGTTTCTTCATTCCCTATATTTTCTGCTACGATCCCGGACTTCTCATGATAGGGGCAAGCAATCTCCAGATAGCCGTCATTGTGGCGACAGCCGTCATCGGCATAGCGGCCCTTTCCTTTGCCAGTGTGGGATTTTGGAAGCGCAAGCTCATGCTTATTGAACGTCTTATCCTCCTTGGAGCGGCCATTGTGCTCATCGTTCCGGGTATCATGACCGACCTTGCGGGTATCACCCTTATGGCTATCGTCTACATCCTGCAGAAGATCTTTCGTCGGGACAGTGAAGACAGTGAAGGAGCGTCCGCATAACAAGACCATCCTACAGGGGAACCAAAACTTCACTCCCCATCAAGAGTCTCATCCCCTTTGTGACCACGGGCTTTTGAAAAGGAAACGCGCACAAGGTGTGCGGAGCACGCATGCTTTCTCTCTCGTTGATAGCTTTTGCCTCCCTCGCGGCCTTTCTTGCTGGCTTTATAGACGCAATCGCCGGAGGTGGGGGGCTCATCACCCTGCCGGCGCTTCTTCTGACAGGCATTCCCCCTCACCACGTTCTTGCCGTCAACAAAGTGAGCTCGAGTCTTGGCACGGCGTCGGCGCTTTCCTCCTTTGCGCTCCGGGGCCTTGTACGCTTTGATATTGCACTCCGGGGTATCGCCTTTTCCCTCCTTGGTGCCTTTCTCGGTTCAATCATAGCCCTTCATGTCGATAACGAACTTCTCGGGAAGATTCTTGCGGCCATGCTGCCCTTGGCATTTGTTCTGACACTTCTTCCGGGCGCTGACAGAGGGGGAAAAAAGGAACGCCCTCTCTCCTTCCTCCGCATAGCCCTCCTCACCTTCTCCATCGGCCTTTACGACGGCTTCTTTGGCCCCGGAACAGGCACCATCCTGATTCTGATCTTCCACTGGCTTATTGGACTTGACCTCCTTCATGCCTCGGCAACGGCAAAGGTGTTTAACCTTGCGTCGAACTGCGCGAGCGCCGTCACCTTTATCGTCGAGGGAGCCGTGCTGTGGTCCGTTGCGCTCCCCATGGCCCTTGCCAGCATCTCAGGCAACATTCTTGGCAGCCGTTTTGCGATCATACGGGGCAATGTCTGGATCAGGCACGTTCTATCCTTTTCCCTTTTTCTTTTGACACTTTCCCTCCTCTTCAAATATTTTTTCTAGATATCCTTTAAACAAAAGATCAGGAGGCTTCCCTTGCCAACTTCCGCCATTGAAGATGAAATCAGAACTATTCTGCTGCATGGTTTCGAAAAAGGGTACATCGACGCGAAAAGCAACGGGAATCCCGCTCTTCAGCCCGAATTCGTCATCAACAGCCGCGAGGAAAGTGTTCTGTCCTTCATTGAACGGGAGCTCAGCCTGGCTGAATCCTTCGACATTTCTGTCGCCTTCATTACCCAAAGCGGAATAACCCCGCTTCTCCCCGTGCTGAAGAATCTGGAGAAGAAGCACATTCACGGGCGCATCCTGACGACGGACTACCTGGCCTTCAGCGAGCCAAAGGCACTGGACACCCTCGACTCTCTCTGCAACATTACCCTTCGCATGTACGAGACAAGTGCCGGGGAAGGGTTCCACACCAAGGGCTATCTTTTCCGGCACGACGGCCTCTACAGCATTCTCATTGGCAGCGCAAACCTGACGCAGTATGCCCTTACCGTTAATCATGAGTGGAACATTAAAATTGTCTCAACCAAAGAAGGGGAAATCGCGGCGTCCGTTGCGCAAAACTTTGAAGACCTCTGGCAGCATAAAAAAACAAAGGAATACGCTGAGATCCGCAGCTCCTATGCGATACGCCACACAACCTGTCGCCGTCAGCAGGCATGTTCGACAAAAGGACACACCACCTTCCTCAGGGGCTACAGGCTCACGCCAAATCCCATGCAAGAGGCCTTTCTTGACGCGCTTAAGAAGGCCCTTGATTCCGGTTCACGCAAAGGGCTCCTTATCTCTGCGACAGGCACGGGCAAAACCTATGCGTCTGCCTTCGGTCTCAGAGATGTGTTACGGCCCAGGCGCGTGCTCTTTATCGCCCATCGCCGGCAGATTCTTGAACAGGCAAAAGAATCCTATGCCCTTGTGTTTGGAGAGGACCCGGACCGCATGGTCGGACTCTCGGGAGACGAAAAGGATTTTACGGCCATTTCAAAGGCCCGCTTTGTCTTTGCCATGGTCTCCATGCTTGCAAAAAACGAAGTCCTGCACCGTTTTAAGAAAGACGATTTTTCAACTATCGTCATTGATGAGGTGCACCACGCCGTGGCCCCGACCTATCGAGCTCTTTTCGACTACTTCACCCCCTCCTTCTGGCTCGGCATGACGGCAACGCCTGACCGGACGGACAGGGCGGATGTCTACGCACTTTTTGACCGTACAATCCTCTACGAAATCCGGCTGAAGGACGCCCTCGAAAACAATCTCCTCTGCCCTTTCCACTACTTCGGTCTTAAGGATATAGACACTGAAGGAGAAACGGAAAACGGCGTTTTCGACGGAAGAATCTTTAACAGGATACATGAGGAAGAACGCGTAGACCATGTGCTTGAACAGGCAAGCTACTACGGATATTCGGGAACGAAGCTGAAGGGGCTTATTTTCTGCGCAAGCATTGAGGAGGCGAAACTCCTCTCAAAACTTTTCAATAAGAGGAAAGGACCGGACGGAACGCTCTTACGGACCATTGCCCTCTCGGGAGAGGACAGCGAAGAAGCCCGTCAGGAGGCTATCGAACGTCTGCGGGACAATGGGGACGACGCCCTTGACTACATCCTCACGGTCAATATCTTCAATGAAGGGGTGGATATTCCAGAAATCAATCAGGTGATACTGCTGCGTCCGACAGAAAGCGCCATCGTCTTTGTTCAGCAGCTTGGGAGAGGGCTGCGCAAACACCGGGACAAGGAATTTCTTGTTGTACTCGATTTTATTGCAAACTACAGGGGCAACTTTCTCATCCCCATTGCCCTTTCCGGAGACCGTACCTACAAAAAAGACAATATGCGCAAATACGTCATGGAGGGGTCAACCATTGTCCCCGGGGTCTCCACCATCCATTTTGACGAAGTTGCAAAAGCAGCCATTTTTTCTGCCATAGACCAATCGTCAACGCCTAAGATTTTTCTGAAGAAGCACTACTTCGCGCTCAAGGACAAACTCGGACGGATTCCCTCAATGCTTGACTGGTATCGGATTGGAGAGATTGACCCGGAACTCTTTACCACATACCAAAAGGGATCCTACTACAGCTTTGTGAAAAATGTTGATCAAAATGCCTTGCCAGCGTCCCTGCTTCCTGAACAGTATACGGTCCTTGACTATATCTCCACGCAAGTTGGAGACGGAAAACGGCCGCATGAATTGATACTTCTCCAAATGCTTATTCACAACGACACTGTTCAGGAACAGCAATACTTTGAAGAGCTGAAAAAGGATGACATTGCATGCACATATGCTGATTTTGAATCAGCTATACGCATTCTTAACAAAACTTTTCTGAATACCGAAAATGAAAAGAAAAGGTTTTCAGACATTACTATTATAAAAAGCATAGGAAGCAGTGCTTATATCGCAGGGGAAAGTATTTTTGAAGCAAAAGATAATCAAAACGATTTTTTTACATTTGCACTAAATGACATAATTCAATGTGGAATAGAAAAATACAAAGATAATTACAAAAATTCTGACAAAAACAATC
Organism: Desulfovibrio sp.; assembly: GCA_024683955.1. Classification (GTDB taxonomy): domain Bacteria; phylum Desulfobacterota; class Desulfovibrionia; order Desulfovibrionales; family Desulfovibrionaceae; genus Desulfovibrio. The sequence continues at coordinate 52,510 of JAIKXS010000073.1, read as the reverse complement.
TTGTACTATATCAAAAATATTCAAGACGTGATATATGTAGAATACTTAATTGGGAAAAAGACATAAGTTCTACAATATATGGATATAAAATTAAAAATGATATATGCCCCATATTTGTAACATACAAAAAAAATAATAACATCCCCACAGCAACAAAATATGAAGACAAATTCATCAGTAACAGCGTATTACGATGGTTTACGAAACACGACCGCCGAATCGACGGAAAGGAAGTGCGGCACATCGCAGAGCACGAAGAGAGGGCTTTGTCGGTCCTGCTCTTTATAAAAAAAAGCGATGATGAGGGGAGCGAGTTCTATTACTTAGGGCCGGTACGACCAACCGACGGAGAAGAGACCGAAATTCTTGGAGACAACGGCAGAATGCATCCGATCGTCCATTTTCTCCTCAAGCTCGACCGTCCTGTCCCCTTTGGTCTCTATGACTTTCTTACACGATAACCAAACCAGGATTGTTACGTGGAAAAAAAACATATTACCGTTGTGGCAGCTGTTCTCCGCAAAGGGGAACAGATTCTGGCTACCCAGAGAGGATACGGCGAATTCAAGGATCTTTGGGAGTTTCCTGGAGGAAAGATAGAAGAGGGAGAGGGACCCAAGGAAGCTCTTGTACGGGAAATCAGGGAGGAGCTGGCCATCGACATCAAGGTCGGAGAGCTTCTGATGACCGTTCACTACGAATACCCCGCCTTTTTTCTCACTATGCACTGCTACTGGTGCCGCATGCCCGATGAAACACCGCAGCTCCTCGAACATGAAGCCGCAGCCTGGCTCAGTGCCAATGAGCTACAGTCCGTGAACTGGCTTCCCGCAGACATTGAGGTGACAAAAAAAATTGAGCAATCGCTTAAAGACGAGCGCGCAACAAGCGCTATGTAGCTCGATTTCGTCCAATAGCACCATCTTCAACAAGGAGACTGATCGTATGTCCCGCTTATCACTCATCCTGCTCTTTCTTTGTGCTGTCATTCTTGGCTCAACAGAGGCCATGGCCGCCAAATACTATGTCTATTGCGCCAACGGAAAAGTTGAGGTCGACATGCGCGATCCGAAACAAATGAAATCGGCGCGGGGCCCGAATACCTACGTTATGTCAGAGTTCGCCTACAAAAGTGACGCTGACAAATTCGCAAAACAGCTTGGAGGAACCTGCCCCAAGAAATAGGGCGGGAAGAATACCGGTATCGATGTGCCGTGCGCCCACGCCCTAACGACGTGGGCACACGGCGTTTTTGCCTCTAACGCTTCCATTTTCGCCTTGACCAGCTGTGTGTTACGTGCTGCTCTCGAAGAGACTGCCGATCGAAGCGACCAAGGAGCCCGTCCGCAGCATTCGTATACCATAAAGCCCACCCTCTGCTTCCGGCCCAGATGCGGTGCTGCTCACGTTACCCAGGAACGTTTAAAATGGCCTTCGCAGGAAAATGCAATATAAACGAACGTGATTCAGTGCCCCACTATTCAAGGGACATGGTTAAGCGTCCCCGTTACGCTCGATCGGCTTGGCGCAACACCTCCACTCACCTTGCCGCATACTCCCGTCACCCGGGGGTCCGTGTCGTAAAACTCCCCCTCCCGCTCTTTCTATACGGCACACTTCTGTGACAAACGCTCCGACAAAAGCCCTCAGGAGCGTTCTATACCCTGAAAAAAACAAGCAAAACGTATCAGGGAGAATATCGAAAACATGGCCTTGCAACTCCCCCGCTTCTCTCTTAGATAGCAGGACTCACAACAGAATACAGCAGGCACCAAACATGTGAATTGGTCATTCTATTGCCTGTATTCCCTTATTCAGTTGCTTTGATGGGTATGTATCATCAAATAACTAAACCTTGTTCCTCACGTCCAGGCATCTGCCATACAGTGCTGCCCCTACAACTTGACAGAACATTCTTTCTCTTGGCATCGTAGGTAATTCTATTTTTATATTTTATGTTGTCAGGAGGTTACATGAAAGGCATCCGTATTTTTGCTGGAATATTGTTTCTGCTTGCCGTATGCGTGCAACCAGTCTGTGCCACCCCTTCCGTGAAAACCGGAAAAACAACCGCCATTAAGGAAGGAATTGACGCATCGGTGGAAAGTCAGCTCAAGACCGTTCCCTCTTGTACGCGTTTTGTACTCGATGATGCCACTGACGCGGATCTCGCGAGGCTCTGCAGTCTCTTTCCGGGAATGACCGAGCTCAAGGTCAGCCGGGGCAAACGTATAACAGATCTTGCTCCTCTTGCTGGTTTGTCCCATCTCACCCGTCTTGAGGTGCTTGGGTGTCAGGCAAAGGATCTGAGTCCAGTTGCCGGCCTCACGGCTCTCACGCATCTCAATATTGACGCCGCCATGACGGATCTTTTGTGGATGAAGGATCTTACGCATCTGAAGACTGTTGCGGTGTCGTCGAAACATGTCACCTCGCTTAAGGGCCTGCCCTCAATTCCCGATCTGAAGGTATTGCAGATCAGTCACGCAAGCCCCGGAGACCTGTCCCCGATTCCCGAGTCCTTCCCCAATCTTGAGGAGCTGCGCCTTCATTACGTGACAGTCCCAGATGACCTCTCCCCCGTCACGCATCTCGCCAACCTCAAACATATGGATTTTTATGGCGCAAAGGTGAAGAATTTTTCGGCGCTTGCAACGTGTCCTAAACTGAAAAAAGTGACATACTATGCCACCAAAGGGGCTGACTACGCATCACTTGCCTCGCTTCAGCAGGTAAGCGAGCTCATGGGAGGACTTTCAGAGCTTACTGATATGGCATGGATTGCCAAGATGCCGAATCTCAAACGATTTACCCTCTTTGCCGAAAACGTAAGCGACTACAGTCCCCTCTCCGCAACAAAACTCGAGTATCTTAAAATATGGCAGATGCGGAAACCTGTTGACCTTGTCCCGGTAGGAAAAATCCCGACACTGAAGGAACTTGTCTTTTGGTCTGTGGAGGATGCCTCGGGCAGTAAGGCGCTGACAGGACTTGCCAATCTGGAAAAATTCTTCGTTGGTGGCTTCAATAAGAAAAAAGGAGCGGAAAATCTCGACCTCAGCTGCCTTGCAGGCATGGCAAAGCTGAAAAGTCTTGAACTCAGAGACACAACCGTTGACCATTTTGACACGGTTTCCGCGTGCGGACTTCTGGAAAAGGTTTCTCTTACCAACGTAGCCGGCGTCTCAACGCTTGCTCCTCTGAAAGGACTTTCCCATCTTAAGTCCCTGTTTGTCAAAAAAGGTCTCGTTCCAGAAAATGAGCTCAAGGGCTTTGGACCGGCTGTCAAAATACGCCAGTAATGCAATAAAACGGCAGGAGTCTCTGCCCTGCTCTGAAAACCCGGGCATCTATATCCCACACTGACGTTAATAAAATTTTTGGAAAAACAAGAAGAAGACATGCTGTTTCACCATGAGGCTCCGAAAAGCTAAGGGCATCCTCTTTTCCTCATTTTTCAATGCATATGCGCTCATCATATTTTCAGGACGGCTATTCAGCAGGCCCCATGGTTGTGACGATCAGACATCAAGAAAAGATGCTGTTCGCAGGGGAAAAGAGGATGCCATTCTTTCTTGTTGCAGGATACATCCCGGCAATACCTTGACTCGGGGAACGGAATTCTTTCCTGCTGCGTAATGTGATGGATCCCCTCCTTCCAGAGAAGAAGGAAGTCCGTACATTCTTCCACCGGAATGACCTGCTTCAAGCCGGTTGAACTCTATTGCCATTGTCAAAAGGGATATCCCTCCCCAGGGAAGATTCCTCACCTGCTGATCTCCAAGATCACAGTGTATTGCCGTGTCTCCCGGCGGAGATGCATGTCCCGTCGTTTCACGCCCCTGATTTCAAACCGTCGCTTTCAAACACGTGCCCGGCATAAAAGAAAAACGGGGCGCAATTCAAGCAGGGGATGTCGGAAAAATGTCTCCGGACTCTTTGAACAGTTAAGCCAGCATCTCCGCGATTACAAATAATCTTTATTCTCTCCATCTATCCTCATTTTTTCCATCCACTAATCCATCGACGCTGAATTTCGAGGCCCTGAGCTCTCTCCTTTTTTAGAACCAGCATGATAACATTTCTGTTCATCGAACTGGAGAGTTGCAGATCCTTCTTTCTGCCCGAATTTCACATGCCCCATCTTGAAATCTCCCAATTTTTGCCACAACTGCCCGGATTACTGACGTTCATTCGTAAAAATGGCCCATGCCGGACACAAAAAAAACCCTCAACGCCTTATGCCGTAAAACATTACAAGTATCTGTCGTGACATCCTGATCGCAAACAAATGCAGCTAGCGCTCGCTGTATTGGGGCGTTTCACGGCATAAAACGGCAGGAAGAAACCTGTGGATGTTCCCGAAAACATAATATGCAGAAGCTGTGCAACACGTTACAAGAATTAATCAAAAATTTTTATATATAAAGTTTATCGATCAGCTTAGATGTACTGCTATTGTGTAAGCCTCAAGACTGCTACTATTTTCACATCGTTACCCTTCCCGTTATTGGACGTAAATACTGCCGTAAGAACGTAAAAATAGGCGAATAAAACGACTCCGCCGGCAATATCGTCAAAAAAGTCTCAAAAAGCCATATTGAAGTCATAATTGCGAGATATAATGATTCCAGATTATTGCAACCATAAAAAAAGAACGGCAATGACTGGAAATGTCAGCGCATCTCCGTCACAGCCGGCAAAAAAGATCATTATCCCAAAAAAGGAGTACGTAATTATGAGTTTACACGGGAAGGCTAAAGGCACCAAGCTTGAGAAAATTACCGAGATGATGGCCCAGGGCGAAGCAAACGGCACCATGATGTACTATGCCCTGGCTCGGCTCGCCAAAGAGCAGGGTCTCGACGATGTGGCGAAAGAATTCGTCGTATTGGCGAATCAAGAAGCCGTTCATGCAGGCTTTTTTGCGACTCTGAACGGAAAGGTTCCCAATAATTTCTGGAATTTTGTACGCGGAGTTATGGCCGCGGAATATAGTGGGGAAACCACGGTCAAAAACTATGCGGACAAATTTCGCGCTGAAGGACTCGCTGACGCTGCGGACGAGTTGGAAATTTTTGCCAAGCAGGAAGGGCATCACGGAGTAGCGCTGAAAAAGATGCTGGAGAAACACAGTCCCGAATCGCTCGATACTACAGGCAAGAAAATCTACGTTTGCGGATGCTGTGGTTTTGAGTATGTCGGCGACATCGAGAACGAGGGTGAAGATTTTGTATGTCCTGTCTGCGGCATGGCAAAAAAAGTTTTCAAGCTGAAACAGTAAAAACCTCGCCGCAAAAGACTAATCCTTTCGAGCCGATCATCATGTCTGCTGATATGGATCGGGATGCTAAGGAAGTTGTGAGGTGCCTGCAGGAGTGCAGGACAGATACAAATGTTATCTGCCAGTAAGACTGGTCTCGCCCTTCAGACGCAAAAGACGAGATTTTGGCATTCCTGTTTTTCCGCGAAAGAGGAGATTGTGTTTATGAACAAAAAGATTGTTGTAATAACCGGAAGCCCCCGCAAGGGTGGAAATAGCGACATCCTTGCAGAAGCCTTCATCACCGCAGCCGAAAGCAAGGGGCATATGGTGCAGAGATTTGATGCGGGACGGCTCAAAATTGGCGGCTGTCATGCCTGCAACAGGTGCTTCAAGACTGAAAAAGCCTGTAGCTTTGACGACGATTTCAACAAGATTGCTGCGGCAGTTCAGGAAGCCGATGCCGTAATTTTTTCCACCCCGACCTACTGGTTCACCATGTCGTCGGCCATCAAGGCTGTATTGGACCGTTTTTACTCGTTCTTGATCGGCGGCAAAGCGCAAGAAATTGCCGGCAAAAAAGCGGCGATTATAGCTTGTTGCATGAGCGAAGATCCGGGCACCATGAACGATGTAAAATCTCCTTTAATGAAGTCCTTTGCTTTCCTCAAATGGGATTGTATTGGGGAAGTGCTGGTGCCAAAAGCCGGGAATCCGGGGGATGTAAAAAATACGGACGGTTGCGAACGGGCCGCTGCTTTGGCGGATCTTCTGTAACAGGCAGAATAGTGCTCGAAATGAAGGGAGTTGCATGGATTTTTGCTAACAGGACCTTGCAACTCCCTTACACATATTAAGGAGGGTGAGGAGTGATAAAAAGTATTACAGTAGACAAGGAAACGTGCATTCATTGCGGCATGTGTCTGCAAGAATGTGTCGTGGGCTGCATTGCCTTTGATTCCGAAAAAATACCCGGCTATATTCTTGATGGGGACAAAATGTGCGTCGGCTGTCAGCACTGCTTCGCAGTGTGCCCCACTGGTGCATTATCCTTTGGCGGCAAGAATCCAGCTGATTCGCTCAAGGTTGGCTACGACGACAGCGAGGAACTTTTGCGTCTCATAAAATCACGTCGCAGTGTCCGTTTTTTCAAACAACAGGATGTCCCGTCAGAAAAGATCTCCATGCTTACGGAAATGCTGGCGTATCCCCCCAAGGGAGGAAACGCAGACTCGCTGCATTTTACCATCGTTGGAACACTGGAGAAGATGCAGGCCATCAAAAATTTTACATATGACACCATACAATCCATGGACAAAGGCTCTCCGGTAATTGAATTCTGCCGGGAGAAGTTCAATAAAGGCATTGATTTTATCTATCGCAGTGCCCCTTCCATGATTGCCGTGTCCGTTGACAAAAGCAGGGCTATCCCCGGCTGTGAAAATGCCGACCCCATCATCGCCTTATCCTATTTGGATCTGTATGCACAAAGCATCGGTCTGGGAACGCTGTGGAGCGATTGTACGCTTTCGGTAATGAACGAGCTTTCCAAGGTCAAAGCGATGCTGAAAATCCCCGCAGGGTATGAATTAAACTATACCCTGCTGCTCGGAATTCCCTCAGTAACCTATCAGCGAACGGTGCAACGCGAGGCGGCAAATATACAGATACTATAACGCAACCTTCACACAGAAGAGACAGTCAACAGACACGGCATTCTTTGCTCTGCTGAAGTTGTGCAAAAAAAGAGTTCAACAGATTCAAGAATCAGATATTGGACTTAATTTAGCTTTTATCTTTGTAAATAGAGAAATTCCCACCGGCAGATGTCGCTGAAAAGGGAGCGATATCCCTGATTTCACGAAAAAAAGGCGGTCAGGATAGCATCCTAACCGCCTAATCTCTTAAAATTTCTGGTGCGCCCGGAGAGACTCGAACTCCCAACCTACAGGTTCGTAGCCTGTTGCTCTATCCAATTGAGCCACGAGCGCATGTAAGAGTTATATAAAAAGCATTTTTGCAACTTTGTCAAGCAATAATGCTCTAACAAAATTTATGCATTCTTTTCCTTTGCATTCACGGCCTTTGACAACCGGGATACTTTGCGGGCAGCCTTTTTCCAGTGAATGGCACCTTTATTGGCAGCCTTTGACAAAATGGAGGTTGCCTGAACGAGTTTAGCGCGGGCATCAATGGCATCATCGGAACGAAGTGCCTCATTCACAGCCTTGACGGCATTCTTTACACGAGTACGATTGGCACGGTTGCGGGCCTGATTCATAAGGCTCTGTCTATGCCGTTTCAACGCTGATTTATGATTAGCCACAATATCCTCCAATATGTCGAGAACCACACAGGTTCATACTTCTCAAAAACAACGAACAATGCTTGTACGCAAAGATAGACATTCTGTCAAGCTCATAAGCAAAATTTTCTGTCATATCTGTAAGGCCGAAAAATCGGCTACCCTGCTGTACAAGGTATGAATGGAACGAAGAAGGGCAAGCCTGTTCGCCCGAACTTTTTTATCCTCACAAAGGACCATAACGTTCTCAAAGAACGTGTCCACAACGGGACGAAGCGTTGAAAGAGAGGCGAGAACGGACGCGTAATCCTGCGAGGAACGCAGGGAAGAGAGGCCCTCAACCGCATCAAAAAGTGCCTTTTCAGAAGGATCTTCAAAAAGAGTGCCGGTAACGGAAGTCTCCGTTCCGCGTTCTTTTTGCATGATATTGGCGATCCGCTTCAAAACCTGTACAGACGGCACATACTCGGCCCCCTCCGCGAAATGCGAAAGGGCCTCGACTCTTGCGACGGTATCGGGAATATTATCAAAGCCCGCGGCAAGCACGGCCTGGGTCACGACAACACCGTGCCCCTTTGACACAAGATGGTTTTCAAGACGCCCCCGGAAGAAGTCCAGAAGAAGGGGAATGACCTTTTCCCTGCCATTTTTCCAAGGCCGGTCTCCGTAAAGTTCGAAAGCCCTCTCCATGACCCCGCTGATTGGGCAGGAGAAGGAGAAGGCTTCGGCTATGCGGATAATGCCAAGGGCGCAACGACGAAGGGCAAAGGGGTCTGCCGTTCCAGATGGAATTTTGTTGAGACCAAAGCAGCCGGCCAGAGTGTCCGCCTTGTCCGCAATCGCAAGCACGGCACCGGAAAAGCTTTCCGGTAACGGACTGTCCGGTCCCTGAGGAAGGTACTGCTCGCGCAGCGCCTTCGCCACAAGGGGCTTCTCACCCATTTTCTCAGCGTAAATACCACCCATGACACCCTGGAGCGTATCGAATTCTCCAACCATGCCGCTTACAAGATCAGCCTTGGAAAGCCGGCCGGAACGGGCAAAATCGGCCTTTGAGAGTCCGTCCCTTCCTTCAAGGCCCAGAGTATCGCAAAGCCAAGCCGAAAGGGCTTCCAGACGTTTTGTCTTCTCACCCATGCTTCCGAGGGGACCGATGAAGATCACGGCGTCAAGCTTGGAGAGCCAGGAGTCAAAACTCGACTGCAAATCTTCCTTCCAGAAGAAGCGCGCGTCTTCAAGGCGCGCATGGAGTACGCGTTCCCAGCCTTTTCTCACAAGGTCAAGATCCTGGGGAGCAATATTCAGAACCGTCAAAAAATACGGCAAAAGAGCGCCGTTTTCGTCGGCAACCCCAAAACTTTTCTGATGGCTTTCCATGCTCGTGAGCAGGACTTCCTTAGGAACGTCAAGATAGGCCGGATCAAAACTGCCGAGAAGGGGGACCGGATGCTCGCAAAGCCCCTCCACCTCCGTCAGAAGCGAGTCCTTCCAAAGAATGCTGCCATGTACCGCTTTGGCAAGCCGTTCGCCCTCCTCACGGATGAGACTCTGACGCTTTGTGCCGTCAAGCGTCACACGGCAGGATGTTTCAAGGATGCCGAAGTAGTCAGCGGCCGAAGGGATAGTAAAGGGACCCGGCCCGTGAATTCTGTGGCCGTATGTTTGGCGGCCGCTTTCAACAGGGCCAAAGGAGAAGGGCACGACGTCCGTATCGAAAAGAGCCACTATCCAGTGAACGGGACGCGCATAGGCAAGGGAATGACTCCCCCAGCGCATTTGCTTGGCAAAGGGAATTCCGTGCAGAATATCCGGAATACACGCCGCAAGAATGTCCGTTGCGGCAGCACCGCCGACACGGCGTTTTGCCGCAAGATAAACGCCTTTCGACGTTTCTTCCTCATACAGATCCTGAAGGGAAAGAGACTGCGTGCGCAAAAAACCCTCAAGGGCCTTCGTGGGATTTCCGTCGGCGTCAAAGGCAATGCGTTTTGGAGGGCCCTGCACCGTCTCTTCCCGTTCCTCCTGAACAGAAGCAAGTTCGGTGATCTCGACGCAGGCTCTGCGTGGCGTCACATACACGCACACTTCGCCAAACTGCAGATGGGCCTCACGAAGGGTCGCCTCAAAACGCTCCTTCAAAAAACGCTGTTCAACCGGAAGAAAACGGGAAGGCAGCTCTTCGCTCCCGACTTCAAGGATAAACGTGCTCATGCCCGCTCCTCCTGCTTTTTCAGCAGGGGATAACCCTGCTCTTCACGCTGTTTTGTATAGAGGGCTGCAACGGATGCGGCAAGTGCCCGGACACGCCCGATATAGCCCGTCCGTTCCGTAATGGATATGGCACCGCGCGCGTCAAGAAGATTGAAGGTATGGGAGCACTTTAAACAGTAGTCATAGGCTGGCCACGGAAGATTCTCCGCACAGAGGCGCTGACTTTCCTTCTCAAACGCATTGAAATTTGCAAGAAGCATGTCCGCGTCCGAGGCCTCAAAATTGTACCGGCTCTGCTCCACTTCATTCTGATGGTAAATGTCACCGTAGGTCACGTGCTTGTTCCAGGCAAGATCATAAACACTCTCAACGCCCTGCAGATACATGGTCAGACGTTCGAGACCGTAGGTCAGCTCAACGCTCACCGGATGACAATCGATCCCCCCCACCTGCTGAAAATAGGTGAACTGGCTCACCTCCATGCCGTTCAGCCACACTTCCCAGCCAAGACCCCATGCCCCGAGAGTCGGGGATTCCCAGTCATCTTCGACAAAGCGCATATCATGCTCCTTTGTGGAAAGACCGAGGGCCTCAAGGCTCTGAAGATAAAGGTCCTGAACGTTTTCGGGTGAGGGCTTCAAAATAACTTGAAACTGAAAATAGCGCTGCAGACGATTCGGGTTCTCTCCGTAGCGGCCGTCAGTCGGTCGCCTGCATGGTTCCACATAGGCAACACGCCAGGGTTCGGGACCAAGGACACGCAGAAAGGTACTCGGATTAAACGTACCAGCACCGCATTCAACCCCGGAAGGTTCCTCGATAACGCACCCCTGACTGGCCCAGTAGTGCTCAAGGGTAAGAATAATATCCTGAAAATACATGTACAGTCCTTTCTCCCGCATACGCTAACGCGCGGGTATCGTAACTCAGGGCCTGCTCTTGCGGAAGGTTCCGTTTTCCCAGACAATGCCCATATGATAAAAAATAAACCCGTCTATGGCCTTGATCACACGCCGCCGTTCCTCGGAAGAACAGTCTGAGTCATTCCAGTCATGGGGAAGCTTCAGTTCAATCTCCGTGAGAAGCGCACGCTCCCGGGGGCTTAGCAGAAGTTGATAATTTCTCTCATGGCGTTCCTTTCCGAGGCAGCGGGAGCAGAAAAGAAGACCTTCATCAAGCTGAAAAAACGCGAGTTCCCGGGACATTGGCGCCCCGCAGATCGCGCAGCGCGAAAAATCCGGTGCAAGTCCCAGGGTCCGCGCCACGTGAAGACGGAAAAAAAGAGGCAGTGCATTTGAAAGCACACTCCTCTTCTCCAGCGTTCCGCGCAGATCCTCAAGCAGGGCGAAGAGGACATGACTGCTTTCCGGATCTCCCCCAACAGCCTCAACAAAATGAATGCAGTTGGCGGCAAGCCCCATACGTCCGACGTTTGCCCTCAGAGCCACGGGTCCGTCGAGCCGCACCGCTTCCTCAAGCGTGCAGAACTCCTGTCTGCGTTCGACAAAACGCCCTGATATGGTGGTGAGGACTTCAAGGCAACCACAAAACCTGCGCCTGCTTTTGGCCCCGCCAAAGGCAAAGCAGCTGACAAGCCCCCGTCCCGGTACAAGAAGCCTGAGCCAGACGTCTATTTCTCGGAAATGACCGGTGCGCAACACAAACGCGACATCGGTCCATTCCCTCACAGCACCTCCCCGGAGGGAAAGATCACGGTTTTAACCTGTCCGGCCTTCCCAAACGGCGGAAGTTCCTCTCCATTATAACGGAAAAGCACGCCGCCGGCATTGCCGAGCTTAACCTCAAGCTTTTCCCGGAAGGTGAGGGCAAAGGTGTCCCCTTTCCGCAGCGAAAACTGACGGGTCTCTGTGCCGTCGGCCGTTGAATGAATCCAGCAGGCGTCCGTGGCCGTAATGACCACCTGCTGCACACCTGTCGGCTCAGCCTTCTGTTCCTGGACAGCAGGGGCCTCTGTCGAGGGGGCAGGAGTCGATGCCTCCGTTGCCGGCCAATTTCCCGACGCTCTCAGGGGATCGTTGTGCGGTTCGGGTTTTACCTCCTCCTTCATGGGAGGAGGCGTATCGTTCCGGCTCGCACTTAAGGGCGTATGCTTCCGTTTCTCGGCGTCATCATTTTTCTGGGAGAAGCTCTCAATTTTCTTCTGAACCCATTCGGCAGCATCGTCAAAGGTCCCGTTCAAATAGAAATAATAGGCACCTCCGCCAAGAAGAGCCAAAAGGAGAACGGTTCCCAGCAGAAGAAAGCCCCCCTGACTTTTTCCTTCCGGGGTAAACTCTGTGGCAGGGACAATGGCAACCTGCGGCTGAGCCGGGACAAAACTTGCCAGTGCTTGGCTTGTTTCGTCCGGCGAAATACCGAGAAAGGTGGCGTAGGAGCGAATAAAACCCTTTGCGTAGGCCACATGGGGAAATTTCTCTCTGTCGCCATCCTCCAGGGCCCGGAGCATTCTGACACTGATCTTAAGACTGTTTGCCACATCCTCCAGGGACAGCCCCCTGTTTTCACGCTCTTCCCGTAAACGGGCTCCAAACTCTTCTATAGACATGCACTCTCAGCGTTCGACCCGCGTAGCGGTGACGACGCCGCCTCCTTATATGGTCAAAATTAGGGTTAAAATCAGCAAAAAATATAAGGCCCGCTTTGGCGCAGACCTAAGGGGATTCGTTCAAAAAAGGCTGAAAGAGCGCATCCGGAAAGATGAAGCGCTCTTTCAAAAAATATCGGAACTGACGGCAACGACTAAAGGCGTATATCAATTACGGCTTTTTTCTTCAACTGGGCCGCGTATTCATCAAACCGGTCTTTACTCTTCGGCTGACGTAAGATCCCCGTAATCATGGGCGTCGCCTCTTTCAGGGTCATAATCTTGTACGGTCCCCCCTCCGGTCTGAAGAGATACACCTGGGTTTTAAATCCCTTGTTCATGAAAATATTTGAAACCGTGCCGGGCTTCATCTTTGAGAGACGCTCTCCCCACTCCTGATTGAGTTTGTCCCATTCTACGGGCCCTGTATCGCCGCCCTTGTCTCTGTTCGGCAAAACGGAATACTTGGCGCAGGCGCTCGCAAAGGATATCTCGCCCCGGGCAAGCTGTCCCGCTACCGTTTCGGCGGGAGCCTTCGGATGATAGATCAGGACCCCCATATGCAGGCCCTTTCTGTCATAAAGAGTGTCCTTGTGCTCCTCGTAGTAGGCCTTGACCTCTTCCGGCAGCACAACCGTGCGACGGCCCACCTCAACACCCAGAACACGCTGGTTAAGCAGCTGCCGCTCAATCCTCGAACGCAGTTCCTTGACACTCATGCCATCCTTTGCGAGCTGGGCTTCGAACTGTGCCTTCGTGAGTCTGTTCTGCTTCATGATCTCGGCAATACGGTCGTCCACTTCGCTTTTTGAGATAGTTATCTTTAGGCGCTTCGCCTCCTGCGCCACAAGGATATCGAGGATCATATTGTCCAGCACGCGACGCATGATACGGTCAATGGTTTTGGAGTCCTTGGCACGCGCCTGAGCGAGTTCGGGCACGGCCGCACGCTGCAGGTCATACATGGTTATAACCTTTCCGTTAACCACCGCCGCTATTTTTCCAAGCTGAACAGCGTGGGAAGTGAGGGGAAGCGCTGTAAGCACAAGCAACAAAAGCAGGGAACAGAGTCTGGACATTGGTTGACATCCATTGTCTAAAGGACTGAAGGGAAAAACGACCCACGTCAGGCCTGGATACAGCTCAGTCCGGGGATCGGCCCTACGTATTCGTTTTACGGGAAACCGGGGTATCCCCCCTGACGGCAACGGTATTGATGATCGCCATAAAAAAAGGTACGGCCCCGTTTGGTAATTATAGAAAAAAACGAGGAAAAGGCTAGTCTAAAATTCTGTCTTCTTCCGAAAAAATGAAGAATAAGCGGAAAAAAACGGAGTTTCGAATATTTTTGCGGGGGAAAAAAAGGCGATCTGTAGCGGCCACCCCGCATCCTACACAGAATGTTCCATTCTTTAGCCTGCTCTCTCTATTACTTTGCATTCCTTCGCCTTATGTCGCCTTCGGAAGGCTGTTCGGCAGTAATTCGGCAAAACATCCCTGCAGCACCCGAAAAAATTCTCCCGGGCGGCATCTTGCGCTTGTATCTTCACAAGGGAAGCGAAGAGTCGGGGACATGCCCGCCATCATCGTTTTCATGCTTCAATCCGCGCGCCCGTCTACACGACTTTTTCCGCTGCGTTATTTCCCCTCAGAGAGCCGCTGAGCTTCTGCCCCCCCCTGCAGCTCGTGAGTTGGGTAAAATACCATAACAGACCTACTATCCCTGCCCCACCCCAAAAACGATTCAGGAAAGACGAGAGGGAACTGGTTATGATACGTGACTGTCAGTGGAGAGGTCCGAGTTGAAGCAGGCCACCCCTGTAGTGCTGTCCGGGAGGAATTCTACAGATAAGAATCAACCGACGTTAGGAGGGGGATATCAAGATTTTAAAGGGAGGCGGGCCGGCAGTCTCTCTCCTTGAGAATGTATATACTGCCGACGGAAAAAATTTCGATTCATGCTTTTTCGTTTGCTTGCAGGGAAGGCAGGCAAACGATCCCTTTATCCGGGAGATGCACAAAACAAAAATCATTCTGCAGTTCGGTATCGTTCCGCGCCAAGCCTGCCCTGTAATGAAGGTTGCTGCCGGCAGGACATCCACAAATCAATCACGCCATACCATCCTTCAAGCCGCTTCAACGGCGAATCGGAAAGCTCCCTGTTTTGCCGTCCTGCGCTGTCTCAGGGTTAGCATGGCACGCCCTTTTCTCTGAAAAGCTGATGCCAACACCTCGTCCCACAAAAATACACCGTCATTGGTGCAGCCTTTTTCTGAAAAACAGCAAAAAGGGCAGATAAAAAGGCATGCAGGGCCATCGCAAATCAGGCAACGGGCGAGGTCTTCTCGTTCAGGCGACCGAGAATCGTTTCAAGATCAAAAAGAGCTTCGCCAAATGAACGATCCGTTTCCATGGGGAGCGTCAGGGTTGCCGGAGGCGTCACCTTTGCTCCCGCAACCTGCGTCACAAGACGCATAATGGACTCGGGAGAAACTGACGTCTGTCCGTCAGCCCAGTGGAGGCTTACCCGGTCCGGATACACATCGGCGCGGGCGACCTGAAGCGCCCTAAGGCATTCCTTAAAGCCCAAAACAGCAATGAAGTTATGCACTTCAACGGGCATGGACCCAAAACGGTCGGCCATTTCAAGGGCGATCACCTCTCGAGCCGCATGTCCTTCGGCAGAAGTAAGTGCCTTATAAAAATGCATGCGGTCGCGACTGTCGTCCATGTAGGATACGGGTATGTGTGCCCCGACGCCAAGATTCACTTCACAGTCTGTCTCATGGAGGACGGGTTCGCCCTTAAGACGCGCGACCGTATCCTCGAGCATTTCAAGGTAGAGATCTAGGCCGATACGGCTCATATGCCCAGACTGCACTTCGCCAAGGATGTTCCCTGCTCCACGCAGGCGCAAATCCTCCATGGCAAGTTGGAAACCGGCCCCGAGATAGTCAAGATTTTGCAAAATACCAAGTCGTTCCGCAGCAACGGGCGGAAGGGTTCCGCCGGGCACAATGAGGTAGCAGTAGGCCTGGCGGTCGCTTCTTCCAACCCGTCCGCGCAGCTGATACAGCTGGCCAAGGCCGAACATATGAGCCTGATCAATGATGATGGTGTTGACATTTGGGAAATCAAGCCCCGACTCGACTATTGATGTACAGACAAGCACATCGATTTCTCCGTGCCAGAAAGAGTACATAACGCTTTCGAGAGCGCTTTCGCTCAGCTGACCGTGGGCTGAGGCGACACGTGCGCCCGGGAGAAGCGTCCGCACATAGTCCGCAACCTTCTCAAGGCCCTGAACCCGGTTATAGACCCAGAAAACCTGTCCCTTTCTTGCGAGTTCCTCTTCGATCACCGTGCGTAAGAAGGCATCGTCGCGCTCGGTGGTGAGCGTTGTCACGGCCTTCCGGTTTTCCGGGGGGGTTTCGATGAGTGAGAGGTCGCGTATACCCGACATGGAAAGTTGCAGGGTCCTCGGAATGGGGGTTGCCGTAAGGGTTAGGACATCCACGTTCTTGCGCAGGCTCTTGAGTTTCTCCTTATGGCGCACCCCGAAACGCTGCTCTTCGTCAAGAATAAGAAGCCCGAGGTTCGGCAACTGCACATCGTTGGAGATGAGCCTGTGGGTTCCGACAAGGATATCGAGCGAGCCCCGCGCCGCGGCATCAAGGACCTGTTTCTGTTTTGTTCTGGAAACAAAACGGCTTAGAAGGCCCACGGTCACGGGGAAGCCGGTCAGGCGCGAACGAAAAGTCTGATAATGCTGTTCAGCCAGGACAGTTGTCGGGCAAAGCATGGCGACCTGCCGTCCCTCGAGGGCGCAGCGGAAGGCCGCACGCATGGCGACCTCTGTCTTCCCGAAGCCCACATCGCCGCAGACGAGGCGGTCCATGGGCGTATCTTTCGCCATATCATCAAGGACGTCCTGTATGGCACGGGCCTGATCAGGAGTCTCCTCATAGTCAAACGTGGCTTCAAACTCATGATAGAGGTCGTTCAATGGCCCGTAGGAAAAGCCCTTGGCAACCTTCCTGTAGGCATACATTTCAACGAGATCCGCAGCGATCTTCTCAATTGCCTTGCGGGCCTTGTCACGGCTGCTTTTCCAGCCGGTCCCGCCAAGACGATCCAGAGGCGGGTCGGCCCCGTCGCTCTTATAGCGCTGAATAAGAGAGAGATTGTCAGCCGGCACATAGAGTTTGTCACGCCCTGCGTACTCAATGAGCAAGAAGTCGTTTTCAACCGAATTGACGGTCAGAAGATGCAAACCGCCAAAGCGTCCTATGCCGTAATCTCTGTGGACAAGCAGATCTCCTTCCCTGATGCCGTCAAAGGAACGGAGTCCCCGGAAGGAAGAAGCGTGCCTTGCGGGTTTCTTGGCCCGCGGGAAAAGAATGTCCTCGCCGAGAATGAGACTTCCGTCCCAAAGAAGTTCAACACCCTTTCGAAAGGGGGCCACAAGTGCGAAGAGACCTGTTTCTCCCTCGGCGTAGCCTTGCTTAAAGGAAAAGGGTTCCTGCTCGCAAAGTTTCAAAAACTTGTTCCGCCCCTTATGGGAGGTAAAGCACAAAAGCACCTGACGGTACTTTGAGGTCCATACCTTGAGGGCTGAAAGAAGGGCCTGCCAGGGTCTGTCACGGGCTTCTTTTTCAGGAAAAAGCGCCTCGAAGGAGTCAATACGCCGTTCCTGCCAGACCTCGCCTTCAATATTTGCCCCGATGAGCTCTTCAGTAAAGACAAGGCGGGAAAATTTCGGCCAGGGCTGGGGGCGCTGCGTTTTCCGTAAGACGAGCTGGGCAGGCTGCAAAAAACTCGCGTTTTCGTCTTCGAGAACAGCTTTCAGCTCCTCACGTTCATGAACAAGCTCCGTCACGAGCTCCACTTCGTTTGGGAGAAAAAAAACCGCGCCCGGATCAAGCCAGTCTTCAAAAAGACTTGCGTTTGCAAAAAGGAGGGGCGGCAATATAAGTGACGGGCCTCCATCAAGGGCCTTTTTCAGACTGTAGTGGGCATTTTCTGAAAGACGACCTTCCGCCTGAAGGCGGTCGAGCCGCGCAACGGCGGTTTCTTTCTCTGCCCCGGAGAGGCCGGAGGGTGTCATGGGGAGGATGGTCGCGTCAGAGATATTTTGCTTTGAGCGCTGCGTCTCCGCATCAAAGAGACGTATTTCCTCGAGCGTGTCTCCAAAAAATTCAAGACGCAGCGGTTTGGCATAGCCTGGGGGAAAAATATCGAGAATATCGCCACGCAGGGCAATGTCGCCGACCTCGCCCACCATAGGAACCCGGACATATCCCCAATCGATTGCCTGCTCGAGCACGAGTTCCGGCGCGTACTCCTGCGTTGGACTCAAATCGAGGGTCCTTGTTCCGAAATAGTCAAGGGGAAGATGGCAAAGCAAAAGACTTTCAAGAGAGGCAAGAAGACAGCGGGGAGTCGGTTTGGTTAAGGAGTACAGAGCGGCAATGGTCTTTGCCACGGACTCCCGGCTGTTTTTTTTCAGAACCGGTGGGAAATCAAGAATGACCTGTTCCCAGAGCGGCTTCAGCTGTTCTTCGGGACGTTCCGAAAAAAAAAGAGGCAGGAGGGAACGGATGTGCGCGGCATGCTCGGCATCGGTCGTGACACAGACGGCCGTACGGCCGGCGTCAAGGGTCCTTTTGACAAAGCGGCAGAGCGTGGCATGTCCGCTGCGCTCAATGCGGCGCTCCTGACCTTGGGGAGGAAGCAAAAAAACGGCGTCTGACATATGGGCAGGAAAGAATCGTAGAGTTGCGGAGGAGGGCGGAAATCTTTAGACTTCCAAAAAAGACAGTTTGCGAAGAGAGAACGAAAAAGTCAAGAACAGGTTACGCCCACAGGCACAGAGGGACGACGCTGTGATGACGTCCGTTCTACAATGGGGGACAGCGGAACCGTTGCCACCAAAAGGAGAACCTCATGTTCCAGGAATGTATTCTCGACCACACATCCATGGCCCTTGTCCTCGACCGTCTTGGCTCACAGCTGCTTGAAGTGCTCGATAAAGAAGAGGAATGCGTTCTCATAGGTATTGAGCGGAGAGGTGCCGACCTCGCAAGACGTCTCGGGAGGCTTCTTGCCGAGAAAGGGAAGAAGAACTTTGAGCAGGGAACTCTGGACATCAATCTCTACCGTGATGACTGGACAAGCATCAAGGAACAGCCCGTCATTGGCACATCCTGCATTCCGACAGATATCACGGACAAAACCGTAGTCCTTATCGACGACGTTCTCTTCAGCGGAAGAACAGTTCGGGCAGCTCTTGACGCCCTCCTCGACTACGGACGCCCGAAGACCGTGAAGCTCCTTGTCCTTATTGACCGCGGCCACAGAGAGTTGCCCATCCAGGCCGACTTCATCGGAAAAAGCGTCAAAACCCGTCATGATGAGCAGATCATGGTAAGTCTGGAGGAACGGGACGGAGTTGATCAGGTTCTTCTCACACGTCCCTAGTCCCGCGGAAACGCAAAAGTAACACAGGTCACATTCCCCAAAAAAAACGTATATATGAGCCAAATGGAAATGAACGCTCTTATATGCGTTTTTTTATTGGTATTTGGGAACCCAGAGTAGAAAAACCTGCAGAAATGACCGGCATTCAATGCAATGCGGGCCATGTCAGACATGATTGCAGACCAGATATACATGGCTGCTTTTGCAAAGGAAGACCCCTTCAAGCTCTGTGCTCCCCGCAGCAGACTGGAGCCCTTCTTTAACACGTATTCAAAAATGCAGGGAATCGCAGTCCTGGATCTTTCCGTACCAAAGCTACAAGGCTGACGGGAGGCACACGGGCCCTCGCATAAGAACAAAAAACGCAAAGAAATACAGTCGTGATGCCGGTTATTTGACCGCAATGTACAACGGGGATGGCGTCATGCTGCAGAAGATACGCCCCTTAACGTTCCACAGATAAAGATGAATCTGATTCAACGCTGACACGTCTGAGAGCGGAAGAGAATGCTTGCTCTTTTTCTGTCATCCTCTTCAAAGGAAGCTCGAATCATCCTTTTCCGGTACAGCGAACAATTTTCAGGGACGTCTCCGTACATGCATTCTGTCACCGCATTAGAAAAACAGGACGCGCAGGAGCCGGGCCTCTATCGATCGCCCTGCCGCAAAAGTGAAAAAGCCATACCGGAAAGCAAAAGAAGGAAAAAGGACGCCCTAAGAGCCCTGCACGCATTGATGTGCTGGGTGTTGCCCAGAAGTGTTTCAAGGTTCAACGATCCGTAATAGTAAACAAGGGCAGCACTCACAACAAGAAGAAGCGCGACAAGAGAGGCTAAAAGCCAATATACCGGAAGGCCGTGAAGCAGGAAAAAACGTGTTCTGTAAAAACGGGGTTTAAGAAGAAAAAGCACGGCAAGAAACACAACGGCAACCAAGGGAAGAAGGTATGAGCCGCTGTGGAGGAAGGCCCCAAGCCCTCCGAGCAGGAGAAGGATCCACGTCAACGGAAGGGACGCGCTCTCCTTGTGCTCCAGCCCGTAGGAGAAGAGAAGAAGGAGGAAGCCCGTGGCACCCAGAAGATACTCCCCTAAGGCTGAAAGAAAAGCAGAGGAGGTCGAAACGTCATGAATGAGGGCATAAGGAAGCGGATAAAAGGCCGAAATGAGAAAGGCGACCCCAAGCCCGAAGGTCCCATAGGCCGCCACGGAATGGGAAATGATATTGATCTTTCTGCGGAGATCACGGAAGGAGGACCTCCTTGTTCTGACTTCGTATCCCGCTAAAATCAGGGCCGCAAGAAGAAGAGGGATAATATAGTAGAAAAGACGGAAGAGCAGAACAGCAGCAAAGACAATCTGTGTCTGATCTGTATGAGTGAGATTGATGATTACAAGCTCAAAAATCCCCACGCCTCCCGGCACATGGGTCAGAACAACCGCAACCTGTGCCAGAAGATAGCTTGGAACAAAATCCCAGAAGCTGATGCCAAGGCTTCCCGGGAGAAGGATATACATGCAGAATGCGGCTGCGATGATATCCACGGAGGCTACTATAAACTGCCAGACAGCAAGCTTTGCTGGCGGAAAGACAAATTCTTTTCCAAAAACGTGGATGGGGTGTCTGACCCTGAAGCAGAGGAATATGTAGATAAAGGCCACAAAAAAGAGGATTCCCCCTAAAATACGCAGATCAGCAAAGGGGATGTGAACGGCAAGTTCCTCTGGTATATGGGGAGGAGCAATAACAAAAAATATGCCGCAGGTTCCAAGGACACCCACCCAGAACGTTACGGCAAGCATGAGTACAAGACGGACAATGTCAGTCACGGTAAAATTCCAGGCCGAATAAAAGCGGTAGCGCACGGCCGTGCCGCCAAGGAGTGCACCGAAATTGTAACTGACCGTCTGCCCCACAAACGACACAAGGCAGAGGCGTGGGAGGGAAAGACGCTTGTGAATGGCACGAATGGCCAGAAAGTCATAGCCCATGAGGATAACATAGCTCACGGCGGTACCAAGAAGACAGGCGAATATTCTCCACGAGGAGACCATGCTCATGGAATCCCGGATTTCTGCAATACTGTATTGCTTCAGCTTGTGGTAGAGAAGATAGATGGCAAGGCAGAAAACAGCGCTGACAAGTACGGGACCTAGGTAGCGAAAAAAATTTTTCTTCATAGCACGAAAAAAACATCCTATGGGTTGACAGTGTGTTCTCGGGGAGTCCCAGTCTGACGAAAGAAAATACCCTGCTTGAAGTCTTTGGACAAGAAAAATATTCCGACGATTCTCTGGGGTTAATGGACCTTGCAGCGCATGCCAGGATTGCGAAAGTATGCCTTTTTGCCCCCCCAAAAAAAGATCTTGACGAACGTCTTCTTTTCGTTCATATTTCTTGCAGGAACATATTTCTTAAGACCGCATGCGGGTACGCAAGGCGGTCAATCCTTTTTTCAGATCAGTCAAAAAAATTCAAGAAAGACCATTCAGACCATCTGTTTCTGGATGGTCTTAGTATTACTGTTCTTTGTATAAGCCGTTCCCCTTTTCTTTTCGTTACTGCCATGATTTCTGTTTCCCTTTGAGCTGCTTTTTTACGCTGGCAAACGCGAGAACTCCTTTTCCGAAATCACAAAAAGGCTGTAACCACAAAAAAACAGGGGCACGCAGAGTATTTTCTCCCCCCAGGGAGCACACAATGTGGTTCCGCTGTTTTGGCAGCGGGACACTTTTTTTGTCATACGAGGATACCCATGCCAACAATGCCGATTTCCATTCAAGGATACAAACGATTGGAAGAAGAATTGGAAAAACTGAAAAATGAACGGCCAGCCATTATCCAGGCGATCAAAGAAGCCCGTGAAGAAGGGGATTTGAGCGAAAACGCAGGCTATGATGCCGCCCGTGAACGTCAGGGGATGACGGAAGCGCGTATCAAATACATAGAAAGTCGTCTTGGGCAATACAAAGTTGTTGACTTGGACACATTGAGCGGCGACAAGGTGGTCTTTGGCTGCACGGTGGAATTGGAGGATGTCGACAGTGGGGAAAAGAAAACCTATACGATCCTCGGTCCCGATGAAGCCAATCCCACAAAGGGTTCCATTTCTTTTGTTTCCCCCGTTGGGCAGGCCCTTCTTGGCAAGGAGGAAGGAGACGAAGTGACCATCTCAATCCCCAGAGGCCGTGTAACCTACGAAATTTTAAGCATTTCTTTCAAGGGGAGCAGCGTTCTCCAGTAAGGCAGCGAATTCTTTGTGTATGAAAAAGACCAGTCGGGCTTACGGCTGGTCTTTTTTTTTCGAACGCGCCGCCCCACCCGCCCTTCGGGGCGAGAGAATAAGGCGCACCGTAACTGGAAATTCATTGCCACTATGCCTTTCCTGTTCCAACATACCCCTGGCTGGGCGATCCCTGTCAAGCTGTGGAGAAATAGTGGGGCATGGGGGAACAGGGCGCTGGTTTGCTGCCGTAAAATTCCCCACTGCAGGAATCTGAAAGCGAAAACCAAGTGATGTTCATCCTGGGCAGTCTCGTTGAAGCTGGAACCCGTCTCGCCAGAAATCCCCCGACGTTGGGTGGGGAAAGATGTCAACCGGCATATCTCTTCGCCATTGAGGTCCCTCCGAAGGAAAAAATGGACATCAACCGGCCTGCGCCGTCTATTTGCCTATTTCTCGGACGGATAAGTTTTCTCGCACATGTTGAAGGGAAGTCCGCCATACGAATATTCGTTTTCAACCTGCCCCCCGGGACTCCTGAAAAAGAATTTAAGGAAGGGGACACTTGCCGCCCGTTTTACTGATTCACAAAAGCTCAGCTCTCGTATACCCTAGATGTGGTGTCGCCCCGTTGCGGCGCGGTGCATTGCGGCGCTCGGAGTTACGTGTCAACGCCTGTATATCTTTCGAGGCCTCGACAGTCGGGTGTGAGGTCCAAAACGTGACCTGATCCGTGACGGCATTTGGAGACATTTTTCCGTTTTATAACCACTCTATCAATACGTATCGATGCTTTTACGTCTTTTTCTTATTCCCTTTTTTCTCTTCCTTCTCTCCGCCCCCCTCAGCGCCCACGGCGTATCGACAAAGCTGCGCTGCGCACTCGACGGGGAGCGACTGGCGTGCGCCCTCTTTGTCACCCTTCCCGACGGATACCACGCCTACTCTAACGAAACACGCGACATAGGCCGCCCGACAGAATGCGAGCTTACGGTCAACAACGAATCACTCACCATAATCTACCCCAAGGGAGCTGCTCAGCGGGACTTCTACGCCCCCGATCACTCAATCTTTGTCTACGAAGACGAGTTTCCCCTCTTTACCCAGCTTCCGGCAGAGGCTGCAGGTGCCCACTACACTGGATCTCTGAGTCTTTTGCTCTGCTCGGAACACAATTGCATTCCCGTCAATCTTTCACTTAAGGGAACAATTCCCCGAACTCTGCCCGAGCTCTCAAAGGAACCATGGGCAGTACAATTCTCGGAGGCCATCGACACAAAGCCAAAGGAGAGCGCCCATCCAGTGCCAAAGCCGGAGACGCCCGCCCCGCTTCCCCCACCCGATTCATTTGCAGTGACACTCGATCCTGTTTATGCCGACAAAAGCCTTGAAATCACCACTCTTTCAAAGGCTATGCTCTTCGGTCTTCTGGCAGGCCTCATTCTGAATATCATGCCCTGTGTTCTGCCGGTACTCACGTTCAAGATGAGCGGGCTGCTTCTAATTGGTGCACAGAGCGAAAGCGAGCGCATTCGTCTTTTCAGACGCCACAACCTCTGCTTTTCTGCCGGCATTCTAACCTTTTTCACCCTTCTTGCCCTGATTCTCGGACTTGCCGATTTTATTTGGGGACAGCTTTTCCAAAATCAGACCCTTGTCCTCCTCATGCTCTGCTTTGTCTTTCTCATGGGCCTGTCAATGCTCGAGGTCTTTTCGCTGCCGGTTATCGATCTGAAACTCAGCGATTCAACGAAGAGCCCTTATCTCAACGCCTATTTTACGGGTCTTATGACCACTTTTCTGGCCACACCCTGCAGCGGGCCACTTCTTGGCGGCGTGCTCGGATGGGCCTTTACGCAGCCTCTCGCGGTCCTTATGCTGATTTTCTGGTTCATTGGGCTTGGCATGGCACTGCCCTATCTGCTCTTCTCCCTCTGGCCCAGGGCCGTTCTGCTGCTTCCGAAATCAGGTCCATGGATGAATGTGGTCGAGCATATCGTGGGATATTTTCTGCTTGGTACAGCCATCTATCTTCTCTCCATCCTGCCACAGGAAATGTATATCCACATACTTGCCACCCTTCTTTTCATCGCCGTCGCGGCGAGCGTCTGGGGGAAGTACTGCAGGAATGGCGCATCTCCGCTCAGGAAACGCCTTTTGGGGATTCTCTGTATTGCCATCTTCACGGGCTCCATCGTTTCTCTTCTGACCCCGCAGGCACGCCCGCTCGCCTGGCAGACCTTTACTCCTGAGCTCTTTACAAGCAATCTTGGCAAACGAATGATTCTCGTGCAGTTTACAGCTGATTGGTGCCCTAATTGCAAATTTCTTGAGAAAACCGTTCTGACGGATGAAACCATGCAATCTCTCCTTGATAAGCATGATTTTCTCATGATGAAAGCAGACCTCACCCAGGCCAATGCCGCCGCGACCTACCTTCTCACAACACTGGGAAGCCGCAGCATTCCGCTCACAGCCATTTTCCCGCCAGGTGAAAAATCAAGAAAGCCCATTGTTCTCAGGGACATCTACGATACGGCCTGGCTCAAAAAGAATTTTGCCCGCGCTATTGAAGAGCAGTACTCGGAAAACGGCACAAATGTGGCCCTGGAAAAACGGCAGCATATCCCTGAAAGTGCAACACCATAAGGCGTGAAGAACCGTCAGGGAAGTTTTTTTGCAAAAGCCCTAGAGTGCTTGCAAGATAAGCCGATAAGGAGAACAACGCTGTGGAACTGCGTGCCCCGGCACGTCAAAAATACTATGGTGCGCAAGGCTGCCTTCCAAGACTGCGCGCCCGATCGTTTTTTCTTGCAGTAATCACTCTTTGGCCGTAAGGGAGTTTCTATGGAAGCCGATGGAAAAAGACATGATGATGAATTGCTGCAATTGGTGACATTCAGTATCGGCGAAGAGGAATTTGGTGTTGATATTCTCAAGGTTCAGGAAATCATCCGGACAATGGAAATCACCAAAGTTCCTCGTGCACCGGCCTTTGTCGAAGGTGTTATCAATTTGCGTGGCAAAGTCATCCCTATTATTGATCTGAGGCGAAGATTTAATCTCGCCCCGAAACCCCACGACAAAAATACGCGTATTATTGATTGCGTTATCAATAACATCCTTGTTGGGTTTGTCGTGGATGCGGTGGCTGAAGTCCTCCGTATTCCTTCAAATACGGTTGAGCCACCGCCACCTGTTGTCGCGGGTATCGGTTCGGACTACATCAGCGGTGTCGGCCAGCTCAAAGATCGACTCCTTATCATGCTCGACCTTGATAAGTTGCTCTCAACAGAGGACATCGAAAAACTCACACAGATGCAGTAAATTTTTAAAGTTGGTGCACGATCAATCTACACTCCGATGCGTTCACCACTGCTGATAAAAGGCATGTCCTTCCTGCTTAGGAGATCTCCTTACGCCACATGAAGACATGCCTTTTTTGATGCTAAAGGAAAAGAAGGCGCACACCGATTGACTGCACGACACATTCCGGACGTTGCCGGCGCACCTCCCCAAAATACTATTCGCCTTTTTTTTGCAAAAACTTGATTTTGGACTTGCTCTTTTTTTCAAGATCATATAAAAAACTTCCATCGCGCCGAGGTGGTGGAATTGGTAGACACGCTGCTTTGAGGTGGCAGTGGCGCAAGCTGTGGGGGTTCAAGTCCCCCCCTCGGTACCATCCACGATTTCATCAGGTCCCATGCAGTTTAAAAACCGCATGGGACCTGTTTTTTTTGGAATTTTCTGTCTCATGCAATCTCATACATATCTAGTAGTTAGTTCTGTTAATAATCTTACTAATTAAAAGCACTCACGATATCTTCAAGATTCCATTTCCAATAATAGATTACCGGGGCATTATTAGCATCATCCATCAAACGAGTAATAATTACGATACGCTCCTCTTTTGACTTCACCCTTGGCTTATTCAGGCATTGACTAGCCATTTTGCCGAAAAAACGTTCCACAAGATTCAGCCAGGATGAGAGTGCAGGAGTAAACGCAAATTGGAAACGACTTATTTTACCGGCAAGATAGGCAAGCACTGCTTTGGACGTATGCGCCAAATACTTGTCAAGAATAATCCGTATCATAAAATCGTTGAAGACTGATAAGGCCGAATGCTCAATAAATAGCTGATATTTATGTGTGTCAGTTTACTCTGTGGAAACGTCAACCTCCATTGAGATCCAGGTGAATTTAAACTTCGACATATTTGTCTATCGGTGTGTCGACGAATCGACGGGGATGACTCCTAAGTAAAATAGCAATACATTCCACGGGAAAGATCGAGCCCATGACCATCTGGAAAGCAGAGTAAAATGTAAGATGTTTCGCTTCTTAAGATGGCAGTATATAAAATGAAGATTGCGACTTTACCATCAGACACGTCGGTGGCAAAACAAAACAGTGCAGCGCGTGAGTGAATGAGGCGAAGAAATCAATATCGAGCAGACTCTTCCCGTACACAGACAAAAGGGCCTGCGAGAGCGTTGCTGCGTTCAGCATAACCGATAACAATGCCTGCGCAGGCATGTTGGCGACAAAATATTCACGGCGCCTTTCGATAGTTGCCAGTAGAGGAGTCTAGAAAATCGAAGCAGTTGTCTCTATCAGAGAGTTCAGCCCCTTATAAGAAAAACAAGCTACCATGTAGGGCTGCTTCACTGGTTCTGAGAAAATTAAGGATATTGTCAGAATATCAGTCAACAGGGTCTTTGCAGGGCAGCTGCTGCAAATAGAGGATGGTCGCTGCCGAACACTGCGTAATTACCCATAAAGAACAGGCCGAACAGATGAATCAAGGTATTGTGAAGCCATTCGGGCAGAATGAAGTGTTTTTTATCAGGGATACCTGCCAATTCCGCTCAATCAGGTGCGTCACCTCCTTATCCTTGATAACGTGCGGTACCGAAAGTTCAAGCCGGTGACGGATCTTGAAGAGAAACCTGGCATTCATCAGGATTACAGCCCGGCCTGCAGTCCCAATTTGAATCTGACAGAGAGACTGTGGAAATTCGTAAAAACCGGGCTGCGCACCGATTTTTCTAATTGTTCAAGCCCCGTTAAGCACATAACAGACGAAATCACTGACAGTGCTTACGGTGAGAACAAGGAACACATTGACAGGCTGATAACTTAGACCGGTTGTCAGGCTAGCGACAGTAAAAACTCGCATCGACGCGGGCTCCTGGAAAGCTTGGGACGAATGATTTTCTCCCCAATGGGTACCCTCCGCGCTTGCGGCATTCGCAAGAGGCCTGATGCAGACAAAGCGCTTTCAAGGCGCTACAGAAAGAATCAATGCCTCCCAGCAGGCAATTTAACCCGGAGACAGTATATGTCACAGATTAAGGCAGACTCTATTATACGCAAGGAACTGGCTTCGCGCGGCATCACGGAAAGCACGGGAGTTTTCGGCAATCACACGGTGCAGATTGGCAGGGGTTCCCCAATACGCCTTGACGAAATAAAATCCGCGAATATTCCTTTTGCCGGGTTTACTACAGCGACACAAATCGCCCGGGGCACAGAGGGGCTGCAAAAAAATGCGGCTGACGCGCTGCAAACGTTGCATAGCCGCACAGGCTCCCTTGATGCAAAGGGGCTTCTGGGGGCGCTGAAGGCCATGCAGCTGCAGACAGACCGTCTGGATAAACTTGATCAACTCTCGGAAGAGCAGAAGATGGACACCATGTGGACATTCAGCGCCACGGTGCAGAGCCTTTCCAACAGGGAGCTTTCGGCTGTGTACCAAACGTTCTGCTCGGCAGAGATGGACCTTCTGCAGACCGCGCTTCAGCACGAGGGGCAGACCAACCCCAAGGCCGGCGATGCAAGAGCAACGGCGGCACAGCTTTTCGACCTGCAGGCGCTGGTGATTAAGGAGATCAGCAACCGCTCCATAAACGAGCAGATGGCACAGAACGCCGGCAATCCGGGAGGCGCGGCAAAGCAGGACGATGATGTGGAGGCCCCCAAGCCGCTGACGGTCCAGTTCGGCAGCGTCGGCAACGCGGAAAAGCATGTGGAGGAACTTGACATCTCGGCGGCCAACCTGGTGGCACTGACGGAAACGGCCGCCTCAAGCTCAACCATACGCGAAAGGACGGCAGCGGGCGAACAGAAAAAGCTCAAGGCCCGCAAACTTGATAACGTCACCGTGAAGGAGATTGGCGATACACTGCGCAAGCAGGAACTCACCATGAACATGCAGACGAAGTATCTTTTAGACGGGACGAACTCTATCTTCAAAAATCCCAATTCCCCCATGGTCAACATTTTCCACCTGCATAACCAGGGGACTGACCCCAAAGGAGCGGGCTACCTTGACGAGCGCAACTCGACGGAAGAGCTGCTCTTTCCCGAGTTCAAGGGGCACAACGTTCAGGCCGACGAAAGGCCCCTCTACGGAGCGCTCAACATCAGGGGGCATAAGGGCGGCGCGATTACCGACAGGGCAGGCTACGGCAGCTCGGCCATCGTGCTGAAGCCTCACGTGGCCAAACGTGCGACATATACTGTCAACGACTCCTTTGTTTCCCCGCGCATCAACGTCGAAGAGAAACGGCGTGAGAATTTCTACCGCCTGCTGGATGGCGTGAACAACCATGCAACGCGGCAGCGCTTCGGCAAGGACATCCCACAAAGCCTCATCAACGCCCTCAAGGACCCGAATTCCAAGGAACGCAAAGACTTTGAGGCGCTTCTGGACAAGATTGCCAAATTTCCGGACGAGCTGGCTGACGTTTTTACGCTCAAAAAGGAGCTGCCTGAAAGCATCAAGGCGCACTTTGAAGGGAATCTGGAGCAGTGCGATGATATGCTCAGCACATTCAACGCCTTTCTTACGGAGTGTTTCGGCGACGCCGAGGCGACCCGCCGCAATATGGCGACCCACGACAACCTGGAATCGCTCGTCACGCAGATGGATTCCGTGGACGGCAACAACCTGGCCCGCGCCACGCTGCAAAACCGTGATGGCGCACGGCCTAATGCCGTGCTCGAGCACGTGCCTTATATCGAGGCGCAGATACAGGGGCCTATCGTTCCCATCAGGGACATCGCTGAAATCCGCATCAACATGGGGGACGTGCCCAACGAAGAAAAGGCCGCAGTGCGCGTCCAGGCTGAAGCGTATCAGAAAGAAACCGGCATCAAGGTCACCATCTTTGATGATAACCCGGATTCGGTAGACGACGATGCCGACCAAATCACCTTGAAAGAGCAGGAGGCGTTCAACCTGAAGCACATAGATCCTTCCGAGCTGAACAAAACCATTGAAGATGTCATTTCGACACTGGACGAAAAGATCGCTTCCCTGAGAAGGATGCATCCCGAACTGACGCAGGGCCTGCCTAAGGGCGCGCTCCGCCTGGAAGGCAATGCCCTGAACATGCTGGCGGACAAATTCGAACGCGCAGTGCATAAACAGCTGGCCAAGGCCAAGAGCGGCACTCTGGACAACTTGATGGAAAACTGCTTTAACGAGGTGGCGCTCCCCATCCTCCGCCTGAAGGCAGAACTGCTGCGCGAACTGGAAAAGATGGAGATCACCGGAGCGCAAAAGACCGCCATCACCTCCTGGGTGGTCGCCGCCAAGGCGCTGCGCACCCCGGATGAGATGCGGGTTATCCTCAAACACGCCAATGAGCAGGCCAAGCTTTTCAAGGAAATAGCGGAGGCTGAACCGCCCCTCACGCCCGCACAGATATTCGTGCGCATCAATGCGCTTGCCGGAAATTTTGACAAGGACATCGGGCCAATTTTGGAATCGTTCGAGCAACAGGGTATCGAGATCGGCCCTGACGACAAGATTTCCGAGCAGGACCGTGTTTCCAACATGTCGCTTGTCCTGCTGCAGCATGGTGATCCGCCCATGGCCGGGGACGCGCTGAAAAAGCTTTCCTCCCGCCTGGCCGGTCCGGAAATGATGGCGTTTCTCGGGCAGCTTGAAACCATAAATAGAGTATGTATGGACTTCCCCGACTCTGCTAACCTCAGACTTGCCCACTCGTTTCTTTCACTAAATGCAAATAATTCCTGCCGCGTCGCCGGGCAGGACTTTCCCCGAACGCCGTCCTTTATCGGCGGCCTCTCTCTGGTACAGAAGCCCGTGCGCGATGCCATCAGGGAATCATTTCCCGATTTCGCCGAAAAGTTTGATGCAACGTATCCGGGCTACCCGCCGTTCCCGGTTCCCGCGCATCCGGAAAAAATGCCGCAGAACGAGGCGGACCGCCGCAAATTCCTCATCTCGGTGATGGACGGCTACATCAATCACGAAAAAACCTTTGAGAAGGGGACTTCCGTTCACGGCCGCAATCACATCGCCAGGGCGTACATCTTCGCCAATGTGCTGTGCAACATTCTGGAGGCGCGGGGCATCAAGGTAGACAGAAACGCCGTGCTCTGTGGCATAGCCGGGCATGACCTGGGCCGCAAGGGAGGCGGGAGTGACCGCTGGGAAGGCCGCAGCGCGGATATAACCGTCGAAGCCATGAGGAAAATGTTCGGCGAAGACACCATGGGCGAAGACTACGAACAGCAGGTCAAGGACAGCATAGACGCACACAAGGGACAGACCCTGGAGGCCATGCTGCTCAACGCGG
This sequence comes from Desulfovibrio sp., assembly GCA_024683955.1. Taxonomy (GTDB): domain Bacteria; phylum Desulfobacterota; class Desulfovibrionia; order Desulfovibrionales; family Desulfovibrionaceae; genus Desulfovibrio. Next base: position 21,808 of record JAIKXS010000073.1, on the reverse strand, counting down.
CCGATTCACTTGACATTGGTCGCACGGCCGACTTTGACATAAAGAAGTTCCTCTTCCTGCTCGGCAAAAACGGGGAGATTACGGACAGGGAGGCTGAAAAGATACGCGCTCAGCTCGCCAAGGAGGCCGACCTGCTGCAGCGCCTGACCAACCCGATCTGCAAGCGCCGTCAGGAAAGTATGGATCTCCAGATAAAAATTATTGAAGCAAAGACGAATGCAGAGGTCGATCACTTTCGGGAGCAGTTCGAAAAACTTCAAGCAGAAAACGCCGCGGAGTTCGAGAAGGATTGGGAAGTGCCGAGCGACCAGTACATGCAGCGCTTTGAAGACGTTATCCGAAACAACAGCCAGATGTTTCCCATACTTTCCAAATTTTACCATTAATGCTTTCCATGTAAAAACCAAGGGATGCCCCATGCAATTCAACAATGTGATGCAAGAACTGGCGGAAAAAATCGGCGTCGGCCCTCTGCAGTTCGATGACAACGGCAGCGTGGCCATGCTTTTTGACAACGAGCATGAAATCACCTTTACACCCAATCCGGATGATTGTTCCGTGCTCTTCCATGCGGAGTTAGGCCCCGCTCCCCTGCACGACGGCAAAGCCTGCCTGAAACTGCTTACGGCCTCCCTGCTGGGGGCGCAGACGGGCGGGGCCGCCATTGCCGTGCACGAAGCCCTGGGCAACGTGGTGCTGTGGAAGCGCCATGATGAAAATTTTGCTGACTGCACCGCCCTTGAACAGGCCGTCAACCGTTTTCTCGCCCAGGTCATTTCATGGAAGAAGCAGCTCGGGCATGCAACACACTCGGAGAATGACGCGGAGGCCGGCCTTCCGTCAGGATTTAACCTGAAAGCTTAACAATAGTTGCCCAAAAGAAGCATTTTATACAACGCGCCGTAAAAGCCCGTCCTTCAGGACGGGCTTTTACGGCGCACCTCAACTGGAATCTTTGCCTTTTCAGCTTGGGAAGCGCTGATTTTCAATGTACTGTCGCAAAACAGAAATCGGAGCGCCGCCACAACTACTCGCAAAGTAAGAACGCTGAATAATATGGTCGTATGGGAATTTTTCGGCTCGGTGTGAAAAATTTTCGCTACTATGTATCCATTTCTTCGCGATTTCTTACATTTTTATGGCCTTTTTGATCGTTTTCACGGTTTTTGGGCGCACGGATCCCAAGCAGAGCAGAGTGTTCGTGCACGAACAAGATTCGTTTTATACCACAACGTACAGAAGAAATGCTCTTGTTGCGGATCTTCTGCCATTGGCTCAGGGGCTTGCCTCGTACAGCTTTTTCCATAATACCGTCTTTGAATCCTTTTTGGCGAACAACGGTGCGATTGGAGTTGCCGGTATATCCCTTGTCTGCATAGCAGCGTCCACGTATCTCAGCAGGTATTTCTGACAGCAGCTGTCCAAGCTCATTCATATCGCTTCGATTTGCGGGAGTGACATGTCCGCCTGCAACAAATCCATGGGTGGGAGCGGCCGTCATATACACCCATACTGCTTCCGTATCGTCTGAGAGGGAAACGGTAACATGCCGGGCATCTGCATCAACTTCAGCCCTGTCCTGCGGTACAACGTCCGGCGTCGTTCGAGGACGTCTTGACGATTCTGCAACCGTTGCGTCCACGCGGACGCCCTGCCTGAAATCACCTTTTTTAAGAAGCTGGCTCAAAACGATATGGAAGAGGCTTTCGCTAAGTTTTTGTCCCGGCAAATCCTGTCGAAAAAGGCAGAAGGTCGTGGCATCTGGCACGTCATCCGTCATGCCGAGTCCAATAAAACGACGAAAAGAAAGCCTGTCACAAATATAGTCTATAGTATATTTATTCAATAATATCTTATATGTTGTTTGAATTTTGCCGTGCGGTGGTCTCAATTTATGAGAAGGACGCTTTTTTATCATCTCCATTTTCGTGATTAGAAATAAACAATACTGATAAAGACAGCAGCACAACGGATTTTGGTATGTGCAGTGAAAAAAGGAACGACTTTGTTGCGTTGCATTGAGGATGGCAAGAGAAGGTCCGAACAGCGGTGGAAAAATCGTGTGACGATCATACTGAACAGAGAGGTTGAGCTGCACTTTCTTGTTTAAAGGCAGACCGTTGCCGTCCGTTAGGCTGCTCTGCACTGGACGTTCCCGCTCAACCGGAAACCGTATGACCTGAACGTCTGAGAATGAAGAGTGTGAACCCTTTCTGAAGTAGTCGGGTATTTCGGAGAGAATCCTCAAAACACCGGATCGGTGCGGCTGACACGGCTTCCTTTGGCTAAGGGAGTTGTCAGAATGCGTTAGGATCTTGCGGAGCTTTTTCTTGCAATGAGGGTAAAATATGCGTAAAAAATGCTAGGAGGGAAAAAAGTGCGCGCAGCATTTTTGTCGAGAGTCACGGAAAGTGTACGTTCTTGACCGCGCACATGTGATCGATGCGCTAGGCAGATCTTGTACGGTGTGTGCCCGGCGTACGTCAGCTTGCTTCGTGAGGGAGCCACCCCTTCGACTGCGTTGTCGAGCCCCCTTGCTAAGGCCAGAAAAATGCACTTTAGGTTCTTGAAGCAGGAGAGAATGATGAGCGATAATCGGTACCTCTGGCAGCATAAAGATCTGCTCGATACAAGTCAGTTGAGTCGGTCTGATGTATTTCACCTGCTTGATTTGGCTAGAAGTTTTGAGGAAATAAACAAACGTCCGGTCCGCAAGGTTCCAACACTCCAGGGAAGGACCATCGTTTTGCTTTTTGTTGAAAACAGCACCCGAACAAAAACCTCCTTTGATGTGGCCGGGAAACGCCTTTCAGCGGACACTCATGCCCTGTCCCAGTCCGGATCCAGTCTGAACAAAGGAGAAAGTCTTCTTGATACGGCCCTGACATTACAGGCCATGAATCCAGACGTTATAGTAGTCCGGCATTCTTCAAGCGGTGCCTCGCTTTTTTTGGCAAACCATCTTTCGTGCGGTGTAGTGAATGCGGGGGACGGATGGCACGCCCATCCAACGCAGGCTCTTCTTGACTGCTACAGCCTTCGCAAGGCCTGGAACGGTGAGTTTTCAGGGAAGAGGCTGCTCATACTCGGTGATATCGCCCATTCTCGGGTCGCCAGGTCCAATGTCGTGCTGCTGAACAAGCTTGGCGTTCATGTTCGGCTGTGCGGTCCGAGGACCCTGATGCCGGCTGGCGTGGCAAGCTGGCCTGTTGAGGTATATTCGGATCTTGACGAAGCAGTGAAGAACGTCGATGCCGTCATGTGCCTACGACTGCAGCTGGAACGTCAGCAGGCTGGCCTTCTGCCGAGCCTTGCAGAATATTCCAGGCGATTCTGTCTCACAGCGCGTCATCTTGAAGGTGCATGCCATTCCGTGAGTATTTTACACCCGGGTCCTCTGAATAGAGGTCTTGAGATAGCGGATGAGGTGGCTGATTCCGCTTCCAGTCTGATTCTTGACCAGGTCGCTGCCGGCGTGGCGGTTCGTATGGCAGTCTTGTATTTACTAGCCACCAGAAAGTGACGGAGGTGGTTCTGTGTACTCGTGTATAAAGAATGTGCTGCATCTTGAGGCTCTCGTCGATCTTCTTTTCCAAGATGACAGGATCGTTGCCATGGGGCCCGCAGGTCATATCCCGCTCCCTGAGTCGTGCTCCGTTACGGACGGTGAAAAATTGGTGCTGATGCCGAGTTTTATTGACGCGCACGTGCATCTCAGGGAGCCCGGGTTTGAATACAAGGAAACCATTGAGACGGGGCTTAACGCAGCCCTTCACGGCGGGTTCGGCCAGGTTATGTGCATGGCCAATACAAGACCTGTTAACGACAATGCCCAGGTGACGCGTTTTATGCTCGAAAAGGCGCGGAAAAGCCATCCTGACGGTCCAAAGCTGCATCCCATAGGTGCCGCAACAAAGAATCTTGCGGGAGAAGAGCTTGCCCCTGTCGCGGAACTAAAGGAGGCGGGCTGCGTTGCTCTTTCAAACGACGGCAGACCTCTTGCCAGCACGGAAGTGATGCGGCGGATTCTGGAATACGCCGCAGACTTTGGTCTTACGGTGATCGATCACTGCGAAGATCCCACTCTGGCCGTCAACTGGGTGATGAACGAAGGAGAAATGAGCGGGCGGTTGGGACTTAAGGGGCAGCCGGTGGTTGGGGAGGCCTTGCAGGCGGCCCGCGATATTATGCTTGCTGAATATCTTCGTCTTCCCGTGCATATCGCCCACGTCTCAAGTGCGCTGACGGTGGATGTGATCAAATGGGGAAAGGAACGCGGCGTCAACGTGACGGCGGAAACATGTCCGCACTATCTTCTTCTCGATGAGACTTCTCTTGAAGGCTATAATGCGGCCTGCAAAGTAAGTCCTCCCCTGCGTACCAAAGCGGATCGTGACGCCCTGCTTTCAGCCATTAATGACGGAACGATTGATATCCTTGTTACAGACCATGCCCCGCATACCATGCATGAAAAAATGACGGCTCTCGATCATGCTCTTGTGGGCTTCAGTGGCCTTGATCTCGCCATGACCCTTACGTGGGGGCTTGTGCGTGAAAATCGCCTGGCGGAAGACGCCCTGCATCGCCTCTGGTGCCGTAGACCGGGTGAGATATTCGGGCTGCCTACCAACGGTTTTGCTCCCGGGGATCCCGCTGATTTCTTCCTTTTTGATCCTCATGAACCGTGGGTGCCGGATGAAAAAACACTTTATTCCAAAGGAAAGAATACTCCTTTTTACGGACAGGAACTTTTTGGACGGGTGAAACACCACTGGATAGGTGGAAGACAGCTGTTTTGAGGAGGACTATGGAAAAACAGAATATTGTCCGTGAGCCTGTAGCTATTGGGCGTTTTTATCCTCAGAATTCGGATATGCTTGTCAAGACCGTTTCGGATTGTCTCGGATCTCCGGAGAGAAACGGGACGTGCGAAGAGACAAGGCCCTGGGCGGTTCTTTTGCCGCACGCAGGGTATATGTACTGTGGCGGGGTGCTCGGAAAAACGTTACAGGGAGTCCGGTTGCCGGATACTCTTCTGATCCTCTGTCCAAATCACACGGGGCGCGGAAAACCGCTGTCAGTCTGGCCGTACGGGTCATGGCAGACACCCATGGGCAACGTCAGGTGTGAGAGCACCCTCGCGGCACGCCTTGTTGACGAACCCTCGTTTTCTTCTGATTTTCTGGCCCATCTTGGCGAGCATGCGATAGAGGTCCTTCTTCCGTTCCTGGCTTTTACACAAGAAGAGGGCGATCTTCCTTCAATTATTCCCGTGTGCGTTGGCGTTCACGGCGCCCCCTCTCTGGAACAGGCGGGGGAAGAGCTTGCGCATTTCATCAAAGGGGTGGAGGAGGATGGACAGCGTCTTGGCGTTGTTGTAAGCAGTGATATGAATCACTATGAAAGCCATGAGGTATGCCTTAAGAAGGATGAAAAAGCACTTCGGTGCATAGAGAACGCAGACCCCGAGGCCCTCCTTGATGTGTGTATGAAGGAGCATATCTCGATGTGCGGTGCGGCGCCCTGCGCACTCCTTCTCTACGCTGCACGTTCGCTTGGAACCCTTTCTTCAGTATGCATGGCTCATACAACGTCAGCCGAAGCCTCCGGCAATTTCCGACAGGTTGTGGGATATGCAGGCATCCGTTTTTTTCTTAGCAGGCGCAATGAAAAGGCGTGAGAAAAGAGGGAATGGCCGGGGTGTGTAGAAAGCACCGATCTGCGCGGCACGGCTGTCCCGTCAGGAGGGGGCACTCCCCCTGCGTCGTTTGTGCTGCACCCTTTGCTTGTTTCTTTGGGGGCCACGCCTGTTGCTGACCTTTTCTCCGGTTTTATGGCGTTTCCTATTTTTGACCGACGCGTTTTGCTTTAGGCGCGTCTTCTTTTTGCCTGAAGAAACGTGACCGTAGCGGGCTCTGGCATCGTGCGCATTTTTAAGGAGATCAATCTTGTAGTTTTCAAAGGGAAGGTGCTCGAGCGCCTCCAGAATAGAGTGTTCTTTCTGTGCGCAGACAAGAAAGCCGGCGTCGAGCATCCGGCACGCCTCAACACCCCTGTGGAGGGCGTCAGGTGCCCCGAGAATAACGGCCAGGAGCCTGTGCTTCTTGCGCTGGGCAGTGAAGATCATATTGTAGCCGGACGCGCGGACCCAGCCTGTCTTAAGCCCATCTGCGCCGGGATACTGCGAGAGAAGCGGGTTTCTGTTCCAGGAGATATGGTTCAGATGCTTCAGGGTCCGTCTGTTGTGGAACGAAAGGGCCCATGGGTATTTTGTGAGATAGGCGCGCGCAAGGATCAGCATGTCCCGCGCTGTCGTGTATTGTCCCTGCATGGGGAGACCGTTCGGTGTACAGAAATGGGTCGAGTACATGCCGAGCTGTCGGGCCTTGGCGTTCATGGCCGCAATAAATGCCTGGTTGCTTCCCCCCACAAGTTCAGCTACGGCGTAGCTTGCGTCATTCCCCGATGAAACAGCCATACCTAGAAGCAGTTCTCCAAGAGGAACCCGCTCACCGGCACGTATCCCCATGCTTGATCCGCCTTCACTGGCGGCTTTCTTGCTTACGGTGACAGGTGTATCAAACCGAAATCGTTTGTCCGTGATTGCGTCAAGCGCAAGAAACATGCTCATCACCTTGGTGAGCGAGGCCGGCTGAATGCGCTTATCAGCGTTTTGTTCAAAGAGAACGGAATCATCCGTAAGATCGTAGAGAATGGCCGAGTGGACATTGATGATCGGTGGGGTTCCTGCTTCGACCGTGTCACTGCCTGGTGTCTGACGAAAATTCTGCTGTCGCGCGAATGCGGGATTTTCCTGCAGCACGAGGATACACAAGAGAAGAAAAAATGAAAAAAGACGCATGGTGATGGCCTGTTTTCAGTAAAGATTAGAAATCCATTTCTGTCTGGGGATGGTGTCTGTCATGGCAGGGGTGACGCGAGCACATGCCGCTTGGTTCCGGCTTAACACTGCCGGGTACGCTGTGCTATATCCGATCGAAAAAAACCCGTTCGAGAAACTGCTCCATGGCCGTATCAGCTTTTTTGACAAAATCTTTGAGGGGGAACGTTTTCTGGCAGGCTGGGCATCTCATGAATACCTCGTGGCAGGTTCGTGCTATATGCAGCGATGTTGCGCACTCTGGACAGGGGAGGGTTGTCTTTGCATCACGCGGTGAGGAGTAGAACATGCTGATTTCCTTGAATAAATAATCAGAGTGTTTGCCCCGGTTAAAGGGTGTATCGATTTCTATGCTTTTCTTTAGACCTTGTCTAGTTTGCTTTTCTTCTTTTAGATCTCTCTGGAGCCTCTTTTTTTTGTAATATTTAACTGCTATTTTCTCATTTTGTCTTTTCCAGGATCTTGTTATATTACCTTGCAATTTTTTTATTGTGTAAAAATTAATTTGTTTTTATATGGTAAAATACATGAATAATAATGCATATTATTATATATTAAAAAATGTGTGTTGTAATATATTTATATGCTCTGCCATTTTGATTTTTTCTCTTTTAGTGGGAGGGTGTGAAGAAAAAAAGACTGGAAAAAAAGAAAATGTCCAGAACGTAATAATTTTTGAGGTGCATGCAGAGACTGCCCCCATTTCTGTTGAGCTCTCCGGCCGTGTAAGTGCTTTTAAGAAAGCTGAAGTCCGCCCTCAGGTTGGAGGGATCTTGCAGCAGCAGCTTTTTACTGAAGGATCTCGTGTAACAGCCGGTCAGTCCCTTTACAAAATAGATCCCGTAGCCTATGCGGCTGAAGTGCAGAGTGCCAAAGCAGCTCTGGAACGGGTGAATGCCGTATTTACACAGGCCTCCCTTCGTCTTGAGCGACGTCGTTCTCTTCTCGGCTCACATGCGGTGAGCAAACAGGAACTTGAAGATGCCGAGGCGGAGTATTGCAAGGCAAAGGCTGATGTGGAGGTCTGCAAGGCGGCGCTGGTGACGGCTGAAATCCGTCTCCGCTACACCGATGTTCTGGCCCCCATCACCGGCCGCATCGGCAAATCCCACATGACGCAGGGAGCTCTTGTGACGGCCAATCAGGAGGAGCCTCTTGCGGTAATTCAGCAGCTGGATCCCGTATATGTTGACATGACACGCTCAAGTCTTGACCTGCTTAAACTCCGTGACCGTTTTGTGAGCGGGCGCCTGAGGCGGGGGAACGACAAACGGCAAGTTCGCCTGCTTATGGACGACGACCGCCCCTATTCTCATGAAGGCACCCTTCAGTTTGCCGATGTCTCGGTTGATGAAAGCACTGGAATGATTCTCCTTCGGGCTGTTTTTCCAAATCCCGAAGGCGTTCTTCTTCCCGGCCTTTACGTGCGCGCCATCGTGCAGGAGGGGATGGCGGATAATGTCCTTCTTCTTCCTCAGAAAGCGGTTTCCTATACGGCACGTGGCCAGGCGAGCGTCTGGGTCGTTGACGAGAGGAATACGGTACGAAGGAGACAGGTTCGGACTGCGGAGCTTGTTGGCACGCGCATTGTCATCCGTGAGGGATTGAAGGAGGGGGAGAGGGTTGTTCTGGGGAGCTCACGCAGACTGAATGATGGTGATGTGGTACGTCCCGCCGCGGAAATCTCAGAAAAAACGCAGACGCAAGAGTAGCCCGATGTCGAGCTTTTTTATCAATCGTCCTGTTTTTGCCACAGTCCTCGCCCTTTTTATCATGCTTGCGGGGGGGCTTTGCAGCATCAATATGCCTGTTGCCCAATTTCCGAACATGACGCCGCCGACGATTTCCCTTTCCGTGGACTACAGCGGAGCGTCTGCCAAAACCATGCAGGATTCCATCGTGCAGGTGATAGAGCAGCGTATGGTCGGTCTTGATGACCTCCTCTATATTTCGAGCAACAGCAGCTCTGAAGGCAGAATGCTTATGCGTCTGACGTTTAATTCGGGGGTGGACCCTGATATGGCGCAGATGCAGGTGCAAAACAGACTGCAGCTTGCGCTCCCGCTTCTGCCTGAGGCGGTAAAAAATCAGGGTATCCGGGTTCGAAAGATTTCGGATACCTTTTTGAATTTTTATGCGTTTACAGATGAGAGCGGTGCCCTGGCCGCCGAGGAGATCGGCGACTTTGTGGCGTCCGTTCTTATTGACCCTCTCTGCCGCATAGACGGGGTCGGGGATGCGACCCTTTTCGGGTCGTCATACGCCATGCGCATTTGGCTTAATCCCCACAGGCTGCGCTCCTTCAGTTTGACGCCGGAGGATGTTGTTGCAGCCGTGAAGTCCCAGAACGAGCAAATATCCGTCGGACAGATAGGAGCCCTCCCGGCAGTTCCGGGGCAGGAGATAAACGTCAGTCTGACTTCGCGTACAAAACTTGAAAGCATAGACCAGTTTGCCGCCATTGTGCTTCGCGTCAATGAGGACGGAAGCGTTGTCAGGGTTCAGGATGTGGCACGAGTTGAAATGGGGCTTCAGAACTATATTCTGACCTCCCGGTTTAACGGACAACCGGGCGTTACCGTGGGAATACAGCTTGCAGAAGGGGCCAATGCCATTGAGACTTCCGAACGGGTCCAGGTTTTTATGGAGCGGATGAAACAATTCTTTCCGACGGGATTGACGTATCAGATTTCTTTTGATTCCGTACCGTTCATTCAAAAATCTATCAATAACGTCTTTCGTACACTGTTCGAGGCAATTCTTCTTGTTGCACTTGTTATGTACATTTTTATTCAAAACTGGCGTGCAACACTGATTGCTACCGTGACAGTTCCTATTGTTTTATTAGGCACATTATCTATTATGTTTTCTTTTGGTGTGACTATTAACACAATAAGTATGTTCGCACTTGTCCTTGCAATAGGACTCCTTGTCGATGACGCCATTGTTGTTGTGGAAAACACAGAAAGGATAATTAATACAGAAAATATCGATCCAAAATTGGCAATCCTTAAATCTATGAAGCAAATTACCGGAGCACTTATTGGAGTTGCTTCAGTTTTATGCGCTGTTTTTTTGCCAATGGCATTTTTTACAGGGATTACCGGGGCTATATACAGAGAGTTTTCTATCACTCTTATTTCATCAATGCTTCTTTCTGTTTTTGTTGCCATTGCAATAACGCCACCAATGTGTGCATGTCTTTTGAAAAATACATCGTATGGGTCGAAAAATATTGTTATATTTCAATATATTAATAGAAGTATAAATAAATGTATTGAAATTTTTTTAAAACTGGAAAGATATTGTTTAGGCCAAAGAAAAGGTGTCATAGGCCTTTATTTCATCCTGATAATTGCTGTTTTGATGTCATTAACAAATATGCCAACAGCATTTTTGCCAGTGGAAGATCAGGGAAGGTTACATTTTACGATTTTTATGCCTGCCGGCACAACGAGAGAAACGACCCTGGTCACAGTGAAAAAGGTAGAAAAGTTCTTTTTGGAGGAAGAGGCGGAAAACATTCTTGCTGTGTCCAGTACCCTGGGCCTCGGACCCTATGGGAGCCGTGGCCAGAATGTTGTTTCGGGCTATGTTAAATTACGCCTCTGGGAGGAGCGGCCCGGTGAGGCGCAGAGCGCAGAATCTATTCTGGCACGTGCCCGGGAACGTTTTTCAGAGAGTGCCGAGGCAAGGATTGTGTTTTTTCTTCCCCCTCAGGTCTCGGGGCTCGGACAGTCTTCTGGCATTTCCATGCAGCTCGAAGATCAGGCGGGACTCGGCTATGAGTCACTCGTGGCGGCAAGGGAAGATCTTCTGAGGGCGGCAAGGGAAAATCCGGCGCTGTCCAATGTGCGGACATCATCCCTTGAGGATGTCCCTCAACTGCGGCTCAGTATCAATGACCTAAAGATAGGAGTTTTTGGTCTTGATCCGGGGAGTGTGAACAGTAATCTCACAACTGCCTGGGGCGGAACCTATGTGAGCGATTTTGTGGACAGAGGGCGAATAAAGCGGGTGTATGTTCAGGGAGATGCTCCGTATCGAAAAAATACAGATGACCTTGGATCCTGGTATTTTCGGAACAGCAGGGGGCTTATGGTCCCCCTTGACGCATTCGGGCGGCTTTCGTGGTCCTTCGGGCCGACTCAGCTTGAGAGGTTTAACGGCGTTCAATCGACTATTATTGAAGCAGCTCCGGCTCCAGGAGTCAGCAGCGGCACAGCAATGCAGGAGCTTGTCCGTCTTGTGGGTGAACTCCCTCACGGTATAGGATTCGAATGGACAGGGTTAAGCTATCAGGAACAGTACGCAAGCGGAGAAACGGAGAAACTCTATATTCTTTCATTGCTGACGGTCTTTCTTTGTCTTGCCGCACTGTACGAAAGCTGGACGATTCCCTTTGCGGTCATCCTGGTTGTTCCCGTGGGAGTCCTTGGTGCAGTTCTCTTCAGCTCATTGCGCGGGCTTTATAACGATATCTACTTTCAGGTGGGCATTCTGGCAGTCATTGGCCTTTCGGCAAAGAATGCCATTCTCATTGTGGAGTTTGCCAGAAATCTTGTGAAACAGGGGCTGAAGCCTGTGGACGCAGCGCTTGAGGCGGCCCGCCTGCGGATTCGCCCCATTGTCATGACTTCTCTTGCCTTTTTACTCGGGGTTCTGCCACTTGCCGTGAGTCACGGAGCCGGCGCCCAGAGTCAGCACGCCATAGGAAGCGGTATCCTAGGCGGGACATTTCTGGCAACAAGTGTCGGCGTGCTTTTTATTCCCGTCTTCTTTGTGTGCATTGCGGAACTTTTCCGGAGCGGGAAAGCATAGACGTTCCCACGAGCTCTCACGGGACTTTTTACCCGTTCCTCTCCCTTCGTAATTCCTTCAGAACGGCCAGGGCCTCTTTTTTGGTCGGAACTTTCCCTTGACAGTCCTTGTGTTGTCTCTTGTTTTCCGGGCAATATCCTAACTGTACGCAGTTCGGACCGGCTTCTTCAAAGAGGTCCGGTGCTGCCTTTTTGCATAAGGCAAGCATCTTCCATGCCAGATCCCGGATTTCGTGCTGGGCGTTTCGACAGCAGCGGATGGCAAACCAGTCAAGAAGAGCATGGGCATTCATGCCGACAATGGCCTTGAACTCTGTCGCCTGCGGTTTCAGGTAGCGCAGATCCTCCTCGGGAAGACCGGAGGCAAGGCCCGCATCGTACCACTGCCTGATCATATCGGCGAGGTCTCTTCCGGAGAGAGAGTGGCTTGTACCGTCCGGTAACGTGATATTTGATGCGAAGTTCGCCACTGACTTGGGATAAACAACTGAAAACTGACGCTTTCCATTAAGTTCGGCCCTGCCGGATTTGATAAGATAGGAAGCGAGACGCTTGCGAACAAGCTGGGTTTCCGTCACACGTGAGTATCCTGCAATGCCAAAGATAAAGTAATCAAATTCCAGGGCGGCTCTGTGCCCGCTTTCCAGAATGTTCCTGACGATGTTTTTCGAATAGGGAGAGGCAATAATATCGTCAAGGGAGCGTTCACTGGCGACAAATCGTGCCGCAATGTCGGTATATATCCGTCCCCCCCCCGCGATGAGGACAACCTGTCCGTCTTCCGTGTAGTGTTCGTGAAGCATGCCGTCTCCTTTTTTGCATAGTGCCAGTATGACTGGTATGGGAAGGTATGTCTTGAATTGATGTTTTCGCACAGACTTTATTTTGAGGCAAGTAAGAGAGGCGATGGATGTTCGGTTCCGCATTGACTGCTTCTCGTTATCTCGCTAGGAGATACACAAAAAGGCATGAGGCACTGGTGTTGTTTGTGTCGTGATTTCAAATGGAATGGATTGTCTCTGTCAGCTTTTCGGAAGCGGGCGCCACACGAAGCCGTTGCAGGCTCCTTTCTTCCGATGCATGCAGGCAAGCCGGTTTTTATCCACATCACCGTGTCATATTTTTAGATTTTTTATCTTTTGAGAACATTCAGACAGCTGTTCATGCGTTTGTCCCGTTTTCCCGGTCGGGTGAAGAGTTGGACATAATGACATGCTTGAAGAAAGGAGGCGGCATGGCCCGCGGGTCGGGCTTTATGCCGGAAAATAAATGAAAATGCGTCTTTCCCGTTCAATTGTTGGGTCAGAGGAAGCGAAGGCGGTCAGCAGAATCCTGCTTGAGGATGGCTATCTTGGCATGGGTGCAGAGACAAAACGTTTTGAAGAGGATATCGCCTCGTTTCTTGACGTTGATCCAGATCAGGTGATTTCCACTAATTCCGGCACAGCGGCCCTTCACCTATCGGTGGATGCCGTTCGGGCAACATCCGGACCGACCGAAGGGATCCCCGAGGTCCTCGTTCCGTCCCTGACGTTTGTTGCGTCTTTTCAGGCCATTACCGCCGCCGGCTGCAAGCCTGTTCCCTGTGAGGTATACGCCGAAAGCGGAACACTGGATATTGAGGATGCTGCCCGGAGGATCACCCCCAACACCATAGCCATTCTCCATGTGGATTACGCCAGCAATCCGTGGAAGCTTGATGAAGTGTATTCTTTTGCGAAGGAAAAGGGTCTGAGGGTTGTGGAGGACGCAGCCCATGCCTTTGGCTGCCGGCATCACGGGCGCCGGGTCGGTAGCTTTGGTGATATGGTTTGTTTCAGTTTTGACGGAATAAAGAACATCACCTGCGGCGAGGGTGGTTGTATTGTCGCATTTCATAAGGAGAGCGCGCGGCTTGCCAAGGATGCCCGCCTCCTTTCCGTGGAGGGGGACACGGCAAAGCGCTTTGCCGGTGCCCGTTCATGGGATGCCGATGTGAAACGTCAGGGCTGGCGCTATCATATGAGCAATATCATGGCCGCTATCGGAAGAGTCCAGCTTCAGCGTTTCCCGAAGGAGTTTATTCCCAAGCGTACCCTGCGGGCGTCTGTGTACGCGCAGAGGCTTTGCAAGCAGAAGGGCGTCCTTCTTTTTGAGACTGATCCCAAGGATTTTATTGTTCCGCATATACAGGTTATCCGTGTTTTGGACGGAAAGAAGGATTGTGTGCGGGATGCTCTTGAAAAAGAGGGCATTCCGACGGGCCTGCATTACAAGCCCAACCATATGCATTCGTTTTTTGGGAAGGACGGGATTCGTTTGCCGGTCACAGAGCAGCTTTTTTCTGAAATTATGACCTTGCCCCTTCACCCGGGAATGAGCTGCCAGGATGTGGAGGAAGTGTGCGGTGTGATTAAAAGGACTCTCGGTTAAATTTCTTTCTCCTGGACGTTCTATTGCTGAGAGGACGGTATGGCATCAGAAACCCCCGCTGTTTCAATCATCATGAACTGTCTTAACAGTGCCAGAGATCTCCGGCCTGCCCTTGACAGTGTGATGCGGCAGTCTTTTACCGACTACGAAATCATTTTTTTTGACAACTGCTCAACGGATGAGAGTCCCGCAATCGCAACCTCCTACCCGAAGGTGCGGTATGTACGCGGTACAGTCTGTGTTCCGCTCGGAGCTGCAAGGAATCTTGCCATCAGAGAGGCGCGGGGGAAGTACATTGCCTTTCTTGACTGTGACGACTGGTGGATGCCCGAGAAACTTGCAAAACAGGTTGCGTGTTTTGAACGCGATCCAGGGGTCGGCCTGGTTTGTACCGACACCATCCTGTCGGACGGACAACACGAGTTTGGACGGGTTTTTGACAGGGGTGTCCCCTCCAGGGGGATGGTTTTCAAAGAATTGATGCAACGTCAGTGGATATCCATGTCGTCGGCCATGATCCGGCGCGAAGCCCTCGCCTCACTCGGATCCGATCCGTCGGGCTGGGAGGGGGGATGGTTTGACGAGACGCTCAATGTGTGTGAAGAGGCGGATGTCTTTTACCGGATAGCTCATGACTGGAAGCTTGACCACGTGGATGAGCCCCTTACAGTGTGGCGTATACACGGTGCCAATACCACGTTTCGGCACTACGGAGAGTTTGCGGACGAGACGCTCGCCATTTTGGAGAAGCATCGCCGTCTCTATCCCGGATATGATGAGAAATACGCCGACCTGGTTGCTCTCCTCACGAGACGCGCAGCGTTTCAAAAAGCTGTTGATCTTTGGCATAAGGGAAAGGGTGAAGAAGCCAGAAGACTGCTTTTCCCGCACAGGGATGTCTCAAGGAAGTACAGGTTATTCTATTTGATCAGCTATCTGCCTGGTTTCTTGTTTCCTTTTTTAGCCAAGGCCTATTTTTTCCTTCCGTCGTTTCTGCGTCGTTAGCCGAAGGAAACGTTAAGGACTTCCGTGCGGCCAAAGTGTATGACGTCAGAGAGACAAGAATGTAACAGATTGCCTTCGTGGATTGCGTGTTCGGCAAAATTGCGCAGTAGCAGATAGGAATCACTCAGATCACTGACATCCGTGTCAAGAATGAGGTCTGCGTTCTTTGGCTCGTCAAAATCGTCGGTGAATCCCGTGAAATTTTTTATGAGACCTTTGGATGCCTTTGCATAAAAGCCCTTTGTATCCCTGCTCGTCAGCGTTTCAAGGCCGCAACGGACCCAGACTTCCCTGTAAAAAGGGATGTATTCCCGATTGAGATCACGCATGCAGGCGTAGGGCGTGATGGCTGAGACAACACAGATTTTTCCCTGATCATTTAAAGAAAGAACCAGGTCTCTCATGGCGTCAATATTTTGAATGCGTTGTTCCCGGCTGAAGCCGTGAAACCCGTGTTGAATCCGAAACCGATCTGCGTCTATGAATTCTGCATCATAATCCTGGGACTGCAGATAAATCCGCAGAAGAGATCCCAGAGTTGTCTTTCCGCTTCCAGATAATCCAACAAGCCAGAATACAGGTGTCATACGCGTCCTCTCCTTCTTTGGTGAACGGATATCGTAAAAATGCAGTAAGTGTGCCATATTACGAAAATCCTTTCTCTTGCAGGGAAAAACTGACATATGCCAAACGGCTGATCCCGTGAGGACGGGGATTTGTCAAAGCTCTGAAAGGCCTGTGCTTTTGTTGAAAGCTTCGCTTGCCGCACGGCGGTGAAACGATAGGCGGGGCCGAGTTTTCTCTCTGGAAACGGCAGCGCTAAGACGCGTTTTTTGTACAGGACGCGCTGGTAACGAAGGAAATGGTATGTTTTTGGACGATCGCTGTTTTTCGCTTGACGGGACGGGTGCCGCGCACCTGGCCGCCGTTTTGACATGCGCGTCATGCGCTCAGCTTTCAGCCTCCACGGAAGATGAGGCGATTGAACGTTCCCGTCGGATTTTTGAGCAGCATTACGCCTATATCCTTTCAAAAAATGTTGGAAGCGCTGATGCCTATGAGACCCCGATCTTGGGCAAGAACTTCTTTCAGAATAAAAAGAAAGGATAGCTTCCGTCCGGGGCAGAGAAAAGCACGGATGAAGCCTGAATAGAAAATTGACGAAGCGGCTGCAAGCTGCTTTCTCCAAGCCGGTTTCGACCTGATCTGGTGTATTTCCCTTGCCCCTTGGCAAAAATCCGTTTTGAGGGAGGCCGCCATGCTTCCGTCAACCCGGAACACTACGTTAATGAGCCAACAGATATCGAGAGCAATAATATTGTCAATACAAAGCGCAGCATGGACATGCTCCGTTGCGCCGTCTGCAGTGACAATACGTCTGCCGGCATATTATGCGCATCTCCCATGCCAGATACCTTTTTTACCGTTGCCCTGCCTGTTGTTTTTTATCTCCTGACAGACTCTCTTCCGGCTCCGGCTAATGGCGATGAACTTCGCAATGTGCCGCCCCGATCACCAGCCAGATGCACACAGGCTCGTCCATCGTGATCCCGATCGTCTTTGCCGTCTTCGTTGGGTCCAATCCTGCATATGTCACAACATCCCAAACATATTATTGATGCGCGATCGATTCCCTTTCGTCACCTCACCCATCGCCCTTTCTGTCCCGGGTAGCGTGCCGCTGCACAAGCCAATGCTTCATTAGAAATATCCCGTCGCAGAGTATCCCAGACGAGCACTTCCTTCTCCGTGTTAGAGAATACTCTCATCTTCTACTTAAATTTGTGTAGAGGGCGTTGTGGTGAAAGTCGAAACCATTCAGCAATTCTTTCAAGCGCGTGCACGGTAGCATCCTCAATTCCCCTTTTTAGCTCACCTCACAAGGCCTACGGCCCCTTCCTCTTTTCCTGGCACGCCATCCAAGACGAAGCGTTTTGCATCCCTGCTTGAGAACCGTATAATCTGCGTAGAACTGTCTCCTCCGAGGATGATGCGATCCTGAACGCATACTTTGGTATGTGTTTTGCAATAAAAAAAGTATTAAAATACGTGAATATTTTATTTTGAGGAGGGGCTATGTCACTCGTTGTCAATCATAACATGATGGCAGCCAATGTTGCGAACAATCTCAACACCCACTACGGAAGACTCTCTACCTCAACCCAGAGACTTAGCACAGGCATGCGCATCAATTCCGCGGCAGATGATGCCGCCGGCCTCGCTATTCGTGAACTGCAGAGAGCCGATATCGCCTCGCTTCACCAAGGTGCTCGAAATGCGAATGATGCCATCTCTCTTATTCAGGTCGCAGACGGTGCCTTATCGATTATTGACGAGAAGTTGATCCGCATGAAGGAACTGGCCGAGCAGGCAGCTACTGGCACCTATGATTCCATTCAGCGATTGATGATCAATTCCGAGTATCAGCAGATGGCTTCTGAAATTACCCGTATAGCTCTCGCCACGGATTTTAACGGAATTCATCTCCTTGATGGCTCCCTGAGCGGGACGCATAATGGATCTGGACTTACGGCTACAGGAAAGATGAAGATACATTTCGGCACAGGTAACGATTCTGCCGAAGACTATTATTATATTGAGATTGGCTGTGCCACAGCGGCTGCTCTCGGATTGGGGGACGCTGCCTTTGCGCAGCAGAATATTGAGCTGACGACCGAATATTTTGAAAAGCTTCGCGATGAGAGCGCGCAGGCCGCTTACGACACGACCTATCAGCAAAAATACGCACAGTACTATGCTCCTATCTACAGCAAGCTGACGACAGGAACTTCCGAGAAGGAAGCAATTGATTCCGCGTCAGCCAGTGCCCAGGCCGATGCCATTGCCAGCTCGATGGCTGACAAGTTTGCGTCAGAAGACAAGCAAATGGCCATTGCCTCCATGAATAAAGTTTTTAACGACGCTTATTTGACGCCGTATCTTGCAAGCTATCAAGAAAACTTAACCAAAGGCATGACGGCGGCCGAGGCGCAGGCTGCAGCAGATAAGACGGCGGCCGCCGAGGCTTTTAAGGCGGTAGTTGCCACCAATAAAGAGGTCATTTCCGAAGGCGTTACGACATTGACGGACATTGATGCTCTTCCCCCGGCCAATTTGGAAGGAATTACAGCGGTGATCGACGAAGGTGTCGCGTTGGCGTATGAAAACGCTTATCAAGGCATTTATGATAATCTTTTTGCCGCAGCTGTCGACGATGCGTTGTCAAATACGGATCTTTTGGGGCTCTCAACCACAGAAGCCACTCCCACGCGCAAGACGGGGCTTTCCGCCGATCAGGTTTTGAACATACATAATGCGGTTAATACGCAGGCCGCAACCGAGGCCAATAAAGTAGCCGAGAAGCTCAGAACCAGTCTTGAAGAAATTGCGTCAGCCTACGGAGAAAACGGAGATACCTACAAAGAGGCCTATGACGCCGCGCTTGAGACCTATGGTGATGAGAGTTATGCCGCAAGTGTTGCCGAGGCTGCGGCGAGCAAGGCTGCCTGGTCTGCTATGCGGAATGCATTAGAAAGCGGATCGTCATTCGGTTCCGATCCGATCGTTGCTGACGATTTGTCAAGCAGCGTCACCGTTCCGCTTACATCGTCTTATCCCTCGGTTGCTGAGTTTGATGATCTTCTAAGCCACGTGATAATGAACTCGTCCGAGCTCACATCTGATGATTTCACAACAATGCTCGGCGAGGCTGTGATTCCTACGGAGTCGCTCAGTTCATCGGAATTGATTGATTCGCTGACTTCCACTTCCGGTTCTCTTTATAAGCATATCTATAATGACGCATATAATAGGCAATATAGCAATATCCTTTCTTTTGTTGATAATAATACTTATAGGGATGAAACTGGTTTTTCAGAT
Organism: Desulfovibrio sp.; assembly: GCA_024683955.1. Taxonomy (GTDB): domain Bacteria; phylum Desulfobacterota; class Desulfovibrionia; order Desulfovibrionales; family Desulfovibrionaceae; genus Desulfovibrio. The sequence continues at coordinate 2,791 of JAIKXS010000073.1, read as the reverse complement.
AAGCAGATATCGCTTATGCAATCTGCCGCATCAGACAGCGCTACTGTAGTTGCTGATATAGTAATTGGAAAAATACACAATGATATTAAAAATATCGGTGATATTAGCGATATCGAAGAGGCCTTAAAGAATGCTTTTTACAATGCCACGAATTTTGGAAGTTCAGATGATTCGTTAAATATTAATGATTTTACAATTGCATCAAGCACGATAGAAAACTTCCCTAAAGTTGATGGAACAGCAGAAGATGTCCATATAGAAGAATTAGTTTGCACTAATGATGATGATTTAAATGCTGCGCTCTACAAAGCTGGAAGTTCTGGCCTTGCAATATTCTATGATACTGCAGTCAGTAATTTGTCCGGCAGTTCTTCCGCAGCGCAAATTATTCGTCAATCTATTTTCAATACGCAATATAATGATCTGCTCACAGCAGTTGCAGAAGAGCTTGGGACTTCAACTCTTAATGAAGATCAAGTAAATGCTATAATCAGTGCCGCAGGCGATAATGCATCTGCAGTTGCGTATACCGTCTCTGCAGAATTACGCGACCAATTGGAGGCCGTCTATCAAAATAGCTATGATGGAAGCGCAGATGACAGCAAGGGGTATGGCTACTATTATGACATGTATATTGCAGCCGGAGAAAGTGAAGCAAAGGCCGAGGAAAAAGCTGATGCAGATGCCCAAAGTGATGCCTGGACGGCCGTTAAGGCAGCCTTAACCAATGCCAACGCCGATGGCAGCAGCTTTACAACAGATAATCTGACAACATTATTCAATACGCCGAAAACTGTTCTAACTATTCCGGGAGTTCAGTCATCAGACGGTTCAAATTTGACTGCAACTCTTGCGGAGCATGAGGGGGAGGATGCGGAACAAATCGGGGCTTTTCAGACGGCAGGAAGCGGAGGCCTTTCCTACCTAAGCACCGAAACAACCGTCTCTTCAAGCTTGCGAGATGCTGTCTATCAGGAAACGCATAATAGACGTTACTTCGACGCCCTTGACAAGATGGTCGACGCTCTTGGACTGTCGGATTCAAGCGGATTGAACGAAAACCAGTTGCGTGCCATAGAAAAAATAGCCGACTCGACGGCGACGGCTATTTCCTACGACGTCTCGTCCCAGGTAAGGGCCGGGTTGGAGGCCGTTTACGATCAGGCCTACGACTCTTCAACCGCCAGCGAAAACAGCAGCGGATACAACTACTATTATAACAAGTATATATCAGCCGGGAAGGAGCCTGACGATGCAAAGAATTTAGCCATCGAGAAGATCAGAAATGAAGACGCCTGGAACGCTGTTAAGGCCGCTTTGACTGAAGCCAATGTCAACGGAACTTCTTTTGGTGTGAACTCCGGCCTCAATCCTGTCGCTGATACCAGCGCAACTGACGGACTGCTGGGACACATCCTTGATCCGGACCAGTTTTCCTACAGTTCACAAACGCTTACAGTCCCAGACGGGTACGATTCCGATGGTAATTCAATTTCCATAACGCTTGATTCCTATACTGGGAAGGATGAAAATGTTTCCTCTGCCTATCAGACAAGCGGTTCGGCCGGTGTTGAATTTCTTAATGACACTAGCAAGGGCAGTTCGCATGAAGTGCCGATCACTGGGGAAATAACAGGAACAGATTCGGACGTAGAGAATTTTTACGAAGATCTCGCAGCTGACGTCGCTGACTGGTTGGACAACCAGCATGCCATGAACGGTGGAGATGATGCCATGGTGGCGGCAGCTAGGGAGTTTAACAGTCAGTATACCTTGGATTCGACGCCGAAGCTGCGGGCTGGCGGTTCTATTGCGACGCAGGAGCAGGCGCAGCACGCCATTGTGGCAATCAACGACGCAATAGAGTCAAAGGATAAGATTAGAGCAAATCTTGGCGCTGTACAGAATCGTCTGGAAAATACGATAACAAATTTAAATATTCAGGCTGAAAATTTACAGGCTGCAGAGTCAAGAATATCTGATGTTGATATTGCTACAGAAATGACAGAATTTGTCAGACAGCAAATTTTAACTCAATCAGCTGTTGCCATGCTTGCACAGGCGAATTCTATGCCTCAGATGGCTATGCAAATAATCGGTGGATAATAGATATATAATTAAATTAACAGCAATGTTAAAAGGAGCATTGATTGTACTACGGATTATCATGTCCTTTGAATCGATACGGGAAAGATGAAAAAGGTTATGCACTCTGTTCTCTTAATAAAGCAGGTTGCTTGGCAAACCTCCTGAAAAATTTTCAGGAGGTTTTTTGTACCAATAGAATAGGTATTTGTAAATCAATGTGTATCTTGAGTTCATTGCTAGGGTCGATCTGCAGCCAAAATGAATGTTATCTTGACTACGAGTTAGAAAGATTTATTGTTATCTTCCTAGTACTATATCGCAATACATTGCTGTGAAAGGCAAAATATCAGTTGTCAGACATTTTGATAAGCGAAGAGATAGCGCGTACATCTGCAAAACAGAATCTTTCTGCAGGAGGAAAAGAGCCATCTATGATTGCAGTCCTGTTTGGTAAATACGTGTATAATCTCCATTTTAATTATTTTATAAGCCAAAAAGAAGATACGCAAGAACTTGAATGAGACTTGGAAAAGTGGGCCGTGGCAGCATAGCAAAAAAAAGACGACCTTCATCTGAAGGCCGACTTTGCTGAAATTATACCGGACTGTTATGCTCTTTCGCCGTCTGCGATAATTTTTGTGTCAAAGAAAAGCATCGTGTGGCTTTGAGGCTGGGCTAACGCTGTTGTTGTGAGGACCCTTCC
>JAIKXS010000067.1 GCA_024683955.1 Desulfovibrio sp. | reverse complement strand
CTATTTTATGCAGCAGTTAAATATTGCTAATACATATAGATACAATAAAACATTTGGAGGATTATAATGAAAACAAGTGCACGAAATGTCTTTAACGGTAAAATCAAAGCTGTCCGTTCCGGTGCCATAAATGACGAAATCGAACTATCTGTCGGAGGCGGAAAAAGCATTGTTGCCTCCATTACCAAGGCAAGCACCGAACGTCTCGGACTTAAGGAAGGTGTAGAAGCTTCCGCCATGATCAAGGCGACCTTTGTATTATTGATGACAGACGCTGAAAACTACCTGCTCTCCACTCGTAACCAGTTCAAAGGCAAGGTCGCCAAAATCACTAAGGACGCTGTCAATGCCGAAGTTCAGGTTGATCTTCCGGACGGTACTGCTATCACCTCTGTGATTACCGTGGCCAGTCTCGAGAATCTCGGCCTCTCGTTGGGCTCTTCAGTCACTGCCATTGTGAAGGCTATGAATGTTATTATTGCGGTTCCTGCAAAGTAAAGGCTAAACCGTTTGTCTTCTTTTCTTATACAAGGCTCATTCAACAAAAAAACCTCCTGATAAACCATCAGGAGGTTTTTTGTGCGTATAATTTTAGAAAGCCTTCAAGATTCAAAAAATAACGTAAAGACTGGCTAGCAGCCCAGAAATTCCGTGTCCAAAAAGAGCAGTGAAGGTGGCAACCTTTTACCCGGGAACAAAGAAAGAAAAAAATGTTTCTTTTTTCCCTGTCATTGAACGCAATAAAAAAATAAATCCTCTTCCGCAAATAAGAACTGATGTTATCGACTCACGTATTCATCAAAGAAAGAACGCACTCTCAGATCAAGGAGAATACATTCATTGTTAGGAAGGGTTTATTTTTTGTAGGACAGCAACAGCATCTTGTGCTAGCATGAAGCCAACAGCCTTTGGGACCCTCAGATGATGCTCCCCGCTCAAGCTGACTATCGGAGGAAGTCCTGCAAACAAAGGACCGATAAGCGGAATGAAGCCATTTCTCTCTCTTAAACCGGTGGACGAGGTGCTGAAGCTCATCAGACTTTTCCCGTTGCGGGAAAGCGAAGAACTTCTCCTCGACGACTGTCTTGGCCGGGTGCTTGCCGAAGACGTCACGGCACCATCAGATTTGCCTGGATTCGACCGTTCGACAGTCGACGGCTATGCTGTCCATGCACGCGACTGTTTCGGAGCAAGCGAGTCAAATCCCGCACTTCTCCGCATCGCTCCCCCAACACCCATGGGGGAACCGAACGTCACCCCCCTCGCCGAAGGAGAGGCTGCTCCCATTCTGACGGGCGGAATGCTCCCGCCGGGCGCCGATGCCTGCGCCATGGTGGAACACACACGCCTTTCCGGTACAGACGTTGAAATCATCCGCCCCGTTGCTCCGGGTGACCATGTCACCTACCACGATGAAGACGCCAGTAAAGGCGAGATCCTGCTCTGCAAGGGCTGTTGTCTGGGAGCGCAGGAGATAGGTCTGCTTGCGGCTTTCGGCATGACCGCTGTTCGAACCGTCCGCAGACCGAAAACCGTCATTTTTTCCACTGGGGACGAAATTGTTCCCATCGAAGTCTGCCCCAATCCGGGACAAGTGCGTGACGTTAACGCCCACGCACTTCTCGCCCTTTGTCGGGAATACGGTGCCGACGTCAGACTTGCCGGCATCGTCAAAGACGACTCCAAAGTGCTGGCAGACAGGATTGCTGAAGTACTCCCCGGGACGGACATCGTCGTTCTCTCCGGCGGCTCGTCCGCCGGAATGCGCGACCACACCGTATCCGTCTTCTCCGGATTCTCCGGGGCAGAACTCCTTGTGCACGGCGTAGCCGTGAGCCCCGGCAAACCATTCATTCTTGCGTCCCTGGGAAGGAAGTGCCTCATGGGCCTTCCCGGTCACGTCACAAGCGCCCTCATTACCGCACGCCTTTTTCTGACGCCTCTGCTGCGTCAAATGCAGGGGCTGCCGACAAGACAATGTCCGGGCACTCCGTGTCGACTTGCCCACGATACATCTTCCCCCCTTGGAAGGCGCGACTTTATACGCGTCTGTCTTGTCCGAAAAAAGGATGGAACGGTCAAAACCCGTGACGGACTCCCCCTGGTAAAAACTCTTCCCCAGCCTTCCGGCTGCATCACCTCCCTGACACGCGCAGACGGTCTTGTCGTGTGTCCCGAAGACCGCGACGGTCTCCATGCCGGCGAGGCGCTTGACCTCCTCCCGCTTTATTGATGACACGTTTCCCCATGCAAGGAGCCACACAACATGGAAGCAAAAAGCAACCGAAGCATGTACATGAAACTGTTACCCGTCGAGGATGCCCGCGCTCTCTGGTTTGAGAGGCTGCATGATCTCCGACAGAGCCTTCCCCCGGAATCCGTTCCCCTGAAGAAGGCGCTTGGTCGTACTGCAGCAGAGCCCATTGCGGCCCTCAGATCCTCGCCGGCCTTCCACGGTGCAGCTATGGACGGAATTGCCGTCAGAGCAGAGGCAACCTTTCAGGCGTCACCCCGCCGGCCACTAGAACTTGCGATCGACAAGGACGCCTTCTGGATCAACACGGGCTCGCCCCTGCCCGAAGGCACCAACGCCGTCATTATAGTGGAAAAACTCGAGCGCCGCGAAGACAAGGGCGTTGTCGTGATCAGCAACGCGGCCTTTCCCTGGCAAAACGTCCGCAAGCTTGGCGAAGACATGGTGGCAACAGAAATCATCCTGTCGCCGGGCACAGTCATTGGCCCTGCCGAGATGGGCGCCATGGCGGCAGCCGGGGTCATGTATCCCAAAGTTTACAAAAAACCACGTGTGGCAATTCTGCCGACCGGCAGCGAAATAGCCCCTCTAGACACGGTTTCAGAGACAGAGCTCGCGTCAGGGACAAAAATTCCCGAATTCAACTCACTGATCTTCTCGGCCCAAATTGAGCTTGCCGGCGGTGAGGCCGAAACCCTTCCCATCGTGCCCGACGATCCCAATCGCATCATGGAAGCACTTGAAGCAGCGGCAAGAGCAAACTTTGACCTGATCATTGTCAATGCAGGATCCTCTGCTGGCAACCGTGACTACACGGAAGATGCCGTTCTTGCGCTGGGCGAGGTCTTCTGCCACGGCATCGCCGTCATGCCCGGCAAGCCCACTCTGCTCGGACGCATCGACCGGCTGCCAGTCGTAGGAGCCCCGGGGTACCCCGTCTCCGCCAACGTCGCTATGCAGGAATTCGTTCTTCCCTGGCTCTGCAGCCTGCAGAGCAGGACAATGGAACAGGGGGCCACGGTCATGGCCTCCCCCTGCAATCCCCTGCCCTCGAAACCCGGAATGGAGGAGCGTGTGCGCGTGAAACTCGGCCTTGTAAACGGCAGGTTCCGGGCCGTACCGCTTCCCCGTGGTGCAGGCGTCGTATCAAGTCTTTCCCGCGCCGACGGCATTCTCTCCATCCCGGCCTCGTCAGAAGGCATTGACGCGGGCGTTGATGTTCCGGTCCGCCTGCTGCGCCCACGCCGCCAGATAGAAGATGCCCTCCTTGCCGTGGGCAGCCACGACAACGCCCTCGATCTCATCGACAGCTTTTTGCGGCGACGACATCCCCGCTTTCGTCTCACCTCGGCGCACGTAGGCTCACTGGGAGGGCTGATCAGCCTCGCAGCCGGACAGAGCCACCTTGCAGGCTCCCACCTGCTTGACGAAGAAACCGGACTATACAACCGCAAGGCAATCGCTGAGAAACTGGCCGAATCCCCGTGCGTTCTTGTCCATCTTGCTCAGCGTGAACAGGGATTCATGGTCAAACCCGGCAACCCTCTCGACATCCGTGGTGTCGAGGACCTGACGAGGGAAGATCTGCGCTTCGTCAACCGTCAGCGTGGCAGCGGTACCCGTGTTCTGCTCGACTACCAACTTAAGCTGGCAGGCATCAATCCTTCCCAGATAGCGGGTTATCAGGACGAAGAGTTCACCCACATGGCCGTGGCTGCCGCCGTTCTTTCCGGCCGTGCCGACACGGGACTCGGCATCCGTGCATCGGCAAACGCCCTGGGACTCACCTTTATCCCCCTCGGCCCCGAAGAGTATGACCTCGTCATTCCCAGTCAGTACATGCATGATGAACGAATACTCGCTCTCATGGATGTCATATCAAGCACGGATTTCAGACGGGCCGTAGATTCCATGGGGGGCTACGGCACGGAGCAGACAGGCCAGATTCTCTGGGAATTCAACGGATAAACCGCCAGATAAGCGGGCTGTGTCTGCCGGCGTTCCGCACGTATTCGTGATGCCCGTGCGTGTCCGTTCCGCAAAGGATCTCAACTCCAAAGTTGTCGATTCGTCGTCGCTCAAGGAGATAAGTTCTCCTTATCATGTATAAATGCCATGAAGACAAAAGCGGCAGTGCCGTACAGTATGGATGCCCCGGGCCTGTTTAACACCAGAGGGCATATCTGTCGGACCAGAAAGACGAAAATATGCGTAACGGAAAACTAGCGTTCAAAGCGCTCCACAAGGGGAAGTGACGCATCCACATGCAGAAGGGGGAGGTCCTGCAGGTCCTGCGCGGAGCCAAGAAGGACCTGCTCCGCAAGCGAGGCCATGAGTGTGGCCACGAGTGCCGGCGCAAGTGCCGTCACGGAGCCCGTGCCTCCTTTGGGAGATTTTCCGCCATAAAGATCGCCAAGTCTGGTCTGACCAGGCAGCGAGCAGAGGGCCCATCCCTCATCGCGAAGGATGTCCCCGTGCACAAAGGGAACGTTATGCTTTGCGCAGACCCGTTCAAGCCGTATTTCAAGGGCAAGCTGGTCCAGACAGTCGCATACGGCATCGGGAGGCCCGTCTTTCTCGAAAAAACCGGAAAAAGCCGTCCCCTCAAGCGAGTTTCCGCCGAGACAGGCGTCAAGGCTTGCCTCGTCCGCAAAGGCATTTACCGCGGACACTTCGGTAAAGGGTGCAATGCCGGCGACAGTGCTCGCGGCAACAGAGGCCTTGGAGCGTCCGAGGACTTCCCGGCTGCACAGAATCTGTCGGTTGAGATTGCTCTCTTCAAACCGGTCGCCGTCGACGATCACAAGGCGGCCAACGCCGAGACGGGCCAATAGCTGGACAAGGAGTCCGCCAAGCCCTCCTGCGCCGAGCACAAGCACACCTGACGAAAGCAGACGGATGATATCCCCGGCTGTGCGGGTCCCCCGGCTTCTGCGGAAGACTTCGGGCCAGATATCGGCCTCAAGCAGTCGCACGGCCGTCTGACGCGGGGAAAGACGCAGCAGCAGCGCCGTCTCCCGGACACCTGCCAGACTGACAAAGCGTGCACCGTCGGTATCAACGTTCACACTCCCCCGCGTCAGGGAGTCAAGACAATTTTCCAGTTCCGCGTCCCTTTGCACCGCGCCGCGAGGGACGGAACGCCCAATGTCGGCCGACATGGCTACCCCCCTCCCACGGCCGGAAAAAAGGCCACGCGGTCATTGTCGTTGAGGACGGCAGCAAGGGAGCTTGATCGGCCGTTGATCATGACGATCTTGATCTCCGCGGGGGGAATGCCGATGGCTTCGGCAAGAAGGCCCGCCGTTGTGCCGTTTTCGGGCTCCATATCGATTCCCACGTGGGGGTTGTAGCCCTGAACCAGATCCCTCAACGTGGTGCTCAGCATTACTTTGACATGCATGAAAGCCCTCCTTGGCATTATGGATCCTATACAGCAGAAACGGCCCGCGCAAGCCTCGAAAGCCTCCGCGGACCGCTGATCTGCAACTCGGGGAAAGCCGCGTTACTTCTTGATGTAGTTATGAACGGTGTCCAGTTCCTCCGGAGTAATGTCAAAATTCGTGTTGTGGGGAGGAACAGTCTCGTCTGTGAAATAATCCGGCAGACGGTCGGCCGCCTCTGTGAATCCTGCCCGGCGGTTAAAGTCGATTTCCGTGGACAGAATGCGCTGTCCAAGAGTGGACACGTCGTCACAGGTGAGCTTCCAGCCGAACTTGGCGTTGAGCATGTCGACAACGGCGGGCAGCGCATCGGGATCGTCCAGAATGGCGAAGGCCGTGAAAAGGCAGAGACCCGTGGAATCCACGGAGGCAGTGGCAATCTGCAGGTTTCTTGAAAGCTCTATCTGCCCTTCCTTCTTGAGAGGATCAACGTAGCCACCATTATGCAGGATGTTTGCGGTAACGGAATAGCCGGCCGTGTGGTCGGCACCCATGGGTGTTGTGGCATAGGTCACGCCGATACCTTTGACAGCACGCGGATCGTAGGCCGGCAGACCTTGTCCCTTGACGCAGGGAACACGGCGCACACCATAGACACGACCGGTTGTGGCAGTACCACTGCCGATAATACGCCCAAGGGGCGTCCCGTCGCTGACTTCCTGAAGCACTCTGCGGACGGCTTCGGCATCACCGTAGGGGATAGCGCCGCCGGCCATTGCAACGCCCATGGCCACACCCACGTCAATGGTGTCAAGACCGATATCGTCGCACATGCGGTCGAAGTCCACGATGGCATCAAGATCACGGATGCCTGAATGGGGACCGAAACACCACAGTGTTTCGTATTCCGGCCATTTGCCCTTGAGCTTGCCCTGCAGATCAGGGTAGAGGCCACTGCAGCGAAGCAGACAGCCCGTCATGCATCCGTGTGCCACTTTGCCCTCGCCGCCACGCTCCCTGGTGTTCTTGTTGAGCATTTCGCCGGAGACATCCTCGTGGCCTTCAAATTGACCGCAGGTGAAATTCTTCGTGGGAAGACCTCCGGCCTCGTGCAAAATATTGACCAGCACGGCGGAGCCGAAGTCAGCAAGTCCCTGGGTGATGGCGTGGTCGTTGAGCGCCTTCGCAAAACGCTTGGAAGCTGCCTTGAAGGCCGCCTCGTCGACCATGGGCGCGATGTCGCCGCCCTCGGGATTAACGATAATGGCCTTGAGTCCCTTTGAACCCATGACGGCTCCCGAGCCTCCGCGTCCGCAGTGACGGGTGGGACGCAGCTCGCGGTCTGTACAGGCAATGGATGCGGCCGTCAGCTTCATTTCGCCTGCGCGTCCGATGGTGATGTAGCCGCACTTGTCGCCATAGACTTTGCGAAGCTTCTCAACGGTTTCGAAATTATTGAGGTTTGCAACGGTGCAGGGAACAAGTTTGGCAGAATCCTTGGTGAGCTCAAGCTGCCACCATTCGCCTTCCGTTGCCATGTTCTCGACAACGAGAGCCATGATGCCCATCCTGGCGAGATAGCCGCCGCATTGACCGCCGGCGTTGGACTCCTTGATACCGCCGGTAAGGGGACTCTTGCAGCCAACGGAGATTCGGTTGCTGTTGGGGGCGTTCGTTGCGCCCAGCAGGCCCGGAGCGAACACGAGCTTGTTGTGGGGACCGATGGCCGTACAGGTGGGAATCACTTCCCTGGCGACAACGGTGGACGTCAGACCACGGCCACCGAGACCCTGGTATTCTTCGGGAACAGGCTCGAAAGTGCATTCCCTGGTAGCCATATTGATGCGGACAAACTTGAATTCCATAAAAAAAAACTCCTCCTCAGAATCGCTGAGATGGAGCAAGTCTACAGCATGGCGTAAAAAAAGGTCAATTTTTCAAAAATTAAGACACGTTTCCATGAAGCCTGCAGAAAAACGTGACGAAAAAGGACTCACGGTGGAGGCCGGTACGGGACGGTTCCCCCTCAGATACCGGAAACGCTCAGGGCCGAGGCCGGGACGCCGACTGAAACGCAATCCCCCTCGCGCAGGTCAAGTTCTGCAAGCCGTACCGTTGAGAAGCAGATGCTAAAATGCGTTCCTTCACTGAGTCTGACGCGAACATAGACCTCCACCGTGTCCCGATGGAGCAGTTCGACGCGGCCGTTAAGCCAGTTTTCGACACTGCTGGGCCGTCCGGGGGAGGAGCCCTTTTCGATGAGGGCCATGCAGGGATCCGCCTGGACCTCCACGATGTCACCTTCGTGCACCTCAAGCTCCATGAACTCGCTCAGGGTCACAATACCGTGCAGCACGCAGCCGGAGACAGTTTCGGTACTGATGAGTACCTTGCCTCCACCGCTCTCGATGTTATACACAATGGCGAGAAAAGAATTGTCCTCGCGGATTGCAGCATCCGCGTCCTGCGACACGCGTTTTTTCCGCCCGGTATTTTCAGGGCCCAAAGCCGCCATGGAGGAGAGCATATCCTGGCCGGACAGGCCAAGGAAGGACTGGACAACTGAAGCCGGTGTGTGTGTCTCGAGCAGTTCGATCCCCCGCGCGACGCGCAGGGCCCTTGGACCCGTCGTCCCGCTCTGAAAGCCGAGCGGTCGTGCGACCTCGTAGAACTTCCGCCGCACAAATCCCGGATCAAACTGCAGAAATCGCGAATCTTCGGCCTCCGGAAGAGTGAGTATCCGACGAAGACTGCCCATGGCCGGAATAGAAAGAAAAATGTCACGCTTCCATGAGCCTGGCACATGCAGAGCGCCCGTCACCGTATCTATGTCGCGACGCACACTGAGGGAGGCCGCTTCCCTGAATCTGAGGCCGCCATACCGTATCAGCAGAAAAAAAAAGGTGCAGGCGTGCCCTGAGAATTTTCTGCTGAAAAGTCCGGGCACCTTTTTCCCATATGTCCCACGTCGCCGTCAGAGACTCCAGTTCGGACGTTTTCAGATATTTTTTCACAGCGCTGTCTGCCACGGACTGCCTCCCTCATGTCTGTGATGCCGGAATCATGACTGCCGTTCGGCCGTTGAGCCGTCAGCGGTGATGTTGCCCTCGAGGCATCTGTCTGTCAATTTCGCCAACCGTACGAATCTGGCAGGACACGTCGCGCCTTTTTATCCATAATTTCCGCATGCCTGAACAGACTGTTCGGGAGATTTTTTTACAACGCCGTGTCTCTTTCACCCATCATTCTGCTGGCACGGAACATTTGACAAGGAGCCGCTTCCATGAAATTCACCGTCGCTTCCGTTGTGCTCACCGCCTTCGGTCTGATCGCCTCTCTTCCCGTCCAGGCCGCCGACAATGAACTGATGATGGCAACAACCACCAGCACCCAGGACTCCGGTTTGCTGGAATTTCTCGAACCCACCTTCAAACAGGAAACAGAAATCAGCCTCAAATGGGTTGCCGTAGGCACCGGCAAGGCGCTCGAAATCGCCAAGAATTGCGACGCCGACGTCCTTCTCGTGCATGCTCCCGCCGCCGAAAAAAAATTTATTGAGGAAGGGCACGGCATCGACCGCCGACAGATCATGTACAATGATTTTGTCATAGTCGGCCCCTCTGCCGATCCCGCCAAGGTAAAAGGCAAACCCACAGCCGATGCCCTCAAGGCCATTTTTACATCCGGGGCCGGTTTCGTTAGCCGTGGTGACCAGTCAGGTACCCACAAGGCCGAAATGAAACTCTGGAAGCAGGCCGGCATTGAGCCCGACAAGGATAAAAAATATCTTTCCGCAGGCCAGGGCATGATGGCAACGCTCAACATGGCCGCCGAAAAGCAGGCCTACTGCATGACCGACCGCGGCACATGGATCAAGTTCTCGGACAAGATGGGCACGTCCAACCCTCTCTCCATCATTGTTGAAGGCGACAAGGCCCTCTTCAACCAGTACTCCGTGATTACGGTCAATCCGGCCCAGTGTCCAAAGGTCAAGAAGGATCTGGCAGCCAAATTCGAGGACTGGTGGGTCTCGCCCTCAACCCAGCAGAAAATCGCCTCATTCACGCTTAAGGGGAAACAGCTTTTCTTCCCCAATGCCGGCAAGTAGCCGTCCGTTTCCGCCCCCCGCATGCGGGGGGCATACCTTTACAACAACGCCGGCAGGCAACCACCTGCCCGTTCTCAGCCAGGATCCCGGGTCATCCGGAATACGTCCCGGACGACACCCCTCACTTCTTTCTTCCTGCTTTCCGGCCAAGGCACCACCCTTATGGACTACCTGATCAACGGCGTTCTTGCAGCCCTTGCCCTGCTCGCCGATCCCGATGAGGCAACGCTCTCCGCCATCCGTGCCTCTTTGATCTCCACGGCATGGGCAATACTTGTTGCCTTTGCCCTCGGACTTCCGCTCGGCTTTGTTCTCGGGTACTGCCGTTTCTTCGGACGTAATGCCCTGCGCCTTGTTTCGGACACCCTGCTCGCCTTTCCCACGGTGCTCATTGGGCTGCTTGTATACGCCCTGATCACGTCCAGAGGTCTTCTCGGCGAATACGGTCTGCTCTTTTCCTTGCCCGGCATGGCCATCGGTCAGGCAGTTCTGGCAGGCCCCATTGTGACCTCATGGACAGCGCAGGCGGTGGAAAATCTTGATCCGCGCTGCGCGGGAACGCTTCTGACACTTGGCGCGGACAGATGGCAGACAGCGGCATTGACTCTCTGGGAGTGCCGCTACGCCATCGGCATGGTCCTGATCACGGCCTTTGGCCGGGTAGTCACGGAAGTGGGCATCGCCATGATGCTTGGCGGCAACATCCGCTACGCCACCCGCACCATGACCACGGCCATCGCCCTTGAAACAAGCAAGGGGGAGTTTGCACAGGGCATAGCCCTCGGACTTGTCCTCCTGCTCATCGCCTTCGGGGTCAACATCATTCTGGCCATGCTCAAACGGAGGGGCAGAGTATGAACGAAATTTCGTCGGGCCCTCAGGACGGACACGGCCCCCTGTACGAAGGACACGGCATCGTTCAGATATACAACGGTCACAGGGCCCTTGCCATTGACAACGTTACTGTCATGCACGGGGAGGTCGTCTGCCTTGTGGGACCCAATGGATGCGGCAAGTCAACATTGCTCAGGATTCTGGCCCTGCTTGAAGAGCCCGCATCAGGAACCCTCGCCGTACACGGTATTGCCGGCAGAAAGGACGTCACCCTGCTTCTCCAGGAACCGTACCTGCTGAACATGAGCGTCTACGCCAACGTTGTACTTGGCCTGCGCCTGCAACACCGCATGAAAGGGGCAAAAGAAGCCTATGTCCTGGCCATGCGGGACGCGGGGTTCCCGGAACCTTTCGCCTTTGCCGAACGCAGCCCTTCAGAACTTTCCGGTGGCGAGCGCCAGCGTATTGCCCTTGCCTCGAGACTCATCCTCACCCCCAAAGTACTCCTGCTCGACGAGCCAACGGCAAACGTAGACGCCAAAAGTGCCCGGGCCGTGGCAAGGGCGATTTTGAAAACCCGGAACGGGGGAGCCACCATTGTGTGCGCAACCCATGATCCCGCTCTAATCAGAGCGACAGAAGCCCGCACCATCCGGCTCGGCAGGACGTGGGACGAAGAGCCTTCCGTGACACCGGACCTGGAGGCCTGACGTCCGTTCCCGAACCGGGGCTCCCAATCAGTGGCAGCAGAACGGGCGCGGTCAGCATGGCCGGACGATGTACTTGCAAAGGAAACTTCTGCTGGCTCCCGGACAGGGCCATGCAGTGTCAGGCCGACGGAATGAAGGCATTCCCGGTACGCTGCGCAGATCGTCCGTCACAAGAAATGACGCCCGCATTAACACAGCGCAATCTTCAGAGAGATTTCCATATCAACAGCAAAATTACCCAAGGATGCATTCTCCTCTTTCCCCATGAAATCCAGCCATTGTCTTACCCACTGACCAAAAATTCCCTCTCTCCCAAGACCATGCATGCCACCTGTCTGTGTCCATGCCTCCTGAACGGCTTGCCGAGGGAAACCCTCGTCACCTCGCCCGCGTTTTCCGGACAACAGGGTCTGTTCTCTCCTCAATAATAATGGGTGCATGGTGCAAGCTTTTACTGAAATGCATTTTCCTTGCTTGACTTCTCTACGGAAAGGCGTTTACTTTAAAAAGATTCAGTGCATTCGGAATTTCAGCACGACTCGTTTTCCTTTCAAGAACGCCACGAAATCCTTTATTATCCGTAAATCTTTATATTTTTAATCTACAGTAAAGTAATAAATGGCATAATCGCTCAAAAACGTAATAAATTTTAATAATATCTTACTACTTTAATATTTTTATTAGCCTTATTAACAATCTTTCTTACTTTGTTTTATTCATTTACATGCACTAAATATCTCTTTTTGTGGTAATTATTTTTTATTTTTACAAGCAATATTTTAAAATAAAGACATATAAAAATATTGTATCACGTTACGGGCCGGAACTTTACTGAAAAAAGCCGGTCAAAGGCCCTGTGAGAAATACCACATCAACTCTCTTTGGACAAAAATTTCTCTTTGCAAACAGTTCCAGCCTCTTCCTGAAAGACGTATATGCTTAGACAGATTGAGCTGCATGATACGTAAAACCGATATCTTCCATAGGCAATACAGTATTCCCGAAGAGATAACATTTTTTGTCTACGGTGCAAAAAATTCTTTTTTTTCTTCTCGTATCACACGTTCCAAGGATGATCTCCTGAGGAGCAAAAAAAGACTCACGGATATATGGCTTGTTTGCGTGATGTCCGTAAAAAAAACGACGTCCCATGTGGTATTGCAGCATGCTGCAGTACATGTGGATATGGATACAGCCATTCGGCTGGTAAACGAAACAAGGAACTATTGAGAGGCGACGATTCCTTCCCGGCATATTCCGGGGCATCTACGTCGAAACTTTGATGAAAAAACTTCTTCTGCTTCTTTTGTTGTGCTGTCTTATCCCTGCCCTTTGCCAGGCCGAAACCCTTAAAATAGGTCTTATGTGCCCTCTTACCGGAAAATGGGCCTCCGAAGGACACGATATGAAAAATATTGTTTCCTTGCTTGTTGAGGAACGAAACAATCTTGGAGGCGTGCAGGGAAAGACCATAGAACTCATAGTGGAGGACGACGCCGGAGATCCGAGAACAGCGGCCCTTGCTGCCCAAAAGCTCTCTTCAGCGGAAGTGGTCGCGGTCATAGGAACCTACGGGTCTGCCGTAACGGAAGCAAGTCAGAGTATCTTTGACGAAGCAGGCATAGTACAAATTGCGACCGGGTCAACAAGCGTCCGGCTCACGGAAAAAGAACTCCCCCTCTTTTTCAGGACCTGCCCGCGTGACGACGCACAGGGACTGGCCGCGGCCGAGGCCATCGCCAAGCGCGGCTTCAAAAAAGTCGCCATTCTTCACGACAATTCCTCCTACGCCAAGGGGCTGGCCGAGGAAAGCAGAAACGAACTGAAAAAACTTGGCGTCGGGGTTATCTTCTTTGACGCACTGACCCCCGGAGAACGCGACTATAACGCCATTCTGACCAAGTTAAAGACCGCCGATCCGGATCTTATTTTCTTCACGGGATACTACCCTGAAACAGGCATGCTGCTCCGCCAGAAGAAGGAAATGGGATGGAATGTTGCCATGATGGGCGG
The DNA here is from genome assembly GCA_024683955.1 of Desulfovibrio sp. Taxonomy (GTDB): domain Bacteria; phylum Desulfobacterota; class Desulfovibrionia; order Desulfovibrionales; family Desulfovibrionaceae; genus Desulfovibrio. Next base: position 12,029 of record JAIKXS010000067.1, on the reverse strand, counting down.
TGACGCGGCAAATCATCAGGACCTCGTAAAAATTGCCGGAGTCGATGCGGCCAAAGGCTATTTCTTCGTAAGCCCCCCGCTTCCCCAGGATCTCAATTCCAAGGCAGCAAAGGACTTTCTTGCTTCATACAAGGAAAAATACAAGTCCGAACCGGTCTCGGTCTGGGCTGTTCTTGCCGGAGACGCGTACAAGGCCATCGAAAGCGCATTTGCGCTGAAGCATTCCGACGCGAAAAGCATTGCCGGATATCTCCACAAACTGTCCGGTCTGCAGGGCTTTTCCGGCGACCTCGGCTTTGACGCCAAGGGAGACCGCATCGGGAAATTCTACCGGACCTACACGGTCAATGGTGAAGGGAAATTCGTTATTGAAAACGAGTAAATAACCCCTGGGACGGGCGGGGAATCTCCCCACCCGTCCTCCGTTTTTCTGCAAGCCTTCAGAAGTCCAGTCACACTGCATACATCCACAATATGGAACAGTTTCTACAGCAGTTGCTTAACGGAATTGCCGTCGGTGGCATCTACGCCCTCGTGGCTCTTGGCTACACCATGGTCTATGGTGTTCTCAAACTGATCAATTTTGCCCACGGCGATCTTTTTACCATCGGGGCCTACCTTGGTCTTACCTTGCTTGTGAGTGCCGGCATAGCTGGAGCACTTCCCCTCTTTGCCGCTATTCTTCTTGTATTTATTATGGTGGCCCTCTTTGTCGCCCTGATCGGATTTCTCCTTGAACGCACGGCCTACAGACCTCTTCGTTCCGCGGGAAGGCTCTCTGCGGTTGTATCTGCTCTTGGAGCCTCCATTTTTTTTCAGAACGCCATAATGCTCATCTATGAGCCCCGCGTCTACGTCTTTCCCGATTTTCTTCGTCCGACATTCACCATTTCCCTCTTCGGCTTCACCTTTCCGGGCATACGCCTTTTCATAGTGGGCGTAAGCATTCTTCTCATGCTGCTTCTTTGGGCGTTCATTCAGAAAACCCGTGTAGGAACCGCCATACAGGCGGTTGCCATTGATCAGGACGCGGCACGGCTTGTCGGCATCAACGTCAATAAAATCATTTCCCTCGTCTTTCTGATTGGTCCCGGTCTTGGCGGAATCGCGGGACTCATGGTCGGTCTCTACTACGGGCAGATCGATTTCACCATGGGATGGGGATACGGATTAAAAGCCTTTATCGCAGCCATTCTGGGTGGCATTGGAAACATTCCCGGAGCCATGCTTGGCGGATTTTTACTGGGCATCATCGAAGCTCTTGCGGCCGGATACATTTCCATGGCATGGAAGGACGCCATTGCCTTCTTTGTTCTCATTGTCATACTCATTGTCCGCCCGACAGGCATTCTTGGAGAACGGACAGCTGAAAAGCTCTAGTTTTTCAGCGGATTATCGCCCATTATTCCGCGCAGCGCCCAATATGGCGGTGTGCAGTGCCACAAGGTACAAACAGGACAGGCCCTTTTGTCCCCCATACGGATCAGACACATTTTTCCCTTATTAGCCATGCACGATACCACAGCTGCACATCATTTCCACGCTGAAAAAAACAAGACCGTGGGACGCTTTTTTGAGCACAATAAGCGGTCCGTCTTTTATGTTGCCCTCATTCTGCTCTTTGCGGCCTTTCCGCTCACCGGATCAAGCTACTGGATTGATCTGGGTGTCAATATAGGCTTCTACACCCTTCTCGCCCTGTCTCTCAATGTAATCCTCGGGCAGGCCGGCATTTTTAACATGGGGCACATGGCGTTTTATGGTGTCGGGGCCTACGTCACGGCTATTTTAAATACCGTTTGGCACTGGCCTGTCTTTTGGACCATGCCCCTTGCTGGATGCGCCGCGGGTCTCTTTGCCGCCATTGTGGCACGCCCGATCATCCACCTGCGTGGTGATTACCTTTTGATCGTAACCATTGGTATCGTTGAAATAGTACGCATAGCACTGTTAAATGATATCGGGGGACTGACAGGGGGATCCAACGGAATCTTCGGCATTTCCCGTCCGGTCCTCTTCGGCTTCAAAATTGTGAAGCCCATCCATTTTTACTATCTTGTATGGGGGATGGTCGCCGTAAGCTACCTGCTTTTCTACATGATGCGCCGCTCCCGTTTCGGGCGTGCCCTCAACTATATCAAGACAGACGATGTGGCCGCCGAAGGCTGTGGCATTGATGTAGCACACTACAAACTGCTGGCTTTTGTCCTTGGCGCCACATGGGCCGGGATGACGGGTTCCATATACGCTGCAAAAATGACCACCATTGCACCGGAATCATTCAACTTCATGGAATCCTGCATCATATTTGCCGTTGTCATTCTGGGCGGAGGCAGCCAGCTCGGGGTCCTTATAAGCGCCCTTCTTTTTATCGGCCTTCCCGAAATTTTCCGTCAGTTTAATGATTTTCGCATGCTGCTCTTCGGTCTCGCCATGATGCTCATGATGATCTGGCGACCCCAGGGTATCTTACCCATGCGCCCCCGCCTCTATGCGGTATCAAAAAAGCTCTTTTCTGGTGCCAAGGAAAGCACTTCAAAGGGCCAGGAAAAAATTGCATAAGTCGACATCCCTGGTGTATCCGGCATTGGAACAGGAATAATCCTCTTTCTTCCCCTGCCCTTTTCACTAACCTTCTCTGGAGGGGATTCATGTCAAAAGAATCCCGCATGACCAATGCCTCTACTGAAAGTTGACCATATGACCAAAAATTTTGGCGGCCTTGTCGCTGTGGATGACCTCAGCTTCAACGTCGAGCCGAACAGTATTGTGGGCTTGATCGGTCCGAACGGAGCGGGAAAGACTACGGTTTTTAACTGCATCACTGGGAACTACACTCCCGAGGCAGGATCAATCACTTTTGACGGGCAATCCATCAAAGGACTCCGTCCCCACAAAATCGTGGAACTCGGGATTGCCAGAACCTTTCAAAGCATCCGTCTCTTCTCCGACCTTCCGAGCATTGAAAACGTTTTGGCAGGCCGCCACTGCCGCATGAAGGCCGGGATGCTTTCCTGTTTATTCCATGCGCCCTCTCAGAAAAAAGAAGAAGAAGCTTCGGTAGAACGCTGCATGGAGGAACTGGCCTTTGTGGGTCTTGCCCATCACTGGCAGGATCCAGCAGGCTCTCTTTCCTACGGCAATCAGCGCCTCCTCGAAATAGCACGCGCCTTGGCCTCAGACCCGAAACTCCTTATCCTTGACGAGCCGGCAGGCGGAATGAACGAACAGGAGACAAAAGCCCTTGTTGACACAATTCTCGCCATCCGCAAACGAAACATCACCATACTGCTCATAGAACACGATATGCGTCTTGTCATGAAAATATGTGAAAAGCTTCTTGTTCTGGAACACGGCTCCCTCATAGCCAAGGGAGAGCCGTCCAGTGTACGGAACGATCCTGCGGTCATTGAAGCCTATCTCGGCTCCGACGCAAACAAGTGGTAATTATGGCCTTCTTGACTCTCTCAAACCTTTCTGTCTGCTACGGCAACGTGGAAGTGCTCCATGGCATCAACCTTTCCGTCGAAGAAGGTGAAATCGTAACCATTCTCGGTTCGAACGGTGCAGGAAAAAGCACTACGCTTCTGACCATAAGCGGCCTCTTAAGCCCCCGATCCGGGAACATATTCTTCAACGGAAAAGATCTAACCGCCATGCCGAGCCATGAAATTGTCGGCCTTGGCATTGCGCAGTCACCTGAAGGACGCAGAGTATTCAGCACCCTCACGGTCCTGAATAATCTGCGTCTCGGCGCATACAGCGTGACAAACCGCCAAAAAAGCCAAAAGACCATTGAGTGGATCTACGAGCTCTTCCCGCGTCTCTATGAACGCCGCAACCAGCTGGCGGGAACCCTATCGGGCGGAGAGCAGCAGATGCTTGCCATAGGGCGGGCCCTCATGGCTGAGCCGAGGCTTCTCCTTCTTGATGAACCCTCTCTTGGTCTTGCCCCACTTCTGGTTTCATCCATTTTCTCCACCATACGGGCCGTCAACAAAAAAGGCGTGACGGTTCTGCTTGTGGAACAAAATGCCAACGCCGCACTAAAGCTCGCCAAAAGAGGCTACGTTCTTGAAACAGGGCGTGTCGTACTTGAAGATACCGCGGAACGCCTCCTTTCAAATCCGAGTGTGCGCGAAGCGTATCTTGGCGGATAATTGTTTTTGCCCACTTCTCCCCTAAAAAAAACTTGCATACCGATCATATTTTGCGTATAAGTACTCCACATTTTACGGCAAGGTAGCTCAGTTGGTTCAGAGCGCACGGTTCATACCCGTGTTGTCGAGGGTTCAAGTCCCCCCCTTGCTACCAGTTTTTAAGCCCCGGACAGACCGTCTGTTCGGGGCTTAACTTTTTGGAAATACTGAGGCTTCCTGACATCCTCCCCTGCCTAACCGGGGGATTCCCATCTCTGTAGCGGCCCACTTTGGCCGCACCACGGGCGGGCTCCTGCTTTATCGCGGGCGCTTAAGCCCTCTCCGCTCCATGCGGTTAACACGGCATGCCACGCCGTCAATATATTCAATGCCGCATTGAGACCGGCATGTATCTCAAAACCCGGGAAGTACGGTTAAAAAGAGCTTGCGAGGGTCTTTTGTCGTTGTCCGCGAAGCCGCGGTTGCCGCATGTCCGGCTGGAGTACTGTGGTGGCACGGGAAGCAGAGTGCCGCCAGGACCTGTCAGGTTGCAGCCGGGTTGCCGTCGAAATTATAACCGGTCCTGATCCGAAATGGATTTCTTCAATCCTCTTTTTGCCCGGACAGTATGCCAGGGCGCTCTGCCGGCCTGCAGAGGAGGCCGAACGTGACATATTCCTTACCAGCAGATCCTCCATGACAACCATAGCGTGATTTTTGCTTATGATTGTCGAGTGCTTATACAGGAAGTCATTATGTACGTTGCCTGTCTTACGATGCTGTTTTTTGAGCCTGGGCTTCTGCTTTTGCCATTTCCAAATCTGGCCTTTATAGATAAAAAATATACTGGTATTAACCATCACTTGCCTTCCTGTGATAAACACTTGTTATAATACCAATATTTGTATTCGTGCAGAATGCCCACGTTTTAGGGAGGAGGATTGAGTGCCTATTCGCAAGCTGGTACATGTAAGCTATTCCTACGGCGTTGCAAACGGAATTGCCCATATTGACGAATGTTTTTTACATGCTATGCAGGGTGATAAGATTACCTTTGTGCCTTTTGTAATCCACCCCGAGTATGCTAAAGGGCACGAAGAAGAAAGTGCGCATGGCCTTAAGCACATAAGTCTTTTGGATGCGTTTGATCGCCTGTATAGGGAATGTCTTGATGCGGACGTGCTTCAATTTAACGGTGCTTATGATCCGATTGCCTGTAATGCGGCAGCGCAGGCAGGAGTCCCTGCGCTGATTGAGATCATGCATCAAGTTGAGCAGGGCGGACTGTCTCCTTCTATTGACTGTGTTGTGTGCGTGTCGGATATCGTGCAACAGGTACAGAACGTACCGCATACTTTGGTTATTTATAACGGCATAGATTGTAGCAAATTTTCGTATAAAGAAGGCAGGCGATCAAACGACCATATTGTCTGTCTGCAGGTCTCTAATGCGGCCAAGGAGCTCTATTGCGAACTTGGAGACGTTTCTGCTTTGCTCAACATTCAAGATTTTGAATCGTATTCAATCGGGGGCAGACCTCCTTGCGGAAAAATTATAGATAAAGGAGTCTGCACAAACATGCCCCAAGCCTTTCATGAGGCGGACTTGCTTTTTTTGCTGGAAAAAAAAGCCGCCTTTGGCCTCGTCTTTGCTGAAGCCATGGCCTGCGGAACATTGCCCATTGTTGCAAGTACGGCAGGAGCCTCATCTTTTGTTGAGCATGGTAAAAACGGATGGATTGTCAACTATCGAACAATAGACGATGCCGCAGCCGTTTTGAAAGAAGCTATTGCACTTGTTAGAACTTCTCAACTAAGAAGCATGCAGCAGAACGCCCGCGCAACCGTGCTCAGGACGTTCACCCAAGAGGCAATGATGGCTGGATATAGAAGTCTGTGGGAGCGATTGGGCAGCCGTTCGCGAAAAAAACCGGTTCTCACGCCTGCCTGGATGCACTATTCAACAGCGTCCCTGTTGTTTATTCATAAAAATCCCGCGTATTTCAACATACTCGCCAGCATTATCGAAGAGAACCGGCTCATAGAGCCATACTTTTTACGGCATCCACAAGGTCAGTTTACCATCCGTTTTTTTCTTGAGGGTATTATTCCTGCCCTGATTGCCCTGGGAATGAAAGCATGTGCCAAGCGTTTGTGCGAGATCTTTCGAAAGTCCCGCATTTCCTCTCCACTGTTGACGCATTTGGATTCAGTTCTTGGATAATATCTTGTTTGCATGTCCCAATGAGTGTGATGTGCTCCATAAAATTGGGACAAATATGATGGATTTATTCTGTGAATTGGGTGATTTATGCGATTAACGAGCCTTAAATCTATACACCACAGCAGTAAAAAATACGTGTTTTATATCATTGACAAATGACTTATCAATACATCTTACTGGATAAATAATCAGGCCTGATAAGATGTGGTGTGCTGATATTACGTATATCCCTATGCGAAAAGGCTTCTTCTATTATGCGGGCAGTATGGACTGATATTGTTGCAAAGTGCTACCCCAGCGACCTTCAGCCACTAAGGATGTGGATTTCTGCATTGAATCACTTGAAGAATTTCGACGAAACATGGTTAGCCTGAGAGATTCAATACAGATCCGCAGAGCCAGATTGACGTCCGTGTGGAAATTTACGGGATGAACCAATATCTGTCAGGGGGTAGCATTGCTGCATGGGGGACAATGGGGCTCACCCCGTTCTGGAGGACTTTTCTTCCGGGTCTCTCTCCTGCACTCCTTGGCATGGCCTTGTCTGCTTTTGAGGGGAATTAGTATTATGCCAGGTCCAATGGTTGCAACCATAGCGACTATCATCGCCGTTGGTTTAGTTCTTATAGTATGCTGAAAGGTGCGAGGATAAATGGATATATATCATGGATAATCTACCTCTTAATAGTATTAGGGATTGGAGCATACGGGATATATCTTAGTAGCGACCCTCTAATCTACAAGTTCGTTCCAGTAAATAATTGTTCCCCCTCTACGGAGGGGCTTTTTTATTGCCAAGAGACAACTGCACGGTAAAATTCAAATAACATGTTGATATTATTGAATAAGTATGCCATATTGACTCCATAAAATGGAATTCAATATGGCTGCAAAGGAATCAACGCACACCTTGTTTGACTCTTTTATTAACGGGGAGCGTAAGAAGAACACCAAACTCGATGCCATCGATGTGATGATCAAATGGAGCCCCAACGCAAAACGACGTAACAGGGCCCTGAAACGGACTGCAAACGCCGTTGGCAAGACTGCGTAACCTTCTCTTCTTCTGTTTAAGGGGCTCGTTTTGCAGCGCATGTATAATTTAAGCGATGAAGTCCTTGAAAAGCAGATTTGTGACAGGCTTTCTTTTCGTCATTTTATAGGACTCGGCATGATGGATGACGTGCCTGATACCTCTACCTTCTGCCGTTTTCGACAGGATTTGCCGGGACAAAAACTAAGCGAAAGCCTCTTCCATATTGTTCTTAACGGGCTTCTTAAAAAAGGTGATTTCAAACAGGGCGTCTGCGTGGACGCTGCCATGCAGACAAGGGCTATACCGGCAAAGCCAATCGTGCCGTTGTTCGCCAAAAAGGATTCAAGGACGGTAGAATAAGAAAAAGCATGGTTGTCTTCTTGGTGACGCCAGGTAGTTCAGAATGCCGGCATTCACCATCTTTCAAGACAAAGTAACTCCTTCCTTTATCTTTGATATGAATACTGTGGGCCGAATCAGTCGCACTGCAAATTTTCCAAATGATTATCTGACGGAATATGCAAGTCATTCAACAAAAAAGCGTCCCGCAATATCCCAAGGTTGCGCATGTCTGCCTGATAGAAATCAGCTCCGACGTTTGTTTCCTCACATCATGCCTAGCGGACGTTTGCTCACGGCTGCACTTTTGTCTTTACTTTTTCAGCACTTGCCCGATACTATGAGTTGCACGCGTTTTTCTTTTTTATTCCTCTATATTCTTTTTTCCCCGCAGCCATGCCCGCATATCGAGGCCGAAAACCGAAAGAGCGGATCGAGAGAGTATCTTTTACTCCACTGGCTTTTTGACAGTGCGGAAAAAAAGGAAAACGAAGAATGGCTGAGCTCATGATACATGCTATTTTTCGCAACGTGTTGACAATTTTTTGGTTTTATCAACCCTGCGCTGAGCGAAAGTCAGCGAAGTCAGCGTGGGGTTTGGCTTTTGGATATCAAGGACTCTCCATCCCTCCAAACGTTCTCTTCCCAGCAATAGTTGGGATTCTTATCGGCTCCGTTCATGACAGGAATGAAATGACTATACCGTTCAGATGTCTTGCACCTGCTAAGGGATAGCCCGCGCATTCAATAACATCGCTTATTTGCTCCATCGGCAAAAAACAGTATCTCTCCTTACGCAACAGCCAAAAAGCACGAACGTTATAAGCAGGTTGCTAGACATAAAAAATAAGTGTTGTCCTTCTGTTAGAGGTGCCACCTACGTATAAAATCTTCACCATCTGCTCCGGAAAAGGTCTTTACCAAATAAGAAGAAAAAAAACATTATACAAAATTGAATTATTTTAATGTATATTATAGATGTTATTTTTCAGAAATTACTTTTAAAAACAAATTAATACTACTACAAAAAACAAACAACATATATCATAAAAGTACGATTACATATAAATATAAACATTATTTTTATTTCAATATTTAATATTTTTATACATTTATATAAAAAAAACAGAATAATATTCTATTTTTGCCAACAACTTTAAATAAAAAATTTTTATCATGCGACAACTTAACTTTACATTTAATAATTTTCATCAAGCAATCGATGCTGTTCCTCAAATTTCTAATGAAATCAAAGATATTTCTCCATCAAAAATTGTTCTTCATATATACACATCTGGGATTTCTATTGATCAGGCATCGAAAATAACTGATACTCTGGATACATATTTACCCAATGTGTCACGTATTGGCATATCCGCATTTCCTACATTTTCAGAAGGTAACACATTATATATAAAATTTAACATCATTATTTCTGAAAATTGTAAGTTCTATTCTTTTCAATTACCTTGCTCTCGTGGAAATGAGGAAAAAGTTGCAGAAAAATTTTTAGAAAAAATATCAGACATTAATAATATAAAAGGTATTGAAATTTGTTCTGCAAATCAACTTATTGACACATCAACATTTATTGAAACCATAGGCGAAAAATTACCAGACATTCCTATATTTGGGTCAATATCAAAGCCTGCCAAAATAATAAATAACGAGATACAATGTCCTGACGATTCTTTTTCCATAGGAAAAAGCATTCAAGCAAGCGGTTATTCAATTATTATATATGCAGGAGAAAATCTCACTATAAATTTAGAATATATTCAAAGCTGGCGTCCGATAGGACGACAAATGCATTTAAAACTGGAACCTAATCCGATTTTAGGATCTTCCGGTATTTCTAAAATTGATGATCTTCCTGCTACCAATATATTTCATAAATATCTAGGCATCCCATTTGACGACACTTTTCTAAAAAATGCATGGTACTTTCCTCTTATCGCAAGAAGAAAAAATATAGATATTTGTTTTACGCCAATTGGATACAATAAAAACACAATTTACTACGGTGGAAGAATGTATGAAAATGAGCATATACATTTTTCATACTGTACAAGAGATGAAATAATTAACGCATCTATTGATGAATGCAAAAAATTACGTGATTTTTCTCCAGAAGCATTATTACTTATTATTTGTTGTAATAGACATGCTTTTATGAGAGAAGATGAAATTCAAGAACTCGAATATTATAGAAAATGTGTTTCGGAATTTTCGTATTGCCATGCCTATGGAGAGATAGCCTATAAAAACAAACGCGGAGGACTGCTGAACAGTGCTCTGGTATCTATTGCCATGCATGAGAGGGCTGGAACAGATAGCAGGGTTTTTGAACAGCATTTCGTTCCTCAAAAAAACGAATTAAAAAATACAAACATCCCCATTTCGTTTATTGTATCCCATTTTTTTCATGAAATTACCAAAGAATTGGTAAATTATCAGAATTCGCTCGAAAACGAAGTTGTAAAAATCAGTCACGACAACAAGAATTTATTGTTGCATATCGTTCAAACCCTTGCCGACACCCTTGATGCCAAAGACAGATATACAAAGGGTCATTCGGGAAGAGTTGCCGCGTACGCAAAAGAAATTGCCAAGCGATACGGGTATTCCGAAAAGAAGCAGTTAGATGTCTACATGATCGGGCTTCTTCATGACGTAGGCAAAGTAGGGATACCAGACTATGTCATAAACAAAAAGTCCAAACTGACTGAAGACGAATACAATTCCATCAAGGAACACTCCTCCATCGGCGCACACATCCTCAGCAACATCAGAGAAATGCCCAGTCTGGCGGTAGGTGCCAGATGGCACCACGAGCGCTACGATGGAACGGGATATCCTGACGGACTGCGGGGGACCGATATTCCAGAAATCGCCAGGATCATTGCGGTAGCCGATGCCTATGACGCCATGACGAGCAACAGGAGTTACCGCAACGCCCTTCCTCAGCATCATGTTCGCAATGAAATAAAAAATGAACGATCCAAGCAGTTTGATCCGTTATTTGCGAATATCATGCTCGATATGATTGATAATGACGTTGAATACAAAATGAGGGACTTGTCGGGCGAAAAAATCGATTTTATGCTCGAAAGCGGAATGTCTGCCAACGAGAACAATCATACCATCGATGCGAGACATCTCTCTTTTCCACAGCTTGTTGACTTTGGACGGAGTATGCCCGGAGGATTTTTCGTGTACAGGGCCGATGAAGGTGAAGAGCTCCTTTATGTCAATGAGGTCGTTCTCGATATTTTCGGCTGCCGCGACATAACCGACTTCAAAACGTTAACCGGATTTACCTTCCCCGGCATGGTTCATGAGAAGGACCTCAACCGCGTTGAGGATTCGATCCTTTTGCAGGTAAAGAACGATTCCAGAAAGCTGGACTATGTTGAATACCGTATTCGAAGAAAAGATGGTGAAATACGCTGGGTTGACGATTATGGACGACGTGTGAACACCATTGAATACGGTGATGTCTATTTTGTGCTTATCAGGGATATTACGGAACAGCACAATGTCCGCGAAATTCTTGTCGAAATGGACCATCTTACCCATGCCTACAACCGAAGACACTTTGACCGGGAAATCGTCCGTAAGATGTGCCATCTGCTGCATCTCGGCGGCTCTCTGTCCATGATTATGATTGATATCGACAAGTTTAAGATTTTTAATGATGTGTACGGACATCCCGCTGGAGACAAGTGTCTTTCGATGGTGGCAGAAGCCATGATGAAGACTCTCAAACGAAAAAACGATTTGCTCTTCCGCTACGGCGGCGAGGAGTTTGCCATACTTCTTGTTGACGTCTCCCCCGAGGATACGTTGAACATTGCCGAACATCTGCGTCAGGCCGTAAAGGACCTCAATATATGCAACGAGCAGTCTCCCCTAAAACAGATAACCATAAGTGTGGGGGTCAGCTACATGGAAAGTGAGGATGCACGCAGCATATCAAATCCGGTCACACAGCTGATCAGTCTTGCGGACATGGCGCTCTACGAATCCAAGAAAAACGGTCGCGACAGGGTCACCTACAAAAAGAAAGAGTCCGCCCAGCACAACTAACGGGAGAATATCCTCTTTCCCGCTATACGGAAGCCGGAGACAGACTCGTACGTTCCGGGAACGCATGTCGATACAATTGATAGATCTGTATGAAAAGCAGGCGCTCTCTATCTGACTTTCACCCTGCCGGCTGCGCGTAACCGAGCAAACTCCTCCCTCACGGTTTGCAGATGCCGCAAAAATTTCTCGTTGGCGTGAAGATC
>JAIKXS010000020.1 GCA_024683955.1 Desulfovibrio sp. | reverse complement strand
CTTGAACTTTCACCGACAGCCATGATATTGCGGGATACAATCTGCAGAACAGCATCAAGATATCTTTATGCTGTTCTGCAGATTGTATCCCGCAATATCATGGCCGTCGTTTAAAGTTCAAGAATGTTTCTTGCCCTCAGTGCCGGATCCCGTACCCCTTCCATGATGGATGGGCCGTGTTCCCAGAGCCAGATTCCGCGGGCTCTGCTTAACGATTCCTCCCGTAAGAACAGGACAACAGCCTCCGCAAACTCTTCAATGGCTTCCTGAGCATTTCCGTTCTGTGCGGAGTTGCTTTCCGTTATGACCGTAAGAACACGTTCCAGTGCGTTCCCGAGGAGAGGAAGGGCGCAGGCGCTTTTTGCCGCGTGCTTGTAGAAGGGCGTATAGCGTTTGTTGCAGAGGTGGACAAAGGAGGCTGCCGCTTCCATGAAGCGGGCGAGGGACAGAAAGGCCGAGGGCGCATCGTTGCGCCGCAGGGCACGCCCATAGTTGTACTGTCCTGCCTGCGCCATCTGCATTGTTCTGGCGGCTAATTTTGTGAGAAAAACTTCCCTTGGGTAGAAGGCGAGCTCTTTTCGTATATCCGTAACAAGACCTTCCCTGTCCTCAAAGAGTTCCCCGTTCGTGGCTTCCGCAAGCCTGCATTCAGGTATGTCAAGCCAGTCGGCCGCGTTTCTCGGCACCTCTCTTCCAAGGGTGGATGTAAAGAATCCTTCAACCGACCGCGGACCCACTCTTCCCATGGGGTCAAAACGCCTTGTGGGAAAGCCGTTCCAGCTTTCGGGAAGGCCCGCAAACGCCGCCTCTATCCGGGATTTTTCCCGCATGAGCAGGGCCTTTGGAACCCAGAAGCAGAATCCCGCGCCAAAGTCGTGGTCGTGGGAAATCTGGTCGTCAAATCCGAAACATTCAGAGCCCGGGCCGGAAAGTCCGGCCGCAGCGTGTTCCAGAACGTCCGGAATTTCCGCTGCGAGCTGCGGACGAACCGCCTCATAAAAGGCTTTGGAGAGGGTCAAGCCGTTCACATGTACTCCTGACCGGTACCCGACCGGTCTTAATTACGCCCTCAGCAGGGCGTGCAGACGTTGTTCCAGCAAAGAAGGATGTTGTCCCTTGCCGCCTGCAGATAGGGACTGTCATGCATACCGAGTTCCTCATACATGTCACGGGAGGCTATGAGGGCTTCAGCGGCTTTTTTCCATTCTGCCAGCGCCGCAAGGCAGGTGCCGAGATTCAGAAGGGAGAAGGCCGTATCCTCGTGGGAACCGAGCAGTTTCTGCCGGATGTGCACGGATTGTTGAAAAAGGGGGAGGGCCTCTTCCTCAGCCCCTTCATGCTCAAGGATGCGGCCGAGGTTGTTGAGGCAGGCGGAGACGCCGAGACTTTCCTCCCCGTCGTGTTCCTTGTAGCGGGTGAGAAGGTCCTGCACCATTTCCTTGGCGAGGCCAAAACGGCCGAGTTCATAGTGGTGTTTTGCCAGGGAAAGGAGACAGTTGGCCACGCGCCTGTCGGTCGCCGGCACGCTTCTGCGGAGTATGGAAAGTTCCTTTTCAGCGTAGGGAATGGCCTCGCTGTAGTTCTGGGCCTGATCAAGGGTCATGGAGAGATTGTGCAGAAGGGCCGCGAGCGTCAGACTGTCTTCGTTGAGATATTTTTCTCCGAGGTCCAGAGCCGTTTTCGCCGCCGAAAGAGCGCTCTCGAGGTCGTTTGTCTGACGGCAGGCGTTTGAAAGAAGGTCAAAAAGCGCTATTTTCTGTGGTTCGTCCTTCTCTTCCTCAAGTGCCGCATGAAGACGGGTTTTCGCCTCGTCAAACCGCCGGTCGGCGAGAAGTGTTCTGATCTCTTCAATGGTTTGCTGTGATTGGCTTTTCGCCATGCCTTGCTCCTTGACGTCTCCCCGCGCGCACCGGCGCGGGTCGGACTTGTTGTTGGTTGCGCTGCGTTACCGCGCTCTGCGTTTAGTTTTTTTCGGGCCGTTCCTTCGGGATGCCTTTCACCCCGTGAACCGCACCGTTTCTCTTCTTTTCAACGGTTTGTTTTGAGCCGTAATCTTTTTTGTTTTCCGGAGGGTTTTTACGGATGGAAGAACGTTCTCTTGTTTCGCGGATTGTTGATCTTGAATGGGAGATGTTCAGCGAGGTGCAGAACATCGGTGGCACGGCTGACTGCCAGCATAATCCCGGAACGTTCCGCATAATGCGGGAAAGCCAGCTTGAAACGTGGGATGAAACGCTTTTGCAAAGCTATCTTGATGACCTGCGTCTTGCAAGGGCGGACGGACGTAATCTCATGACGGAAAAATACGCCTATATGATGCGGGAAACCCATCCCGATGAGTTTGAACGCATCAAGGATGTGCTTCCCGAACGCACGGCCGGGGCCCTCGACATGATTCAGGAAATTATCACGATCCACCGTGCCTGGCAAAACGAGGTGCGCAACCTGTATCCTGTCCTTCTTGCCCATGTGCGTCCTGCTGAGAAAGGCGGTTCTGTCGCCTCCCTTGAGACATATATGCGGGGCGAACTTCTGACCTATTCCGATAAGACGATCTCGCTCTACCTTGAACGGACCCGGGCAAAACGGAAGGCCGGGCAGAACGAGGCCGCTGAAAATCTTCTTCACCAGGTTTCGCACTACGGGTTTTCCTCTCTCGACGAGTGCGAGGCCCACTTGAGAAAAAAGGCTGAGGGGGCGGAAGGAAAAAACTGATTCCTTTGGGGCGCACAGCCGGAAAAGTGGCCGTGCGCCCGTGAAGATTGACCGGCCTAGGGAAGTTTTGTGCCGAGAAGCGCTTCGGCGTTTTTCCTGAAGAATTTTTCCTTGTGGGCATCTGAAAAGTGGAAGCGGTCCAGATCCTCAATGGCCTGCGAAAGATTGTAGCAGGGGTAGGCGGAACCGTAGAGAATACGCTCCCCGTCAAGCCAGCGCATGGCCTCCCCGTACATCTGATTGCCGGGGGCGTCCGGGTTCAGCATGTAAAGATCGGGCAGAAGCCAGATATTTGGCTGGATGACGCAGAGATTAACCACATGGATGAGCCAGGGGTAGCAGGCATGGGCCAGAATGATCTGCAGCTTGGGAAAGTCCTGGGCCACACGCTGGGCGGCAACGGGGTTTGAGTAGTCGAGATCCCCCTGGAAAAAGCTCATGGTCAGGAGCACGGGGACGCCGGCCTCCTCAAGACGCGCGTAGATGGGGTAGAGCACATTGGCGTCGGCGTAGCGGGGCGGCATGCAGTAGGCGGGTTCCATGGCTATTCCCTTGAAACCCATGGAGAGACAGCGCTCAAGCTCCTGCATGGTTGCCGCAACACCCCTCGAAACGTCAAGACTGCCGAAGGGAACGATTTTGTCGGGAAATTCCTTGGCCATGGCGTTGATGTCGTCATTTGGTACCGAGGCCGAGTCGTCGGGCACCTGACGGCCGATGATGACGCCGCCGGTTATCCCGGCCTCGTCCATCTCTTTCCAGAAGAGGTCCATGGAGCGTTCGCGGGCCGCTCCGCTTGGCTTTCCGTGCCATCGCTGGGGCGCGGCCTCGTTGCAGACGGGATTGCCGTAAATTCCCAGGTTCTTAAATTTTTTGTAGGGCGGACGTAGACGGAAATCGAAAATGTTCATGTGTTCTTCAGCGTTTGAATGCCGGGAATCCCCCGGCGAGACGCTGCCTCCTTATTGTGTTTTTTGACGAATAGTGGCGAGATTCGGATTCATACAGAAAAAGAATCCCGGACTGAAAAGAAAAAATTTGACTCTGCTATTCACAAGAAGTAGCTATTGTATGTGGTTTTTTGTCTTATATATAATGAAAGAAGCAAGTCTAAAACTGTATTTTTGTAATTATATATCATTTTTTTATTTAATATCTTAGTTATAATTGAGCAAATAATGTATGCATTTGTATGTTGCAGATATGCACTAATGTTGCATATTTGCAACAATTTTGTTAGTATCATGTATTTAAAAATATGCAATTTTTTGTTAAAATAGAATAAATGCTGTATAAATGCAAGGGGATGGCTCATAAAAAAAGAGTGGTGATCTTTATTTTTTCTCGATTGTTGCTTTCCATTGGTATTCTCTCCTCATCACAGAGAGAATCGCATCTGTTGAGAATAAGGACTCTGTTTTTCCCCCGGGCTGAAGAGATTGTCCCATCATCTTTTTCTCCCCCGGCCGTTTCGACGGCTCCCGTTCTAGACATCCTCGGTACTCTGTGCGATTTTTGCGTCTGGCGTCGTTGAAATACGGTTTCAGACCGTCGTATGCAGGCCTGTTTTCAGAGCAAAACGGAGTGTCGATAATGGATGTGCAGTCTCTTCTTGACGCGTTAGGTGGAGGAAGACCGGTTTATATTCAGACCCACGACTACCCGGATCCCGATGCCATAGCGAGCGCCTTTGGCATGCAGCAGTTTCTGAGGCACTTCGGAGTCGATTCCACCCTGACCTATGTGGGGGATGCGGAGCGTGCATCTCTGGCAACGGCCGTCAGGACGTTCGGCATAGAGCTTGTGAATGCGTCCCAGCTCTCCATGGCAGAGGATGATCCGATTCTGCTGGTTGACGGGCAGAAATTGAACGCCAATATGACTGATCTTCCAGGGGATGAGGTCGCCTGTATCGATCATCACCCCATTTTTAAGGACATTTCCTACCGGTATGCCGATATCCGTTCTGTGGGGGCCTGTTCAAGCATTGTGGCGGACTATTTTTTTCGAGCGCATGTCCCCATGTCCGCAGACGTGGCCACAATGCTTCTTTTCGGCCTGCAGATCGACACCTCCTACATGACCCGGGGGGTGGCCGACCTTGATCTTGATGTCTTTCCCAGACTTTTCCGGCAGGCGGACAAAACGTGTCTGGAAATTGTGGAAAGCCGCAGTCTTGAATTTACCGACCTGCAGGCTTTCGGGGCAGCCATCAATTCGATCCGTATTTTCGGGAGGACGGGCATAGCCTTCATTCCCTTTGCCTGCCCTGATGCCCTGATTGCCCAGGTGGCGGATTTCATCCTTTCCCTCGCCGAGGTTGATGTGGCCATCATCCGTGCCAGACGCGAGGCCGGTCTGAAATTTTCCGTACGCAGTGTCGATCCCAGTGTTCACAGCGGCTACCTCCTCTCGCATGTTATGCCGCCTTTTGGAAACGGAGGAGGTCATGCCGGTATGGCAGGCGGTTTTGTCGGCAACGAGGGGATCGCTGAAAGTGGTCTGGATCTCAAGTCCTTTATGCGCATGCTTGACGACAGATTTTTGCGTTACATTGCAGAACACCAAAAAGAAGGGGCATAATGTCCCGGAGGGAGCCCGTTCTTGCGTTCCGGAATAATGGCTGCGTGTAGGACGGAATTTTTTATTGGCACCGGAAGGCAGTTCCGCGCTGCGGAGGTTCTTCCGCGAAGTTGGAGGCCGCGTCCTTCCGGTCGGGTGAGATGAGGTATGGGACAGGAGTATCTTGAGCAGCTTCGGGGACAGATTGAGCGTGTGACCTTCACCAGTGAGGAAAGCGGATTTTCCGTAGTGCGGATGCGGATTTTCGGCCGATCCGACCTTGTGACGGTTGTTGGCCCGGTCCCGAACCCGACACCCGGAGAAATTCTGCGCATGCGCGGCGTGTGGACGCAGCATCCGAAATTTGGTCCCCAGTTCAAGCTTGAGTTTTTTCAGCGCGAGGTCCCGGCGACGGCCGCGAGTATCGAAAAATATCTTGGCTCGGGCCTCATCAAGGGCATAGGTCCGGCCATGGCACACCGGATCGTGGCCTGCTTCGGGGAAAAAACCCTTGAAGTGATCGAAGAGGACTGCGGCAAACTGGCTGCCGTGCCAGGCATAGGGAAGGGGCGGATCGGGCAGATACAGAAGGCGTGGGAGGAGCAGAAGGATATCCGTGAGGTTATGGTCTTCTTGCAGGCTCAGGGCGTCAGCGCGACCTACGCCGTGAAAATATATGCACGCTACGGCAAGGACGCCATACAAACGGTCAGGGAAAATCCCTACCGTCTGGCCTATGATATCTACGGTATAGGCTTTCTGACGGCGGACAGGATTGCCAACGCCCTCGGCTTTGCAGCTGATTCTCCCCTGCGCGTTGAGGCCGGTCTTTTGTACGCCCTTCATGGGATTGTTGAAGAAGGTCACGTCTTTGCTTCCGAGGATGAGCTTTTCAGGAAGGCGGGCGAGCTTCTGCATGTCGGGGACCCGGATCTTCTTGCTTCCGCTCTTGAGCGTCTCGTCATTGACAACCGCGTTGTCCCGGAATCCCTTCCCGCTTCTTCCGGCGGAAAGGCCGTCTATCTTTCCGGCTACTATCGTGCCGAATGTGCCGTTGCCGAGCGTCTTTCCCGTCTTCTTGTCACAAAGAGTCTTCTTCCGCCCGTGCATATTGAAAAAGCCATCGCCTGGGCCGAGGGACGCTCGTCCATAACTCTAGCCCCCATGCAGCGCAAGGCAGTTGCCACGGCACTTTCGGAGAAAGTGATGATCATAACGGGGGGGCCCGGGACCGGTAAGTCCACGATTCTTTCCGTCATTCTCTCCATCTACGGGGCCCGTACCTCCTCAGTCCTCCTTGCCGCGCCTACCGGACGGGCTGCAAAGCGCATGTCCGAGGTGACAGGCCTTGAAGCGAAAACGATACACCGTCTTCTTGTCTACGACATGCACAAGGGGGGATTTAAGAAAAATGAGGACGATCCGCTGGACGCCGACCTTGTGATCCTCGATGAGGTTTCCATGGTCGATCTTCTCCTTTTCCATCATCTTCTGAAGGCCGTCCCCCCCACCTCGCGCCTCATTCTGGTCGGGGATACGAATCAGCTTCCCTCCGTGGGTGCGGGCGCCGTTCTGCACGACCTTATCGTTTCCGGAAAGATCCCCGTGGTCTGCCTGACGGATATCTTCCGACAGGCCGGAACGTCCACCATCATCCGCAATGCCCATTCCATTATTCAGGGGCGTCGCCTCTTTTTCGAAAACAGGGAAGAGGACGACATGTTCTTTATTGAAAAACAGGAACCAGGGGACATCCTTGAAACCATCGCGGGGCTTGTCAAACGGAGGCTTCCCGCCAAATACGGCTTTGATCCGGTGCGGGACATACAGGTGCTTTCTCCCATGAACAGGGGACTTGTCGGAACCGCCGAGCTGAACGAGAAACTCCAGTCGGTCCTTAACCCCGACGGCCCGGGCATCGCTCGCGGCGGCAGACAGCTGCGGGTGGGCGACAAAGTCATGCAGATACGCAACAATTATGACAAGGACGTCTTTAACGGTGATATCGGCTTTGTGGAGGGAATCGATGAGGAAGAACAGGTCGTGACGGTCCGTATTGATGAAAGGGCAATCTGCTACGACTACGGTGATCTTGATGAGCTTGTTCTGGCCTATGCCGTTTCCATTCATAAGTCCCAGGGAGCGGAATACCCCTGCGTCGTCATTCCTCTCTCAACGCAGCATTATATGCTCTTGAAGCGAAATCTGATCTATACGGGGGTAACGCGTGGAAAAAAGATGGTGGTGCTAGTGGGAACACAGAAGGCCCTTTCCATTGCCATTCGGAATACCAGGGAGATGGGGAGAAATACATACCTGGCCTGGCGGCTGCAGCAGTGTCTTGCCTCTGTTTGATTGATACCTGACGCCTGCTGCCTTTTTTCTTCTTTTCCGCGGTCTGCGGGTTTTTGTGGAAAAAGACCCTGTATACGCTGGCACGGCAGCGTTTTTTGGATGTTGGTAAACGGGTTCCTGAAGGAAAAGGGCAACTGCTGCGGGGGCAGGGGATGTTTCCGCATGCTTGCCCATCTTCCCGTACGGAATGAAAGGGGAAGAGGAGAGAGAAGGAAGGCTCAGGACTCGCTTGTGCCCATGAGAAAATTCAGTGTATTTCTCAGCCTGCTTGATCCGGTTTTTTCGATGTCATTCCAGAAGAGTTTCGTCTGGCTTTTTGACATGTCGAGTTCATGGGTGAACTGCATGCGAAATCCGTCGGCCTCCTTGCTTTGCTGGGCGTAATGGAGACCAAGCTTTTTGGCGAGCAGAAAAAAGGCTTCCGCACGACCCTTGATATTGATGCAGAGAAGGAAGAAGAAGAGTGCGCTGGCTGCGCTCTTCGTGGCGTGCGGCGGTATTTTGAAGCAGACACCGCCCGCGGAAATATTGAGGATGGAGAAGCGGAGAACGTTTCTGTTGTTGACGCAATTGCTGAGAATGTCCTTGAGCTCAAGCTTTGAAATGGGAATCTGGTCCACGATATCCAGCCCCAGGGTGGCTGGGATATCCGGTTTCCAGTCAAAGCGTGCGTCGCGGCGCATTCTCCGGGTGTTGAAGTCGCGGCCGAAACGGAGAAGAAGCTCGGTCGGCTTCCCGTCACTGTCAGTGACGGTCTGTAAAATATTGGCTTCTCCGTTATAGCCCATTGGTTCCAGGATGCCGCCGGCTTTTTCCAGGGTCATGTTGAAGAAAACATCGGCCACAACCTGTCCCTGGGCAATTTTGGCGGGACCTGTCGTAGGGACGGTCTGCTGTTCAAGAATGACCAGACGGGCAATGGTGTTCGCCAGATGAACAATCTGCCCCTTGAGCTGCACGGCTAAAGATTTTCCCGAGAAACCGTGGGAAAGAAGGAGTGTCAGCGGTACCTTGTTGGCGTGTACCTTCTGCAGGACAGGCAAGGTCGAAGGACGCCACATGGAGATGAGTTCTTGGGCTGCTTCGTTGGACATAAGGCGGTCAGGACGGGAGGAGAGCGCTGCCACTCGTGCAGGTCGCATCGTAAAAAAGGACGTACACGCTTCGAGTTGTCGGCATGCCCCTCCCTGTGGCAGTCAGGTTCTTCCGATTTACAACGGGGGCCGGAGGAATGAGACGGCACAGTACAAATGCCGGTTTTTCAGGGTGGACCGTACCGTGCGATAAATCATTTTTTGATTCTTTTGTACAATATTCTATAGATGTTTTTTCTGTCAAGATAAAAAATGCGACCTACCGTGTCGTTTGAAGAGATGCACATCACGTAACGTATTCTTAATTGTGACGGAAAAAACCGGAAAAGACATTCTCTTCCCTTCTTTTTTTCCGGCACTCTTACCATCCGTGGGCGATGAAAAGTCCTGATCCTCAATCACAGTTGAAAAAAAGGAGGAAGGCGCATTGTCCTTCCTCCCCTCACAACCGTTCTGAAGAACGATTCCTAGGCTTCCTGCAATTCACGCACCAGTGCTGTCAGGTTTTCCGCCTGCTGAGCCAGTTCGGACACGGCCTTTGCCGCCTCGTTCATGGCTTCCGTGGTTTGAGAGCTCATTTCGTTGACCGTTGAGATGGAACGGTTGATTTCGTCGCTCGCCGCGGACTGTTCTTCCGAAGCAGCCGCTATGGCCCGGACCTGATCGGCTGTTTCTTCAACGTTGCCGACGATTTTCGTGAGCGCCTCACCGGACTTCGAGGCAAGGCCCGTGGCCTTTTCAACCTGGTTCATGGCGTCTTCCATACGGTCCACGCTCTGGCGCGCGCTTTCCTGAATGGCTGAGATGGCGTTGGACACATCGCTTGTTGACGCCATGGTCTTTTCAGCGAGTTTACGAACTTCATCGGCCACAACCGCGAATCCGCGTCCGGCTTCACCTGCCCGTGCGGCCTCGATGGCGGCGTTCAGGGCAAGAAGGTTGGTCTGATCGGCAATATCGCTGATGACGGACATGATCTGGCTTATGCTCTGTGTGTGCTCATGGAGTGTGCCCATGTCTTCCTTGAGCTCCATGGAGACTTTCTGTACCTGATAGATGCTGTCCATGGCCTCGTTGAGAATCTTCTGCCCGTCTACGGCATTATTGCGTGTTTCGGTCGAAACGGTGGATGCAGAAGAGGCATTCCTGGCTACTTCCTGAACAGTCGCGTTCATTTCGTTCATGGCCGTTGCCGCTTCGCTCAGGCGGCCGGATGATTCCACGGCGCTGCGGTCGGATTGTTCGATTTGAGCCGAAAGTTCACTTGCCGCGGCCGAGATGGCTTCAATATAGCCGGAGAGCTGATCGGCAGCGTTATGCATGCCTTCGCTTTTTGCTTTTTTCGCTTCTTCGGTGGCTTTTTCAGCCTGTGACATTGCAATCTGCGCTTTTTCAGCGGCTTCGGCTGCGCGTTTTGCCTTGTCGTCAGCGTCGTTCAGGGTGGCCTTCATTTTTTCCACCATGTTTTCCACGCTCACGGTCACAAGACCCACTTCGTCGCTCTGGTCAATGCCGCTCTTGGCATCATAGTTGCCGCGGCCCACTTCCTCCGTGTATCTCGAAAGCCTGGCGATGGGCTTGGCAACGCCCTGCGTGATCAGAATCCCCAGGAAAAGAGCCACAAGCATGCTGACGCCAAGGGCGATCAGGAGGTTCCTGTGGATGTCGTCGGCCAGCGCCCGGAAGGCCTGATCGTTGTTCCTGGCCTCGTTTTCAAGACTGGAGATAATTCTGGTCAGGCATTTCTTGATATCTTCAAGGTACACGTGAGCTTTTTCGTTGAGGATTGCGTGGACCTGTTCCTCATTTCCTTCTGCGCGGGCCTTTTCAATGAGTTCTGCCGTCTCATGAAGATTCCTGTGGTGGGTTTCGGCCTCACTGAAGAGGGGGGCGAGGGTCGGGTATTTTTTCTCGGCTTCCCTGCGGGCTGAACCAAAAAGGAACTTTCCAAATCCGCACGATTTATGGTCTTTCTGGACCGAAAGGCTTTTCTTACTGGGGGTGAAGGCAAAGGCCTCGAGCTGGTCCACCCAATTGAGATGGTCGATTTCCTTGTGCAATATTTCTCTTGACAGCATCTGCGCATCGCTGAGTGATGTCATGCTTTTTTCAAGGTTTTCAACTCCCTGATACGAATACCAGGTCTGGGTCAGGATGATGAGGATGATGGCAGCCATCATAAGAAAGATTTTTCTGCCAATTTTCATGTTTTTCCACATAGGAAGCCTCGTTGATAAGTTATCCGTTAACAGAACAGCACGATGTGAAGAGTACGGGTATGGCAGGTAGATGGTCGTTGAAAACGAGTGCATACCTTGGACATATTTTCGTCATTTTTGGGATCTCCTTTAGCCTTTCTGCCAATCTTTACCGGAAAATGCGTATACCCTTGCCGGCAGCGGGAATTCGTCGCGGAAAAAACGTGCTGTATGCTGGTCTTACAAAGGACATCATTTCTTCTGGTTTTTCGTATGGCAAACAGGTACCCTGATGACGGGTACGCGTTTTCCTAAAGACGCGCGGTCTTCGTCCTTCTTCTTTGCAGGACAGAAGCCTTTCGGGGGTTTTTGCACGCCGTCAGAGGGTAGTATGATCAACGGTCGTTTTTGTATGACATGCCCGGTTTTTTCGGGTCTTCTTTTTTGCTTCCTTCTTTTTGGTCTTTCCACGGCAGAAGCGGGAGGGAACGAGGATGAGCTCAAACGCATGGTTGGCTCCATGATTATGTGCGGTTTCCGCGAGCCGCACATCGATCCGTCTTCCTCCATCTACCGCCAGCTTGCTTCCGGAGAGGTCGGACACGTCATCCTGTTTGACCGCGACACGATGCTCAACGCTCCGCGTAACATCCGTGATCCGGAACAGCTGGCCCGTCTGACGGCAGAACTTCGCAGGGCGAGCGGCAGGCCCCTTCTGATAGCCGTTGATCAGGAGGGCGGCAAGGTTGCGCGTCTGAAGGCGGAGCGTGGCTTTTTGCCCCTTCCGAGCGCAAGGGACATGGGACGGGCAGGTTCTTCTGAGGCCTTTGCCCTTGCAAAACGCGCGGGAAGGGAAATGCGGACTCTTGGCCTTAACTGTGATTTTGCCCCGGTTGCCGATGTCAAATGCGGTGAGGGATCTGTCATTGGCAGGCAGAATCGAAGCTTTGGCCGGGATGAGGATCATGTCGCCCGCATGGCCCTCTCCTTCGGGCAGGGGCTTTTTTCATCCCATGTTCTGCCGTGTCTGAAGCATTTTCCGGGTCTTGGCTGCGCCAGCGTTGACTCGCATTTTTTAACAACGGATATCACGGCCTGTTTTTCCGAAAAACGGGATCTTGCCCCCTACGTACACGCCTTTTCAAAGGGGTGGCCGGGCATGGTCATGGTTGGACATGTTCTGACGCCCTGGGATCCGGAGCGCCCGGCCTCGCTTTCACCCTCTGTGATCAACGGCGTTCTGCGCGGAAAGCTTGGCTGGAACGGCGTTGTCATCAGTGATGATTTGCAGATGAAGGCTGTCAGTGAGCATTATTCGCTTTCAGAAATTGTCCTTTCTGCCGTGAATGCCGGCAATGATATTTTGCTTTTCGGTAATAATCTGATCTGGCAGCCCGACCTTGGAACGCGCGTATTTTCAATACTGATGGGCCTTGTTGAGGAGGGAAAAATCAGCAGGGACCGTATAGAATGCTCTTTCAGGCGTATTCAGACACTCCTTGGCTCGCTTCCCGAGTACAGACGGAGGAACGTCGTTTTTTGACAGTGCTATCCCTTGTGGAGCCTTCGTATTTGCAGTACACGTAGGGTTAAAGAGGCTGTGTTCGGACAGTCCGTTCCCTGTTTCTCCTGGCACTCTTGAACGCATCACGCTTTCTTTTTTCTCGAAGAAACGCCTGTCGAGGCCGCTGCTCTTCTCCATCATGCACGCCACATTCTATCCCCCGCGTTTTCTCCTTATTGACTGCAATAACTTCTTTGCGTCATGTGAGCGGATTTTTCGTCCGGATCTTGAAGGCAAACCCGTTATTGTTCTTTCCAATAACGACGGCTGTGTCATTGCCCGGAGTAATGAGGCAAAGGCACTGGGCATTGCGATGGGAGAGCCTTTTTTCCGCATAAAGCCCTTTGCGGAAGCCAGACACATTGCCGTCTTTTCCTCGAACTTTTCGCTCTATAGGGATATTTCTCACCGTGTCATGGATACTGTGGAATCGGTGGTCGGAAGAGAGGTTGAGCAGTATTCCATCGATGAGTGTTTTGTCCCGCTTACCCCGTCCCTTGCCGCCAATGTGGCGGATGTGGCGATTTCTCTTCGTGAAACGGTCAGACGCCATGTCAACATCCCGGTTTCCATCGGGATAGGAAGCACCCGCACACTGGCAAAGCTTGCCTGTTATGTAGCCAAAAAAAAGGTTTCGGGCAATGTATACGACATCGGCGGTGATGCCGGTGAACGTGAACGGCTTTTTGCGGATATCCCCGTTGACGAGGTCTGGGGAATAGGGCGGCGTAAAGGGAAAAAGCTCAGAATGGTTGGAATCAGGACCGTTCGTGATTTTGTGAGAAGCGATGAAGACTGGATCAAACGTTTCCTTACCGTGACAGGCTACCATACCCTTATGGAGCTGAGGGGAATCCCTCTTATCACCGATGTCGTGCGCGGAGCCGAGGAACGCAAAAGCATTGTTGTTTCGCGGTCTTTCGGGGAAAAAATCCGGAGCCGGGAAGAACTTGTCAAGGCTCTTTCGACGTTTGTGTCCAAAGCCTGTGTTCAGCTGCGGCAAAGTGGTCTTGTCGCCGGCGATATGACACTCTATTTTGAATCATCACGTTTTGGCGAAAACGTTGTCCGGAAGGAATGGCAGACGCGTTTTATGAGGCCGACGAACGATACGAGGACCATGGTGCATGAAGTGATACGGGGCCTTTCCGCCGTGTATGAGCAGGGGCCGAGGTATGCCCGCGGAGGCGTCCTGCTCTGCAGTCTTCAGCGTGAGGGAGAGGTATGCGGGAATCTGCTTTTTCTTGATCGTGAGGAGGAGGACGCACGGCAGAAAAAGCTGATGCGGGTTCTGGATGCCGTTAACAGGAAGTATACCGGCAACGCCTCCCTGAGGTATGCGGTGCTTGGGGGAAGGGATGCTCAGTGGCATATGAGGCAGGAGCGTCTTTCCGGTTTCGGCAAAGAAGGGTGGAACAACCTTCCTGTTGCCAAATGCAGATGATGGCA
>JAIKXS010000061.1 GCA_024683955.1 Desulfovibrio sp. | reverse complement strand
ATTAACAGGTCTCTTGCTGAGTACCTTCCTGTATTACTGTATTCAGATATTATCGAATAAAAATCATCAGAACTCACGTCTGCTATATTTTTATTTGGACATGTGCTTAAAATAACTTTTTCAAGATACATCTTCTTGACTCTAATTGTATTCTCAGAATAATGACTCATCATCGTCTTTTCATAGAGCCTATATACATCGAGCAGAGTTTTCGCATTTTCTTTTTTCGCAAAAGGGTCTATACCTTTTGCTATCTGAGTACGTGCTTCGTCTCTGCGCTCTCGCGCATCTTTAAGAGAAATGTCCGGGTATACCCCTAAGCTCTTTCTCTTAACCTTCCCTTCAAATGTGTACTTAAGACGCCACCACTTGTGCCCTTCAGGCGATACCTCCAGGTAAAGGCCTCCGGTATCGAAAAGGGTATATCTTTTGGCGGCATCGGGTTTCGCCTTCCTGACTTCCATTTCAGAAAGACCTTGCTTTTTTGGCATGGGTTTTCTCCAGCGTGCAAAAAAGTGTGACCAAAAGTGTGACCAAATTTTCGTGGACTTCCGTACATACTAATACACGTCGGTAGAATTTCAAATAGCTTTTTCATGTCAGGTTTCCTTATAGGTTATGTAATAATTTCAAGATGTTAAACAGGCTAATACACACTAGTACACACATATCCGATAAAGGTAAAAAAAGAACTATGAATATGATGTCCAAAGCGGGATTTTTCGTACAACGTCGGGTTATGGCCGTTGTGATTTCTCTTGCCATCACCCTAGTGGGAGCGGTTGCCATTTTAAATCTGCCCATCGAGCAGTATCCAAATATGATTCCCGTTCAGGTTTCGGTTTCCGCTTCCTATCCCGGCGCGACGGCGGAGATCATTGCAGACACCGTGTCCACACCGCTTGAGCAGCAGATCAACGGCGTTGACGATATGATCTATATGCAGTCGGTCAGTTCGGGCAGTGGAGCTCTTGCACTCAACGTCTTCTTTGCTCTGGGGACCGACCCTGATCAGGCAACAATCAATGTGAACAACCGGGTTCAGCAGGCGCTTTCAAGCCTGCCCCTAGAGGTGCAGAAGTTGGGGGTTAAGGTCCAAAAACAATCTCCTTCTATGCTGCAGGTAATCAGTATTTCTTCCCCGGGCAGCCGCTATGATACACTCTATCTTAGCAACTATGCTCTGCTTTATGTGGCTGATGAGCTAAAACGCATCTCGGGAGTCGGCAAGGTCGAAATCTTTGGTTCCAGAGAATATGCCATGCGTGTCTGGCTCAAGCCTGACCGCATGAAGGCTCTCGCAATCACTCCTGATGACATCGCGCAGGCCGTCAATGAGCAGAATGCGCAGTTTGCCACAGGCAAAGCCGGAGAGTATCCGGTGAAGGATCCCGTGAGCATGACGTGGCAGCTTACGACCAAGGGGCGTTTGGTTACAGCCGATGAGTTTGAAAATATCATTATTCGTTCAACGGCGGGTGGCGACATTCTGAGGCTGAAGGATGTGGCCAGAGTTGAACTGGGAGGTAAAGACTACAGCCTTTCCTCCAAGGAAAACGGCAAACCATGCCAGCCGATGGCCGTGTATCTGGCGCCGGGCGCAAATGCGCTGGAAACGGCTAGACTTGTGCGCAAGACGATGGACGGGCTGGCCGAAAATTTTCCAGAAGGAGTGGCCTATTCCATTCCCTTTGACATCACAACCTTCGTGGAGGTTTCTATCCACGAGGTAATTCATACCTTGTTTGAAGCGATTGTGCTTGTTTTTTGTGTGGTGTTCATATTTTTACAGAACTGGCGTGCAACCCTCATCCCGTGCCTCGCCGTGCCGGTCTCCATCGTTGGAACCTTTGCCGGTATGTATCTGCTTGGTTTTACCATCAATACACTGACCCTGTTCGGTCTTGTGCTGGCTATTGGTATCGTCGTCGACGACGCTATTGTGGTTTTGGAAAATGTTGAGCGGATCATGGAGGAGGAAGGGCTCGGGGTCAGAGAGGCCACGATCAAGACCATGCAGGAAGTTACTGGGCCTGTCGTGGCCATTGTGCTTGTGCTCTGTTCCGTCTTTGTGCCTGTGGCCTTCTTGGGTGGCCTGGCTGGGCAGATGTACAAGCAGTTTGCCATAACCATCGCCATCTCCGTGTCCATATCTGGTCTTGTGGCCCTGTCTTTTACGCCGGCGCTCTGTGTGATGCTGCTTAAACGCAGAGAACCCAGCTCAAATCCCGTCTTTGTGAAGTTCAACCAAGGTTTTGCCCGGTTGACGAGCGGTTTCACCAAGCTTGCTGAGAAGATCCTTTTTTCCCCTGCACATGCCTGCGCGGTGTTTACAGTCATTGTTCTTGGAATTTGGTTCCTCTTTACCCACACCCCAACGGGCTTGGTGCCAGATGAGGACCAGGGCTATCTTCTCGGCTCCTATGTCCTGCCGGAAGGTGCATCGCTTTCGCGTACCTCGCAGTTTTGCGATACCATGGATGACAACATCCGCAAGCATCCTATGGTTCGTGATGTCCTGACAATGGCCGGATTTGACATACTCCTAGGTGCGGCCAAGACCAATATTGCTTCAACATTCGTGATCCTCAAGGACTGGTCCGTGCGGACAGAAGAGGGTACGGCTGCCTCGGATCTGGCCATGTATGTGATGGGGCTGGCGACACAGATGAGCGATGGGTACGGCCTTGCGTTTACGCCACCGGCCATCACAGGAATGAGTAACACAGGCGGTTTTGAAGGCTATGTGCAAGACAAAAGCGGAGGATCTGTTGAGCGACTCTATGCGGTGACCCAAGAATTCATCTCCAAATGTCGCCAGCGGCCCGAGTTGGCAAATGTCTCTACGACCTTCAACGTCTCCACTCCCCAGGTTACTCTGGAGCTTGATCGTGAGCGCGCGCGATCTCTTGGGGTGAGAGTGAATGATGTCTTCAATACTCTTGGATCCATGTTTGGTGTGCGCTACCTCAATGACTTCACCCTCTATGGCCGGACCTACAAGGTGATCCTGCAGGCAGATGCCGAATACAGGGCATATCCCGAGGATCTGAGTGAAATCTATGTGCGAAACAGCTCCGGAAAGATGGTCCCTCTGGACAGTATGGTGATGTTGAAAAGTGGGGTTGGATGTCAGACCATTGAGCACTTCAATGGTTTCAAAGCGGCCAAGATCATGGGAACACCAGGCGCTGACTACAGTTCAGGTCAAGCCCTGGCAGCTCTCAAGGAAGTCTCCAAAGAATTGCCGGAAGGCTTTTCCCTTGCATGGTCAGGACAATCCTATCAGGAAATTGAGACATCCGGATCAACAGCTCTTGTTTTTATTCTGGCCCTGCTTATGGTCTTCATGGTTCTTGCGGCACAGTATGAGAGCTGGACGTTGCCGATGGCCGTTCTTATTGCCGTGCCTTTTGCCATCATGGGGGCCCTGCTGGCCAATGTCTTGCGAGGCTACGCCAACGACACCTATTTTCAGGTGGCTCTGGTGACCTTGGTCGGTCTTGGGGCAAAAAATGCCATCTTGATTGTTGAATTTGCCATTACGCAGTTCAAATCAGGATTGAGCGCTGAAGCCGCGGCGATTTCAGCAGCTAAACTGCGTTTCAGACCTGTTGTCATGACCTCACTGGCCTTTATTCTTGGCTGTATGCCGCTGGCATTGAGCACGGGTGCAGGTGCGGGGAGCAGACATGCAATTGGCACGGCTGTGGTCGGCGGTATGCTTGCTGCAACAGTTTTTGCGCCACTCTTTGTGCCGCTTTTCTTCCGCATGGTGATGCTCGTGCAGCAACGCTTCAAAAAGGAGGATGTGGACGAAGGGTAAGCTCTGACGAGCCGGGAACGCCGCCATACTGGTGTCGGCTGGACCACTTGTCGCGGATACGTTCTTTTCTGTCGGCTTGCGGAAGTCCCGGTGGTGTCCACGGACCCCGCAGCTTGCCGGTCTGGGCCGTGCCCTCGTTCGCTGAATGCCAGAAATCCGTTGTCAGACAACGGGTCCACAATTGGTGAGCAAGGCCAGTGGTATTGCGGCGTCCTAAGGGGAGTTGAACTGCAGTTTGCGGTGTGAGGGATGTTCCAGAGTACGGGAAACTTCGTTTTGCCTGAACGTGGGGAGGGAGGCAGGCTTTCGGCGGATAAGGCCATGGCCTAAAAATCCGCCTGCAAGCTCGCGAGCAACCTTATGTCGTGGCACTATGCAGTCTGCAGATCATATAGGGTCAGTATTTTTTCGAAAGATCCTCTTGCCGTATGTCCTCCACATGATCGGTGCAGCCTAAAGAAGGCATGTTCGCAGCGCGGACCGCGAAAAATAGTTGTTTTCGCTTTTTATATTGACATATCTAAAAATACCAATATATTGGATTTTAGCAGTTCAAGGTGTCGCTCACCGAAGGGAACTTCCATGGACGTTGTCGCCATCGCCAAGGCCCTCTCTAACGAGACTCGGCTGAATATTCTGAAATGGCTGAAGAGCCCGCACGAAACATTCCCCCCACAGGGTGGTTGCCTTTCAAGGCCCGTGGACCTCAAGGGCGGAGTGTGTGTCTCAAGCATCCAAGAGAAGGCTGGAGTCTCGCAGTCGACGGTTTCGGCGTATCTTGCCATGCTCCAGGATGCCGGTCTTCTTTGTTCCGAGCGTTGCGAAAAGTGGACCTATTACAGGCGCAACGAGGAGGTTATACAGGAGTACGCGGAATACGTCCGTACGGAGTTATGAGGCTTTCCCAAGGAATTGTTGGGCTTGGCCTTTTTTGCCAGGCCTGTTTTTTTGGATATATATATCGATAGTTTGCGAAATGTAGAAATAATGAAAGACCTCACCTACGGAGCACGGAGGGCTGTATGCATTTCACGAGTGGTGTCAATCGGCCGCCTTACGAGGCAGAGTCGGGTTTCCTTCAGATAACAAGCGGCTGTTCCCATGCGTCCTGCCTTTTCTGTGGCTACTTTAAGGACACGTGCTTCAGAAAATCCTCTCTGGAGGAGATAGAAGAAGATGTGAAGGAGATTCCCCGCGTCTTCGGCAGTCCGGAACGCATCTTTTTGCAGAGTGCGGATGCCTTTGCCGCTGATTTCGGTGTGCTTATGAAGACGGCGGAACTCATAAGGAAGCACGTACCTTCGGTTAAGAGCATCGGTGGCTACGCACGTATCGACAATTTTTTTGGTAAGAGTGTGTCGCAGTTACGCGCCATGAAGGACGTCGGCTTCCTTAACCCCTACATCGGTGTGGAATCTGGAGACGATACGGTGCTTAAGGCCGTTCGTAAGGGGTATACGGCGTCAGAGGCAAGGGGGCAGCTTGAGAAATTGACCGAAGCGGGCATGCCCTTTATCACCAACTTTCTCAACGGCATCGCTGGAGCGGGCTTCGGTCTTTCCCACGCCCGGAAGACGGCGGAGCTCTACGAGGGTATGAGCGTCTCAATGATAGAAGTCTCCTCGTTGACGCTTGTGCCTGGCACGCCTCTTTTTCGTATGCGTGAAAGGGGAACTTTCAGGGAGGCCGGAGAGCACGAGCGGCTTCGTGAGATGCAGGAGTTCCTGCGCCGGTTGCGCAACGAGACGATCTTCCTTTCGGATCACATCTCCGTCCCATTTCGCGTGCGTGCCCGCCTGCCCGAACAGAGGCAGGAAGTCATCGACGACATCCAGCGGCTTATGGAGCAGGTCCCTGAAGAGGATCTGCGCTATCGCAGGGACGTCAGACCAATCATGTAGAAGGAGGAATCAGCTATGGAATACAATGGCACGGTATATCGCCCTCCGTTGGAGGCCTGGACTTATCTGCTTCCCGTCACGGAGGGCTGCACGCACAATTCGTGTGCCTTTTGCAACATGTTCCGGGACATTCCCTTTCGTATGCTTCCTCTGGAAGCCCTGGAGGCACATCTGGAAGAGACGGAGCAGTCAATGGGCGGGGCCTGTGGAAGAATTGACCGCGTTTACTTCGTGGGAGGCGATCCATTTGCCCTTTCGGCCGGACATCTGTTGAAGAGAGTAGAACTTGTCCGGAGACATCTGCCGAACGCCGTGACTTTTACCATGTATGCCCGGACGAATAACGTCGCGAGCAAGAACGAGGCTGATCTGAAGGCTCTTGCCGAAGCCGGTGTTAACGACCTCTACCTTGGCGTAGAGAGTGGGCTTGACGACGTGCTCCTCCGTCTGGACAAAGGCTATACGACAGAGGAGACGAAGGTGCAGTGTCTGCGGCTTGCCGATGCCGGCATCCGGCATTGTGACCTGATTATGTTCGGCACGGCCGGCAAGGGCAGAGGGGGCGAATGCGCCGAAGCAACGGCCATGCTTGAGAACGAAACAAAGCCAAGTCGGATTCTTGCCACCACAATGACGGCCTTCGTGGGTACCAAGCTTGACCGCGACATCATAAGTGGTGCCTTCCATCCAGCCTCAGAGCGCGAGAATCTCGAAGAGGAAAAGACACTGGTGGAACGGCTTGATTTGCCCGAATGCTGGTTTTGGGCAGCCCATCCCCTGGATTCGGTCTCCCTGTCGGGCAGGCTTGGTACGGACAAGGTGAAAATGCTTGATCAGCTAGAGCGGGGGCTGGCACATGTGGACGAATGGGGCATCGACAGGACGTCGAGAAGCGGCACCCTCTAGCAGAAAGGTTCAACTCTGTCCTGGACGGCTGAACGGTAAGCATCAATGGCATTCAGGAACTTCATGGGGGGCGTCCCCGGCATGTCTTTTTCCGTCCGATATGTTTTGAAACGTACGGAGGGGATCGTCCGTACTTCCGGACGAACATCCTGCTGGAAGATATTACGGTTCTGGAAGGATCCGTGGGGGCGGGGAAACGCGATGCCTGAGCGTATTCTGTCTGGGGGAACACGTCAGGAATGAGACGAAGGTACAGGCGCGTTCCGACATGCCCATCGGTCTCCACGGGAATTTCGGCGTACAGCAGGGCAGCCTATCCTCGTGGCCAGCGACGTCGACGTTACCGGTGACCCGATACTCGAAGCCTTCCTCGTATCCTATGAATGGCACCCGGATGCTATACGCCTCGTCACCCGACCCTGAACATAACGTGTACAAGTCGTTAAATATCTATGATTAGACCTCAGGCAGAGGAGTCACATATATGAAGATTCTTTTTGAAAAGGCTGCTCTTGGGCGTCTTTTTCTCAAAAACCGACTTGTCCGATCTGCAACATGGGAGGGGCTGGCCGACGGAAAAGGGTGTCTCACCCGGCCCCTGCTCGACGAATGTGAGGCGATTGTCAGAGGCGGTGTGGGCTGCTTTGTCGCCGGCTTCACATCGGTATCAGATCTTGATCCGGGTTTTGGAGGCATGGCAAGGCTTTCGGGTGCAGTCCATGTGGCTGGCTTCCGCAGGCTTGCTGAAATCTGTCATAACGCGGGGTGTGCGGCAATTGTTCAGCTTGCTCTTTCAGAGTTTTCGCGTGAAAAGAACGGTGGCATACAGTGTGGCCTGGAGCCGTGTGAGCTCAGTGAGGCGGACCTTCAGACCGTGGAATCGCTTTTCGTGGCTGCAGCCGAAAGGGCCTGCGAAGCCGGCCTTGACGGCGTGCAGATCCATGCGGCCCACGGCTTTTTTCTGAGTCGTTTCATTTCGCCTGCCTGGAATCGTCGCACGGACGCGTTTGGCGGAAGTCCGGAGAACAGGGGGCGACTTCTTGCCCATATCGTCCACGCCATAAGGACAGTTTCCCCCTCTCTACACGTTTCCATGAAGGTAAACAGCAGCGATTTCACCCCAGGCGGCCTTGAACCTGCAGAAAGTCTTGCTATATGCAAACTGTGCGCAGAAAGCGGCCTTGAGTCTGTCGAGGTAAGTGGAAACGGTACGTCCGTCCCCGGTATCCGCGCAGGAGTCAACGAAGCGTACTTCAAGGACTTTGCCCTGCTTCTGGCTGAGCAGGTGGAGATACCCGTGATACTGGTCGGAGGACACAGGAGTCCCGCCTGTATGGAAGCTGTTCTTAATGAGGGGAATATAGGTTTTCTTTCCATGTCACGACCACTCATACGAGAACCTGATCTTCCAAGGCGCTGGCAGGCAGGAGATTCCGCTTCAGCAGCTTGCATCTCTTGCAACTCCTGTTACCACACACCCGGACATCAGTGTGTTTTCACTCTGAAGGAAGGGGGCAAGGGGCGTTGAAGGGACTGCAGGGCAATGCCAGCGGATGGATATATTCGGCAAGAACAGATGGGGGCGGACACATGTTATGGTTGTAGTACCGTCTTAGGCCGTCACAACGGACCTCTGCTATCTATCCCGCCCCGAACAAAAGGATTATCAATAACTGCCCCGCGAGTATGCGCAGTATCATGGTCAGTGGATAGACCGTGGCATAGCTTGATGCAGGCAGATTGGTCGAAAGGTACTGCATAGAGAACGCTAGTGCCGGAGGATCGGTCATGCTGCCGGCTAAAAGTCCGCAAATGGCGGGATAGTCAATATGCCAGAGAACACGGCAGAGGAGGGCGGCCAAAAAAATTGGCAGAAAGGTGATGAGTGCACCTATGCCCATCCAGAGCAGTCCTCCGTTGAGTACGGAGTATATGAAATCCTTGCCGGCAAAAAGGCCGACGCAGCCAAGAAAGAGCAAAATTCCCATTTCACGCATTAGCAGATTGGCACCCGTGCTCATATACCAGGTTAGTCCGCAGAAATGATGTATGCGGGAAAGAATGATTCCTAAGATCAAAGAACCTCCGGCGACACCTATTTTGACGTCGGTGGGAAGCGCTGGAACGTCTATTGGGAGACTGCCAACCAACGTACCCAGAAAAATTCCCAGAAAGAGAGGTAATACCTGAGCTTTCCCCAAGGCCCGTGGCGAATTGCCGAAAATTTTCTGTGCTGCTTTGAGGGCGTTTTCCGTGCCTACGACGGTCACTCGGTCTCCGAGACGCAGTTTGAGATTGGCAAATGGCAGCGATTCGATACCGCTTCGTGTAGCACTGGCAATCGCTATGCCGTGTTCCTTGGCCAGCTTCACCCGCAAGTTGTGAAGTGATGTGCCCAGGACTTCAGTTGTAGAAATAAGAAAGGTTCGGGTAGATAGTGAATCAGGTCCTGTGCTTGAGTTTTCCGTTCCTTCGGCAACCAGGAGTTTGGCCAGCTTTTCAAGATTTGATTCGGCCCCCCAGACATGCAGCCGCATGCCTGGCTCAAGCAGGAGATCATCCGTCAGGGGGATAATGCTTGTGCCTTTGGTATGAACATAGACCACCACATAGTCGCGCCCCTGTCCTGGCAGCTCGCAGATTTTGGTACCTCGAAGTGCGGTATTGCCCACGACAATTGTGCGGTCAAAGAGTGGTGGGTACTTGTTGCGCTGCTGTTCAGCCACGTTGGCTAGTTCCTGATCCATATTAATATGGAAGAGCCTTTTGATGAGCATCATGGTTATGATGATGCCAAAAATGCCAAAGGGATAGCAGACCGCATACGCCATGGTTATGGCACGTAGGCCATCGGCAGCAGATTCTGCTGAGCCACTCACGAGATCCCATGCTTCCGAAGCAGAGCCCATTGCCGGTGTATTCGTAACTGCACCGGCAAAGATGCCGGCTGTCTGGGGAATTGAAAGACCAAAGAGCATGTAGAGGACAGCCGCCATGAGTGTGCCAGACAGCACGATGAAGATCGCCATGAGGTTGAGTTTAAGACCCTGATCACGGAGTGATTCCACAAAAAACGGTCCAACCTGCATACCAACGGCAAAGACAAAAAGGATCAGGCCGAATTCGCGCACAAAGTGCAGGATTCCCGGATCAAGGGAAAAACCGAAATGTCCTAGCAGGATTCCACTGAAAAGGATGCCTCCAATACCGAAGCGGACCCCTGCAATACGTATCTTTCCAAGAAGAATGCCCAGAACAATGGTTATGGAAATCACGAGAACCGTTTGTACCGCACCATGCTCAAAAAAAAGTTTGCTGAAAAATTCCATATTTACCTTTTTTTATAACTGATTGAAAAAAACTGCCTATGAGGATTCCGACACAAGGTACAGGTTGCTGCCCTGTCTGTCATCGTCCGTTAAGTTGTTCATCTTCGTCTATAAGTATTATGTTACCACAATAAAGAAAAAAAACAGTTACGTTTTTTATCGTAACTGCCTTGAATTACTATGGGGTTTTAAGCAGATTGAAATCGTTTGTGACGGCTTGAAAGGGAGACTTTGCTTTAGAATGCTACTGTATTCCATTGATTAGACGAAGAGAAAATAGAACAAAAAAGCTAGTGCGCTTTCGAATCCACCCTCTTTTTCAAGCAACCTGGCGTCCTTAAGGTATGAATAACGAGCTATTTTTTACCCTTTAGCTTGGTCAATCGTTCCCCTGAAAGACCAGTGGCGGCTAGGATTTTGTTTTCTGGTATGTTGAACTCAAACATCGCGGACAGGGGAAAGCAGAGGCTTTTACATGCGGAAATCATACTAATTGACAAGACCGATGACAAGCATTCTCAGTCTATGGTCGCAAACGGGATTTCCAACCGTGCTGGACAGGGAGGATCCTTATGTTATGTTGTAAATTTCCACCTGTTGTACAATGCCGCCTTGATGGTTAAAGAGGGATTGGAACATACCCTTTACTTGGGCAAAATTGCGCGTTCCGGATCAGGCAGGTCTTTGTGTTTTATTCCCCTTGAACAACGTTTGCAGATGGGGCCAGATATCGTCTTAACGAAGCACAAGCTATTTCCTCCCGCGGCGCAGCTTTTCTGGAAAGTCCTTGAGAAGAGATTGCGAATCGGTATATTCATGCTTTATAGGCATGAAAGTCTATTCAATATAAGTATTTTTCATGTGTTTGTCTTTTGCATAGAAAGAGTGGTGAAAGGGATACAGACGAATCCGGATACACAGAAATCCTTTCTCTTTCTTCTGCACGGAGACTACCAAAATGAATCTTAAAGAGTTTATTGACGTCATGGACAGCGGTCAGACTGTGAAAGCCAACTCAGAAGCCCATTTGTTTATGCATGCCGCCTCGCAGGAGGCCTTGCGTCTGACGACTGAACTGAACTGTCGATATCATACCCCCGAAGAAATACTTAAGATCATGACGCAGCTGACCGGACGGTCAGTTGATCCCTCCTTCCGCCTTTTCCCCCCGTTTTACACAGACTGCGGTAAGAATATCCGCATAGGTAAAAATGTGTTTGTCAATGCGTGCTGCTGCTTCCAAGACCAAGGGGGAATTTCGCTTGCCGACGGCGTGCTTGTTGGGCATCGTGTCACCTTGGCAACTCTCAATCATGGTGAGACAGCTGAGAACCGGGGAGATCTGACACCGGCCCCCATTGTCATCGGCAGAAACGTCTGGCTCGGTGCAAACGTGACCGTGGTGCCCGGAGTCACCATAGGTGATGGGGCTATTGTTGCGGCCGGTGCGGTGGTTACACGGGATGTGCCTTCCATGACCGTTGTGGGTGGTGTCCCTGCGCGAAAAATACGGGATGTGCGCGCATGAACCGTTGTTAAGTTAAGGAGGTTTTTTTTGGCTGGCTCTGTCGCAGAGGTTTCTGCGAGACAGAAATGTTCTAGTCTTTGAGGCAAAAGAAACATGCTAACAAGCCACCTCAGAAGAACGTTAATCCTGTCAGACCGCCTCTCTGCTTCAAGTAAGGGGGAGAGAGGGGAATGCCGTTTTTTGCTTTGAAGCTACGCAAGGACCTCTCTTTCAGCCCTCTAATGCTTGCGCCATGGTCGGGCCGTGTATAGTTCGAGACGATTTTCAATTCGTGCCTGAACAAGTTTTGCTTATGTGCTTCCTAAATCATGCTCCAACTCATGAAAAAAACCTCCTGATTTTTCATCAGGAGGTTATCACAGAGACCTCATTTTCGTAAGAAAGGCAACACAAGGTTTCCCTGTCTTATGGGTATGAAATTTCTGGGGGGGTACAATTTGTCGAGATCTTCCCGCTTTTCTATTTTCTGAAGGTAGGCAGATACGCAAAGAGTGCTGGAGACCCACCGGTATGCAGGAACAGGACTTTGGAGCCCTTTGCAAAATACCCCTTGCGGGCCAAATCAATGAGTCCGCTCATTGCCTTACCGGAATAGACCGGATCCAGAAGAATGGCCTCCGTCTGAGCCATCATGCTCACGGCTTCAACCATGGCATCGGTGGGCAGCGAATAGCCCGGTCCTACATAGTCGTCAAAGGCAACGACTTTATCCGCAGGAACACGAGTTTCCACCCCCAGCAGTTCCAGTGCTTGATTCGCCACCGTAAGCACGGCGTTTTCCTGAACAGGTTTGGGCCTGTTGACGCCGATGCCCGTGACGGGAATATTAATATTGTTTCCTATCATACCGGCAATGATGCCACCGTGGGTGCCGGCACTGCCGCTTGGAACGACCATATGGTCAAAATTGAGCCCCATGGCGAACATCTGCGCCATGATTTCTTCCATGCAACCCACATAGCCCAACGCACCGAGGGCATTGGATGCCCCGCCGGGAATGATATACGGCTTGCGTCCTTTAAGCTTGTCGGCCACGCCCTGCATTGCTGCCATCATGTCCGTGCCTTTTGGCACAACGGTAATGCTTTTGACGCCCATGAGCTGAAAAAGGAAGTTGTTGCCGGACGCATCGGGATTGTAGGATCCGGGAACGCGCTCTTCCAACACCAAATGGCAGTCCATCCCCTCATGCACAGCCCAAGCGAGGGTGAGACGGCAATGATTGGACTGTACCGCACCGCAGGTGATGAGCGTATCGCAGCCTTTATTCAGGGCGTCGGCCACGCAAAAATCAAGTTTGCGTGTCTTATTGCCTCCACCTGCACCCGGCAGCATGTCATCGCGTTTCATATACACATCAATACCCGCATTCAGCGCTTTGCTGAAGTTGGGCAAATATTCAATGGGCGTAGGTGTTTTGACGTAACCGCGTCTAGGAAACTGAGCAAGATTCATGAATTCCTCCTGAAAAACCATCAAAGAAGCGCCGAAAGGTTTCGCATGTACAGCGGTATCGTTCAGGCAATGAAGGATACCGCCTCACCAAAAACCAATCGGTACAGCAAAGGACAGGATCAATCAGATCCAGAAAGACCAACCGCGACACGCTGCTGCCAGCTTTGATGATTTGATACAATCGGTTGTGCCCGCCGCAATGTGCAGGCAAAAATCAACCGTTTCAGACCCGGACGTCGCAGTCGTACAAGGAATAGAGATATCCTGCCGGCGTACGGCTTCCGTGTGTCTTTATGTTGTCGATTTTGCATAATGTCGACATCCAACAATTACGGCATTCAACTTTGCTCTGTCAAGAACATTACGTATTTTCCATTGGTTGTCATTTTGACGTGAATATCCTATTTCCTATGGAGTTCAATGACTTCGCTATTCGGAGCTTTCTGCCATGCTTTTAACAAAGGAAACCTATTCCAGTCAGGTAGCCCGTATTATTAGGCAAATGATCCGCGACGGTGAACTTCAACAGGGCGCCCCTGTAAAGGAGGCTGTCTTGGCTGCACGTCTCTCTATTAGCCGTGCTCCCATAAGGGAAGCTCTTCAGGAACTTACGTATGAAGGTCTGGTGACAAGTGAACCACAAAAGGGGAAGCGGGTACGCCAACTTTCGGATGATGACATCTTGAACAGCTATGACGTGGGTGCAATTCTTGAGGCTGCAGGAGTTGTAGATTCCCTTGGTGATTGGTCGGAAGGTGACATGCTGCGTCTAAGGGCTGTAGTCGACGATATGCACAATGCCGCACAAACCGCCACGGATCTCTCCTCCATGATGAACCTTGACGACCTCTTCCACGCGACCCTCCTCCAACGCTGCAATAACTCCCGCCTTGTGGAAATGGCACGGTTGTCGTGCATAACCATTTCCAAAGTTCTTTGCTACAAAAAATGGCTCACCATCTTTTCACCGGAGGGCTTTGCCAAACGTCATCAAAGCATTGCAGAAGTCGTCTGTGCCAAGAACATTCGCAAAGTAGAAACCATGCTGCGTCAGCACTACAGAGAAATCGGCGAGCGCGTCGTAGCCCGCTGATACAGAGATATATCCCTTTTTTCATCTCTCTCATCTCATGCTTTCCTCAATACAAGATCAGTTTTTTTCCTTAGCGGATTTATTTTTTCTTCTGCTATTGACAAGGAAAACATCAGGGGTGCATTGTTTGGTTGCATAATGTCGACAATCGTTTTTCTGCGAATCGGCCCTGGTGTTCGTCCACTCCCATACCCAACAGGAGGGCGTTACCCCTCCTTTGCCGCTGTTCTTGGAGAAAGTCATGGCAACAAGCATGAGTCTGCCCAAACAGATGGCCATAGGCATGGTTCTCGGTGTCATTGCCGGCGTTTTGGCCCCCATGGTGGGGCTTGATACCGGGTGGTTCAAGCCGTTCGGTCAAATTTTTATCACCCTCATTCGTATGGTGGTTGTCCCGTTGGTCTTCTTTACGCTTATCGCCGGAGCGGCCAGCGTATCAGATGTTCGTACCCTCGGGCGCGTAGCCACCAAAACCCTTCTCTATTACATATTCACTACAGCGCTGGCTGTTACCATAGGCCTTCTGCTGGCAAACCTGATACAACCTGGTTTCGGTCTTAGTCTTTCCACAGAGAACCTTACCGCTAAGGAGGCAAAGATTCCGACCCTGGCTAAGGTCTTAATGGATATCATTCCCCTCAATCCCATCGACGCTCTTGCGCAGGGCAAGATGCTGCAAATCATTTTCTTTGCGCTTATTTTCGGATTCGGATTGAGCATGATTGGCGAAAAGGGAGAGACTCTTTCCAAGGCCATCGACGGCTGTGCAGAAACCATGATCAAGGTAACGGGCATAGTCATGCTCTACGCACCTATTGGTGTCTTCGCCCTCATGACCGTTACCGTGGCCTCCCATGGTTTGTCCGTTCTCCTGCCGCTCATAAAGCTTGTCGGGGTTATGTATGCGGCATCCCTCTGCCATGTCCTTTTGGTGTACCTGCCTTGTGTCAGGTTTGCAGGTCTGACACCTGGAGCTTTCCTAAGAGGGCTTGCTTCACCCCTTATCATTGCGTTTTCCACCTGTTCCAGCGCGGCAGCACTGTCGTCAAACATGCTGAGTGTGCAAAAGATGGGGGCAAGCAAGACTGTTTCAAGCTTTTCCATCCCTCTCGGCAACACTATTAATATGGATGGTGCGGCCATCTACATGGGCGTTGCAGCCATATTTGCAGCTGAAATTTACGGTATTCCAATGCCTATCGACAAGCAGCTCACAATATTGCTTCTCTGTGTGCTCGCTTCCATTGGTTCCATGGGAGTACCTGGAGCCGCGCTTGTCATGATAACCATGGTTTTTACCCAGGTAGGCATTCCTTTGGAAGCCGTAGCCCTTGTGGCAGGTGTTGACCGAATCATGGATATGGCACGCACCACTATTAATGTATTGGGCGATGCCACGGGTGCATTGCTGGTGACACGGCTTGAAGAAGGCAGTCTAAAGTCCGGTGAGCCAGAACAGGCATAGGTTTACGTTAGTCTGTGAGTGGGAGGGCAGGACTACCCTCCCACTCACATATTTGGAGCACGCCATGGACAAGCACTGTATTGGCATCGTTGGAGGACTAGGTCCGTATGCCGGGCTGGACTTGGTAAAAAAAATTTTTGACAACACCAAGGCAGTCCATGACCAGGATCATCTACGGGTTATGCTTCATTCCTTTCCTGCCGACATCCCTGTTCGTCCAGAATTCCTCCTGGGACTCACAGATGTGAATCCAGGATACGCCATTGGTGGCATTATGACGGGACTCGCCCGTGCAGGTGCAGACATTATTGCCATGCCATGCAACACAGCGCATAGTCCTCGCATCCTTGATGTGGCTTTGAACGAACTCAAAAAAGAAGATTCTGCTGTTCGTTTTATCCATATTATAGATGCCGCTGTGGCTGAAATTCGTAGGACCGCAAAAAAACAGGCTCGCATTGGACTTATGGGCACTGTGGCGACGCTGCAAACACGCCTTTATCAGGATGCTCTGGAAGCCGCGGGCTTTACGCCCGTACTGCCAAACGAAGAGGACTGCCGTCGCGTACAGGAAGCCATTAGCAACGATACATTTGGAATCAAGGCTGCCTCAAATCCTGTGACGCAAGAGGCCCTGGCCATTTTGCTGGATGTAGTAGAAAGATTTGCCGACGGTGGCGTGGATATCCTCTTGCTTGGATGTACTGAAATTCCCCTGGCTCTTACCCAAACCACCTATTTCGGTATTCCCTGTGTAGATGCCACGACGTCTTTGGCCCGTGAAATTGTCCGCACTTGTGCACCGCAGCATCTGCTCTGAAAAGGTAAATGACACGCAAATGTTACTTATGCTTGTTTGTTTCACATATTTGTATAAACAATGATATAATTTTAATAATTGTAAATTAAATCGAGTAATGTTTGTTTAAAAAGTATGCTTATGCTATACATTTTCTTTTTCAATATTTGTTAGTTTTGATCTGGAGTCGGTAAAATACTTTTCAAATAAAAAAACGCTAACTATAGTAGTTAGCGTTTTTTTATGAAAAAAGTTCGGATGAAAAGAACTTCCCAAAAGACTTTTGAT
Organism: Desulfovibrio sp.; assembly: GCA_024683955.1. GTDB lineage: Bacteria > Desulfobacterota > Desulfovibrionia > Desulfovibrionales > Desulfovibrionaceae > Desulfovibrio. Next base: position 7,981 of record JAIKXS010000061.1, on the reverse strand, counting down.
AATGGACTTGCCTTCGGTCCTTTTCATCTCCTAATTTTTTCGTATTCCGCATCGGATATGGGCTCAAGTCATTCGTTCCTTGTTTCCATGCCAGAACATTTTACAGCGAGATGACTGAAACACTCTCCTGCCTTGGCTCCGTGCCACTGCCTCACTCCGGCGGGTATAGTCACAACGTCGCCGGGCTTGAGGTTCTTGTGCGGACTTTTTCTTCTCCTGATACACCAGCCTTTGCCGTCGATGCAGATGAGTATCTGGCCGCCGCCCCTCTTCGCATGATGGACATTGCAGTCTATTTCGCAGCAAGGCTCGAAGGTGACGTTGTAGATTCCTACACTCCTTTTTGCATCGTTCAGGGGCTTCAGATAGCTTTGTCCGCTGAAGTAGCATACGTGCGTCGTGTTGGCTCGCCGGGGCCGAAGAAAGCGCCGTGCGTCTTCTATGCCCTGTTGTCCTCATAGACTTCCTTCGCCATGCGGAAAGCGGTCCAGGCGTACGGCCGCCGGTATAGAAAGTGACGTGCATGGGCATTTCGACCATCTTCGTCCGGAGGAGCGCGTTTTTGTGGGTACTTTCCGGATGATATTTCAGCGAACCGTCCGAGATGACATTGCTGATGTGGGCGTGACCATGATGACGGCACACATCCTGAGCGGGAGTCTGTCTGTGCGGGAGAAAACTAGCCAAAAAGCACATCGTCATTGAGCTCGGCGAATTACCGGGCGAAATCTCCCAGGGCCCTTTTACCTGCTTTCTGTTTGATAACGTTATATTCCCCTTTTGGATTGTTGTTGGTGACGATGAAGAAATCACCCCAGGAGCTTGTTCCTCTCGGAGCCATGAGGAGCAGGGGATTATCGTGATGCGCAACGATCTGTTCCTCTTGTCTCTCCCTTACTTCAAGACGTTTTGTGCCCAGTCGACGAGCGCGCTTTTTTCAGGGTTTCCGTTGAGCACTCGCCCTTTCTTGACGATGGCTTTGGGGCAGCATGTCCTGAAAATACTTTCGGTATTACCGAGCCCGCTCCCGCCCGACGTGGCGAAGGGAACGATTGTCTTGCCGGAAAAATCATGGTGTTCAAGGAATGTGGAGATTATGGTCGGACTACGGTACCACCAGATGGGGAAGCCCACGAAGACGATCTGGTACTGCTCCATATTCTTGACCGTTGCGGCTATTGCCGGACGGGAGGATGGGTCGTTCATCTCGACGCTGGAACGGCTTTCCTTGTCATGCCAATCCAAATCCTGTCTCGTATAGGGTGTTTCGGGCATGATTTCAAAAAGGTCGGCATCGATGTCTTCTGCAAGCTTCTTCGCAACACGGGCCGTCGTGCCCGTGGCGGAAAAAAAGGCCACGAGAATCTTACTGCTCATATTCTTTGCCTCCACTGTGATGCTGATCGAGTGAAAAAGGAGCGTGTATGCCGCAAAGCTTTCCGTCAGCCTGAGAGCCGTGAGTCTGCTGAAAAGTTTGGTCAGGGTATCAGTCTTATGAATGCGTCTCTGATGTACTCAGTGTATGAATCTGCATAAAATTATGCAACTACGAATTATTTATACTGTATCATGTGTGAAAGACATGGAATGCAATGGAGTGTGTGGCAGGGCAGAAATATCTATCTCTTGGTATCCCAATTGCCAGGGAAAGTACTTTTTGTGACGCTAATCAATCATCCGTACGTATTTTTCACGAGCGTTCGGCAAAAGAGAGCAGGGCGTTCACTGCCTGTTCTTCCAAGCGAAGACGTTTCTAGCGTGAACCAAGCCCTGATCCTCAGCAAGCCAGGATGGCGTAGTAGTTATGAGGTCTTGCGGCAGCTCTGTCGCGTTCTTTCAGAGACGAAATTCTGATTGAGGCCGCCATGGGGGGAGTGGCTGGGGAGTGTCAGCAAAAGCACCAAGCTTGCCAACGTCGATGTAACTGCCTTCTCTACAGACACAAAAGCCGGCCGAAGGAATTTGTATTGACATGTAAACGAACGTTCGGTAATCATTTGGAAGGAGGTTTTATGCGCACCACATCAAAAAAACAGGAAATTTTGTTTCGTGCGGCCGATCTTTTTGCGGAGCGCGGCTACGAGGCTGTTTCCATGCGGGATCTTGCTAAAGTTCTGTGCATGACGCCCGCCAATTTGTACCATCACTTTTCTGACAAGGAAGGGCTTTATCGGGAAACCCTGCTGAATGTTTTTGCCCGTATTGAAAACGTGCTCGCTTTGCCAGCTCTGGGTGATAGTCCCAAGACCTATCTGGGACATCTTGTCGATAGCATCATTGCTTTTCTGCTCAGGGATACTGTCTTTACCCGACTGCTGTTCAGGGAATTGTCTTCGAATCATCGAGAAAGGGCTGTTTTTCTTGTGGAGAAGGCCCTGCGTCCCATATATGACAAAATTGCCGAAGGTCTTGCCAAACTTTTGGACGGTCCTTCTGTTACGGCCATGCTCGACATGCTCGTCAGTAGTATTATCGGCTATGTGCACATGAGTCAGTTTTTTGCGCTATTACACAGGGATGAATCCTTTGTGAGTGATAGTCATGCCATAACTGACCGCATTCTGGCTGTCCTGATAATTCCAAATGCAAGACCTGATGCACACTAATTTTTTTTTGAGGCTTTTTTTCGAGGTGTAGCATGTCTTTTAAGTGGCGATGGATTGGGTTGATGGCTCTTGTGATACTGTTTGCCTATGTTGGCAGAAATTTTTTGGGGGAGCCTTTGCAGCACGAGTCATTGAGCGAACAAAAGGCACCAAATCTTCCTACGGCAAAGGTCTGTCTTATGCCCTTTGCCGAGATCTGCGAGGAATCTGGCTTCCTTATTAGTGATGAACGAATTGTGCTCAAAACAAGAATTTCAGGCTTTATTGGCGAAGTTCTTGTGCGGGAAGGCGAAACCGTCCGAAAGGGGCAGCCACTGGTGATCATGGACTCTCGTTCTGTCGATGCCGCTATTTCAAAACAGCGGGCTTCACTTGAAGCCAGCGCTATCGCCGTAAGGGATGCCGAGCGTGACATTGCGCACTACTCACCTCTTGTGCAGAAGGGCGCCTACCCGAAAGATAAGCTTTATAAGTTGCAGGTGCGTCTGAAGAGTTCCAGAGCCGACTACGATCAGGCGAAGGCAGCCCTATCGGCAAGCCTGGCTGAAAAGTCCTACGCGACTATCGAAAGTCCTTTGGACTGCGTGGTTCTTGCCAAACATAAAAATACCGGGGACATGGCCGTGCCAGGAGAGCCTCTTCTGACTCTTGATTCTACGAGGAATTTGCTTTTTCGTTTTTTCCTGCCAGAGCACAGACTTGGTCAAATAAACTCAAATTCCAAGGTTACCCTGCAGTTTGCAGCTTTGTCTGGTAAAACGGTGGAAGGAAGGATTCGAAGCATCATCCCCTCTGTAGATGCCGCTAGCAGGCGTTTTGAAGTCAATGTGGCCGTTGCGGACAATGCGGGTCTTGTGCCCGGCATGTATGGCAGGGCAAAGCTCGTCTTAGGCAGCCGTCCTGTTCTGGCCCTGCCTCATAAGGCCATGGTTGAGCGTGGAGGCCTGCTTGGCGTCTATGTAGTTGATGAGAGCGAGCGAGTGGCTTTTCGTTGGGTGCGTTTTGGAAGAAAGCAGGGGGAATGGACAGAAGTTACGGCGGGCTTAGGTCAGGGAGAGAGAGTGGTTCTTGGCGCAGAAGGACTTCGGGACGGGCTGGTACTCGCAGAAAAGGTGAAGCATGGCAGCTAAACTCAATATCGCGGGACTTCTTGCACGCGTTTTTATTGAATCGCGACTGACAAGTGTGATCATTCTGACGTCTCTTGTGACGGGGGTGATTGCACTTCTGTTCACCCCGCGTGAAGAGACTCCGCAGATTCAGGTCTCAGGCGCCCTAATTTCCGTGCCGATGCCCGGTGCCACCCCAGGGGAGGTTGAAAATCTCGTCGTCAAGCCTCTTGAAGGACTTTTGCACGGAATGCTGGGCGTTGATTACACCAAGGGCAAAGCCCAAGCTGATCTCGGCTTGGTTCAGGTACTTTTTGAGTGCGGCGAAAGCAAAGCGGACACGCTGACCCGCGTCTATGAACGTGTGCAGGCCTTTTCAGCACTTTTGCCTGATGGTGCCGGCCAGCCTACAGTCCAGGGGCTAGATACAGATTCCATTCCTATCTTTGTGGTGACGCTTGCTTCCGAGCACCTTGCCGAAAATGAGTTGTTAACGTTAGCGGAGCGCCTTGCCGAAAAGCTGAGGAGTGTGGACGGGGTCTCAACGGTTGAAATTCGAGGTGGGCAGGGGCGCGAGTTGCGTATTGACATAGATCCGGTGCGCCTTGAGGCCTATGCCATCAGTTGTGACCAGATTGACCAGGCCTTGCGTCTTGCCAATCAGTCTGCACCGCTTGGGGATACGGTGGAGACGGGCAGAGTTCTCGGTATCCTGGCTAACGGATGGCTGAAAACCGCTGAAGACGTGGGCAACGTGGTTGTCGGAGTGTACGATGAGCGTCCAGTCTTTCTACGGGATGTGGCAACAATCCGCTTGGGCATTCCGCTTGAGGAGCGTAATCGTGTCAGCCGTTTTGGCTTTGGACGGGCTGATGTCCGCCTGGATGAGTATCCTTCCGAGATGCCGCAGGTCAGTGTGGCAGTTAGCAAGCAGAAAGGTGCCGACGCGGTCTCGGTCTCTTCAGATGTGCAAAAGCGTCTTGAGTTAATGCGGGAAACCATGCTTCCCAACGACGTCCTATCCGTGATTACACGAGATGATGGAGCCAAGGCTGATCAGGCTGTCAATCTCCTCTTGGGCCATCTTGGCATAGCGATTCTTTCCGTGGGCGTTGTGCTCGTACCTCTTTTGGGTTTTCGCGATGCCTGCGTGGTCATGGCTACGGTACCAATGATTTTTTCCCTGACGCTGGGGGCTGATTTTTTGGGCGGAGTTAGCATCAACCGCATAACGCTTTTTGCCCTGATTATTGCTATGGGCTTACTTGTGGATGCGGCAATTGTCGTCCTTGAAAATATCCATCGTCATTATGCATGCCCTTTTATCCAGGATAAAGCCGTTGTGGCTGTTCAAGCCACTAATGAAATCGGCAATGCCACCAACCTGGCAACCTTTGCCATCATGCTTGTTTTTGGCTCGCTGCTTCTCGTGACCGGTATGCCCGGTGACTATTTCTATCCCATGGCCTTCAATCTCCCCCTCTGCATGATCTTCTCCCTGCTCGTGGCCTATCTTGTTGTCCCGTGGATGGCGAGACGATTTCTGCCCATGGCGCAGACACGTTCTTCTGTGCATGTCGAAAGAAGCCGTCTTCAAATTGTCTATGAGCGCATTTTGGTCTTTTTGCTCGCAAATAAGGGAAGACAGAAAGTTTTTTTCTTGGTGCTTCTGTTGTTGCTTGCCACATCCCTGATGATGGGTCTTTGGCAATTTGTACGGCCAAGCGGAGTGGGGGGCGCAGTTTCTCCCTTTGGCGTTGCCATGGGTTTTTTGCCCAAAAACAACTGTAATACCTTTTCCATGGTTCTTTCCATGCCGGAACACACACCCATAGAGCAGACCGACAGATGTGTACGAGAGGTCGGAAGGATACTAGCAAAGAATCCCTATGTCACTGATTACGAGAGTTGGGTGGGCTTTACGGGCGTTATGGATTTCTCAAGCATGTTGCAGGGAACAGCCATGCTTGAGGGACCGTATGTGGCGGAGATTCGTGTCAATCTGATCAATAAGCAACTACGTTCTCCTTCTTCCATTGAGATTGTGCGCGACTTTCGGCCTATGGTCATGACCGTCGTTGAGCGCTTTCCCGGAGCGCGTCTGCGTTTCGTGGAGGACCCACCGGGCCCCCCCATGCAGGCAACCGTAAGTGCGGAGATATATGGGCCCGATGCCGGGGGTCTGAGGGAGGTTGCGGGCAAGGTTGAGGAGGCCTTCGTCAGAACCTATGACATGGTGGACATTTCCACGAGCGAACCCGTAGATGTGCCACAATGCTGTTTGCAGACAGACAAAAACATGTCTGCGCTTTCTGGTATATCCGAAGCGTCGGTGGTGAAAATCCTGCAATGGGTTTACGGGGGTAGAGTCTCAGGACGTCTGCATATGGAAGGCGAGCGTGAGGCTATTCCCTTGCGCATTGCCGTTCCAAGAGTTTCAGAGCCCAATCCCCGCTATCTGGACCAACTTTCACTGCGCAATTCCCAGGGGATTTCCGTGCCGCTTTCATCGCTCGTGCGGGTTGAAGAAGGCCTGAAGGCGAGGAGCAGGCATTCCAGGAACTGTGAGCTTGTCTCCTATATTGGCGGGGAGCTGAGCCATTCCGCCCAGATTTACGCGGTCCTTGACTTAAACAAAAGGCTTAAGGGGCTTTCCACACCCGACGGTGGGCACTTGCGCACGGGCAATCTCACTCTCTCAGAACAGGCACCAAGTACTGTGGAGGGCTATCTCCTGCTCTGGGGCGGAGAAATGCGTCTGATGCTGGATGTTTACCGAGATCTTCTTATTGCCTTGGGAGTTGCGCTCGCTATAGTTTATCTGCTGCTCGTTGCCTACTATCAATCCTTTCTTGTTCCCATGCTGGCCATGACGGCCGTCCCCCTTGGTCTTATCGGTATTTTGCCAGGCCACTGGCTTTTGAATATGGATTTCTCGGCGGCCTCCATCATCGGCATTATCGCCCTTGCAGGAGTCTGCGTGCGAAACTCCCTTTTGATTATAGACTTTACCCGCGAGATTTTCTCGTCGGGCAGGCCTATGCGCTTGGCAGCCATTGAAGCAGGGAGTATCCGTCTTAAGCCCATCCTCCTGACGACTCTTGCCATTACCTTAGGTTCTCTGATTATGACCAAAGATCCTGTCTTTGGTGGTTTGAGCATTTCCTTGATTTTTGGCACCTGCTCCTCAACGCTCTTCACCGTTCTGGTTGTCCCGCTGCTTTGCGTCCGTTTTGCGGCATCGATTCGGGGAAAGGGCTGACAACTTTCTGTCAGTCAATGAATAAGCCTCTCCCGACGATCAAACAGAAAGTCCAGTAGTCGCTGCTCCATGGTTTCTATGGCAACGAAGGTCGTCCTTCTGGATTTTGCGTACTCGTGGAGGGTATGATAAATCCGGTCAACTTGTCGGCCAGACGTAACGATGAGGCAAGATTGAAAGAAGAAGCGGAACTCGCTATGAAATGGATACATCACAGCGAAAAATTTTCACATCCGGCTGAAAAGTTCCCAAACGACCATATTATTCAGCGGCCTCTGTTTGGTGTCGTGAACTGTATTCCATGCTCTAAACCTCCTTTATGGGCACAAAAAAACCGGCAGCAGGGCTTCTTTCCCTGTGCCGGCTTATAAAGCAGCGCTACAACTGATTCTATTACAATTTTGTAACAGCGTAAGACCCTAGATATGCATGAGATCGCATGAGACGGAAACTCCCGAAAAAGCCGATCCCATGCGGCCTTTGAGACTGCATGGGATCCTTTGGAATAGCGTTTGGTACCCGGAGCCGGAATATAAAATGTGTTAAATTGAAGAAACAAGGCCGTGGTTGATTTAGTACATTATCACTCATTACAATATTATCCCACCAATCACATTTTACAGCATTTAGCATTTGAATTTGATGGTAGGGCAGGTTTTTCATGCAGTCTCATATGGTGTTAGTAAGAGTGTCAATCAGCCTTTTATCGTATTCATCATAAAAGGCTGATTAGAAATATGCAAGAGAAAAGTATAGATGTACGTGTCAGCAAAGGAAAAACCAATTATCTCACAGAACCCCTACTATCCTCTGGCAAGACTTATAAGAACCTGGTTGGACTGGGAAATAGCCGCGTTGGTGCCCTGCATGTAGCTGTTGTACTGCCCCATGAAATCCTGGAGCTGCACCATCTTGGTCTGGATATCCGCTCCAAAGGTATCCAACTTGGTTTGTATCTGAGCGATACACAAGTCCCACGCTTTGTCGAGCTTCTCGTTATCCAA
>JAIKXS010000013.1 GCA_024683955.1 Desulfovibrio sp. | reverse complement strand
TTCAAACGAAAGGGAGACCTTCCCAAAAAAGGGCAGATCAACAAACCGGATGCACTTGCCATACGTTAAAGAGTGAAAAAGTCTCGTATTTGCATGTAGTATATATATTTGATATATTGAAAAAAATTAATATTGAATAGTGTATGCCTTATATCACAGGTCCGATGAACGGGGATTACGGCGTTCCGGACACCACGTCTGCAGGGGACCTCAGCACCTTGGAGAAAAAATGACCATGATGTGCAACAACATACGACAAAGCCGTCGGAATTCTTCTGCTGCCGGCCTGATTTTCCTTGCGATCTTCCTGCTCCTTGGGGGGTGGGCCCCCGTACCTCTCCAGGCACGACCGCAGACAATGGCCGAGCTCAGGATGATTACGGACAATCTCCTCTCAACATCCATCAAATACGGGGCCATTCCCGCCATCTACAATCCAACCTACTTAAAGGTACAGGATGCGGACCTCAGCATGGAACGGGAAGAAGTGGTCTTTGTCGTCATGCTTCCCAACGGCCCGCACATCTATCCCCAGAAAATCATGGTCTGGCATCAGATAGTCAACGAGCTGATCAACGACTATGCCTACGCCATCACCTACTGTCCCATCACGGGCACCCTTGCGGCCTATGATACGTCCATGAAGGGGCTGAATCTCATGTTCGACAACGAAGGGAGGCTCTTTGACGGCAATTTCGTCATGATAGACCGCAATACGGGAAGCCTCTGGCTGCAGGAGCTCGGCATTGCCATCGACGGGGCCCTCATCGGCCGCGGGCTGCCCATGCTCACCGTCTACTGGACGACATGGGGGGCCGCCTCAAAGACCTTTCCCGACGCCATGGTGCTGAATGCACCTAACGGCCGGAAGGCCTACGGCAGGGATCCCTACGGCAACTATCTGCGCAGAGACACCTACTACGACAACGACAAGACCATCTACCGGCTTCAGCGCCTTGACCGTCGTTTTCCCAAAAAGACCCCCATGTACTGCCTTGAGCTTCAGGGCAACCTGCTCGCCATCGACATCAACTACGTGAAAAAAAAGGGCGCCGTGAACTTCTTCCTCGGCCCCATGGCCTTTGTGGCCATGCACGACACAAAACTCGACGTCATCCGTCTCTTTGACCGCAAGATATGGTCGGACCCATTTCTCTTCGTGCGCCGTAACGGCATCGTGCGGGACATCCACACAAAAACCGTCTGGGACCCCTCCACGGGAAAAGCCGTCAAGGGGAGTATGAAGGGCGCATCCCTCAAGGAATATTTCGGGCACTACTCCATGTGGATGGCCTGGTACAGCATGAACCCGGAAACCTATGTGATCCCGGGTCCTGGAGAAGTGTCGGAAAAGCTTCTCTCCATGGATCCAGTCGGAACCGGAAAAGAAGATCCACTGGCACCGCAGACAAAAACGGCGCCCTCGCAGATCTCCATTCCCCCGGAGCCCGTGACCGATCACGGGGAGAACTCCAAAGAGCGAAAAAACACCGGATGGTCGGACGAATCCTTCAAGCCATGGGATCAGCGTACCGGAGATTATTCCCCGTATAAGTAATGCCATAACAGGCTAATCAGAAGGCTCCGCCAAAAAAAAGAAGACGTCAGGGGATGGACGGCTGCAAGGCTCGGGACGCCTCCTGACGGTACGTATCCAAAAAGAAGTGCCGACCGGGCTCTCACTTCTCTCACCTCTCTCTTCGTCTCTATTCATCTCTCTTCGTCGCTCTCCCTGACCTGACACATGCCTTGACATGTGTCCTGAGAATGGAATCCCTTCGGGAAAAAGCGGACAAGGCAGCGTTTTTCCGTAAATTTTTCACCAAAAAGCCCCCCGAAAGCTCTCAGAAAAAGGAGTGTCCCGGAAGCATGGCCGGAAGACGTCAGGAGATCTCTCCGTATTCCTGATCAGGGACAACCTTTCTCACATGAGAACGTTCTTAAGAAGGTCCTGACGGGCAGACAGGTATTTCACCGGCAGAAATCACCCTTTTCAACGTCTGCCTTCCCATGACCTTTCCCTGACCTTCCCCTGTCCTGCACCCGTCCTTCACCCGTCTGTCACCGCGTTCGTCACATTCCCACAGTCATTCCCGCAGTTTTTTCTTCACGCCTTCCCCTTACCGAGGAAGAGACCGTCTTCGGGCAGATTCTTTCCGGCAAGACGTGCGGCCTCACCCACAAAGCGCTCAATGGCCTCCTCTCCCTGACGGCCGAGATTCAGGCTGAAATCCGTCACAAAGGTTTTGATGTGCGCGGAGATCACCGACCCGGCAAGCTCCTGGGCGTTCTCACGGATGAAGTCCCCCGAAGCCTGCGGATTGCTCCATGCAAAACGAAGGCTCTCCGCGATCTTCTCCTCCATGCGGAGTGCCTCATCCTGCGGCATATCCCGCCTGGCCACAATGGCTCCGAGGGGCAGCGGCAGATGATACGTCTCCTCCCACCATTCACCAAGATCAAGGACCTTGATGAGACCGTGGCGTTCATAGGTAAAACGGCCCTCATGTATAATGACACCAAGATCGGTCTCACCCCGCTCAACGGCGCCTATGACGTCGCTGAAAAGCATGGCTTTCCTGGGTCCCGTAAAACGGCCGGTCAGACCAAGAAGAAAATTGGCGCTTGTCTGCTCGCCTGGAATGGCGACGGAGGCATGTTTCAGAGCCTCCGCATCAAGAGGTCTTTTTGCCACAACGAGCGGACCGCACCCAAAGCCGAGAGCCCCTCCCGAACGGAGAAGGACATAGCGGTCCATACAGCCGACGTAGGCACCGACGCTGATCTTTGAAACCATGAGCTCTCCACGGGAGACCATGGTGTTCAGTTCCTCCACATCGGCCATGTGCGGCACAACCCGGAAGGGAAGAGGAATCAGACCCTTAAGGAGGGCATGAAAGATAAAGGTGTCATTGGGACACGGAGATAATCCAAGTGAGTATTCCATAACGTTTCAGCGTTCAGAAAGGGATTTGATTTTCTGAAAAACGCCGCCTCTGTTTTTTATGTTTTCAAACCCATATAAGGCCATCGACGGCACGCTACACCGTGCGCGACGGAAAAACTGCCGGCATCTGCGGCAACAGCCGCGCCATACACGGCAGAAAACGCGCATGTCTCATAACGCCATGCGCGTTGCACACTAACAAAGGAAAAGTATCCTCTTCCCTTCAAAACGTCACGCAGACATCTAAACGGGCAAAGCCTCAAAACGGCTCAGGCCTCTGACACAAAGGACATGAAAGAGGCCCTTCCCCTTCCGTCGACCGAAGGCGGGCTCCCCTTAAGTCCATACTGGCAAGCCGCATAAAAAGGCAGTAGACTTTGTGCCCGTTCTGTCGTTTAGTCGTTTAGTCGTTCAGGCGTTCAGGCCGGCCGGTCGTTTTTCCAGAGAAGGCATTCCCATGAACCATCCCCATACCCACAGTACGGCAGCGTTCCGTATCTATGTCTGTCTTTTGCTTTTGACATCCTTTTCCTATGCCATGATGTACGCACCGCAGCCCATGTTCAATATCATCTGCGAAGATCTCGACGTGGACCGCGGGCACGTGGGCCTGCTTGTGAGCGTCTTCATGCTTTCCCTGAGCATTTCGCCCCTGTGCGTCGGCCTGCTCTTAAGCCGTCTCGGGATACGCCGTGCCGTCTATCTGTCAGCCTCCCTGCTTGCCGGAAGCGGCATTCTGGTCTACCTGGCAGCCACATTCACCCAGCTTCTCTGCGTGCGCATCCTGCAGGGAGTACTCACCCCCATTCTCCTGACAAGCGCCATGGCTGGCATTGCCCACACATTCAGACACTTCGATGTCAACCGGGCCCTGGCAGGCTTTGTCACATGCTCCCTGCTCGGAGCCCTCTGCGGCCGCATCCTCGGAGGCTATGCCACGGAACTTCTGGGATGGAAATACACCCTCTGCGCCATCTCATCCCTCTTTCTTCTCTGTCTCTTCCTCGCAAGAGGTCTGCCGGAAAAGATCGGCACCATGGCAAGGGTGCATCACCTGCGCGACTATCTTCTCGTTCTGCGGCAGGACGGCGTGGCCCTGCTGCTCGTTGTCGAGGCCTGCGGCATCTTCACCTTCGCCGCCATCGGCAATCTCATTCCCCTCCGCATGCAGGAGCTTGGTCAGGGCAGCTCTGAAGGCCTGATCGGCTTCATGTATCTCGGCTATTCCATAGGTCTTGTGGCTTCGCTGGCCTTCAATCCTCTCAAACGTCTCTTCGGAACGCGCGGCCGCCTCATGACAGCCGGAGCCCTGCTCTTTGTCCTCTCGCTCGGCACACTCTATCCCGCTTCAAGTGCATGGATCTTCGGGGGCCTCTGGCTCATCGCCCTTGGCGAATTTGTCGTCCACTCCGTAGCCCCCGGCATGATCAATGAACTGGCAGGCAGAAAGGGACAGTGTGACCGGGGCATGGTCAACGGGCTCTTTCTCTCCTGCTACTACCTTGGAGGCGTCATAGGATCCTGGCTTCCGGCCTATCTCTATGCCCGCTTGGGCTGGCTAAGCTGCCTTCTCAGCATGATTTTTGTCCAGACGGTCTCTCTCTGCTGTGTGCTCTACTTTGTCAGAAAAATCTTTATACCGCGGAAGATGTGCTGAAAGGGCTCCTGCATGAAGGCAGGGAGAGCGGATGACACAAAGCGTGGTTCTGGAAAGAAAGCCTCAAGGGAAAGACGGCTTCCGGGAAGAGCAAATGAAACGTTCCGCAAAGCCGCTTGGGGTCCTTCCCCGTCAGTCAGGAGAGAGCCCCTTCACCGTCCTTTGTAAGAATCCCAAGCATATGCGCCCTGGCTTTGGCATAGACATGGTTTTCCGGAAGCTCCTCAAGGATCGCCAGGGCATGGCCCTGGTCGACAAAGGCCGCCCTGCTTGAAGGAAAATTCATATCGAAAATCCAGGAGGCAAGAAGGAGACGGAAATCATTAACGGTTTTCAGGTCCGCGTAGGAGGCGACACGGTTTTGCAAGGAGGCCTCTATGACGGCGGAACTTGCCAGGGTGTCGGTATCCGGCAGCTGCAGAACGACCGTAGGATTATAGGGACGCACCGAGAGGTGGCCATGGATGACACGCAAAATGTCAAGTTTGTCCGCATCACGCACAATGCGTGTCACAAGGGCCGTTTTCTCCGGGAGATGCCCTGGAAGGGCAAAACGGTTATGAAGGGCAACGGCCGCCATGATGCAGTGACGCATGTCATCCGGCTCATCGGCAAGGCAGCCTTCGGCCTTCAGAATGCGGACCCCGAAACGCCCGTGGTCAACGGAAACGCGGTCCCGGAACGTCCGGTAGCGCAGATACTGCTCAAAACGGGCGATATCGTGGTACAGAGCCGCAAGAAGGGCCTCGTGGGCGATATCGGGGGGGAAGGCTTCCGACTCAACAATATGGCGGGCGTTGTCAACGACATGCATGGTGTGGGCGAGCTTGAGATCCATGGGGCCCGGATCTTCGGTCTCAAGCGCACGCTCCTTCGCCGCATAGCGTTCAAACCACGCTTCATGCCAGGCAAAACTTTTCATCATTTTCGGCTGTGTTTCCGGGAGGGGTTGAATTTTTTGGGGGCTGCCGGGCGGGCACGGGAAAACGCTTTCTGCAAGGGACAGCCGACGGCAAAAACCTGCATGCCTTCCTGGCCGGCCACCCGCCTCTTTAAAGGATCAATCACGCTGAGCCTCGCTTTTTCCGCCGGCCTTTTTCCGCCACCCTTTCTTCTCAGGCATCAAAGGAAGCCTTCTTTCATGCTGTCCCAAAATATCAGGGGAATGGCTCAAAGGCATGGATCAGAGGTGTGCCATAGTTCAAATGACATGACAGGGTAACCGGCATGCCGCCTCTTCTCTTCCACATTGGTGTTCAATAACGAGAGCGCACGGCAGTCTTCACGGCATCACCATTGCGGGAATGATCTGAAGATATCCCAAACGCGCTCTTCCTATCAATAATCTGCCTCTTATATCATCAAAAAATCCTGCAAAAAAAAAGTCTGCGTAACGGACGGGAGAGAAAGAAAAAGGAAAGAAAAAGAAGGACAGAACCTAAGAGGAACTAAGAGGAAATGGCAGGAAATGCCCTGTCCGTCCGTTGAGAGGAAGACGAAAGTTCTACGAATCTCCGGGGTTCCCCCCGAAAGAACACGCCAGCGGCACGCCAGTCCTGCACATAAAGGCCCCCGTGAAAGCCTGGGCACCGGTCTGCGTAAGCGCCGGACCTTCTCAATGCACCTTGTCCCGCAGATCGCCCGGAAAGAAGGTTCTTAAAACAAAGAAGGCTGAAGGACTCAGCCCAGATCGGGAAAGGTTCTGTGAAGAAAGATATAGCGCTGAAACAGGGTTTCTTCGGGGATGTGTATGGCTATGCACCGAAGATCACAAATGGAGAGACCGGCAAGAAAGGCTGCGGCCTCTTCAGCCAGCTCAACCCATGTCCCGAGAGGAAGAAAGAGAACGGCCGGACAGATTTTATAGAGATACAGACCGCCGTTTGCGAGCACGATGGGAAAGAGCCCGCAGGACACGGGACGGTCTGCCCGTTCAAGCCGGCAGCCGCCTTCTCCGAGTGCCTTGCAGCCCCGCTCATCAAGACAGGCCCGTTCAGCGTCAAGCATGTAGAGAGCTTCCGGGGAGCGCTCCCGCTGTGACGGCAGAAGCCCCATGGGATAGGGGTCGTCTCCGGGCTGCGGCCCGCAGCAAAGGCGGCAGTCCGAACAGAAGCCGTTTTCAAGCCATGTTGACCTCCAGGCAACCGACGGGCTGCTCCATGACCTGCCAAAGAGGTTCTCAAGACGTTTCTGCACGGCATCCCTGAGGACACCGCGTTTTTTTTCCGTACAAAACGAGCACATTTTCTTTTCCATCTCCCGAACAGTCTGGTTTCAGTGAGCCCCGGGGAAGGCAGGGGACACGTGATACGCTTCCCTGCTCCTCAGTGAAGCACGGAATAGCGCTGCTCCTCCTTCGGCACCCACCACTCGTCAAAGTTGTACATGATGCCTGCAAGAGCCGGTGCAATACCGTGAAAACGCTTGTGGATCAGGGGCAGGGCATAGGGAACAAAAAGGAAACAGTAGGGAACATCGCGGGCCAGCACCTCCTGCAGCTCATGGTAGAGACGTGTGCGGACATCCCTTTTGGGCGTGGCGCGGGCCTCTTCAAGAAGTCTGTCGGCGAGGGGGCTTTTGTAGCGCACAAAGTTAAGCCCTCCGTCGTGGGCCTGGGAGGAATGCCAGATCTGATAGATATCCGGGTCCTCGGAGAGGGTCCAGCCAAGAATCACCGCGTCAAAACGTCCCGTGTTGACGAACTCCCGTATGAAGGCAGCCCACTCGACGGTCCTGATGCGCACCCTGATGCCGATCTTCGAAAGCTGTGACTGAATAAGAAGCGCCACAAGTATGCGCTGTTCGTTCCCCTGATTGGTCAGAATGGTGAAGGAAAAGGGAATGCCGTCTTTCTCGAGGATCCCGTCCCCGTCCGTGTCCGCAAAGCCTGCCTCGCGAAGCAGGCGTGCGGCTTCGGCTCTGTCCTGTTTCTGCGGCGAAAGCCCCGTGTGGTAGGCCCAGCTTCCGGGCTTATAGGGGCCAAAGGCCGGCACCCCCTGCCCGAGAAGGCATCCCTGCACGATTTCCTCACGGCTTATGGCACAGGAAATGGCGCGCCTGACAAGGACATCCCTGAAAAAGGGATGGGCAAGATTAAAGCCCATGAACACATACATTGAGGCGAGATAGCGGTATTTGGCGTATTCCTTCTCCCAGAACGGCCCTTCCGTCTCCCTGAGATACTGAAGGGGAGTCAGGTCGGTCACGTCAAGACGGCCGGCCCGTGTCTCCATGAACATGGTCGCCTGATCGGGGATGATGCGGAAGACCACCTCGTCAAGAGAGGGACGTCCGAGAAAGTAGGTCTCCGAGGCGCTGAGCGTGATGGAGGTTCCGGACTTCCATTCCTTAAGACGGTAGGGCCCCGCACCAATGGGACTTCTCGCAAAGGAAGTGTCCCGGATATTCAAGCCTTCCAGAATGTGCTTTGGCAGGATCGGATTCATCCAGCTTGAAACAGCCCGTGCAAAAAAGGTCTCGTACTCAACTTCGAAGGTATAGCGGTCAAGGACGGTAAAGCGCGCAACCCGCAGGAAATCGTCGGCGTAGGGGCTCGCCGTTTTGGGATCGGTCACAAGCTTCCAGGTGAATTCCATATCGTAGGCCGTGACTTCCTCCCCGTCCTCCCAGAGAATGCCCTTCCTCAGGGTGAAACGGAGACGCTTTCCGTCCTCCGAGGCACTCCAGCTCTCACAGGCCCAGGGTTCGGGTTCAAGATCCCTGTTGAAACGCAGGGGCGCGATGAAAAGAAGATCCGCCACGGAATGGGAGGCCGAGTCGGTCGAAAGATAGGGAATGAGGTTGCTCGCTTCACCTATTGTGCCGAAGATGATCCTGTCCCCTCTCGGCCGTTCGGAAACGGGTGAGGGCGTCTCCTTCCCTGGCATCGCAAGGGCGGATCCCTGTAGTGCCGAAAAAAACACGAGAAAGAAGCCGAGAAAAAGCCACGGAAGAAAAGACGGGGCCTTCAGGGGGCAGGAAGACGCTGACAAGCCGCTAAGGCCGCCATAATCCCGCACGGTAAAAAAAGGTCTGCTCATAGCAATCGAGATAAGGAAAATAGTATTGCCCGGCGAACACGAAACGGACCAGGCTCTCCGCGCATAAAAGGGCAAAAAGGCGCAGGAGAAACACTCCTCCCTGTTCCCGCGGCGCATCATGTCCTGCAGGGAGGTGACCGCGGAAAAAGAAGCCTTCCGGATGCACGGCCTTACTGCACGGACTTTCAGTGCGATCCGGGCCGGAAGAGAATGCCGGAAAAGAATGACGAAAGAAAATAGAGGAAGAAACGCGATCCGCCCTCCCCTGCCAACTATACGTTGTCCCAGAAAGAAGTCAAAACACCGGGGAGAAGACTGCATCCGGGGGGGCGTTCCGGCCTGCCGCGAAAAATGCCTTGAAAAAGGCCGCGAAAAAGGCTTCGGAGAATTCACGGGCAGGCAACGACTCTTGGGCAGCGGAGGAAGCCCGGCATGGGTCACCTGCAGAAGCCGCAGGGATTATTCGGCACGTTGAACAAATTTTAGCGAATTTATTGCCATTTTCATCAATTGTATGGTAGGGTTATAC
>JAIKXS010000001.1 GCA_024683955.1 Desulfovibrio sp. | reverse complement strand
CATAAGCCACGCTTTGCGGTCAGCGGTAGTTTTCGAACACTTGCCGGGCTTAAAAGGTATATAACACTCTATTCTGTGGGACAAACGGCACGAAAGAATAATGTTTCCTGGGCAGAAGTCATAATGGGGCTTATCCGGCAGCAAGATCCCGAGCTCATTATGGGATTGATTCCGCAACAATAAAAATTGCGTCGAATTATTCCTGTGAAAAACACCTTTTCCTTGATTTTGAGCACCACAACCAGGGGCTACTGAATAGTTACAAATTTTTTAAAATAGAATGGTCTATCCATTAAAATTTTGAGTATTTCCTCTTCATTATATCCACGGTTATGTAGGGCGATGATCCTGTCACATAGCGGGTATTCATCTCGCCATGTTTTGAGACCTGTGTTTTTGTCGGCGTTCGGATCCAACTCTTTGTTTTCGTCGGCATTCAGATTTAGTTCCTTGATCCTTTCCTGTAGCCTTTCAAGTTCAAGCTCTAACTTTGCGATGATGAATGATTTATCCTCGGCAGAAGGGGAGGTCACATAGTGCGGGTATTCCTGTTCAATCTTGACGACGTCTTTCTTGAGGATATACAGTCCATCATAAGTACAGTCCGGATCGCACTCAGGAATATCTGCGTATAGTATTTGTCCTTTCTCATCAATCCAGGTCATGCTCTCTTCATCAGGATCTACTTTGCAATAGAGTTCTTCCTCAATTTTGACGATGTGTAGCACACTGCTTTCAGGCTTCGGAGGATTGTCTACACACCTGTACGCCTGCAGATCGTGGTTGTTAATGAGAGACTCCAAATCACAAAAGGGACAATCGAGCCATTTTTCATGGACTTCACGGATTGTCATGCAATCCCTTTTCAGATAACATTTTGATAACTCCATTCAAGCACCTTTTTATTGTTTCTCTATAAGGTAAGCAACACAGTGAAGAGGATTACTTTTTCATTTTATTGGATGATCGTGATCGATCCGCTCATCAATAGGAAAAATGATTTTAAACGCTTAACAGATAGCGTGCATCAATACGTAGGGCATCTGCCAGTTTGCGTGCATTGTGTTTGCCTATAGGACGTTTTCTATTTTCCATTTCGGATATGTGTCGTTTGGGTATGCCTGTCATGTCAGACAGTTTTTGTTGAGTCAGTCCTTCGCGATACCGAGCGCCACGCAGACAGGTCGCCGGAAGCTCTTCATCCGTTATGTTCGCAGCCTCTCGCCATGGGATGAAATCGTGCTCCTCTGCAATGCCGCGTTCCCGCATGAAATTGCGTACTTCTGTCACTAGGGCGGAAGGCACGGAAAAAGAGAGAGTCACAGTGTCAGTATGGGGCGTTCTCGTGTGTTCCAACATATTGAACCTCGATAATCCGTATTTGTTTGTCAGTCACTTCCCACACCGCCACAAAGCAGGGGCTGCCATTCCGAATGTGGCAATGATGCTTTGTGTCAGACAATTTTCCATAGTTTGGCCAGTTTCCGCGAACCGGCCCCTTGTCTTCAAGCTCGCGTAAAAGCAGCACGAATATGTCCTGAATTCGACGCGGTAATGCGTCCCGCTGTTTTTGCGCTTTACGCGTCATTCCTACGGTCCATGTCATGCATTTGTCTCTTTTATGAGGTACTATTTTTAGTAATAAGTCAATATTCTCTGATATCCCTTGTTTTGAGACCTACCATACCATCAGCAACAGACGCAGCGCGCTTCATGGCTTCATCTGCGAGATGGGCGTACCGTTGCGTCATCTCGGGACTCTCATGTGTCAGGAGCTTCTGCAGCGCGTACAGGTCGACCTTGCCGCTGGATGCCAGATAGCTGGCAAAGCTGTGCCGCAGCCCGTGCAGAGGGCGAAAATCTTCAGGCAGGCCTGCCTTATCGCGCACGCGTCGTGCCATGCGCCGAAAATCCTCCCGCTTGCCTCCGTCCCTGCCGGGGAAGACGTACGGGCTTTCCGTGCGCTGAACCTTCTCCAGCACCACTTTTGCAGAGGCGGACAGGGGGATGTGTTCGGTCTTTCCTTTCTTTGCCGTTTCACCTCTTAAGGTGATATGTCCGTGCTCGAAATCAATGTCTGACCATTGCAGCGCTAGGAGCGCTCCTTTTCTCATGCCTGTAAGCAAGGCAAGGCGTAGCAGGGCTGCGGCGTTCTGATCCGGCTCTTCATCAAGGGCTTTCCAGTAAGCGTCCAGTTGAGCGGCAGACATGCTCTCCGTTTTTTCGTTGTCCACCTTTGGCATGGTTATTTTTAACGCAGCAGGAAAAGTGCATAAACTTTGCCTGTCAGCGAAATGCAGAATCCTTTTCAACAGGCCCAGAATGTGCTTTACTGTCTGAGGTGAGAGGCATGCGCTCTCCTTGCGATTTTGTCGTGGAGTAGAAAGGAGACGGCGCGTAAGAGCATCAATGTCTCTCGTTTCAAGAGATTCAATCTTACGGTTAAGCAGTGGAGACAAATAGTTGATGCGGGACAGGTCACTTTTGAAAATGGGCTTGGCTTTTTCAAATTCCGAATAGATCTCCCACAACCGTCCCAGGGTCAGCGGTTCGTCGGCCTTTTGGCGCTCTGCTTCGGCGTCTCTGCGTTGTTCCGTATTTGATCGCTCGTCACCAACCATGCGACTGACTCGAATCTTGTTCGCTTTTGCGGCGGTCATGTGTTCAGACTCGCGGCCTACAGGCTCTTCGATCTCTTTTGTGCCACGCCCGCCGCGACGGTAACGGATATAGTACACCCGTTCCAGCTCATCAGAGTCCAGCCTTTTTTGCATGCGGTAAGTTACACCGGGATATTTAGTCTTTTCTCGTATCACTTTTTTCTCCGATCAAGGCTTGGTATGCGGGTTTCATGGCTATTTCTTCCCCGCACCATTCCCCGCACGCAAGGCAAAAATAGGTCATAATTGAGAGTAATACAAGTAGCTGTCTCTTTGGAAACTCGTGCGTAAATAGGGCCTTATAGAAATTGGTCAAAGTTCATCGTAATCATATTTCATGGCCTCCGGAGCCAAAGGCCGTGAGTTCGAATCTCGCCGGGCGCACCAGAAAATCCAATAAAATTGGGCAGTTAGATGTAGTATCTAGCTGCCCCTTTTGTTTTTTGAAAAACGGCCTGGTGTTGGATTTTGTTGGATCTCAAAGAAAAATTCCTATAACCTATTGAAATATCAGTACTTATTGATCCAAACGGAATCTACGTCAGCCTTTTCCCCAGAAGGAAAGTGGCCGGAAA
>JAIKXS010000090.1 GCA_024683955.1 Desulfovibrio sp. | reverse complement strand
ACCTTACAATCGATGATTTCGTACTCGATTATGATAGCACTTTGAAGTATACTGAAGATAATATTATTGATGCAGAAAAGAGCTGTATGTTAGATGGGGATGACTCGCTGTGCTGGGCTGCAGCGTGTTCTAATATGTTAACGTACGCAGGAATTAGTGTGCATGAAGGTACTGACAATGTTCATCAAGAAGACGCAACAATGGATTATTATGTTGCTAGATATAATGATGGGTATGTTACTGTATATGGATTGATAGATTATATTGAAGATAATAATATTAATACTGATAATGTAGATTTGGGATATGTAAAATTTACGAATGGTAAAACTAACTTGGATGAAATATCTGGATTTCTGAAAGACGACTATGCCGTTTCTTTGTCTATATTTGGTACAGCTTTTGTTGGCCATGCACTAACTTGTTGGGGGATAACAAAGAACGAAGATGGTTATACGGGTGTTGTTATTACTGATTCTGATGATGAGGAAACAGAAGACCCAAAAACAGCACCTAATTCACTGCGTCTGGTTCCACTTGTACCGTGTGAATATGTTGATTCAAATGGGACAGTTGATGGTTATAGAATGGTCGGCTATGACAATATATCAGCGGGTTTCATTTATGCCTATGATTATCTGAAGCTATTGGGTGTTGAAGATACTGACGATGTCGAAGGTGACGCAGCCGGAGCATAAGGCAGTTCGCAGTTCTTATAGATGACTCATTGGTATACTGGTACTCCGTTCTGCTTCCCGAACTAGTAGAACGGAGTTCTTACTTTTGTGATTGTCTTCTTTTTCCTTACTGTTTAGCTTTGTTTCTTAAAAATAAAGGGGGCTTCCGTAAGAGAGATGTCACATGAGGCTATTGCAAGTTTTACAACGAATATGATGAAGTACCTGCAGGACACTATTGATCCAGAAACCAAAACAGAGCCTGATCTTGCCTGCGATATCAAAAAAGCTATCAGAGAGAAGCCGGTATCATCCTGTATATCTGGCAATTCTTTCAGCGTGCTTACGAAGGGTATATCTTTTGGTGGGATCCGGCTTCGCCTTTCTGACTTCCATTTCAGAAAGACCTTGCTTTTTCGCCGTGTCGTAACTCCGGTGCGCCACGTTCTGGTTGCATGAGTTACTTACGGCGAATGGAAGAATCCTGCTTCATCTCTGAGGTGCCATCGTCCTCGTATTTGCATCGTCGCAGGAATTTTCGGTTGGCGGCCGGGCCGGTGAATGATTCCCCACGAGGCGTTGCCGCAGGATGTTCCAGGCAGGACGCAAATGCATTTCGCGGATGAAAATCACGGAAATCATGCCGGTCTGCTGAAGAAAGCTTCCCGAAGGCATTTCAAAGCCGTCGGAGTTGCCGGGAAGATTGGTTATGGTCGTGAAGTTCAGACATCAGGGCATGCGTATCTGTCGAATTGCCCATGTGTGAGGAAGCATCGCACGGGGCGTAATACGCGCTCGAAAATGCACCGTCTGAAAGGAAGGCGGAAATGTTCCCCGTTCAACTGCGAGGCCTTTCAGTCAATCTCGCGCCATGAAAGGCTTACAGACTGCTTATTCATTCCGCATGGTAATTGACGCCGGCACAACGTGCCTGCTCACTCTGCTCGGAACGGGGAATACGGTAGACAAGGCCATCCTTCCGAAAAACCGCGCCCGTCTGCTTAAAGTGAAACGAAACACCGGCGTCGACGCACTGCCGGCGAATATCAAGCACCCAATCGTAGTCGCACATGCGGGCAGCAGGTCCGGATTCGCCGCCTACTGTCACGTGCTCGCACCATGCATCCAGCTTTCCGCGAAACGTTATCCTCTCCAGCAGGGGTTCGCAGATAACGGACTTGTGGAGCAGGGGGGCCTCGCGCATCAGCGGCAGGCGTTCGTCTGCGCGCCGCTGGTTCTCCATCGTGCAGCAAACGGCGACGTTGGCATACCCTTCACCCCAATCTGCAGGCAGACAGCTCTTGATGCGTTCAGGCCGTTTCGTGGCAATGACGAAA
Source organism: Desulfovibrio sp. (assembly GCA_024683955.1). GTDB lineage: Bacteria > Desulfobacterota > Desulfovibrionia > Desulfovibrionales > Desulfovibrionaceae > Desulfovibrio. The sequence goes on along the minus strand of JAIKXS010000090.1, from coordinate 15,113 downwards.
TTGAGGTCGCTGCGCCGGCGCATCATCCCCCAGACGTCGTCGCGCCATTCATCGGCTTCCTCAATGAAAAAGTCCGAAGTGAAACACGTCCACATAATCGTTCCCGGCGGCACTTTGTATCCTCCCTGCCTGTTGCGGCGCAGAGGCAGATCATATGCAGCAGTTTTGCGTATGATTTCGGAATCGATGCCGTGCTGCATGTCACGCCGGAAGACATAGCAGTGACGACACCCCTCGCTTTTCCTGTGGCATCCGTGCCACAGATTCCACATTTCCGATTCGTGCATCTTCGTTATACCTGCAAATCAAGCATTCAATCATGTTGCCCGTCATTTCACGGCCTGGCCCGACATGAAGAATTCATTCGGGACATGCACAAACGCCCCCGGCAACGTCAAAAACAACAAGGGCGTTCATGAGAATGTCCGGCTCGGCACCTGTCGTCAAGACCCTTTGCGGCGGCTCGGAAGCATGCTCGTATGGAGCATCGCGCGGGGAAAAAGCTACAGCGCCGTCATTACATACAGATGGCAGGGCACGATCGCCGAATCGACGTCGCAAACGTGCGCATCACTGTGCGTCAGAGTCGTTGTCTCCGTGCCGAGATACCGTTGCTATGGGGCGGACAACGCGAGAGGGGGATGAGAGGCGGTCTGCCAAACTGCGAAGGCAGACGCGGAAACGAGCTTTCCGGAATGCGCACCCTTGCCAGCCGCAGCCTTGGAGATTACATTTCACCGATGATTCAGGCATTTGGCCTTGAGACCCCGAACTCTTTTTTCGCGCGGGAAGCACGTCGGGCATGATGCAGGTTGCTCCCGCCCGATGCTTGAATCCGACGCCGGGTCTTTTGGATGCTGCAGCGACACCGGAAGACATGCATTTCAAGGGCGGCCGCCTGACAGGCTGAAGAGAAATCCGGGCGAAACATGGAGTCACTCCGTTTCCGGCAGCCGGCGCCGGATCATCCGTTGTGAGACGGCAGCGCATACGTCGCTGCTATCGAAGCTGAGGGCGCGCAGTTGACGCGAAGCATTTCATCGACGCGACGACAAATCAGGATGCTGAGAGGAAAAGTATTGAGTCATGGTACGACAGCTTGAAATAACACTGAAGCCTAAACGTCGTGGCTTCCATCTTGTGACGGACGAGATAGCGAGTCAATTGCCGGAGATGCCGAAGACAGGTATCGTAAACATCTTCACGAAGCACACGAGCTGCGGACTCAGCATCAACGAAAACTGCGATCCTGACGTTCGGACGGACCTGGAGACCATCTTCAATCGTCTGGTTCCGGAAAACCGTCCCGGGTACGAGCATAGGTTGGAAGGAACCGATGACATGCCGGCCCATGCCAAATCAACGCTGAGCGGAGTCAGCATCACCATCCCCATTACCGACGGCCGCCTGAATCTCGGAACCTGGCAGGGCATCTACCTCTGCGAGTTTCGAAATCACGGCGGTTCCAGACAGGTAGTCGTAACAATTATAGGTGAATAAGGGAGAGCAGGGCGTTCTCAAAAATTCTGGACGACCGGGAAGATGAGTTCCTCCGAAGAAGAGAAGAGGATCTTGTCACTTCGGTTTCTCGGCCGTGACTACAGCCGACATGGTCGGGTCATGTACGGCATGCACCACGTTGCGGAAACCCGATTCGGTCAGGTCACCCGATATTTCGTCAAATGTGTAAACACGACCCCGTGCCGTGCCGACCAGCATGTTGATACCGAACAGGGTCCCAGCCTCAGGTGATGTCCCCGCGGCGTCCATGACAAAATCCCGAATGGCCACTATTGCGCCCGGTTTCAGGGCGTCAAATGTCTTGCGAAACAAACTTCTGCATTCTTCACGCCCCAGCTGATGGATGATGGCGCTGATCCAGGCGAAGTCAAAGCGGTCAGGGAACCCTCTCCGCGTGAAATCTCCCTCAAGAAGCTGAACACGTGCCTCCATGTCGGAATTTTCAAAACGATGTTTTGCCCCGGCTATGCCCGCCGGCAAATCGAATATGGTGGCTGCCGCCTTTGGTAGTCTCCGCAGAAATGCTTCGGTATATGTGCCGGAAGCCCCGCCAATATCCAGGATTCTGGCATCGGGCGGAAGGCTGTCGAACAGTCCGGCCTTTTCAAGGGCATCCATCGTCCTGGTCGTCAGTCGCAGGGCAATGGCATTCATGGCCGCTATGAATGAAACGCCATCTTGCGCCTCACCCAGGAAGCTCGGCGAATGCTCTTTCTGTGGCTTTCCATCCCTAACCGCCCATGAAAGGCGGGACCAATGCCGCTGCAATCGCGCGCGATGTCGAAGCATGGGGACATATGAGGTGGTTTCGCGACTGTCCAGCAGGGGGACGTACTGCGGAAGAACAGCATATTTTGCCGTCTTGCCGCTGCCGTCTTTAGAAAAGTAGCCGAGGGCAACAAGTGCATCCAGTAGCGATTTCATCCCCCTGGCATCGCATCCGCATTGCCTTGCTGTCTCGGTAAATGTTGCAGAATTGCCGAGAATCAAAAGGGCCGTTGCCACATCAAGCTCGGCCATGGCGGCAATGACGCCGGCACGCATAAACCCGCTGCTGTCTTTCTCAATCTGGGCAAAAGGAGTGTCCATAAAGGCTCCCGTGCTTTTATTGGGATTGGATTCGAGAAGAGAGAATATTATAAGCTGCTTATCGTGTTTTGCAGGATGTATTTTTCTCAAATGACAAATGGATTGTTACTTATGCCATTTTTTATTTCAAGGCATTGATAGTTTCTACATCTAAAATATCATAACCTCACACTACTGTATTATAGAAAAAATGCATGACTATATAATTTTATTATATGTTTTATAGATTATAATTTGCTAAAATTATTGTTGAACAAAATAGAATAAAAAATGAATTACAAATATTTATTTTTTTGAAAATAGTATTTACAAAAAAACATGTCGTGGAGTGCAACATTCAATTGAATAAATTCATATATTAAAAAGTTTAAGAATCATTACCGATGCAATAGCCATGATATGTATTGAAGTAAAATATATGAATATTACTGAGCTTTATACAATTAGTTAAATTCATTGCTTAAAAAATGTAATCATGGGATTCAGAGTTTTCATCCAACACTCAATGATGTGGCCGACTTATCACCTTTTGGTTCCTTCCTTTTAGCAGTATCACCTCACCGGCACCTGTTTCACTGCTGCGGCCGGCCCTGATTGTCATCGACGTACGGGGTCGTGCATAAAAAACGGGATTACAGTTGTCCGGAACGGTCTTCCCGGAAACATGTATCCCCTCTGACGTGAGGGGGGCAGAACTCCTCTATGACATGCCGTGCAGACGGAAACATTTCAAGCAAATCCTTTTTATCCCCGAGCTCCAGTTCATCAATGCAGAATCCCGGTGCGACAGTGCAGCCGACAAGGCTGTATGGACTGTTCTCAGCCGGCGTTGCTCCGAACCATGAACCGGCAGAAACAGTGTACTGCACCATCTGTTCGGCAAGAATGTTCTGACCAAGGATGACTTCATGCGTTTTGCCCTCAGGCGTTATCATGGCAAGTCGCAGAGGCCCGCCAATGTAAAAATGCCACATTTCGTTCTGAGGTATACGGTGCAGACGGGAATACTGCCCAGCCCTGAGCAAAAAGAGTATTGCTGTACAGACAGGGCGATTGCTTCCTCGAAAGTCCGTAGTGACAGGAGATGCATAGGTGCGACGATAGAAGCCGCCTTCCGGATGCGGGGAGAGATCGTAGTGCCTGATGATTTCTTTATCCGTCATAATGTTGCCTGCGTGACAATATGGAACTCGTGCAGAAAGGATGCATTCAGACCTCCCGTATCCATGACATTTGAGCAAGAACAGGAAAGACACGGCACGGGGTGGTGTACTGATGTTGGTAGAGACGTATGCGTTGATTTTCCTGACGAGAGCGGTGCCCGCAAACATCTCCAAGGTCGCCTGGCTACAGGTGATGGAATGCGTAACGCCAACAAAGTTTCGGGCACAACACCCTCTGCCTGCATGCTTCTAGGTGTACCTATCTGCGGCGCTTAGTACCAGTCAATCATCAGCTGAACAAAAACCATATTTAACGCGGATTTCAGGGCAACCACGCTGGGCATAGCACCAACGTTTAGTTTATAAACCTGCTTTTATGCGCCATTGAAAGCCTGACACCAAGTGTTATTTCATATCCACGAAACGTCTTGTGAGATGCCGGACATTCGGCAGATGGCAACTAAAGCCAATCTGCCGGAGAGTAATCCTGACGCCGCTGTCGATGACTGGAACACGGATTGATTGAAGATGAACTGGGAGGTGGTCTTTAAAAAAGCGGGGGGCCTTTCCGGCAGGAGAGAAAAAAAAGACGGCCCCCGGACTGTTCGTTCCATGAATCTGCGCAGTCATTGCTTTTTCTTCTTCGATTTTGAAAAAGAATGACAGGGGGAACAATATTACGCAACAGAAGCTGGTCTTTGGACGTCGTTACGCTCTCAAAGTGCTTCGTTTTGCAAAAGAGATAACCAGTTGATCGAATATGGAGCAATGAAGGAAATCCACGATGTCTGAAACAAGTCGCATAATCGAAAAAATGCATGCATCCCTGCAGGCACTTGACAACCCCGGTCTTATGGCCCCCAGAAAGCGGCTGAAACTGAGGCTTTGCATGATGCCCGAAAGGTACCACAATATTCCCCCGAACATATCGGAAATCCGCGCCTCGCCTTCCAGTCAGCAACGACTTGACGTCAAAACCCTCTGCAATCGCTCAGGAAGACGGCTTTAGACGCACTGAAATGTTCGCCTTTGGCAATATGCGCGTCCACGCCATGAGCACAAACTTATCCGCCATACACCTGCCTTTGCCCTGAACCTGCCGGTCCTCCCGGTCAGTTTGCTTACCGCAGCCCGCCGGTATTGAGAAGGCGTACAGCTCGTCATCACTTTTTTTCGACGTGAAAATCCCGTCATAGCCGTATTTGCGACGAAAACAGGCAGAGTGGACAGGCACCGATATCCTCTTTTGTTAATGCTCGGAAGGTGCTGTTGAACAAGTGGGAACACCGCACTGTTTTTACCAAAGAGAGAACCATATTAACAGTTAGCGCATTTCACCATTAATCTTCTGACATTTCTGGATCATATCAGCAATAAACACACCTGCATTCTTAATGCTATTTACTTCGTCACTATTAAACTGAACCATATCCTGTACGATTTTATTGTCTAGCAGCTCTGGGTTATCCTTTATGGTTGTAAGAAAATCGTTGTACCTGTCGAGAAATTCAGAAAATGACAAAAACATTTGTGTTCCACTTTTAAGCAATTCTTCAATCTTACTATTGATCATTTTACAACCTCTCTTTATATAATTGTTACGTAATATCTGATACAATAAAGCATTAAAAGATATTGGATATACAAGAAGCAGAATGAGATCTCAACCTATATTTATTTTAATTTTTATAATATCTGAATTCTCACGGAACTAAAGAGCAACCTGACATCCTTACATAGGAATCGTATAATGCCCGGCTCTCCCGGCAAGTCAAGAGAGTATTAAATACAGATTAAACTCTTTTGGGAAAATGCGGTGAAGAACCAGGTCTTCAGTGATTCACATGCAGCGCGTGCCCGATGCGGAAGAAAAGCAGTAAAATGAAATAGTCACGGGAAGATCCGTATACGCATAATCGGACTACTTTTTCTTTAACGTCCCATCCGCATTTATCACGGCCCCTTTATTAATCAAAGGTTTACCAGGCTTCATAAGCCCGCTTGGCCTGTAGAAGCCAGTAATAGTTTTTAATGCTTCGACAGAGGTTGAGCAGTCGATCATCGTTGAGATAAGCATGGCGGTGGCCCGGTGGAGCTCAGACAAATACCGCTCACGTTCGTCGGCATCTCCATCCTTCAAGTGCTTTGATTCAATAGCAATCTCATCCTGCAACTTGGTATTGAATGACTCAAGATGACGGCAGAGCTTAGCCGCTTCTCCCAAAAGCTCTGCGGCTTCATAGTAAAGGTCCCGGTTCTGCCAGGTTACAGGCAGGCCAATGGGCGGATTTTCGGATGCATCTTTGGGCATTGATTGAACTCCTTGATATCGTTGGGGCTGATAGGCGGTGTGACCTTATGACAGCAAGGGAATGTGGCAGGTTTTACTGAGAACATTTGGGTTATAAATGCTCACTGATCCAGGGTAACAGATGAAAAGAAACTTCCAGAGTATTTTTTTGAAGCCCACTATCCATGTTGTTTTTAGAATAGAGTATCTAATATTTTCATGTATCGTTGGTTTAAAGTAACTGATCGGGAAATCTGTCTGAACTCTCTTGGTTGTTTTACTTGATCACCAAAAGCATTGTCTGGGTATTTCTCAGCACCCGCTCGGTATACGACCCGATCAGCATCTCCGAGATGCTGTCGCGCCCGGAACTCACCATAATGATCAGATCCGCCTTCTCGCGTTCCGCGACTTGAACGATGACGGCATCGGGCGTCCCGTGTACGACGATGTCCCGATACGGAATATCCAGGTTTGCCGCGAAATCGTTCAATTCCACGAAAACCTCGGAAACGTCCTCACCTTCCTCTTCGGAGATTTTTTTTCGATCCTCGCCTCCGATGATTTTGGGGACGGGTGGCAGGATATGCAGGAAAATGAGCTCGCTGGGTTTAAGCTCGGCGAGAACCTTGAAGGTCTTCTCCGAACGTTCCTTGGGGTCGGAGCTCACGGGGATCAGGATTTTCTTAAACATACTGTTACCATCCTTTTTGTTGCACTTCCTAAAGAGATCGCGGGCGCAGTGGAGCCCGCCTTTTCCTGTACTTGGCTGTCAAGTCCATGACGAACCATGGATAATTTTTCGCTGCCCTCATCGCCTCCGGTATTTTTCCTCTCTTTCCCCTTCACGGAAATACCTTTGAAAACCTCCACAGTTTTCCGATGGTCCGATCCGGCATGAGGTCGCTTTCACTGGAAAAGGTAAAGGGGGAACGCAACGTTCGTGCAGTTCCCTCTGGCGCTGATTCTCCTGCTGCCGAAACATGGATGCTCAAGAAAGAGTTCATCCTGTCGCATAACTGTGAGGTCTTTCTCCAAATCCTTTTGAGAATGAGCGCGCGTACACTGACAATCTCTTCACAGCAGGAACACGGCGCAGGTGGCGGACGCTGAGCTATGCATCATGTGTAATCAGGTATCTCCTGCCTTTGCTTCCTGCCCGGGTTGTTGAAAGGCACGATGTAAAAAATTGTTTTCTCCTGTCAGCCGGACGATTTTTGCATAAAATTCTTCAAGTTTTGCTTTATCTAACGCGTCGTAAAACCCCGTCCTTCAGGGGGAGGATATAAGGCGCACGTTAAGCGGGATTTCCTTGTCTTTTTGCCTTTCCCCTTTCAACATGTCGTCTGCAGCAGGGCATACCGTGCCGGCCTGCGGAGAGATAGTGAGACCCGGGGGAACAGGTGGTTGGTTCACAGCCGTAAAATTCCCCGCAGTGGAAAGTTGAAAGGAAAAACCAGGCTAATATTCTTCCGGTCAGTCTCAATGAAAAAAGGACCCGTCTGTGGTGCGGCCCAATAGGGCTGCTACTGACAGGTATTCCCCACGTTAAGCGGGGAAGGATGTCAACTGACATCTGTCAGCCTGTCCTTGTTGGCGAAGACGGGGATGATTCCTTCGTTTGCCTGTAATTTCCACGTGCGAAACCCGTTTCGGATAAGCGTTGTATTTTGACGCAAGTTCAGCAGGGGTGCTTTCGCCCGACAACGCATCCGAATCAAGCTTTGCTTTAAACACTGACGAAAATCTTCTTCGTTCCATGCGACGTACTTATCTCCCTCAGGGGAGTCAACGTCCTCCCAACCGCTTTGATTCAGAAAACACGGCCCACTAAAAGTGGTAGGAGGGAGAACCCCTCCTACCAGATTCTTTCAGATATAGTCAGCCATGTTCAGCTATTTTGCAGGCTTGTGCTCACCTGAAAAGCGTTTCGGCCGCATACTGTAGCGATAGATTTCATGAATTTCGCGCGTGTAGCCGGGATAAAACCCCTTGGTCATGCCCAAAACGATATGGGCGCCACGATTCATCAAAACAAGAAGATCTCCGTTCGCCGGATCAACGCATAGCCCTTCAATTTCTCCCTGCTTGACGGCCTCGTCAAACTTCTTCTCAAGAACAACAGGGGCATTTGACGCTGAGGTCACATCGATTCGATAAAGCGTATCTGCCTCGTTGTCGTCGGCGGTGCCATCATCAGCCGTCACAAAGAGAGAACCCTTCCAGTAGAAAACACCCTGAACCCACTGAGGAACCGGCTGCAAATGCACTTTCCGCAGGTACTGTCCGTTTGTTAAGCTGTACTCATAGAGATAGCGGCCGCTTTCTTCCCCGACCCAGGAACACATCCACACCGTCTTCTTAACGGGATCAACAGTTATGCCGGAAACCTCTTCCTGACCACTCTTGGGTTCAAATTTAAACGTGCGTTTGAATTTTAAGGTTTCAGCATCATGAATTGCGATCTGAATGTCTTTTCCGACACCGTCCATAAAATTTTCTGCACCAAGATACAGTTCGCCATTGTACACATCAATGTCACCGATGTGGTTTGAAGGAATGGTGTAGCCTTCAAAAGGACTCTCATTTTTGGCAACAAGTTTGCCATTCATATCGTACTTAAAAAGTTTTTTACTGTCAGAGACGTAAATGAATTTTCCGTCGCAGGCAACACCCTGACGGCCGTCAACTTCATGAACATTTTTTAATTTGTAATGGTAAGCCGGCAAAAGCTGCAACGGTCCCGGCTGGGCCTGCGCAGTTTCCTGTGCTGCAGGTAAGAGAAGGGCTGAAGCCAACAACAGTGAAGAAAGGACTGTTTTCACAACTGACTCCTTTACTCAAAGGGTTGAAGAAGCAAAAAAACATGCCTGCACCCGGTGTCAAGACCTTTTGCGTCGAAATCGGATGCATACATGTCTGCGACATCGTTAGTGAAGGAAATCTCCAGTGAGGTTCTTCCCCGGATTTGGACAAGTATGACAGATTGATTTTGTCCTGAGGAGGAGAAGAAGATGGCCAAGCGTAATAATCATGCCCCGTACCCAAAAAGCTCCTCATGAGCATGGATAACCGTTTAACTCTCCATATGCTGTCTCTTCCCTGACTATGTAGCATCGGCTCAAAGGAAAAGGAAGAAGAAGATTCTGGACCGGAGTGGTTGGTTACATGTCTGAACGTCACATTTTTCCTCAAGCATGGGCAAGGCTTAGGGACTTGAATGCTGATCCACGCATTCGGTGATAAAAACCGACAACAGATTGCTCATTCTGACACCATTGTGAATGAAGGCAAAATTATGAGCATTTTGTGCACCGGCAGAATGCAACATACACCGCGAAAAAGACTCATTCTAAAGGGAGCGTTTATCCATAAGAACGCCTGCGGTACGTGGTAAATTTCCGGGTCAATTTTCCGGAGAATTGAATGCCCGTTAATAAACCGGATATAGGAACAAAAATTCTTCTGCCTAGTGTTTGCTGTATAAAAGCATTTTTATCTTTTACCAAGAGATATTGTATATTTAACCAAATTTGTGATCAGATCAGTAGTATCATCTATGCGATGTCCCTTGTCACTATTAAGATTTATGATGTTTATCACCTCTTCATAATCTGTAAGTTCTGGATTTTCATAAATTATCTTAAGAAATTTATTATAACTTAAAAGGAAACTAGCATACGAATCATACATTTCTTTTGCACTTTCATACAAATTATTTACTGCTTTTTTTGACATAGTACATCTCTATTAATATGAATATTCAATCATTAGGCTGTATCTTAAACAATATATTTGTTGCTATATAATTTATAGCTGTATTATCCTAAATATCAAATTCTAGGACATATACGAATTGTGATAAAATATTTACCGGGAATGATCACTACATTCTGACAATTATGAGCAGCATCAACAGTCAGGCTTACACAAGTGAAAAGATCCATTCCATAAAAATTTTATCCATAGGAAGAGCTGCGATGGGGTGGTAAATTTCCGGGCCCATTTCGTGATGCAAAGAATGCCTGTCAACACCCACGCATCAGGGATCACGAACATACATTTGTCGATGAAATTTCTGAGTTTTTAAAAACGGTTATCCTGATACAGTGTTACGTTATATCTATGCAAATCAGGAAATAAAAGTTATGACCTCCCATTTTCAAAAAAACTATATGATGTTTTAGCAGCAAAATCTATTGGAAATTTGCATGTCTATCAGATTTCACTTTTTTCAGTCAGGATTTGCAAAAGTCTCTCCTTATATAGCATGGTGGAGCAAACAGTTCCCGAATCAGGGCCAGTGGTTTGACAACTCCTAAAAAAACATGGGGAGGTTTGTCAGTTTTTGCATACTTAAAAAGAAGAGAGTGCTGAATAATATGGTCGGATGCGAACTCTTTGGGCAGGAATGAAAATTTTTCAGTATGATGTATCCATTTCTTTTCAGCCATACCCATCCCTTTTCCGGAGTTAAATATGGCATATTTATTCAATAATATAAATATATTAACAAAATTTTACCGTAGAGTTGTCTCTCATTGTGAATGAAAAGGAATTCAAACTCTAGAAGAAAAGCTAACGATGCTACTTGTATTCTGAAAGCTGAAATGAAAAAACGCCACGGAAGACTGTTTTTCTGTCAGAAGAAAAGTTTCCATGTTTGTCCAGAAGGTCATATATCTTAAGTGCAAAATCCATGAATCCTCATCAGCCGCCACAATGCACTTAAAGAGCTTCCGTCAGGTCATTTTTAGAGAAGGTGAAGGTATCAAGGAATAGGCGTTGCCCGTCATATTGAGGGTCCTCAATATCCAACGCGGACCAGAGGCAGACGACATCCATAAATCCCGGCCGGATTGTATTCTTGATATTTTTAACGATATGGTAGGCATCACAGTCTGAATTTCTTCTGATTCCTTTCTCCAATCTTCAAGTCCCGGAGGCTCAGTAACGTTCAGGGGAGCGGGAGACGAAGACAGGCACGGCCTGTTCACTGAAGGACTGGCCGAAAAATACCCGGGTCACGCCGCAAAATTCGACTGCAAGTCACACAATGAAAGGCGACAGGCTCTGCGTGAACTATTTGCAAAAACCGGGAAAAGGAAAGGTCAGACTGCAGACATGGGGATAACTTATAAGCATATCGGGCTTACGAGCGGCGGTCTCGCCATGACAAAAGCCATTTTTGTAAGGGCGTAGACGATCGAAACGGCTTCATGCAGATGAAAATTAGCCCGCCTATTTCGCGGTAAAATAAGCGATCGCTAACGTCTGCAGCCCCTGTCATTATGGGCAGGGACGGCAATTACAACTCAATTATCCCTGCCTACCATAGCGTTATCAGCTGTCAGAAAAGCCAATATTTTTTCCCGGAAAGCCTTGTAGTAAGGGCGTTCCATAAGCATGGCATGAGCTGCTCCCGGCACAATAACCAGTTGGGAATCCTTGTTCCCAAGAGTCTGATAGGCTTCTTGGCACAGTTCGGGGGTTACATATGGATCCCTTGAGCCTGCTATGATCAGTACAGGGGCCTTTATCTCTGCAGTAGGAATCAGCCGAATATTGTTGCTAACCAGAAATCCCGGCGTCCGCCGTTTGGACTGGACTCCTTGTCATAGCGCCAGGCATTGGAAAGGTAGGTGTCTGCCACAGCCTTTTCCACAATATTGAAGTCAATCCTGCCATCTGCTTTTCTTTGATAATCCTCTGCCGCATGTTCCCAGGAATTTTTGTGGAATGATTCCTCCACACGCACATCGCCCAGACCGGCCACGATTGGTGCGTAGAGAACAAGTCTGCGCACCAGTTCCGGATGCCGGGCTGCAAAGCGTCCGCTGGTCACGGTGCCCCAGCTCCATCCCAATATATCCATGGAGAAAAGGCCATGCCTTTTCAAAATACAACGGACAGCCGCCTCGATATCTTCCGAAGCATAATCGCTATCCGGTAGGAACCCATCATCAACCTTCCCCGAACTACCAAAGCCTGCGATATCCAGTAGCCAGACCTCAAAACCATGCTCGGTGAAATAGCGTGCCAAGCTATAATCTCCATAGTCAACATCAAATTCATGCGAAGAATATGTTACACCGTGTACGAACAAAATCGGTTTTTTCTTTTGTCCATCCTGCTCTACATAGCGCACCAAATGCAGTGAGATCTCATTGCGCTCCAATGGGACGATTTCGATAAAAATTGACTTTGCTGATACGGAAGATAAAAGAAGAAGGCTTAAGCACATGCAAACGGATAAGCACATCAATACTATTTTTTCATAACGATCTTCTTTAGAAAAAAGTATGGTGGGACACCTTAATGGCTCTATTCTGTTAACGGACATTCATGTCCGGATCCGCTCCTGACGTCAAAACCTTTTGCGTCAAATTGGATGTATCCATGCCTGCGGCATCGTTACGGAAGAAAATCTCCAGTGCCATGATGAAATCCGTGCCACACATCCCCATTATTTATTGGCATCACAACCGTGTGCCGTGGGTAAACTCGGGTTTTTATCAGACGGTCCGACTGTTGCCCATCCGTCTTGCGGTTGATGCTCTGACAAGGGAAATGCCTTGATTTAAGGAAAAGACGCGTCATCTGTATAGCAATTTGAATGTTACCGTGCAGCGGTCTCTAAAAGATTGTTCCATGGAAAGAGTTGCGGGAGGGCGGTAAATTTCCGCCCATCCCGTAATCAATCAAGTGTCCGTTCACTCCGCTCTACATGAAATGAGACTTGCCTCTAATTTTTTTAAGCGTGCAGACACAATCTACAACTTGTAAACCAATTCCCCATCCACAAAGGTTGCAAGGCATTTCGCGTTTTCAATGTCCGCAAAATCATCCTTCATGAAATCCTTATCGAATACGGTGATATTGGCCAGCTTTCCAACCTCAAGAGAACCCATCCGGTCTTCTTCATGCCACATATACGCAACATTGCTTGTCAGAGCCTTGAGTGTATCAAGCCGGCTGATGCACTGATCGGCATGTCGCATTTTTTTCTTCCCGTGAGAGGGCAGGTACCCGATTGCACCAAGACAAACGGTCTGGGGCACACTGAAATCCGGCGATACCGGGTAATCCGAATGGGAAACCACCACAGCGCCTTTATCCAACAGTGCTTTCACCGGGAATCCGGCATCGGCCTTTTCTTTTCCAAGATATTTCACCATCGCATCATATAAGGCATAGCTCTTTTCCACCCACATGATCCCGCAGATCGCCATGATATTATATTCTCCGATGCGCTTGATTACATCGGGATGCACTGCCTGTAGATGCGCGAGAGCGTTTCTCATGTCAAAATTACCGGTGGCCTCTTCCACCTCGGCGATGGCGTCCACCCAGGCTCTGCTCGCTGCGTCTCCGATTGTGTGGATATGCACGTTCATATCATGCTTTTCCGCGGCCTTTATCAAGCGAACCATTTTAACATGGTTATCAAACCGGGCCACTCCTTTGTATCCCGGCTGATCCAAATAATCATCCAACATCCATGCGGTGTGCGCCTCCACTACTCCGTCACAAAACACCTTGGCGCCGATGAGTTTATAATGTTTGCTATTATGCTTTTCCGCCTCCTCAGCAATCCGATCCATATCCTCTTCCGGTGTATCCGTATTATCCCGGATCAAACTGCCTGCATACGTATAATGTTTGAGCCGTCCTTCCTTTTCCAGCGCATAATATGCCTTGGGCTCAAAAATGAACTTATAAGTTCAACACCTGCATTATAAGAGGCGGTATACCCCCTGGAAAGGGCATAATCCTGCCAGGCCGATAATGCCAGCTTCATTTCATCCAGTGTATTGCTTGTCTGTTCGCGTATATAAAAGACAGGGCCTTCCGATATATAGCCGGTAGGCCTGCCGTTTTCATCCACCCGCACACATTCGGTACCCCATTTATCGACTGCCTGCTTGTTGATTCCGTACGCCTCCATGGCCTTGCCATTCAGCCACATGGAATGTCCGCCGGAGTCCGTGCATATCATGATCTTGTCAGGACAGATCGCATCCAGCATGCCGTGATGGGGCTTTACATCACGTTCCTCGAATCCCTGGCCTTGCAAAATCTTTTTCTCGGGATGCGCTTCCATGTACTTTTTCATGACAAGAACGCATTCCTCGAGGCTGGCATTAGGATCAAGGGGCTGCATCAAGGTCATCCGCGACCCGGCACCTCCCGGATGGCAGTGCGACTCCAGGAAGCCGGGATAAACGGAATTTTTCCCGTAGTCATAACGTTTAGTGTGTTTGTCACAAAGTTTCTTTGCAACTTCTGACGCGCCAACGTAAAGTATTTTGTCGCCCTTGACGGCGACCGCCTCTGCAAAGGGCTTATGCTCATTCATGGTGATGATATTTCCCAGAATAAGCAAATCCGCCTTACCGTTATTTTTGGAGACAGCGGATTTTACGGTATTTGGCGTACGCAAAGCATTTGCGGGCTTGGACTTTGCTTCGCCTGCCGTTGCGCTTCCTCCTGACAATGGTGTCGTTGCACATACCATCAATCCCACACTGGCATGCCGCAAAAAATCGCGGCGATTGATATCCAAACTGCTTTTACCTTTCTTTTCATTATCAGTCATTTTCCAAGTCCTTTAAGCTCTTGGTCAAATTCAATAGCAAACGCAAGCAATATGCTATCATTAGATTCGTTTGGCAAAGTGGGAGAATTGAATGGAGCCTCAGACTGTGAATGAAGAATGAATGTTGGGCATTTTATGAACCAGCGGATGCCAGCCTTACACCACGAAAAAGGCCATTTCATATGCATTTTTCCATAAAAAGCAGATGCCGGTAAATGGCAAATTTCCGAACCCATTCTTGATAAAATGAGGACCCGTTGAAGGTCAAGTCCTGCAGGCAACGCTGAAATAGCCCCTAATAAAACAACGATTTTTTGTGACAAGGCAAGACCTTTTACAAAATATTCGCCTATTTATGTTATGCTTTACACCATATAGAATCCCATTCAAAACAGAAAAAATTTATTTTTATTACACTAATTACACTTCATAATTAAAAAAATAAATCTCA
>JAIKXS010000014.1 GCA_024683955.1 Desulfovibrio sp. | reverse complement strand
TCCCAGGAAAGGGCGTTGCGGCCGATCATGCCATACATGACCCAGGGGGTAAGTTCAACGCCTTCAAAGCTGAGCGGAACGGTAAGACCAAAGAAATCGATATTATCGAGATAGTGGCTGTCAGTTCCCTCTTTGCGAACGGATCCGGCGTAGTTGTCGTTGACGGGGCGCATCCAGAAAGCTGTCAGGCCGGCATTGTCGTTGAATTTATAGTTTGCCATAACGGCGGCCACGTCACCGTCCATAATGGGGGAACCACCGGCAAAATTCGGCAGGGCAAAGGCCTGAAGACCCATGCGGATCTGCAGATCTGTGTTGGGCACAAGCCAGTCAAGGTAGGCGTTTTTGACTTTTATAGCCTGTGTTCCGTCAGCCCCGAGCGCACCACCTCCGCCAGTGACGTTTGTGTCATTATTGCCCCAGTCCTGCGTTCCGATCTCGAAGAAGACTGTGCCTGAAAGGTTTTCAGAAGCCACGGCATCCAACTGGAGGCGGATACGCTGAGACGCAGAAAAAAGATCGTCTTTAGGGACTCCGCTGCCGCTTTTAAACTGGGCATTGCCGAGGCCAAAGCCGACAAGCCATTCGCCTTTAGCCTTGAAATCAATAGCCTGGGCACCGGTTGTGGCGCCAAGAAGCATGCCGGCTGCCAGCATGGCAACCATGCACTGCTTTTTTACGGTTGAGAAAAGATTGGACATAAAAACTTCCTCCTAATGAAATCGCCAACTTTGCACGAGACCCCAATAGGTATTTAAGAAATTTCTACGAGGGAGCAAAGGTCGTGCAAATTTTTTGACGGATTTTCTTGTGACATAAAGAAAAATCTCTGTCAAGATTTTTGAAATCAGAGTTCAAAAAAAATTTCATTTAGATTAAACGGATAATATTGTATATGCTGTAAAATACTAAGTCTTTGGCAGAATTTGCACCTTTCTGTAGTGCAGGGAGACGGAGGGGATAACGCCTTAATTGGCCTGAAACCGCTGTTAATCCGCCAACTCTTTCGATTAAAAGCATAATTGCTTTTCATGTCTTCACGCGTGGATCTTGCGTTTATTCCCGTTAACCAGTCGGTAAGCGATCTTTTTCCACAGGGTCCCTCCGGGCATTTGACAAAGACACAAATCAAGAAGCGGAAAACTTTTTATTGGCAATTTGCTTGACAGCAGCAGTCTTATCGAATAAATCTCTCAACGGACATGCGGGAGTAACTCAGTGGTAGAGTGCAACCTTGCCAAGGTTGAAGTCGCGGGTTCAAATCCCGTCTCCCGCTCCACTCTAAAGGCGACATAGCCAAGTGGTAAGGCAGGGGTCTGCAAAATCCCGATCTCCAGTTCAAATCTGGATGTCGCCTCCAGCTTCTTCTTAATTTCATCGTTTAGAATCTCTCCGCGGGAGTAACTCAGTGGTAGAGTGCAACCTTGCCAAGGTTGAAGTCGCGGGTTCAAATCCCGTCTCCCGCTCCATTCAAAAAAATCCATGCCTTTTTGCGGGAATAACTCAGCGGTAGAGTGTCAGCTTCCCAAGCTGGACGTCGCGGGTTCAAATCCCGTTTCCCGCTCCAGAAAAAAATCAGGGTTTGAGAGCTTAACGCCTCAAACTCTTTTTTTATTTGAAGAAAAGTGCCGATGAAGGCGCCGCTGCTCGGAGGCGGTTCCTGGTATGGCCCCTCCCGATCAAGATCCTCGCCGGAGAGCTAGTTGGCAGCTGCGAATGCAGCGCATACCTTGAACGTGGCAATCAGAATTGAGGTGATTCCAGAACTGTTTGAAGGAATGGGGAATATAAATCTGCTGGGGAAGATAAATCGGACGGGTTTTTCATAAAATACACGCCCTCCTCAGCTATGTAAGAGAGGAGAGGCGTTTCCCAGATATACAAACTTTTCGATTCTCTGTATGTCGGTGCAGCAGTAGCCTGTCATGCGGCTGCCATTTCTTCTCTTGAAGGGTTAAGCTGAGCCCCCAATACGAAGACAGTACTTCCGTAGCCTGTCTCTTTTTTCCTGGCTACCCTGCTGAATAATCATTTTCGTTTACCAAAAGGCAATCACCTTTGTATTATAGTGAATAGTACGATCTGTACCATCTGACGAAATGACCGATCCCCTCTTTTAGACTTGTTTTTGGAGTAAACCCTGTTGCATCTGTAAGATCGTCAATGTCGGCCCATGTAGATTCAACATCCCCAGGTTGCATGGGCAGCATTTCTTTTTTTGATTTAACGCCAACTGCTTCCTCTATTGTATTGATGAATTCCATGAGTGAAACGGGCTGATTGTTTCCAATATTATAGATATGCCAAGGGGCGAAGCTTGTGGAGGGGGAGAGGGGGGCTCCATTGTTCTGCCTGGGGATTCCCACCGGAGGTTTCCCGAGAATGCGGACAACGCCTTCTACTATATCGTCGATATAGGTAAAATCACGCCGCATCTGTCCCTTATTAAAGACCTTTATGGGTTCTCCCTTCAAAATAGCGGTTGTAAAAAGATGGAGCGCCATATCAGGGCGACCCCACGGTCCATACACGGTGAAGAAACGGAGCCCTGTTGCAGGAGTATCGTAAAGATGGCTGTAGGCGTGGGCCATCAACTCATTACTTTTTTTTGTTGCGGCGTAAAGGCTAACGGGATGATCCACGTTGTCGCTGACCGAGTACGGCTGCTTGGTATTCAGTCCGTAGACGGATGATGAGGAGGCGAAAACGAGATGTTTGACTGGATTATGCCGGCATCCTTCCAGAATATTGGCAAATCCTACCAGGTTGGACGAAATATAGGACTGCGGATTGATAAGACTGTATCGGACGCCTGCCTGAGCTGCGAGATTGACGACATGGGAAAAGTGCTCTTCTGCAAACAGAGCTGAAACGGCCTTTGCATCGGCCAAATCCATTTTGATGAAGCGGAACTGTTTTTTTGCCTGCGGCAGGGATGACAGGTTCTCTACCCTGTCTTCCTTAAGGGAGACAGAGTAGTAATCGTTCATATTGTCGATGCCCACGACACTATGCCCCTCGTCCAAAAGCCGTGCTGCAAGATGGTAGCCAATAAAACCGGCAACTCCCGTAATGAGTAAGTGCATGTGCGCTCCAAAATATACGTTTAAATAATATCTGTACGACGGATATTGGAAAAGTGACAGGTTACAGGGTTCGAACTGCAAAAACGCATCTTTTTCATAAGATGTGATTCATCATCCGTTTGTCACCATAATCATGCCAATACAGACAAAAAGACATCCGATAAGCTGAAAGCCAGAAAGGTGCTCATTAAATATCAGGTATGCACCGATGAGAACGCCCACATACTGCAGGGAAACGATGGCCTGACTGACGCTCAGCGATCCGATTCTGAGCGCAGCGATATAAAACAGTGCACCAAGAGCGAAACAGGAAAGACCTGTTATCGTTTTCAGATTGATTATGCCAAGAATGGATGCGGATTGGACGCTGCTGCCTGCTTTCAAAAAAAGATTGGCAGCAACGTTACAGCAGACTGTTAACATCATAAGCAAAAGATGCTTGCTCACATTTTTCTCCTCTTATCCTCCAATGTTCCTGTTCCACAGCGATGACGTTCTTTGTGCACCTATTTTTCTCAAAAAATGTGCAAGGTATCAACGTGCGTCAGACCCCGCATGGCATCCAGAGAAAAAATTGAAGGCTGTCGTTCAAGGCGCTGACCGCTTCTGTCTGCAGTTTTGTGCAGGACAGACAGGATGGAGCTTTGCCCAATACGAATGACATAAAAATAGTACGCTTTTTTGGCCGAAAGGAAAGAAGGCAAGGCTGGTCCAGGAATCCAGGGCAGTGCGCGTACCCTGCATCCTTACTTCTTACCTTACAGTCAGCGGAAGTGCCAAAAGTGCTTGCGTGAATGACATTGACATGATTTCTTTCTGTCGTGGGCGACCGCGGTTGACGAGTTTTTGGAGAACGGCATGACAGAAGATTTCGCTTTTGCCGCGTTTTCGTGTTTTTCTGGGGCTGTTTCGGTTTTGTGGATTTCTCGAAAAATGCTAGGGTAAGTGGTCGGGGCCTGGACTTGTTTGCCTAGGTGCAAAGATTGTTGCATCCCGGTCTTAAATTAGCCGAATTTTGTGAAACACGCTTGACTTCGCGAATTTTTCTACCCAAGTTGCCGAATGACATTTTTCCTCGAAGGATTTTTGTGGGTACAGAAGTGCTGTGCGCATTATGCTGGTTTTCTTTCCATTCATACTTATAGTGAGCACAGATGCCATTCCATGCCCGTGGCGTAATCCCTGCCTGCATGGCCCCCTTGCGCTCTTTGGAGTCATGGCGTTGCAGGTTTTCGGCATGGGCACAAAGGCCTGATTTCAGGCTAAGTTTTGACCTGTATTTGCTTTTGATTGCGATGAAGTTGGGTGCGTAGGGCGGGGAAACATGTATTTTCCCCATGACAGGGAGATCGTTATTCATGTGTGGTATTGCGGGCTTTTACGGTGAAGGTTCCGGAGAAAATATCCGCTCCATGGCGGACGCATTGCGGCACAGAGGCCCCGATGCAGATGGTTTCTTTAACGATGGACCTCTTTTTCTTGGACATCGCCGTCTTTCCATCGTTGACTTGGAATGCGGCGGGCAGCCCATGCGCGATCCGGCGTCGGGCACGGTTATCGTATACAACGGTGAACTGTATAACCATATGGAACTGCGTGAGGAGCTTGAGGCTGGAGGGGAACGGTTTACGACCAGCCATTCCGACACAGAAACGGTTTTGCGTGCCTATCTGAAATGGGGATGCAGCTGTTTTGAGCGTTTCAACGGTATGTTTGCCTTGTCAATTTACGACCCCGTACGTAGGGAACTATGGCTTGCCCGGGACCGCTTTGGAGAAAAGCCGCTCTTTTACACCCGAAATGCCCATGGATTTGCCTTTGCAAGCGAGATCGTCGCTTTGGCCCGCTGGCCGTATTTTTCCGACAGTATTGATATGGCCAATCTTCAGCGTTTTTTTGGATGGGGTTACCTTCCGGCTGGCCGGACGCTTCATCCCAACTGCTGGGGGCTTCCGCCCGCAAGCTGGCTTTGCCTGAATCTTACCGATGGATCCCTGCGCACGGGGCGCTACTGGCAGTTTACATTAACGCCCGACGAATCCCTGCGTGACCGGGATGAACCAAAACTAGTTGAAGAGTTACGCCACCTGCTTGTGCAGGCTGTCCGTCGGCGTTTGTTGTCTGACGTACCCCTTGGTATCTTCCTCTCGGGTGGAATTGACTCGAGCTCCATTCTCGCCGCGGCAACGCGCTGCCTGCCGAAGGACCATATTTCGGCATTTTCAATAGGGTTTACAGAACCGAGTTTTGATGAGTCGGGCAATGCCCGTGAAATGGCGGAGGCACTGGGAACGAAACACTATGTTTCCATGCTCACTGCGGACGATATGCTTACTTCGGTTTCGGACATTCTGGGACAGATGAGTGAACCTTTGGGAGACGCCTCCCTCATCCCCACGCAGCACTTGGCGGCCTTTGCCAAGGAGCGGGTCACGGTGGCTCTTTCCGGAGACGGCGGAGATGAGCTTTTCGCCGGCTATGACCCATTTGCGGCCCTGGGACCCGCGGCCTTTTACAGACGTGTCGTGCCGGAAGGGATGCATGTGCTTTTGCGAAAGGGCGTCGGTTGTTTGCCGTGTTCTGACCGCAACATGAGTCTTGATTTCAAGCTTAAACGTGTCCTTCGCGGGTTATCATATCCTAAGGCAATGCAGCTGCCAGTCTGGATGAGCCCGCTTGAACCTGCAGAACTTTCCCTCTTTTTTGCCCATCCCTTGACGGCGGAGGAAATCTACGAAGATGCGCTTACGCTGTGGGAGGCCAACGGAAACGCAGACGATGTGAGTCAGGCCCTGTGTTTCTTTACCCGTTTTTACCTGACCGATGATATTCTGGTCAAAGTTGACAGGGCATGCATGATGGTATCCCTGGAGAGCAGGGCCGTTTTCCTTGATAACGACATCGTTGCGTTTTGTCAGCGCCTGCCGAACAGATTCAAGTTCCGGAACGGAACGCGTAAGTATCTCCTGCGCAAGGCCCTTCAGGGATGGTTGCCTGAGCGAATTCTCAATTTGCGGAAAAAAGGCTTTGGTATTCCTCTTAACAGCTGGCTCAGACGTATGTCCGCACCGTCTGCCCCGGACGGAATGGATGCAGAATCTCTTGCTCGCTACGTCGGCGCCCATCGTGCACGCCACGGAGATTACCGCCTGTTCCTTTGGGCGTTACATGCCCTGTCGGCCATGAGGGGAAAGGTATGCTGACACCTAGTGCGTGGCGCAAGACGTCAACCCTCCTGAGCGTGCTTTTTCTCTGGTCCGTCATGTTTGTGCTTTCCCTTTGGTCTCCCCCCATGACGGATAATTACCTTTTCAGCCGCAACATGATTCCCGGTTACGCCCAATTTATGGCGGGCGCACCCATTGAGCGGCTCGAGCCCATGACGTTGAAGGCGGCCTTTGATCAGGCAGTGACCATGTATCACACCTGGTGCGGGCGTTTTATGGGCAATTTGCTGGTCTATCTGGCCTTCATGCTGCCTTCCGTACTCCTTGCGGCAGCATCCTCGGCGGGCTTTGTCGTCTTGTGTGTACTGATGCATGCGTGCATATACGGACGGATGTGGCGTGAAAAGCTTGGGTGGCGCTCCCTGCTTGGCATTGCGGCCCTTCTGTGGGCCGGCATTCCTTCGTTTGGTTCAGCATTTTTCTGGGTGAGCGTGGGAGGGCTTGTTGCACTCATTGCCCAGTGTGTATTTTTGTTACCGTTTCGTTTTGCCATGGAAGATGGCAACGCAGGAATAACAACAGAGTCGTGGGCAGCCTGTGTTGGCTATTTTGCCCTCGGGACAGCGACCGCTTCGCTTGATTACGCGACAAGCGCGGCCATGCCTGTCGCCGCAGCGGTCGGCACATTTTGGTTTTTCATTCGTCAGAAGCCTCCCCGGCTAATTCCCCGTCTCTATCTTTCCGCCTTTCTCGGTGTTTCACTCGGGGCTGCTGCGACATTGCTCGCGCCGGGCAATGCCTGTCGCATGGCGATTACTACAGATGCTGCCGTCCATGAATGGTTCGACCTATCTTGGGGCGAGCGTTTCATTGATTACTGTCTCCATGTGCCTCAAGCCTTTTTTTTACAAGCCGTCCCTTTGATTCTCCTTATATGGGCTTGCTGGGCGCTCTGTCGCTGTCACGGCAGAGAATGGATCAGGCGTATCCCACCCTCTGCGTTCTTTTTTCTTGTCCCGTTCGCTGCCACCCATGGTGCCTACTTCTTTACCCCCTGGCCACCATCCAGGGCCTTTGCCACCTCGGCCATGCAGCTTATTATTGCTTCAAGCATTCTTGCTATTGTCGCGCGTGACTCCCTTTCAGTTCGGGAAGAGGAAGAAAAACCGAGACGGGTTTACCTTATCCTGCAAACGATTTTGTGCCTTTTTTGCGTGCTTTCCCTTGTGGATGAATTTTGGAAGTTTCACGCCGTGCATCTCGTTACAAAGGAGCGCGATGCCATCTACGCGAGCCAGCAGGGGAAGGACGTGATAGTTCCTCCCATGCCTGTTCGGGGAGATCGTTACATGGTTTTGGGGACTCACCTTCAGGATGTATTCTTCAGTCCTAAACACTGGGTAAACCGCGCTGTTGCGGCCAATCGTGGTGTTTCTTCAGTTGCACTCCGGGAACTTGAAAGGCGGCACTTTGAAACACGTATCTCTGATGTAAATGGACTATCCTGTCTTATTAGGGGACAGCAGTGTTCCAACACTCTTGAGGTCGACATAGATGTTTGCGGGGACATTCCAAAGTACAGTAAGCTTTTCTTTTATTACTACGGCGTGCCGGGGCTTTTGCATTTCTTTCCGCAATTCCTTGCAGACGGCATTGCCATGAACCTTGATGAATCCGTCTCCGGTGCACAGACACTTCTGCTTCCTTTATTCTTTGCACGAGCCGAGGCAAAGCTTACGTGGAGAAAACTTTCCGAAGGTCATGTTCGGGGAACAGGGAGT
>JAIKXS010000005.1 GCA_024683955.1 Desulfovibrio sp. | reverse complement strand
CGACGATCAAGCAGGAAGTCCAGTGATTGCTGATCTATGGTTTTTACGGCAACGAAGGTCGTCCCCGGGTGCATGAGCGCTTCGCAGATCGCCTGAGCATCAGCCGCATCCGTCTTGTTGCGATGGCCAGGAAAAGCTTTGACCCGTTCAGGCTTGATGAGATTTACTCTATGCCCCATGGCAATTAACGTACGGGCACAGGTATGCGCTCCACGCAAGGATTTATCCCTATGGTGCAGGGAGGCAGATTCGCCATATATTTCAGAAAGGCCGCGCGGGTTAGCTTTCTATTTGTTACAGCGCGTCCTTTGTCATCTGCCATAAAGAGCCGGACACGTTCTTTGCGATGTCTAATCCGATGTAGTTAACCCGATCCATGTCTGACCTCCCTGGGTTACGTTGTTATGCAACACTTCCAACGTATCAAGGATAAACCAGGCAAGAGTTGGACTGCAGTTTTCGGGAATACCCCGAAGTCTAAGGGAAGCTTCCCTGGAGCCGTGTCGCAGCTCGTACGTGCCGCAGTCGAAGGCGTACAACGACGAGGAACGAGTGTCCCCTTGACGGGAGGCAAGACAAGGCACTGTCGGCGAGCAGACCGGCGGAATGGGAGCTTTCCTGGTGAGTGGAGGCTGCTTTTTAACAATGTCAATGGTGCTAAATCGCTTCGGAACAGGTTAATTCCAGTAGAAAAAAGCATGTTCATCGCTCCTTCTTCTATAAGAAGGCGCGGATCTATCACATCATGAAAACGGCACTTACCTTTCAGTCCACAACTTTTGATGTCGTTGACCGCAACAACCAACCGTGGGTAAGGTGATGACAGGTTCACCTGTAGATGCTCCGCGTCAGTTGGAAGCCCTACACAGGGCACGCACCTCCTGCCATACAACGTGTGCAGGGCTGCTATTCGGATCCGGGACTGGAAGTAGACCGTGTTGACTTAACAGTGCTCAATGCTTAAAAAGAAAGGGTGGTGCTGCTGACACCACCCCAAGGGATTTTCCCTCCCCTGTTTTAGATTTGCCCTGTGAGAGTGGCAGTCTATCCAGCTCTCACAGGGCCTCGTTTACTTCTTACTGAATATAGAAAGAATCAACGTAGCCACTATTGTTGCCGTCACGTGGACGGCAAAATCTATGAGAACTTGCCACATAAGGCAAACCCTCCTTTGAGGAGGGTTATCCCAAATCTCTTCTATCTTGGCGGCCTTGAAAATTCAAGGCCGTTTTTTATCCAGCCACATTTATCCTTGCGTTCATTTCCTTTTGAATCTTGGACTGCGCCTGCCCCTTCATTCTCCTCTTCACGCGCCGCAACACATCCTTAACTTGAATCCGCATGGCTTCTCCTTTACCGCCTTCCTTCATACGCTGATTCCACGCTCTCATCTCTGCCATCATTTCCTGATGCGCCTTCGGCTTCCCTTCGCGTCGAGCTTCAAGCTCAAGCACCACAAGCTGCTCGATCTTATCAGAGCGTACCTTCTTCGCGTGTTCTGAAGAGCGGTACACTGATAAGCGTTAGCACTCTTAGTAGGCTGGAAGCCCATAGACCGTAGATGCCATTTTTGCAGACAAAAAAAGAGGAGCTAAGGAAACGACTCTTAGCTCCTCGAAATAAAGTCCTGATGCATTTTACACACATTTTTACACACGCTCAGAACAGAACTCTCAAAAATAGCGGAACGGAAGGGACTTGAACCCCCGGCCTCCGGCGTGACAGGCCGGCTTGGGGATCTGTCGAATGGCGTTCCGGTGTGCAGTAAGTAACGGAAGCGTTAACGGAAGTCTTAAGGGAAACGCGGCCGGGGAATAAGGAGGGACAGGGAGGCGATGTGCGGCGTTATCCTGCCTTGTTCCGTCCGGAGGTCTCTTCTTGTTCCATACCCTGTCTCGTGCTATCTTCTTCCCCATATCTCTACGGTCTTTATGGCCTCTCCCCGATTCCCTCTCTTGCCTGGCTTTTTCCGCGGACGCGGCCAGGCGGCTCTGCCCTTTTTCCGGCAGCGTTTCTCTTCTGGAGAGGCATCGCTCTGATCCGTCCGCGTCCGTCTGACGGCAGCTGCAGAGGACCCCGCATCCTTGCTTTCCTTACATTTCTTAACGTCCTTACGTTTCGGCCTTCCTTCTTTCCTGCCTTCCGGCGGAACTTCTGCCCGTTTTTCCGTGCGGATGCGGGGGGGAGAGAATCGTCCGCCGTTTGGAGGGAAGATGAAATCACGTTCTCTGGACGAGCTCCTGCATGAACTGAACCTTGCCGGCGCACCCTACGAAGACCAGTATAAGGCGATTACCTCCCTCTGTGCCGACGGGCTCCTCCGTCCCGTGCGCTCCTCTCCCCCCAACGGAAAAAAGCCGGCCCTGCATAGCCGCTATGTCCGTCTCCCGAAGAAAAGCGGGGAGTCCCGGGATGAGGAGGCCGCGCTCTTTGCGGAGCTTGAAGGACTTGCTCCTGAAATTGCCCGCATCTACTACAGAATGCATCCTGAATCGTACCGGAAGGAACGGGAATATGTCCTTCTTCTGAATTCCTTCTTTCTTCAGAAGAAGCATCTTCTTACGGAATCCGTTTCCTGCAATGAGCGGAGCTTTCAGATCTGGCATGATGAGAAATTCCTGAAGAAACGGGCAAAAAGGCTCCTCGCTCACTGCGGTGTTGACTACGCTTCGCTCAATGTGTACGAGACGGCGGAGCCTTTCGCCTCTTTTTCCGTAAGCCGCGAGACGCCCCAGAATATCCTTGTCATCGAAAACAGCGATACCTTCTACTCCATGCGCAGGGCTCTTCTGCGCGCCCCAACCCTCTTTGGCAGAACCATAGGAACCCTGATCTACGGGGCCGGCAGCCGCATTCTCAGCTCCTTCGGGGATTTTGTGCGCACGGCTGATCCCTTTCTGCAGCAGGAGGAAAACACCTTTCTCTACTGGGGGGATCTTGATTATCAGGGAATTTCCATTTTTGTACAGGTCATGAATGACCTCTCCGCTCCCGTATCCCCCTTTTCAGAGGCCTATCTCACCATGCTTGAAAAGGCCCGCCACATTACCCTCCGCAACGCAAAGCCTGGTCAGAGAAAACTCGAGCCCGAACGTTTTTTTGGGTTTTTTGAGCCGGAAGCGCGCAGATGCATGGAGGAGATCCTTCGGAAGGGGCTTTACATCCCCCAGGAAATCGTGACAATCCATGATGTTCTGCCAGCCACGGGGGGAGCCTGAGAGGGAGAGGTGGAAGGCGAGAACGCGGGGTATGGCGGAATTTTGTCCTGACCCTTCGGAACGTTCCGGGGCCCGGCTGCCGGAACCGGGCTTGAGAACACACGGGACAGATGACTGACGCCCGGGCAGGCCTGCAGGGCGGCTTAGCGGAGTCACGGCCCTTCCTTATTTTCGGGAGGACGGCTTGGCCCTGACGGAAGAGGATGAGCCCCCTTTTTTTCTTTTTTGGAGTTCGTGTCAGATGGAATATGCTTTTTTGAGGGATTTTCCCCGGCGCATGAAGGTGGTCGGCATGTACGCCGTCCTTCTTTCCAACAGCGGACAGAAGCAGAAGTGGAAGCAGTACGGCTTTGACACGGAGGTTGAGCAGATCAACCTTCTCTTTGCCACACTGCTTTTCATCATGGAGCAGTCCCTCAGGGAGGAACCCTGTACGGTTGACGACGTGGCGGGCTTTCTTGACGTCATGAACACCCGTTACTGCAGAAAGTGCATGACCTTTGACGAGTGCCGGGATCTTGCGGATTTTATCGTCAATACCGTGCTCTCCAACGAGGGCCTGCGGATGTCGTTTCAGGGCTACCATTTTGAGAAGAAAACCTTCGAGGACATCCATATCAGCTACGTCGCCAACAGAATTGTCTACGACGCGTTTGAGAACAGAAGAACCTCGTATTATCTGACCGAAAACGGCTATTCACTGCTTCTCGGGACGCTTGAGGTGGAAAACAATATGCGTCTCACGCTGCAGGAGATCATTTTTAACGAACATTTGAAAAAGCGGAATTTTGACAAGGCCCTGGACAACATCAAAAACATTTTTGAACTGATGCGTATTGAAAAGCTGAAGAACTATGAAGCCATAACGAGAATGCGGCAGAATATTCTTGACTTTTCCATTGAGGATTACAGCCAGCGTATTGACTCGACATTCAGCAGTATCACGAATACAAGAACAAAGCTTGAGCGATATAAGAAAATCATTAGTGACAACGTAAAAAAGATCCGGAGTGAGGATGTTGATATAGATCACATTGAAGATTCGGATAAGGAAAAGCTCGATACGTTGCGTGAAATCAATAAATACCTTGACAGTTCCATCGATTGTTACATGGAGATCATGCAGAGCTACAACACCTACCGGGATATCTGTGCGCAGGAAATGGAGAATTTTCTGCAGATATCGAGGGTAGAGCGTTTTTCCTTCACAAGTGACCTCTTCAACAGGATCCTTGATAACGGCCTGCTTCTCGCCAGCATGGACCGTTTTCTCCATCCCCTCTTCATGCGCACTCCTTCCAAGATCTTCAATCTGAACAAGGTCCTTGTCCCCCAGAGACGGCGAGAGGATGGACAGCCGGGACAGGAACTGGAGGACATCGATTTCGACGAGGCGGCCTGGAGGGAGGAGCAGGAGCGTAAACAGGCGCTCCGGACCGGGCAGTACGAAACCTGTCTTTCCTACATTCTCCAGTGCGTCATGCGCGGAGGGAAGGACCGTGTTCTTCTTTCCGAAATCGCCGCGCGCATTGAGGCGCATCCGGACGAACTCGAGCGCCTCGTCCCGACGGTCAGTGTCTTCAAGGAAGTCATGGTCGAGCTCATCCGCTCGGAACATTTCGATATGGAAACGCTCAGGGCCGGGCGGGCCGAGCGCCTTGAGGTACGGGGAGAGGAGGAGGCGCGGCACGCGGGCTCTCTTGTCATCGGGGATCTTCTTCTTTCGCTTTCAGAGGAACGGCGTCCCTTCCGCGCCATTCTGCATTTTTCGATCCGCCGGACGGAAGAGGGCGGGCCCGTGATCATCGAAAGTGTCCCTGATATGAGTGAGGAGGGGGAGCGGCTCCTGACGCTCCGCTGTACGGACACTCTCTTCCAAATCACCAGAAAACCCGGATAAACGGGAGCCTGACCGCGCAGAAGATGGCGGGAGCCCTGGCGCTGTCCCGGAAGTCCTTTTCAGCGCCTTTCAGCCCTTCTTTTTCTCCCTGTTTTCCCCGGCGCTTCTCCTGACAGTTGAAAACGGCCCCTGACTTCTTCTATAATGGCATGCGCCTCTTCTTCCGCCTGTTTTGCGTATTCCGGGCTCCTTCAGCCGCAGACCCGGCGGCCTTTTCGTGTCGCGTGAAGGCTTTTGCGTTCTTTCGTCCGTGTTGTTTCGTCCGCCTTGTTGCGGCCCCGTTCATCCGCTTCACTTTCTTTCCGTCCCGTTAGGAATACCGACCATGACCTACACGTTTGAAGAGATAGAACTCAGTCAGAAAATCTTTGCCTATCTTCTGACCCACCATGAACTGAGCGACGAAGGGGAGAAGGACCTCTACCGGGCCTACACCGATTCGGAAGCCGTGCAGACCCTTGTGCAGTCACAGGGAAAATGCATGGATCTCGCCATCGACCGCTACGACACCGTGATCTACGTTATGCCGGAAGAGGACAACTACGTCCTCGGCTTTTCCAAGTCCGAACTGAAGCAGGTCATGTGCCGCAGCAATACCACTGACCAGGATTACTATCTGGCCCTTTTTTCGGTCATGGTGCTGATGCTGAATTTTTATACCGGCATGGGCAACAGCAGTAAAATTCGTGAATATCTGCGCTTTGGCGACTTCCAGAACAGCATCGCCGAGTATTTGAAGAAAGGCATGGCGGGTCTCGACGAGGACGAACAGAACGAGAGCGGCATGCTGTTTACGGCCATGAGCCAGGCCTATGAGAGCCTTCGTTCGGATGAGAAGATGACGCGGAAGAAGACCACGAAGGAAGGTTTTCTCTATGCGATACTGCGCTTTCTGCAGGATCAGGATCTTGTTGTGTACATTGAAAAGGACGAAATGATTAAAACAACGCGGAAATTTGATCATTTTATGGACTGGAATCTCCTTGATAAAAATAATTACGAAAGAATCTGTTCTGTGATAAAGAGTCTTGAACATGAGTAAGATAAATGCGATACGATTTATAAACGTAAATTATAATAATAACAACATCAGAATCAACGACGAATGCCTCTATTTTAAAGGGGAGAGCACCCTGATCTCCCTGGAAAACGGCGGCGGCAAGTCCGTCATGATCCAGATGCTGATGGCTCCCTTTGTGCAGAAAGCCTACCGGGATCTTCTTGACCGCAGATTCGCAAGTTACTTCCAGTCGTCCGCCCCCACCTTCATTCTCGTCGAGTGGCTTCTTGACGCCAACGCTGGATATGTGCTCACGGGCATGATGGTGCGCAAGAACCAGCATGTCGACGAGCAGAACGAAAACGAGCTTGAGCTCTTCACCTTCATTTCCGAATACACGAAGCAGTGCGAGCGGGACATCCACCATCTTCCCGTCATCGAGATGCAGGACGGACGTCAGGTTCTCAGGTCCTTCCGCGACTGTCGCGAGCTTTTTCAGCGTTACGGAAAGGACCCTTCGGCACCGTTCGACCTCTTCGACATGAACATCCCCTCACAGTCAAGGAACTATTTTGCCCGTCTTGCGCACTTCGGCATCAACAACCGTGAGTGGCAGAGCATCATTCACACCGTGAACAGGGAGGAGGGCGGACTTTCCAAAATTTTCGCCGAATGCAAGACCGAGCGGAAGCTTGTTGAAAAGTGGTTTCTGCCGCAGGTGGAGACGAAGCTCAACGGGGAGGGCAATATTATCCGGGGCCTTCAGGGCGGTCTTGAGGAGTACATAACGCATCTTGGCGAAACGGAGGCAAGCATTGCGCAGAAGGACGCCATAGTCCGTTTTCTGCAGGATTCGGACACTGTCCTTGAAAAAGCGGGCGCTCTGCAGGAGGCCGGACGTTCGGCTGAGACATCTCTCAACGGCGTACGGAACGCCCTCGCATCCGTGAAGGCCCTTCTCCCGGCTCTTTCCTCGTCCGGGGAGCTTCTTCGCGAAGAGCTTGATGCCTGTGCTTCCGAGATGGCCCGGCTGATCTGCGAACAGTGCTCCCTCCTCTGCCACCAACGTGAGGATGCCCTCGAAGCCTCAAGGGAGCGCCTTGCACGCGCGAAGGAGGAGGAAGAGAAGCATTCACTGGCACTTCGCAGGCAAGAGGAGATTCTCTTAATTCATACGGGCCATCTTCTTTGTTCGGCCCGTGACCGGGAACGTTCCGGGGTCCGCTCCCTCATGAAGGAGCATGAGCTCGCCCGGTGCGAGGCCGGAAACCATAACGCCGAGCTTGCACGTCTTGGCGGGCAGCTCAAAAGCCATCTCCTTGGTGAGATCGCACGCATGAGGGAGCTTAAGGCCGGGGTCGACCGCGAGATGACCGTGCTCAGGGACGCCCTTCGGGAGAACAAGGCCGGGCGGGAACGTGTCGAGGGGCGGATACGGGAAGCCATGTTCCGGAAGGGGGAGGTGCAGGGGAAGCTCGCCGCCTACGAGCAGATGGAGGATGCGTATTTCTCAACCTATCATGTAGACTTTGACAATACTCTTTTTCAGACGAAATACGCCTATCCGGAAGAACTCTTCAAAAAGCACGGGGACGAGCTTGACGGGCATCTTGCTGCCCTCGGAGCAAGGCTCGGCGAATTCGCGCGAAGGCGCGCCGAGGCCATGAAGGAACGTGAACAGACGGTGCGGCGCATGGAGGAGCTGCAGCGCGAGCTTTCCAGGACGGAACTCGACCGGCAGAAGCGTGAAGAGGAGTGGACGCGCCTTGCAGCCGAGATCGAAAGCCGTCGGGATATGCTGAAGTATCTCGACCTCGACGAGGCCCTTCTTTATGACGTTCAGGCACTGCGTGAAAGGAACAGCCTCATTCTCTCCGAACGCGGGCAGGCTGTCGCCTCCCTGAAGAGCCGGGCGGCATATGTGGAAAAATCCATCACCCTTCTGGAAAAGGGCTTTCTTGATCTCCCGGACGAAGTCCGGCGTTTTTTTGCAGACCTTGACATTCCGCTCACCTACGGACTTGCCTGGCTTCGTTCCCAGGATACGGACCTTGCCCGCAAGAAAGCCATGGCGGCAAAGAACGCTTTTCTTCCCTACGCCCTTCTTCTTGAGCGGCGTGATTTGCAGAAGATAAGGGAGTGCGGGACACGTGTTGAGACTGTCTCCCCCATTCCCCTTATCCCTCTGGATTCCCTCTCCCTGACACCGGAGGAGAGCGAAGAAGCACGGCAGGGGGCTTCCCTGCCCGGGGCTGAGCCTCTTCTTTCTTTGGGGGAGGACGGCGAAAGGGCCCGGACCTTTTTCTACACGACCGACTATACGGAGCTTCTTGATGAGGAGGCCTTCGGTGCGCGGAAAGGCCAGCTTGAGACAACGCTTGCCGCTCTCCGGGAGGAGATACTCCTCCGAAGCGATGAACTGCAGGTCTATCGGAAGATCCGCACAAGGCTTGATGAGCAGCATCTTTCGGAACACGACTGCCTGCGCTGCAAAAAGGCCCTCGTGACCCTGGCCGCCAGGGCGGAGAGTCTGAACACGGCAATTCTTGAGGCGAAGGACCGCCTGAAGACACTTTCCAGGGAAGATGAGGAACGGGAGCGGCTCCGCGGGGAGGCGGCTGAGGAGGTGCATCGTCTTGAGATACGCAGGGATGCCTTTTCCGCGCTCTTCTCTGCCTATGCGGCCTACCGTGAAGAGAAGAAGGCAATGCAGGGGCTTCTGGACTTCATTTCCCGTGAGCAGGAGCAGCAGAAGAAGCTTTGCGGCGACTCCGAGCAATGGAATCGGGAGATGCGTTGTCTAGAAGGACGGGCGAGCGATCTTGCCGGAGACGAAGCAAATCTTTCCAGGGAGCTTGCGGTCTCCTTTCAGAACTTTGAAGAACTGCCCCTTGAGGACGGCTTTGACAGAGACCTGGTCCTGGGCGAATATGACGCCGTCCGACAGAAGCTCGAAAAGGAGACTGGCAGAAGCCTTTCCGAGATAGAGGAGGCCCTGAAGGAGGCGACAGTCCGTCTTGAGAGGGCGGAAAAGGAGCTTGCGAACTTTTTGCGGGATGCTTCTTTCAGCGATGCCGGCTGGCAGGAACGGGTCATAACGGAGGCGGATCTTGAAGGCGCCCGCCGCGAAAGGGAACGGCTGGCCGGGGAATGTGCCGCCTTCAGGGAGGAGGTTTCACGTCTGACAAGCGGGGTGGCCGTTGATGAGCATCGCTGCAGGGAGGCCCTTTCGGACCTTAAAAAGCGGTGCGGCAGGGATGTTCCGCTTCCGCGCGGGGAGCTTGCCGAGCGGAATTTCGGCTATCTTCTCGAGCAGCTCGGCATACGGAAAAACGCTCTTGAGGAGAAGCGCGCGGTACTTCAGGGGAATATGGAGCGCCTGACCGCCCTTTTTGAGAACTACGGGAACTATTACGTGGAGGAGGAACCTGGTTCCGGTGAGGTGCTGCCTGCCTGTTTCAGCGTTCCGGAGATGGATATCCGGGCCATGGAATCCTTCATGAAGGTACGGCTTGAGGAGTATGCAGGCACCCAGGCCGTGTGTGAAAAACTCAGGGCGGAGCTGAGGGAAAGTGTCTTTCTCATCTTTAATTCCGGCGTCTACGCCCCCATCCGGAAGATTCTCCCGCGCATAGATCTGATCCTTGACGATCCGGAGAAAATCCTCAGGGAGCTTCCCGTAAAGCGCAGGATCTTCGAGGACATGCTGAAAAAACTCCAAAAGGACATCTCAAAGATCGAGGATGAAAAGACAATTCTCGCCGATCTTCTTTTTGACTATCTTGAGAAGGTCCACTGGCAGCTCTCCCTGATCGACCGGAACTCCTCCATCATGGTCCGTGACAGGTCGAAAAAGACCCTGCGCATTGATCTGCCGAAATGGGAGGAGTATTCGACAGTCTATCATCAGAAGGTTATTCTCCTCATCGACGCCATACGCGACGCCTGTCTCGATGCCCTTCACGCCGGCAGGGAGATTCATGATCTTGTCTCGACCCGTCTGACCACCCGGGAGCTTTACGACCGTGTCGTCGGGATCGGCGAGATCGGCATTCATCTGATGAAGGTGGAGTCGCAGCGTGAGCTCATGATATCCTGGCGCGATGTGACAACAAACTCCGGAGGGGAAGGTTTCCTCTCTTCCTTTATTGTCTTGAGTTCTCTCTTAAGTTATATGCGTCACGAGGAGGACGATCCCTTCCGCGCCGGAAGAAACGAGGGGAAGACGCTGATCATGGACAATCCCTTCGGCAAGACCAATGCCTCGCATCTTCTCAAGCCCCTCATGGAGGTGGCAAAGAAGAACAATCTGCAGCTCATCTGTCTTACGGGGCTTGGCGGTGACTCCATTTACGACCGTTTCGACAATATCTATGTTCTGAACCTTGTCCCGACAGCCGACGGATCACGCAGTTTCGTGAAGAGCACCTGCGAGAAGGGCTCGCCCCTTTCCGTGCTCTCTCTTTCCCGTCTGCAGGTCATGGAACAGAGCACGTTTTTCGGCTCCGACGGCGACGGCCCGGAGTATGATCCAGATACGGACGCAATCTGATGTTGTGTCCCGGCACTGACACGGCCCAGGGCCGTGATCATATACTGATCGCGGGGGAGCCTTCCTCCGCTAAACCATGGAGGCGGCGCGTCTGAAGACGGAAGGTCCCAGAATCTCTTCCCTTCCCTGCGCCGAACAGGAATGAAAAAAATCATTTTGACAGGAGACCGTCCCACGGGCCGTTTGCACGTGGGGCATTATGTGGGGTCCCTCAAGGGACGTGTGGCGTTGCAGAATTCCGGCGACTTTGATGAGGTCTACATCATGATAGCCGATGCACAGGCCCTGACGGACAATGCGGAGCATCCCGAAAAGGTGCGCACCAACGTGAAGCAGGTGGCCCTTGACTATCTTGGCGTGGGGATAGACCCCGAAAAGAGCACCATCTTCATTCAGTCCGCCATCCCCGAACTTCCCGAGCTCACAACGTATTACATGAATCTTGTGACCGTTGCCCGTGTACAGCGTAATCCCACGGTCAAGGCCGAGATCCAGCAGAAGAACTTCTCGTCCCGCGTGCCTGTCGGCTTTTTCTGCTATCCCATAAGTCAGGCCGCCGATATCACGGCCTTCCGGGCCACGGCCGTTCCCGTCGGTGAGGATCAGATGCCCATGCTCGAGCAGTGCAAGGAAATCGTGCACAAATTCAACGCGACCTACGGGGAGACCCTGACGGATCCCGACATCGTCCTTTCTTCCAACAAGGCCTGTCTCCGACTTCCCGGTCTTGACGGCAAGGCCAAGATGAGCAAGTCCCTCGGGAACTGCATCTACCTTTCCGATGAGCCGAAGGACGTGGAGGAGAAGATCAGATCCATGTTCACGGATCCCGATCACATCCGTGCTGACCAGCCGGGACGTGTTGAGGGCAATCCCGTCTTCACCTATCTCGACGCCTTCTGCACGGATGAGCATTTTGTCGAATTTCTGCCCGAGTATCAGAATCTCGATGAGCTGAAGGCCCACTACATGCGTGGTGGCCTCGGCGACGTCAAGGTCAAGCGTTTTCTGAACCAGATCGTGCAGGAGGAACTCTCCCCGATCCGTAAACGCCGTGCCATGTGGGAGCAGCGCCTGCCCGACGTTCTCGATATTCTGCGGGAGGGCTCCAGACGGGCCCACGAGAAGGCGGCTGAAACCCTTGCCGATGTGCGGCGTGCCATGCGGATCGACTATTTTGAGCAGGGAAGTCTGTAGGGAGATGAAAACGTCCGTTTCCGTGAGCGGCTGCGCTTAAGAAGGCTCCCGGTACGGCGGCTCGTCTCCGCGAGCATGAATCCCGGGCGCACCGATCCCGCGCCCCTTTTTCCGCTCCGCAAGGCTTCTTCTTTTTGTGCCGGACTGCGCCCCGTGTCGTGACGGGGCTTTCGCCGGCGCCTGACGGCGGTCACGGGGCTTGGCGTATCGACGGACCAGGCGGCATATCCTTCTCTTCCTCTTCGGCGGTTCCGGACGGGTGAGGCATGGCGGAAGGGGAAGGGAACGTAAAAAGCACCTTTCAAACCGGGAGAAAGGAGGGGCATGGCCGGCCGAAAAAAGCGGAAGATCTACGGTTTTTTTCCCTTTTTCCCGCTTGCCCATTATGCGTATCCGTGCAATATTGCCGAAGCAAGTGTCCCCCGTATGTGCACCCGTCAGACGGAAGAGGCATTCGGCTCTGGGCACCCTTCGGAGCCGGTCGTTTTTTACCGCGGGAGCCTCTCTTCTGACACGACATTGGATTTCCTGATGGGTTTTCCGTTGCCTTCGGAGAAGGTTGTGCCCGTTGACCAGCGGTGTGAGACACGCTTCCCGGAGATGCCGCGCTCCATCCGCGTTTTTTCCGTGTGCGTCTTTTTCCCCGCTGAGGCCTGCCGTTCCTTTCCGGAGGCGTAACCGACATTTTGCAGTACTGCCATGCACCTAAGAACGACTCTTCGGATCTCCCTTCTTGGTCTTGCCGAGGACCTCTGCCAGACATTGGAACATGTTCCCGCCGCGGAGCCCTTCCTTTTTGTGTTCTCCCGCGAGATCCCGTCATCCTTTCCCACCCAGACGCTTCGGGCCCGCGATCTTATTCTCGTCGGGGACATCGCCTGCTGTCCTTCCTGCCGTGGTCCGGGTGTCCGGCCGATTTTGATCGAAAGGGGCTCCAGAGCCCATTCTCAGGAGGAGCTTGCGCTTTTTGACGACATCTGGCGTGTTCAGGGAGAGGCAGAGCTCCTTTTTTATTTCCGTCGCTATCTGAGCCGTCTTGAAACCTTCTGCACCCTTCACCGAAAGGAACTTTATCTGGAGACCATGCTCGCCACCACGCCGGACCTTGTCTGGTTTAAGAACACCGACGGTCTCTATTTCAGCGTGAGCAGCACCTTTTCGCGCACGGCAAAGAAGTCGAGGGAGGATATTGAAGGACGTGGACACGCCTATATCTGGGATATGGACGAGGAGGAGTACAAACAAAGTCCTCTGGCCTGCAAGGAAAGCGATGCCCGGGTTCTTACGACCGGCAGTGTTGATGTATCGGATGAACTTGTGAAGACAACGCGGGGCATTCGCACCTTCTCCACGTGCAAGGGGGCTCTGAAGGACGACGACGGGGAAATCATCGGCACGGCAGGTATCGCCCATGACGTGACGGACATGAACACCCTGGCAGCCGAGCTTAATCTTCTTCTCGGCAGCCTTCCCTTTGCCGTTGTGATGACCGATGAACACAACCGCATCGTCAACATCAACAACAGGTTTAAAAAACTTTTCGGTCAGTCGGGAGAGCCCCCTGCAGGCTCAGCGACCTATTATCCCGGTGAGGACAGAAGGGGCAGTTTCGCCTCCATCCTCAGCAGAGAACTCCGTGAGATGTCCGTGCCGGAGGAAATCGCACGGAACGGCAAAGATGTCGTGCTCGACCTCCAGCAGAAGGAGATTCTCGACCGCCTTGGAAACCGTGTTGGCCTCGTTGTGATCCTCCGTGACGTCACTGATGAACACAACAACCAGCTCCTTCTGGAAAAGCATGCCTACGAGGATTCCCTGACCGGGCTCTTCAACCGCCGCTATTTCTATGAGAAAATTTCCAGGAGAATGAACGGCGGAGGTCTGATCTATCTTGACCTCGACAACTTCAAATTCCTGAACGACTGCTGCGGCCACAGGGCCGGTGACGAATGTCTCCGGATCGTGGGGGCTGTTTTGAAGGACACAAGCCCCGATGCGGTACGCATGGGGGGCGATGAATTCGCCATCTACTTGCCCGGTGCCGATCTCTCAGCGCTTGAGACAGCGGCTCACAGGATTGTCCACGAAACAGAGGCCCGTTTTGCCGGTTCATCCCTCTCTGTGGTCACGATGAGCATCGGTATCGCCGTCTGCGACAACAGCCCCGAGCAGATGGATGACCTTGTCTGCCGTGCAGATATTGCCATGTACACCAATAAGCAGCTGCACGCCGAGTACAATAATCTTTGTGAGCGGAAGGAGCATATGTCCGACGGTGTCTCCAAGACGACCATGGACGATCTGGACGGGCTCATCCGTGCAAGGGAAAGCCGTCTGACTCCATTCACCGTCTATAAGAAAGGCATGCACGCCCGTCCAGACGGTTCGAACGCCGCACGCAGCAGACGCTGACGGCTTTTTTCAAATGATCTGCCGGAAGAGCCGGGCGTCCTCGTGCGCCCCCTGATCCGGAAGGAGTTTGGGCAGTTTTTTTCTTGTTGAATCTTTTTTTCTTCGGGTACGGTGACAGTCCCCTGCTGTGAGAGGACGCCGTCTTGCCTGTCAGTTTGTGTATTGCCTGGTGGTCATTGTAGATTATGCCTCTTCTTGTTTCCGTAAATAACCTTAGGCCCGGAATGTACATCGTCAACACGGGGGCCTCCTGGCTTGAACATCCCTACCTTTATACAAAGGAGGGTCTGATCCGTTCCCAGGCTGAAATCGCTGAAATTATCAATCAGGGCTTTTCCGAGGCCTACTACGACCCGGATCAGTCGGCGATCCAGCCCGAGGAGAAGATTTCCCTTGAGGGGGTTCGGAACTCCCTTGCGGCCCCGCCGTCCGTTTCTCTCCCGGAGGAACTCGGAGCGGCCGAAGATGCGTATACGGAGTGCGTGAACCACGCCAAATCCTTCATGCTTGAGGCCAGGACCGGAAAGGTGGAGCTGGAAAGCTCCCGTCCTCTTGTCTGCAGTATCATTGACAGTGTCAACCGCAACGCCGACGCCATGACATCTCTGGCCAAGATCAAGCATTACGATGAATACACCTTTGCCCACTGTGTCAATGTGACCATTTTTTCAGTGGCCTTTGCGAAATATCTGGGATTTTCCAACGATCAGCTCTATCTCCTCGGCATGGCGGGACTCTTTCACGACCTCGGGAAGATGATGGTGCCCGTGGAAATCCTCAACGCTCCGCGCAGGCTCACCGATGAAGAGTTTGCCGTCATCAAGCGCCATGCCAGGCTTGGGGCCGACGCCCTTGCGGGCGTGAAGGGGATTGAGAAGGAGATCATCGAGGGTGCCGGTCAGCACCATGAACGCCATGACGGCACGGGCTATCCCGACGGCCTCTGCGGAACGGGCATATCCCCGTTCGGACGTATTATCTCCGTGGCGGACTGCTACGATGCTCTTTCGGCAAAGCGCGTCTACAAGGATCCCATGCCGCCCGCGAAGGCCCTTTCTCTCATGTACGAGATGCGGGGCGTTGCATGGGCGCCGGGCCTTGTTGAACATTTTATCAAAATGATCGGTATTTACCCCGTGGGGACGCCCGTTGCGCTTACCTCAGGTTTCAAGGGGGTGATTGCCAAGGCCAATCCAACGCAGCCCCTTCATCCGGTGGCAGTGGTGGTCAAATCTCCCAACGGCAAGGGTATCTCTCCGCCGAGGGCCATTGATCTTGCCAAGCACCTTGATCTGAAGATCACTCAACCCCTGGCGCCCAGTGAGGCGCAGGACATCGATACGCTCTCTGTTCTCAAGTCCATGCCGGAGAGCATTCTCTGAGGCAGCCCTTGCCGCATAATGCTCTCTTTTGACCGCTTAGTGCACCTTTGAACAGTGCAAGGAGGTAGCCTTATGACAGAACCTTCCGAACAGCAGCTTTTGAGCGCATTTGACGATGCCATTGAAAAAAATGACATATTCCCATTATATCAGGCACAGATTGATCACAGTACGGGGTATCTTGTAGGTGCCGAGGCTCTGATGCGCTGGCGGTACGAGGGTTCATATCTTTCTCCCGCACTCTTCATTCCCCTTCTTGAAAAGAACGATCTTATTTTTCGGGCCGATCTTCACCTTTTTGACATCGTATGCGCTTTTCAGAGAAAGTGTCTTGACGAAGGCATTCCCGTTGTCCCGATTTCCGTGAACATGTCGCGCTACGATATCTTCCGTCACAGCTACGTGAAACATATCGAGGCGGTGCGTAAACGTCATGACGTGCCCGTGAAGTATCTGCGCATCGAGATTACGGAATCCTCCGCCATCGGCGGGATGAAACTGATGAAGCAGGTACTCGGCGATCTTCATTCATGCGGATATCTTGTCGAGATGGATGACTTCGGGAGCGGGTATTCCTCCCTGAACATTCTGAAGGATCTTGATGTGGATATCATCAAGCTTGATATGAATTTCCTGAACGGGAAAATCGGCGGGCGGGGTGGTATTATCATCAGTTCCGTCGTGCAGATGGCCAAGTGGCTTGACACCCCGCTTATCGCCGAAGGAGTTGAGACGGAAGAGCAGGCGGACTTCATGAAGAGTATCGGCTGCAATTACATACAGGGATTCATCTATTCAAAGCCCGAATCGGAGGAGAACTTCATCCGGCAGATACAGACCCTTCACCATGAACCCCTGAAACCCGCCATGCATCTTCTTGAAACCATAAATGCGGGGAAGTTCTGGAATCCTGATTCCATAGAAACGCTGATCTTCAGCAA
>JAIKXS010000093.1 GCA_024683955.1 Desulfovibrio sp. | reverse complement strand
AGATATCTTTATGCTATTTTTCCTGTATATACCTGATAACAGAATCTGCATCGTTCGGCATATTCATACATGTATATAACTTCGATAGCTGTTCATAGTACAACGAAAGCAATGCTTTATTATTGCTATTTTCAATAATTAAATCAGATATCATTTTTTTTGCCATTTCAAAATTATTACTAAGAATAAGTATTAATATTTCTATAACATATAAGTTATGGTCATAAAAATGTCTTTTTAGATCTCTGCATTTTTTCAAAGCATTTGAAAAATCTTTTTCTTTTATATAGTTATCTATCAAAACAAATTCATCATCATAATTTTTATTAACTTCAGTATTTATTATGTGCGAAATAAAAGGAATACCATTTTTTGAATACTTTTCATATATCGGCAAAAACCGAAAGATATCTGTATTTGTTTTGGTAGGTTTTGCTATATGATCATAAAATGCACTCAGATCTCTTTTTTCAACATTTTTTATTTTTGTAGCAAGCCCCCTCTCTATTTTCATTTCAAAGTCTTGCTGTGACTTAAAATAATAATGATTTATTCGTATTTTATTTGCTAATGGATACGAGCTAAAAGAAAGAAC
Source organism: Desulfovibrio sp. (assembly GCA_024683955.1). GTDB lineage: Bacteria > Desulfobacterota > Desulfovibrionia > Desulfovibrionales > Desulfovibrionaceae > Desulfovibrio. Next base: position 20,171 of record JAIKXS010000093.1, on the reverse strand, counting down.
AGGAACAAAATCCTCATTTACACAATATCGTGGCTCTTGGAATTTGAAGTGATGTGGAGACAATGGATTTATAACATATTTTGTTTGAACAATAGTTTTTATGTGCTTATCCAACCCAAGCACTTCGGTATATGATTTTATAACAGATTTTTGGTGCAATAAATGCTTATTTGAGCTAAAAACCATCCAACTTAAAGCGACTCCGGCATAATCTACATAATCGTCAAGAAAATCTTTTATATCTGATTTCTCAAGAGGAACTATAAACTCATCAACGTCTATAAAAGCAATCCAAAAAGAACTATTCCTTATTTTTTTTATACAATGATAGTATGCTGATAGCTGTTGCGATTCATTTCCTGGAAAATCAATAACTGTAACAATTCCCGATGCAATAAAATCATATAAAAAATCTTTTAATCGTTTTTTGCTATTATTATCGTAAATATAAAAATGCTCAAATCCTATTGAAAAATGATATAATATCCACTCTCTGATATCCAAATCTTCATCTTTTGCGATAGCACAGACAGATGCATAGTACATACTATTAACCTTTTACGTCAGAAAGCTACGGCACATCCGGTACGTTATCTTCAAAATATCAGAAAAACTCAACAACGATAATCTCTTGTCGCGGAACGTCAGAAGGGAGAAGAAATTCCTTCCCCTTCGTATACCGCCTAGCGTATCGTGACGCTCTTTTGCGAACGCCCTGCCCTTTTCTCACTCACACCCTGCTCTGCCTCCATTTCTCTCACCTTTCTGAATATGGAGCTGCGATCCATCTTAAAATGCTTGGCCATGGCGGAAATGGAGCCGTAGCGCTCAAGGCCCTTGGCCAGAATGGCCTGCTCCACATCCTTCATGATTTCCTTCAGGGAAAGACCATCAAGGGAGGGAAGCTGCAGGTCCAGAACCGGCGCTTCGGCGAGTTTGCGCTGACTTATGACAGGGAGGTCAATGGGTTCGATAATGGAGTGGGTAACGGTCGCGACAAGTCCCTGAACCATGTTCTCCAGCTCGCGCACATTTCCGGGCCAGGAGTGCTTGACCATGGCGTCAAGGGCAGCCTGGGAAAAATGGAGTTTCTTCCGATAGCGGCCCGAATAGTACTTGAGGAATCCCGTGGCAAGGGGCTGGATATCGGCCTTACGGTCGCGCAATGGCGGAATGCGCAGAACCGCCACCTTTAACCGGTAATAGAGGTCGGAACGAAAGCGGCCGCGTTCAACCTGCTGCTCAAGATCCTTGTTTGTGGCCGCAACGACACGTACGTCCACCGATCTGGGGGTTGTCGATCCGACACGCATGACCTCAAAATCCTGCAAGACACGCAGGAGACGGGACTGCATGGGCAGGGGAAGCTCACCTATTTCGTCAAGAAAGAGCGTGCCTCCGTTTGCCACCTCGACAAGGCCCGCCTTTCCGTTCTTGCTCGCACCGGAAAAGCTTCCCGGCGCATAGCCGAAGAGTTCTGTCTCAATGAGATTTTCGGGGATGCTTCCGCAGTCAACCTTGACAAAGGGGGCCTTCGCCCTGCGGCTGTCCCTATGGATGCGCCTTGCGACAACATCCTTCCCGACCCCGGTCTCCCCGAGAAGCAGCACCGTGACGTCCGTCTCCGCTATGGCCAGGGCTTCGGAACAGAGACGCTGCATGGATTTGCTTTGCATGACAAGGGGGGCTTTCTGATCAATCTTATCAAGAGAATTCAGGCTCTGAAATGTTTCGAGCAGTTCTTTCTGCGTTGTGAGTTCGCTGCGTAGCTGTGAAACGGTTGTGATATCGCGGAGAATGGTCACGACAAACACCACCTTTCCGCTGCTGTTTTTGACAGGATGACCGTCGAGCAGGATCGTCGAACCGTTGCTGAGCTTCTGAACCTGGGAGACCTCCTCCCCCGACTCCACGATGCGGGAGTTGATCACCGTGTCGAAAAGACCCGTAAACACAAGATCCTGGACTCGTTTTCCAAGTATCTGGTCAGGGGAAATGCCCGTCAGCTCCGCATGGCGTCTGTTTACGAGCACGCAGTAGCCGTTGGCGTCAGTAACGCAGAGGGCGTCCCGAAAGGTATCACAAAGATCCTGCAGATAGTCTGACAACATGGAGTTCTCCCACAATCAGAACGTCGGACACAAAGAAACGCAGAAAAAAAGGATATATGACGGTTCTGCTCTCAAAGGCAGTCCGTGGAACAGGGTTCCGTTCGGGGAACGGGTTCCCCCTGAACACGTGCATGCGCCATTGATCAGCCGGGATGGCAAAATCAGGAAAGACAGTCCCTAGCGCCGCCTGCCGACGGCAGCGCAGTCAAGCTCACCAAGCCCCTTATCCAGAGCTCCCTCGAAGGCTTTTTTTGCCACATCGAAAAGGGGAACGGAAAGAGCGGCCTCTTTTGCCATGTCAGTCCCGAGCACCATATCCTTAAGAGCAAGTGTCAGACGGAACTTGACGTCGTCATAGGAATCATCAGCCAGCATATCACCCCGCACATCCATCTGAAAGCTGGCTGCGCCGGTATCGCGCAGGATGCCGAGCAGGACGTGCGGATCAAGGCCAAGGGCCTCCCCCGCGCGAAAGCCCTCGGCCAGCACACAAAGATTGGTCATGCCGATGAGATTGCTGAGGAGCTTGGCGGCGCAGGAGGCTTCTATGCTTCCCACATCAACGGGCTTGCCAATTGTACCAAGGAGCGGAAGAAAACGCGACTTGTCAGCCGTTTCTCCGCCCAAAAAAATGGGTTCGAGGGCCTTTTCGGCCATAGCGGGTGTTTTTCCGAGGGTCGCCTGCAGATAGTGAATACCTGAAGCCCCTGCGGCATCCGAAAGTGTCCGCGCCGATCCCGGGTCGATGGTGCTGCACTCGATATGGGTGGTGCCTTTCTTCATAAGTGCGTAGAGACCCTTTTCCCCGCTTCCCATAAGACCCTCACGCAGGTAGACAGGCCGTGAGACGCAGGTCATGAGGAGTTCGCAGTCGGCAAGGTCGGCAAAAGAAGCGCACACCGTTCCCCTGCCGGCAAGGGCGATCTCCCCCGCCCTCTCCTTTGAGCGGCTGTAGACCAGCACTTCATGACCATTCCGTAAAAGATTGCGACAAAGTCCACTTCCCATGGCGCCAGCGCCCCAGAATCCGATACGCATACAAGGCCTCGCTATGCACGGTTAGACGGAAAAAAAGGAAGGAAGGGCGGATCTCTCCGCCCCTCCACACGGAACGGTGGATGATGGGTTGTCCGTGTTGTAACTATGTGTCCCACCTGGGAAAGGCGTGCCGGGCATCCCTTCATGTAGTGCATGAGGGGAAAGAGACGCCACGGCACGGGGTGAAAAAATCAGGCACGGCCCATCATACGCCGTAGCCGAGAAAATGAGGCAGCCAAAGAATGATCTTCGGGCAGTAGGTAAACATAAGAATACAAATGGTCAGTACGGCGATATAGGGTAAAACCGCCACGGAAATCTTCTCGACGCTGGCCCCCGAAAGTCTTGATGAGACAAAGAGGTTCACACCGAGGGGCGGTGTCAGCATGGCCACGTTATTGGTGACAACAAGAATGATGCCGAAATGAATGGGATCAATGCCAAGCTCGAGAATCATGGGAAGGAGCACCGGCACAAGAATAATGATGGTTGAAAGAGTCTCCATGAACATGCCGAGGATATAGAGAACGGCAATGATCATGATAAGCACGATTTCAGGATTCTTCGAAATGCCGAGAACAAGTTGCGTGAGCTTCTGCGGAGCCTCCTCAAAGGTCAGAATTTTTCCGAAAAGGGTCGACGCACCGACGATGACGAGCACGGTTCCGCAGATCATGGCCCCTTCAAGCAGGGCTTTATAGATGTGATGGGGACGGAGGCTCTTGTTCACCACAAGTCCCACGAAAAGCGCGTACAGAATGGCGACGACCGAGGCTTCTACGGGAGTTGCATAGCCCGTATAGATTGAGCCCAGGATAATGAAGGGGGTCATAAGGGCAAAGAAACCCTTGCGGCAACTCACAAGAAAATCACGAAGAACAAAGCGTGCGTTTTCGTCACCGCGGAAGCCGTTCTTTCTGGCAAGGAGATAGGCCGTGGAGATCATGGCGAAGGCCACGATGAACCCCGGCACAAAACCTGCCGTGAACATGGCCGTGACGGAAAGATTGCCGAGAATCGCATAGATGATCATGGGGTTGCTCGGCGGAATGAGAATGCCGATGGTACCGCCTGAACTTGCGGCCGCTGCCGCATACTCCCTGGAGTACCCGTTGTGGATCATGGAGGGGATAAGGATCGTTCCCACGGCCGCGACCGTTCCCGGTCCGGAACCGGATATGGCGGCAAAGAACGTGCAGGCAAGAATGGTTGTGATGCCAAGTCCGCCGTATGTCCGTCCCACAAGCTGCTTCACCACATCAATAATCTGGTTTGTGATATTGCCGAACTCCATGAGCGTTCCGGCAACGACAAAGCAGGGGATGGCAAGCAGCGGGAAAAGATTCAGCCCGTCAAAGAGTGAATTGTGAATGATTGACAGCGGCAGAATATCACCGGAAAGAAGGGTTATTCCCGCGGCAATCGCCAAGGACATATAGATGGGCACGCCTATGACGAACATCACAAACATGCACAGCAAGGAAATCTCTAGAGGACTCATCCCTGTTGCTCCTCATATTTTACCAAATCCAAGAGGGTCCCGGCGCGCAGACGGTGGATGTAGTCTTCAATAATACGCCAGCTTGTCAGAAGAAAACTGAAGGGAAGGATCATTTCGACCTTTGCCTTCACAAGATGCAACGTGGGAGAAATTTCAGGAAATTCAAGGCCTTCCTTGATCGTATCCCAGCAGACAAACACAAAGAAGATGTTAAAGCCTATCCAGACAAGATCACTGAGGACCCTGAAAAAAAGCCTCACGGGAAGACTCATGGGGGTGAACTGGGCGGTAATGCGGACGTGTGCACCGCGTTTCACTGCAAGCGCGGCGGCAAAAAAGACGGCCCAGATAAAACTGTAGCGTGAGAGCTCTTCGGTCCAGGCAAAGGAAGAGCCGGTAAACCAGCGCCAGACGGTCTGGGTCGTGAGGGCGAAGATCATCAGTCCCACGAAGAACGTGCAGACGATCTCTTCAAAATTATCGTATAACGCTCTCAATATTCGCATGGAAAATTCCTTTGTACAGGGGAAGGCGAGATGCCTTCCCCTGTGAAAGACAATGCTCTACTTCATAAGATTAAGAAGGGCGTCGACGTTTTCCTTGCCGCCAACCTTGTCATAGAACTTAGGCCAAACAGCACGGGCCGCTTCGGTCCAGGCCGGCTCGTCGGTGAGCTGGTCAACGACCATGCCCTTATCCATGCACTGCTTCTTGGCCACGGAATCCTGCTCTGCAGCCCACTTCCATTCATAGGCGGCAGCTTCATTGGCAGCCTTTACGACGAGGGCCTTGGTGTCCTTGTCAAGCTTCTGGAACCAGCGCTCAGAGAAAAGCATGGGGCCGACCCAGAGAAGGTAGTGCACTTCCGTGATGTACTTCTGTACTTCCCAGAACTTCTGGTCGCGGATGACGGTGTAGGGGTTTTCCTCACCGTCGATGACACCCTGCTGCAAGCCGTTGAAGGTCTCGGACCAGGCCAGGGGGTTGGGCTCGATGCCGAAGGCACGGAAGGCAGCAAGCTGCAGTTCAACGGCGGGCACGCGGATTTTCAGGCCCTTGAGGTCATCCATCTTGGTGATGGGATGCTTTGAGTTTGTGATGTGACGATATCCGCCGGTAAGCCAGGAAAGGGGACGGGCACCGCTCTCTTTGGCGATCTTGTCGTTCATGGCCTTCATGAACGCGGCATCATTGAAGACCTTCGCGGCTTTATCCATGGAGGGGAAGCCGTAAGGCAGATAGAAGACGCCGGCAGTGGGGGCAAAGGGAGTGAGGTTGCCGCAGGCGAGAACAGCCAGATGAATCTCCGCCGTGCGGAGCTGTTTCACGTTGGCCTGCTCATCACCCATGGAGCCACCGATAAATTTCTGAACTTTAATTTTTCCGCCACTTTCTTTTTCCACTATTTCCTGGAATTTGTTGATGGCGAGCACGTGCAGACTGCCGTCAGGATTGGCTGTGGCGGCACGGATGGTCATGGGCTTGTAGTCGACCGCATGGGCGTTCACGGTGCAGAAAAGCAAGCCTATGGCACAAAAAGCCAGCAGGAACTTTTTCATGGTATACTCCTTAGACTTGGGGTTTGAAGAAATTATGCCTCCCAGGGAAGGAAATCCCATTAGGAAACGTTCATGGCCTTCATGAAAGAACAGAGTACCGGGCTGCCTGTCCCGCACAAGGGGCTCTCAACCCTCATAAGTACCGGGAGCAGGCTGAATACGGACAGTGTTTTTTTTCACACACGTTTGCATGTGCAATTTTGAGACCATTTGTGAAAAAGTGAACAAGGAAAACGCCTAGTCCGTTGTTTACGTGCAAAAATCCCATATTCATCGGAAAAATCGAGAATAAAAATCGCCTGTTCTGCGCGCAATAGTGCGCAAAAACACGCCCCTTTCGCATGGCCTGAAAACGACCATGCGCAAAGAAATCCCTTATAATAAGCAGCTATTCCGCTAATCGATTCCAAAAAACCATGTCTGACCCATGACGCATCGCGTAAAAAGCAATGTGTTTCTGCAACGCTTTTTACCCACAGCAAAACTCCCCAGAAAAAGAGGCTTTTCAAGAAGCAGAAACAAAAAAAGCCGTGCATTTTTGCATCAGTTGATGCAAAAATGCACAGGCATAAAAAAGAAAGAATCAGATCTCCGCGCAGGGACGCCTGATGAGCGACGGCGGAAATATACTATGAAATTGCGCGGGCTAGGAGCCCTTGCGCTCCAAATAGGAAAGATCAAGAGGTAATGAACTTGCTATTTCACGTAATTTCTTCATAACAGCTTTATCGAGCTCTTTTCCTTCAAAGGGATATCGGCGGCAGAGATAACCATATTTTGGTTGCCCCATACGGTGATAGGGTAAGAGTTCATATTCAACAGTCGCCCGGTTGGGGATAAGCTCACGAATGGCGCGTATATCTTCTTCGGTGTCATTGAATCCCGGGATGATCGGTGTTCTCGCAAGTATGGGAAGATCGGGAAAGTCCTTCGTAACTCTGGCAAAATTTTCGAGAATAAGAGCATTATCAACACCGGTAAAGGCCTTGTGCTTTTCAGGATCAACGCATTTGATATCTATTATAAGCTTATTAAGAGAGTGGCAGGCCTCTTCCAGATATTCATAGGGATAAAACCCGCATGTTTCTATGGCCGTATCAATATGGCGACGTTTTGCCGCCCGGAGAAGCGCCAGGGTAAATTCATGCTGAAAAAGTGCTTCACCGCCGGAGAGGGTGAGGCCGCCGCCGCTGCGGGCGTAAAAGACGCCATCCCGCTCAACCTTGTCGAGGACCATGCCAACCGTCATTTCCTGACCGTAGATCTTCTGGGCCTCTGTCGGACAGGCATTGGCACACTCAAAGCACTGAACACACTTGCGGATGTCGAACATGATCATGCCGTTGACAAGTTCAAGAGCTCCGTGAGTACAGGCACTGAGGCAGCGGCCGCATTTTTCGGCGGTCAGACAACGGGCCGGATTGTAGGCGTGTTCGGGTTTCGGGGACTGGGATTCAGGGTTGCTGCACCACTGGCAGCGAAGGGGACAGCCTTTGAGAAAAACAAGGGTTCGGATCCCCTCGCCGTCGTGTACGGAAAATTTCTGAAGATTAAAGACTATGCCCCGAGCGTTTTCGTCGTTCATGGATTGCTTTCCTTTGCCTGTATAGGTGGCGCGGAAGAAGTTCGTCTCCGCCTGAAGAGGGGGAAAGGCGTTTGCCACGGAAGTTCCCCGGCGTACAACACGCAATTGAGAGAAAGGGGGGAGAGTTTATGACTCTCCCCCCTTTCAGTTACGAAGTAAAGCGACGGCGACTACACACTTTCATGTTCGGTGCGGTCGATGATGTCGTTTTGCAGCTCTCTTGAAATATCGCAGAAGTAGGCGCTGTAGCCGGCGATACGGACAAGGAGGTTGCGGTAGTTATCGGGTTCCTTCTGTGCCTTCACAAGCGTGTCGCGGTTCACGATATTGAACTGCAGGTGCCAGAGCTTGAGGTCGCACCATGTGCGGATGAGATCCATGACCTTCTTTGTTCCGGCGTCGCCTTCGACACTCTTCGGGGAAAGCTTGATGTTCAGAAGACGGGAGGCACGGTTAATGAGATCGTAGTTCTTTGAATGGTAGTTCGAAAGAAGAACAGCCGTGGGTCCGTTTACGTCGGCGCCGTGCGAAGCGGATGAACCGTCGGAAAGGGCTGTCCAGGCATGGCGTCCGTTGGGGGTTGCGGAAACAACTTTTCCGAAGGGCACATGGGAGGTGATGGGCACATAGCGCACATCCACGTGAATTCCGCGCTCCTGGCTGCTCTTCATGGCTTCAAGCTGGCAGATGCGGTCGACGTCACGGGCGATGGTGTCGGCATAGGGATCATCGTTGCCGTAGGTCGGGGCCTTGCGAAGCATTTCGCGGACCGGCTCATAGCCCTTGAAGTCAGCGCGGCAGGCGTCCACAACTTCCTTCATGGTCAGCTTTTTGTCTTCAAAGACGAGTTTCTTGATGGCCGCAAGGGAGTCGACGATGGTGCCGTAGCCGAGGAACTCAAAGTAGGAGTAGTCAACACCGCCGGGAATCTTCTCGGTATGAAGGTCAAGGGCACTCTCCATGCAGAGGTTATGAAGCACCGAGGAGAACGGAGCCGCAAAATGCTGGGGACGGAGTTTGTCCACAACAACCTGCTGCTGGAAGGCCTTCTGAAGGAGGTTGATGTGCTGCTTCTTATAAGCGGCGTAGAACTCGTCAAAGCTCTTAAAGGTGCAGGGATCGCCCGTCTCAAGACCCACAACATCATCACCGTAGTAAAGCATGCGGCCGTTGTAGAGGGTCATCTCAAGAGCGGTTGCAAAGTTCACATACACGCAGCCCGAGGTGTAGGTGTCGCGGTTCGGCATACGGGTTTCCGTGCAGCCGGAAACGGCGTAGTCGAGAGCCTCGTTCACGGGGCAGCCTTTGATGCTGTTCAGGAAGACAACTTCCTCATCGTTGATCAGTTTGGGGAACCCGGAGCCGTCCTTCACGGTCAGAGCGACTTCATAGAGGAAGCGTTCGGGGGTTCTGCTGTGGATACGGGCCGCGAGGTCGGGGTAGTTCAGCGGGAAGTCACGTTTGCTTTCAAGGAAGAGATAGGAGAGATCGTTGGTTGCATCCTCGCCTTCGGGGGTCTGTCCGCCGATGGTCACGGCCTCCCAGTGAGCGTATCCCTCCTGGAATTCAACGCCTGTGGGGTTGATGTAGAGGTCGATGAACTGAGCCATGTCGACCCACATGCATTCAAGCAGCTCTCTCGCCTCTTCACGGGTGATACGGCCTTCCTCGATGTCCTTTTTGTAGTAGGGGAAGAGGTACTGGTCCATACGGCCGTTGGAGATGATGGCACTCGCCTTCTGCTCGATGCGGGAGAACATCTGCACAAACCACTGGCACTGCATGGCTTCACGGAAGGTACGCGCGGGATAGGCGGGAACGCGGTCACAGATTTCAGCAATCTGGAGAAGCTCGGCCTTTCTCTTGGCATCCCCTTCCTTGGCGGCCATGTCACGGGCGAGGTCGGCATGACGTTTCGCCCAGATCATGATCGCGTCGCAGACGATAATCATGGCATCGTAGAAGGGCTTCTTTTCCCACAAATCCGTGGAATTGGTCAGATCAAGGGCGGCCAGGCGCTCCTTGGCTTCATTCTGGATATCGATGAAGCCGCGCTCGAGAACCTTCTTGTAGTCGGGCACCCACTGCAGAGCGCTTCTGTAGGAGGAGGTTTCACTGACGACAAACTTGGATTTCAGACCACGCTCATCAACGTAGGTCACGTTCCTGAGCTCCGTGGGCAGGGTCTTGTTCAGATGCTCATGGTAGGTCTTCCCTTCCCAGTAGGGAGCGATGTCCTCCATAACCACCTTCAGATCATCCGGATCGACCAGGAAGGGGCTCTTGTCACGGTGGGCAAGATTGCCGAGGACCTCACGGTAGAAGTCACCGTCGATTTCGGGATAGAGGATGCCGTAACGGCCAAGTTTGCCAACGCGGCCGGCCAGAAGCTGGTCGGGAGTAATCCAGACCGTGATCTTCTCGGCCACATTCTTCAGGGCTTTTGCCCAGCGCAGTGTCAGAAGTTCACCTTCCGTCTGGCGCATGGATTCGGTAAAATATTTAGCACGCTCAACGTCCACATGGGGCACGGTGAACTGATTGCGCTCAAGAATTTTATAAATACGTTCACGGCCTTTACGGTCAACCTTCTTGTTTATTACACGGTCTTCCTGGGGCGAGAGAACTTGGGTCATGGCGGATCTCCTTCAAAAGAGTAGTTTTTGGTACTATAAAAACTGTCGGTTCCTGTTCTTTCCTGTCCTTTCTATAGCAGAAGCCATGCCAAACTCTTTAACCTACCAGAATTATTGATCTTTTTATCTATTCACACCCGCGAAACCCAGCCTTTTCTGTTGCATTTTTGCACATATCTCTAAAAGAGACCGCGTGGTTTCTGCATCTTCAGGGCCTGTGCATTTTTACAACAACCTTTTTGTACATTTTTTCACAAGATAAAGACGGAAAAATCGTAATTGTTTTTATAACATACTATAATCATTATTATTTTTCTTTTCCCTGAAACAGAAATGAGAAAGATACAAAAAGAAAATCCGTGCATTTTTGCACATTTTTGAGACATGTTCTCGCTCTCTGATGGCAGAAGTGAAAAGAGATTCTCTCAAAAATCCCCATTCGCTGGCTGGTGTCACATGGTCAGAAAGGGGGTGTGGCCGGTTACGGACGTACGCAGCACCCTGAAAGACCCGTGTCAGAACGGAGGGACCACCTTTTCCCGCGCCCAATACCCGGGAGGGGGAGCGTGCTCAGGCACGTCAGGCGGCAGGAAGGATTTCAGCGCCAGTAAGAAATATGGTGCGAAGAAGGCAGGAACTCCGTTTCCGCAGGGAAACGGAGTTCAGCCAGGGATTACCGCGTAACGCCAAGGAGAGGAAGATTCCCTGCGCCGCGCACGGTGCAATGGTCTCAGGATAGCCGCCTCAGGCACCGGATAAAACCTTTGCTATCGGCGGGAGTTCCGGCCGCCAGAACTCCGTGCTGAAAAAACGGCCCCCATTTTCTTGCACGATTTTCTGCAAACGCGTCCGGGCCGGGATGGAAGTGAATCCGGAGGCGTGTCCGTCCATATCAGGCATTAGCCAGACCAAAACGCCGCATGTCCTCATCCACACTCGTAATGGAACCTATGCCAAAGGTTTTCACAAGCAGATCCGCCACGTTGGGAGAAAGAAAAGCCGGCAGGGTTGGCCCCAGATGAATGTTTTTAACTCCAAGATGAAGAAGGGCCAGGAGTACGATGACCGCTTTTTGCTCATACCACGCAATATTATAGACGATGGGAAGCTTATTTACGTCGTCAAGTCCAAAGACCTCCTTGAGTTTCAGGGCAACCAGGACCAGCGAATAGCAGTCGTTGCATTGTCCCGCATCGATCACGCGGGGGATGCCGCCGATATCCCCAAGGGGCAGTTTATTGTATTTGTATTTGGCGCAGCCGGCGGTCAAGATTACGCAGTCCTGCGGCAGGGCCTCGGCAAACTCCTTATAATACACCCGTCCCTTCTGCCGCCCGTCGCAGCCGGCCATGACGACAAAGTGCTTGATCGCACCGCTTTTTACCGCATCCACAACCTTGTCGGCCAACGCAAAGATCTGCGTGTGGGCAAGACCCGTAACAACGCTCCCCTTTTCAAGCTCTTCGGGTGCCTGGCAGGTTTTTGCCAGGGAAACAAGGCCTGAAAAATCCTTTTTGCCCTCGGCGTTCTCTTCTATGTGGGTACAGCCCTCCACGTGAACGGAGCCGGTTGTGAAAAGACGTCCCTTATAGCTTTCCTTCGGAGGCACAACACAGTTCGTCGTCATGAGAACGGGCCCGCGGAAACGCTCGAATTCTTCCTTCTGCATCCACCAGGCGTTACCGTAGTTGCCGGCAAGGCACGTGTACTTTTTAAAGGCCGGATATGCGTGGGCCGGCAGCATTTCACCGTGGGTGTACACATCAACGCCCTGCCCTTCGCAGGCCTGGAGAAGCATTTCCAAATCCTTCAGGTCATGGCCGGAAATCAGGATACCAGGATTCTTGCCAACACCGGTATTCACCCTGGTGAGTTCGGGATCACCGTAGGTTTTGGTATTGGCCGTATCGAGAAGGGCCATGGTTTCAACGCCCTTCTGCCCCGTTTCAAGCGCCAGTTTCGTAAGCGACTCCACAGAGAGGGAGTCGTCAAGAAGACTTGCCATGGTTTCGGCAACGAACGCATCAAGCCCTTCATCTCTGAATCCGAGGACATTTGCGTGCTTCATATAGGCACAGAGGCCTTTGAGGCCGTAGGTGATAAGCTCACGAAGGCTGCGTTTGTCCTCGTCAGCGCAGGACAAAACTCCGCACCCCCTGGCAAGCTCAAGCATCTCTTCACGTGTTTTCGGATTAACCCTTGCCGCATCGGGCAGGGCAACACTCCCGCCAAGGGAGGCCTTCAGCCGTTCCCGCAGGGACACCGTTTCACGGATACGCGCCTCAAGATTCGGAGCGTCAAAATTGGCATTGGTAATGGTTGTGAACAGGTTAAGGGTAATGAAATAGCTCTCTTCGGGGGCAACCGTCTTTCCCTCTGAACGCAGGGCCTTTGTCACGGAACAAAGGCCTTTGGTCACATAGAGCAGCACGTCCTGCAAGTCAGCTATCTCTCCCGTCTTTCCGCACACACCCTTGACCATGCAGCCCTTGCCGGCCGCTGTTTCCTGGCACTGATAACAAAACATGACACTCCTCCTTAGGCAGAAAATATCGCGGACAAACCGCTCGTTGTGCTCTCATCTGAAAGATGACCGAAGAGACTTCCAGACTTCCCTCAGGCCATCAGTCCTGCTGCTCCCGGGACTGCATCAACTGCAGCACCGTCAGCCTTTCGGGAAACGCGCTGTCAGCGTCATCTCTTCCGCTAATATCTCGGGGACGGCATTAAAAACATGATACAGATCACATTATCCGGCACTTTTCAGATTAAGGTCCGCGGAACAGGGCGAAGAGACTGCTTCCGTTTGCGGAAAGAGACGCAAGAAAATGAGGGGACACTCTTGCATTTCCCTCCATGAGCGTTTAACGTCACCCCGCTGACTTCACGGAAAAAATCACTACAGTGCATCATCGGTGCAGCTTGATTACGTATTGTCATTCCCCGAAGGAAAGAAAAGGGACGGTTCATCCTTTGTTCTCTAAGGGTGAATTCCCGGGGACGGAAACCGGCAGAAAAAGACCGTCATGTACCGATGATGTGCCACCAAAAGCTAAAGCCTGCACCCAAAAAAGCGAAACGTATTAATCGGCAAAGAGCCTGGAACAACAAACGACAAGGTTCATCAAAGACAAAGACACGCCCTTGAAAAGAGAGAGACTATGTTAAACAAAGCAATGATTATCGGAAGACTCGGTCGTGACCCGGAATTACGCTACACCCAAAGTGGTGTACCGGTTACAACATTGAATGTGGCAACAAGTGAAACGTACACTGACAGAGATGGAAACAGAAACGAAGTAACAGAATGGCATCGTGTATCTGTATTTCAACGCCAGGCAGAAAATTGCGTTCGCTATTTACGTAAAGGCAGCCTCGTATTTGTTGAGGGAAATTTGCAGACGAGAAAATGGCAGGATCAACAGGGGATGGACCGCTACACAACGGTAATCAGGGCTCAGCGGGTTACCTTTCTCGACAGAAGAAACGATGGTCCGCGCGAGGAGTACGATTCTTTTCAACAGGACGGTCAGGCACAGGGTCAGTTCCAACCCCGCACGGAACAGCACGGATATCAGGATGCCTCCCCGAGCCGTCGTCCCTTCGCTTCCCAGCAACCCCAGACCGGGGATCAATCGACCCGCGATGACGCCCCTGTCTTCCCCTCGGAAATTGACGCACCGGGTCCCTCTGAAAAAAATTCTGATCACTCCTTCATGTAAGCTGACAGCGCAAAGGCTTTAGCAAAACCAGGAACGTCAGCATCGCATTTGTCCCTTTTTCCGCAGGGGATGGGGATTGCAAAAAGTCCATGAACACAACAAAAAGCCCCGAGTCACACCCGACTTCGGGGCTTTTTGGTTATGAACAGAACACCTAAAAACGCCTGGCGAAAACCAGAATTGCAAGGAGGTCCTCCATGCACGTGCCCGTTGCCGTTCAGACCATATTCCTGTTGATTTGTTCGAACATTTTCATGACCTTTGCGTGGTACGGCCATCTCCGGTGGAAGGGCCTTTCCATGGCGTTCGTCATTCTTTCAAGCTGGGGCATCGCCTTCTTCGAATATATGCTTCAGGTCCCCGCGAACAGAATCGGATACGGCTACTTTTCCGCGGTTGAGCTCAAAACCATTCAGGAAGTGATTTCCCTCTCCGTCTTCATGCTTTTCTCCATCTTCTGGCTCGGAGAATCCATCCGCTGGAATCATGCCGCGGGCTTTGCCTTGATTGTTCTGGCATCCTGGCTCCTCTTTCTGCCGGAACACTCCTGACTTCACGTAAATGAAGAAGGGTCAGGAGATGTACCTGACATGTCATTCTACTGATCTTTTCCGCAGCTTTTGAGATATGTTATTGTTACGTCAGAGGCCTCTGTGAAATTTTTTATTGACAGGTCCGCACAATTCACAAAAAATACCATCAAAGGGCGTCCTTTTATGCCACGGGTGCTCAGCAACATATATCTTTGTTCCCGCGAGAATCATTCCCGCTTTCTGGCAGAAGCCTCCGAAGGCTCAGCACCCGACGTACCCAGTCTGTTTTGATCACGGTGCTGTCTCTTAAGAATCAGTTCACTCCCCAACAGGCCAGTCTCCATGCCCGCAGAAGCTCTTCTACTTCCCGCGATTCCATCAGACCTCCTCTGTTAACCCTCCGTTTTTCCGGAGCTCCGGTGCGCCCTTGCCGGAGATAAACGGAACGCCGAAGAAAAAAGGCAGGAAAATATTTCGAAAAAAAACAATACGCGATACAGTATCACGAAAAGGGCCATGTGGAACACACGCCTATAATTCGTGTATTTCAAAACAACAGAGATCCTTGTCACCAATACTAACGGAGGCGGCGCCAGCTCTTGCCCTCTCGGGGAAGCATTCGCACCGATGAAAACATGAGAACAGCACACCTGAAAATTCTCGTTTCGCTTTCTGTCACGGTTTTTCTCCTTCTCGCTCAAACGGGACTCGCTGCAGCAGCTGAATCGACGGCCGTCATATATTTCTCCCACACAGGGAATACGAAAAAGCTTGCTTCAATCATACACGGCTTCGTTGGCGGCGACATTATCGAGATCAAACCCCAAAAAGCATATCCCAGGGACTATGACACACTGACGAAGCAGGCCAAAAAAGAACAGGAGCAGGGAGCACGCCCTGCTCTCGCGGCACTTCCTCCCCTGGAGGCATACACAACGGTTTTTCTCGGCTATCCGAACTGGTGGGGGACCATGCCCATGCCCCTCTTCACACTCTTTGAAACGAACAACTTCAATGGAAAAACAATCATTCCCTTCTGCACACACGGGGGAAGCCGCCTGGGACGCAGCGTCGAGGACATCAAGGAACTGGCACCCGGGGCAACGGTCCTCAAGGGGTTCAGCGCCTTTGGCAGGGATCTGGGCAATGTCACCGGTGAAGTGCAGAACTGGCTTGAGGTCAATGGCATTCAGGTGAAACACTGACTGTTCCAGAAGGTATGCCTCTGAGGGACACCCTAGGGCTGCCCCCATCATGTCCGCTCTTGAGACAGCGGGACGTCCTTTGCCAGGCAGTCCATGAACACTCTGACAGTCTGCTCCTGCAGGCCTGAAAGGGCCCCTCTTACGGCGCTCACGTTCCCGGCATGGGCCAACCCTTTTACGGTACACATGAATACGCTGCGCAGGCCCCTGCTACGCTCATTATCGCCCGAGGTTCCGCCCAGAATACGGACATTCATGTTTCACTGACAACCACCGGCATTCGCAGACAAGGTCCTTATATCACGGGTCTCTTCCGTCCATTGTGATCGATCCGTACATGCGTCCGAACATGCCCTTCCGTGAACGCTGCGCAGGAATATTGTGCTCTCTCTCCCGGCAGAAACAATGCAGCCGACACACTGTGTACTGAACACCCCGTCCCAGGTCACCATTTCCGCAACGATATCTTGTCGGAGATCCCGTCTGATGGCATAACGCTTCCATGACAGAGGGGAAACATCCCCGGGACACTGACAAAGAAAAATTCCGGTATCCCCCTGCCACGGGCGAAAGAAAGATACGTTGGCCGGGCATATCTTCCTCCCGGCATACGGAAGGAACACGCGGAGGTGGATAACACGACTGCCAGGATTTGGACCAGACATCAGCTCCTGGCTACGTTGCAATGCCCCCGGTGACGACAGTGCCTGCAGGATGACAGCCCCGGTCAGTGTGTCCGTTTCCTTCCGGCAAGGCTCCCGTAATGCCGGCGAAAGGTCATCCTTTACAAAGGAACCCATCTATGCCTTCACATTCTCTTCCCGCACGCCACACCTTCATTCTTCTCGTTGTCTCTCTGCTTGCATGGACTCTTGCGGCTCCCTGCAACGGGTTTTGTGCCGGTAATCCGGCCACAAAAAAACCCATGCGTGTCATCTACGTGGAGGGAGGTCCCTTTCTGGATTTTCAGCTTATCTTTCGGGGTATCGCCCAGGGCCTGTACGACAAAAAACTCATTGACAACGCCTCCATCCCCTTACTGCGGGATGCTTCCTCCATGAGGTCCGCATGGAAATGGATGCAACGCAATGCCGGAGGAAAAGACTTCGAGTTTCTCAAGGACGGCTTTTATTCCGCAAACTGGGACGCAAGCCAACGCAGCGCAATACTTGAAGCCGTACGCCGCCGCATTGTCGAAAAAAAGGATGTCGATCTCATCCTTGCCTTCGGCACCTGGGCCGCCTCCGACATCAAAAACCTCGACACACAAACTCCCGTGGTCGCTGTCGGGGTGAGCAATGCAGTGGAGTCGAAAATTGTTTCTTCGTTGAAAGATTCCGGCAAGGACAACCTCGTCGCCGTCATCGACCCTCTGCGATTCAAACGACAGCTCGATTTTTTTGTCCGCCACTTCAACTTTAAAAAACTGGGCATTGCCTACGAGGATACGCCAAGCGGCAGGGACAGTATCAGCCTGAAAGAAATCGAGACCTTTGCCCGAAGCAACAATGTGGAGCTTATCCGCTGTACCAACATGTTCGATATTCCGGATACGGCACTGGCCGCGCAGCGACTGTACGAATGCCATAAGAGCCTGGTGGAAAAGGGCGCGGAAGCCGTTTTCATCACGTATAATGTGGGCATGGCTCCCGAATATGCCTACCATGTGCTTACGCCCCTGCTTGATGCAAAACTGCCGACATTCTCGCAGCTGGGCCCAAGCGAAGTAAAGATGGGAGTGCTGCTAAGCACCACAGTATCCCATATTTACGGGGAGGGACTCTTTGCCGCATCCCTGATTCAAAAGATCCATGCCGGCGCAATCCCCCGCTCCCTCTCACAGGTTCTTCACAACTCCATGAACCTTGCGGTGAACATCAACACGGCCACAATCATTGGCTGGAATCCCGATCTCGACGTGCTGGCGAGCGTTGACGAATTCTACTGAACCGGCCACATAGCCGGGATTTCCGTATCACCGCTCCGCCCCATCCTTTTTTCTCTCCCCTCCCCGTTTTCCTGGAAATATTCCGGTAAAAAGGGCGCGTGCTGAATTCAGCCCGCGCCCTTTTTACCGTGACGTTTGGTCAAAGGCACGCCAACCCTCCCGGATCCTGAATCACTTAAGCGTGGTCTCGGAATACTCACGTTTCCAGGTACCGGAGACCTCACCCGGGAAAAGCCGCAGACGAAACGCAACAGTCTTTGCAAGATTCTCATCGCCACCCGGTTTTTCCTTAATTTTTCCTGTCAGAACAAAACCGTCCTTCTCTTTTTGAATATTTTCCAAGGTAGATGTGTAATACGTGTCTCCAAGAGCCTCAACAATAATGTAATAGCCTTTTTCCGTTGTCAACGTATCATCAAGAAACTCTTCCCCCTTGAGAGAAATATGTTTCTTAAGTGTATGTCCAGTGAAGTGTAATGCAGCTATTTCAACAGCATCTCTTGAAATAAATATATCATATATCTCCGGTATTTCATTAAAAAGGTCCGGATCAGCATTATCCCACTTAAACTGCACCATATCCGCAGTGAATATGCGTCCTCCTTCGTTCAGGAGGGGAAAGGAATCAGGATGAAGAGGCTTTCCGGCTTCCCGGAGACGGTCTTGCTCGTCAAGAAAATGTATCTTGGCATCATAGGCACCGAACAATGCAGCTTTGAGGATATTTTCTTCCTTTATATAGCTCGACTCTCCTGTATTACCTGTTTGTATATAAATTGTATGAGTCTCATTAAAAATTTTTTCTGCATTTTCCTTTGACATATCATTGGCATATACTGTTTCTATCAGAAAAAAAAGAAGTAAAAATGTCATAAAAAAAGAAAAATAATTTTTGATAAAAGAGAATGAAGCATTCATTGTAACTGATTCCTTCGTTGAGTGTACGTCAATATTTACGATAATCATCCATTACAAAGTAGAAATTTTCATCAGAAAAAAAGGTTTTTCGCTAAGGCATGCGGGTAAAAACAGGCCGACGCATCTCAGGTGGCACGGTTCAGGACATCCTTGATTCCCGGGTGAAACAGGGGGCGCCTGTCCATTCCCCGGAATCCCCTTCGAACAAATCTTTTCCCTCTGAAACATTGTTTCGGCCGGTAAGGGTCCGTGCTCATTTCACGCCAAGGCAGGCGTCTGCACGGAGCAGATCCCCTGGAAAGAGACTGGACAAGAGATGACGGGTCAAGCATCACTCTTTCCCGTGTATCTCCTCCTTCAGACATTCGAGGAACTTCGATGCGGCCTTTGAGAAAATCTGGTGTTTCTGCCACACGACGGTGACGCCGACCTTCATGGCGGGCTCGAGAGGTATGAAGCAGAGGGGGCTTTCCCCGGACGTCCTGACAATACGATCGAGACAGAGGACATGACCGAGCCCCTCCTCTGCCATGAGGGCCGCGTTGTTCAAAAGATTGTAGGTCATGATAACATTCAGATCGTCAAACAATTCACCCATCCATCCGGCGAGCTCGTTGCGCAGCAGGGCCGTGCGGGAAATGATGAGAGGAAGACCCGCGAGATCCCCGGGATGAATGGCGGGCCTTGAGGCAAGGGAACCGTCCTTGCGCGTGAGAACGCCCCATGTGTCTTTGACCGGCATACGGATAAAGCTGTAGGGCTGAAGGTCTGCCGGTTCTATGAGCACGCCGAAATCTATCAGCCCCTTGTCCAGACGTTCCCTGATGTCTTCGGCATTGCCGCTCTGAATATGAAAGACGATATGCGGATGCTGTTCCCGGAGCCGCTTCGTCGCCCTGGCTATCAGCCGGACTGCGTCTGTCTCGGCACCGCCAATGAAGACGTCCCCTCTGATCTCCTCCTCCGAACTCTTGAAGGCCGACTCGGTTTTCTTCACGAGGGCCAGGATCTCCTCGGCACGCCTGCGCAGATATATACCTTCCTCCGTCAGGGTGATCCTGCGTTTTCCCCGGTGGAAAAGCTTTTTCCCGAGTTCCTCCTCAAGGTCGCTCATCTGCCTCGAAAGCGTCGGCTGCGTGACGAACATGACATGCGCCGCACCGGAAATGGATTCTTCCCGTGCGACGGCAAGAAAATAACGAAGAACTCTCAACTCCATGGTATTCCCCCCTCAATGGGCATTACCATGCTTTCAGGGTATGGAAAAGCATAAATTATGAGACCGCTGAATAATATGGTTGTAAGGGAATTTTTTGGCTCGATGTGAAAAATTTTCGCTACAATGTATCCATTTCGTCACGATTTCTTACATTTTTATGGCCTTTTTGCCCGTTTTCACGGTTTTTGGACGCACT
>JAIKXS010000063.1 GCA_024683955.1 Desulfovibrio sp. | reverse complement strand
TCGGCCAGTGCGTTGGAAATGCCATCCATCCTTGCCTGCAGCTGACTTTTGCTCCAGTTGTGAAATCCGTCAGGGTTCGTCATGATCTCGGCGCGCTTTGCTTCGTCAAGCTCCATATACTCATCGTACAGATCGGGCATGCTCCCCAATTTCTCCTGCACTCTTGTCTCCGATATGCCAAATGCCCGGGCAAGTTGGGAGGAGGAGGTCTTTGTGATGTTTTCCCAGTGCGTCCGCGCAAGTTGCGTTATAATGATACGCTCCCGCAGGTTCGGAAGGGCATGAAGGATCTGCTGCACTTCGTCACGGGAAGTCGCTGTACCGAGCTCTGGAGAGGCGTTTTGCAGCTGAGAGACAATACGGTCCTTATCCTTCGGGGAAAGCTTGATGCCGAGGTCGCGGATGGCGTCGGAGATTGTCCTGTCGATCATCTGGTCAACCGTCTTCTTGCGCAGCACGGGGGTCAGCACCTCCTTGACGATAGCGGCCATGTCGGAGCGTGTTACGCGCCTTGAATGCCCCCGTACCCGCTCTGCGACGGCATTTTTGACAAGCCTGCCGTCCGGCAGTTTCATGTTGAAGACGTCCTTTACGTCGGAGGGAAGCCCGTCATTGCCGAAGGCAGTCTTCAGCGCTGCGACGCCGTCGTAAAGGCCCTGATTGATATGCAGTTCCTGTTTTTTAAGTCGCGGTTGTTCTATAATCGACGCAACCGCATTGTTTTTGACAGCTACATTCTGCGAGGAATCGCCCGAGGCATCCAGGATATTGAAGGCATACATCGTCTTAAATTTTTGCAGATTGCTGCCAAGTGCCTCTCTTTGAGCGAACAGTCCGTCGGCCAAGCCGGGTGTTGAGTCCATCATGACCTGGGCCAGATGGGAAAACAGAATGTCGCGTCCTTCGGCTCCGAGGTCTGCCAGAAACCCGCCTCCATAAAACTGTGTTTGCTGTTTGTCGAGATTTTCCGCAGTCGAGAGAACGTCGTTTGCAAGATCCTTTCCTGTCCTTCCCATATCCAGCATAGCTTTTAGGAATGCTCCCGTGCCGGCCTTGCCCAGAAGAACAAAATCTGCAGGGTTAAGCCCCTTCGGCAGGCCGAACTGCAAAAATTCGTTTTTCCATTGCTCCTTGAGCCCCTCTGAAATCTCAAGTTTGTCGACCTTGCCGGCCAGCTCCGTACGGCTATCGACAAATTCCTTGATGACCTTGCGAAATTCCTGCTCGATGTTGAAGTCGGGGTTGTTGTCAAACTTTTTGTTGATGTCCGACATAAGAAACACAATCTTGTCGCCGAGCTTCGAGAAGCTTACCGACTCAAGCAGGTTCTCCGTGCTGAAACCGGTTTTCTGCGCCATCAGTTCGGCCGCCCAGAGTTTGCTGTTCTCGCGGCATCTGGTTATTTCACTCTCTCTGCGCAGATTGGGAAGATCGTTCTGCAGGACGCCCAGGATAATATTCCTGGCAGCCTGGACACTGGCAGATTCTCTGAGCTGGGTAAGAATCTGCGGATTATTCATCAGCTTCTTGGCGTTATTTTCAATGTTAACGTCCGAGAACGTGAGGTTCTGCTCCTCTCCGAATGACTTCACGATTTTCTTGGCCACACGTTGCAGTGCGCCGTCCGTGGCGCTCTCCCTGATCAGATCGGTCAGTGCATTCTTCCACCCGTCATTCTGAAGAGCGAGAATCTTCTCTGAAAGCTTTTCACAGTCGATGAGAGAGGTGAATTTCATGGTCGTTGGAATCAGCTCTTCACCATAGCGGTTCCTCAGCTCGCTGACGACATTGTCGCCGATCTGTTTGACGCTGTCCGGCAGGTCTCTATAGTTTCTGTCGTCGATCAGATGAGCCGTGTTTTCTTGTTCCTGCACGGCAGGATTCACAGGATTTTCCCTCCCTGCGGCTTCGTGCTGCACGGGCTGAACCCTCTGAAGCGACGGCTCCGTCGCCCTTGCGATACCGAGAGCCCGGCCTATAGCAATAAAAATGGACCGGATGCTGAATCCTGTCGAGGCACGCTCGGTGCGTGAAACTCTGGCATTGGCGAATTCCGGCGGGACGTTCCCTCTCGTCTGCGCGGAGGTCAGCGTGCCGGAGGATGCACTGTTCGATCCATGACTATTGAGCGGCTGTAGTTGCGACATTGGTTGAAATCTCCTGCAAGCTATAATTTTTCAGGCGGTTGCCGGCGTGGAGGCGACGCATATACGTCTGAATGCCTCAGAGATATTTCGCTGCCTCTCTCTGCTTTGATCCGTGCGTTCTCTTCCCGCGCGTACACGATGAAACCGACCGGGAACGGTGAAGACGGCAAGAGGCATGCGCACGGCCGGGAAAGAGATGTTCTTTTGAATTGTTCCTTTGAAATTTTTTATTGACATGCGGCTGCAGGTGAATGAACAAACAGCATGAGCAATCCTGTTGCGGAAGGAAATATCCGGCAATTCCGCCTCACCCACCCTTCGCAGGCGGGCCGAGTCTTCCTCTTCAGAAGAGAGACTGCGTTCGGCTCAGCTCGAAGAAGGGTCCTTTGCCGGCTTCCGGAAGGTGAAAACGCCCGATTTCGCAAACTGAGTGCCATTCCAGACGGAAAACGCCTTCTTTGAAGCGTGCCGCCCTGCTCCTGCGTCATTTCAACCGTCCTCCATCATCCGCCCAGTCCTTTCAAGACAGATTCTGTATCCCTTTACCAAGAAGACCGGAGCGTAAAAACGCTCATCGCGGCATCTCCCGAAATCTCCCGGCACCGGCCGTTGAAGACGATCGTGTCCGCGGCGCATGGCCTTACTACGGCGGACAGGGATTAATATTGCGATTCCTGGCCGTATTACGCAGGACATCGAAGGACAACAGTCATCCTCTCATGTGATCCGCGGCCATCTCCGGCACGGAGGCCGTTGCATACAATGGGGAGCAAATGCGCTCTTCAGGGCCATTGGAAGAGGGAGAGGGGTTTGGGAACGTGTTTCGGCAGTCCATTGCACGGGCTGGAATCCGGAGCGGAAGCGGAAAAAGAGATGTTCTCCCATTCCGGGGGAATTAGTACGGCACTTTTTACGGGGTACGCACGAAATGCCTTTTGTTTACGCTGCATGCGATCCGGACGAGCCGACCGGCGTTCCCTGACACGCGAACGTGACCCGGCTGTTGCATTTGTACATGATCACCTGAGACTATACACGTTTAAAGTGTCCGACAAGGGATTATGTCTGAATGTATCTTCCATTTTTTTTTCGTCATATATGGCGAAAAATTAGAAGCGGAGCGGACATAACATAAAAAATTTCTTCTTTTATTGACATGCAGGTTACATGTTAGCCCCTGTTTTACGGCCATCTGAAGGGATGGCCATCTCTTAACGGAAGAAAGAGTCGGAGCCTCTCGTGGAGACAAAAGAAGAAGAAGGAAGGCGATGCCGGGAATTTTTCTTCGTCAGAAATGGCGAAAAGAAGGAGGAAAATAACTCCCGAATTTTTTTGAAGCTGTCCTTCAAGATGTACAGACGGAGGAAGGTCAGAATCCGTCATATGAAGGAGAGCAGCATGGAATGCTGGAAATCAAAGAGGAGGATTGTCATGTCTGCGTTGAGATCCGCACCCTGTACAATCACGTCAATACGTACGGAACCATGCCTAGATCCTTCTTCATACGTTTCCCCGACCGCTCCCAAAGGAGAATGAAAAAAAAAAGAAACAGACTGTTGGTCACCGTGTCCTTGTATGCGTGCTATGAGAAACAGCGCCGGGTGATCCATCTCCTGTGCGTGGCGTAACAATGCCTGCCGGAGTCCGTCAGAGTGGGGAGTATCGTACGTGTTCTCCCCGTGGCGCTCCGGAAAAGTGGCCGGATGACGTTATCACCGGGAATGCCGCTGCGGGAGAGCTTGAACGCTGCCTTGATTGCCCCCTGCTCCTTGAAAAGCCGGCTGAAAGCCGGGTGAAAGAAAGAAGGAAGGCAAAAACGCAGACATGTAACGTGCGCGAGCGTCTTTTCATGCTCCTTCAGGAGAGGCAGTATATCAGGTGCTTCGCCAAAAAAGACGATAGAGAATGTTTTTAGAAAACTGTGTACTTTAATTCTTTCTTTTTTTAAGATTCGACATAAGTGACTCGGATATGGCCATGGTATCTGAAGACGTTCGACGGCAATTGCCGGACACGGAATTTACCGTCGAAACATCTTCTGTCCCCAATAGGTCTATGTAACGGATCTCTGCAGGGAGTAGAATAAAAGTTGTCTGTGCCCAACACGAATTTTTAGCGAAGGAGACACTGATATGCTGACCAAACTTGCCCAGAAATTTGCCGAGGACAATGGCTTAACGCTTGATATAATGGATAACGGCCACGGTGCAACCATTCACGCGGGCCCTCTTGATGTACGGCTGGTCTTACAGCCAGGCAGCAGTATGCTTGTTGCCCAGACATGCGTGGGGGTTCTGCCTGACAAAGGCCGTGAACAATTCCTGATGCGCGTTCTGAGCGCCAATGATCTTTTTGCCGGGTCCAATGGCATGACCCTTGGAGTCAACGCTGAAGCTGAAGTCGTCACCCTGCAGATCTGCTGGGATATCAGTGCATTGTCTCAGGAAAGTTTCAGTAATCTTATCGTCAACCTTGTGTCCCAGTCGGGGTATTGGCTTGAAAAGCTCTCTGAGCCGCAGAATCAGCCGTCACAAGGTTCGCAGGAAAAAAAAACTCTAAACGACTCTAACTGGGTAAAAATATAGAATAAGTCTGTATCCCGGAAGATAGCAATATCATGCAGGGATAAGGGTGCTGAGAACGCGTTTCCTGCAGAAAAAAGCGCGCCGGAAAGTCTACATTTCAAGATCTGAGGTCCTGTTTAACGGGGCTTCATGCAGCAGCTTACCGTGCGCGGGTATCTTCACTCAAAGACTTTAAGGTATTCCTTTCTTTTTCCGTGTTTTTTGCTTTCTTTCCAGACCCCACAGATCATAAGGAGAACACTATATGGGATTCTTTACAGGTTCTGTTGTCAATACGGGTTCAGATCTCATCAATCAGATCAACAATAAGGCCTGCTTCGAGGTCAATGATGACGGTCAGCTCAAGACCAAGAGCATCCTTTCCCGGATGCTGACAAAAATAAGTAATATCTTTACAGACAGGGCTGAACTCGAGGCGCGGCACGCAAAGGTTGATTCGGCCATGGCCTCTCTGCTTGGCAAATCGGATCCCATTGTCAACCCTTCCAAATCAAATATTGATAGACTGGCGGACTCGAGCAGGAATATAGCAGGGAAATATGGGAGAACGTTGGGGTTGATTCAAACGAAACTTAAAAGTGTTAATAGCAAAGCCGCTAATAGAGATCTTATCAATAACATTGCAAAGACTATAGACTTCTCGGAAATCAAAGATGTTGAAGACGCTTATGATAAGATAAACAGCGTTATTTCATGGAAATCAAGCGCTGATCTTAACCAGAATGAGCTTAAGCAATTTGAAAATAATTTAAAGGAAGATTTAAATTCATATTTAACAACATTCAATATAAAGAATAATTTTCCAGATGTGAAAAATGATCCCCAAAACGAAAAAATTCAGCATTTTCATAAGCAGTTTATAGGTGATATGGATCGTCAAGATATAACATTAGGCAATACTAAATATAATAGAAGTGCCAAAGACTATAAGGAAACAATATTCAAGGACTTAAAGCAAATGTTCCCCGATCCAAAAGAACAGCATTTTATAACTTCTCTGCTGAATCAAGCGACGCTCGGTCTCTTTGTTACGCCCTTGGCCGCTGGCGAACTCAACGGGCAGAAGCTGCCGGCTGGCGTCCCGGTGAACAGTGATCAGGTTTTTATTTCGACGCCAAAGGTGAATGACGGAATTGTCTTCAATGTGACAAGACAGGGGAACAAGGCGAAAATCGTTCTGAATACCGAACTCACGTTGGGAGTGGCCGGAGGTGTTCCCGGCGAAGACGGAAGAGTCGGCGTACTTCCCGTGAAACTGACCCTTGACTGTGATCTCGCTCAAATGCAAACAAAAGGGAAAAAGTGCACGGTAACCGATTTGAAATTTGAATATACCGTAGGAACGGAAAAACCGGGTATGAACGGAGGCGTGACCGAGGGCTTTACGGACCATCTCAACAATCTCATCACTAATAAGAATCATTCGGTTAAGGCTTAGAAAGACGCCCTGCGGCGCCCGTGCTCTTGCGCGCCAGCAAACTTTCCACGCAAAAAGGCTTTGGGGGCTGCCCAAAGCCTTTTTGCGTGTGCCCTGCGGGCACGTTGTCTCAAGGGGTGTATCCCTGATTCGGACAGAAGTGACAGTGGATGCGCAAATCCCCTGCGCTGCCGTAAGGGATGCCTGAAAGAACGGCCTGCAAGCCTTCAGGTCCGACGAAGATGAGCCTTTTCCAGCAGGATTGAAGCGGAGAAGAAGTGTGATCTGTCTCTTCCTCCGAAATGTAGGCCTTCCCTCCCCCCCAAAAAAAATAGACCGTCCACTGAGGGTCGGCCCTTTTGGTGGTACACAACGACACGCCCGATCTGCAGTTCAAGAAGCCTGTACGTGCGTTTCCCCATCCCAAGCCCCTCCATGGCCGGGAGAGGACAGAGGCCCCTGCGGGATTCAATGAGTTCCACAAGGTTTTTTTGTTCTTTTCCGGCAGGGCGTATACGAGATCAACGGACGCCTGGTCGATGGCGGGGAAGTCAGATGAAGCGGGAATGCCAGATCGCAAGAGGTCGGTTCCGCAGCGCATTCCATTGACATGCGGCGCAGCACATTGATGCGGACATAGCGGCTGTTGAAATGGGATGTAATCCTTGCCACTGTTGGTCATGGCCTCCATGAACCCTTCCTTCATGGGGCATTCGAGACAGGATTTTTTCGTCGCGCCCCGCCTGTCCACTCCGTGCACCTCTGGGCCTTGCCCTGTTTTCCCGACGTGCAGCTGATAGCGATGTTCTTGGCTGCCGCCGAACCCGCCCCCCATGGCATCCCCTTTGATGCGGGTCAGAATGAACCAAAAATCGTACCTCACAATGCTCCTGTCCACCGCCACTTCCCCGATGCGGCGACAGCCCCGGCTGCCATGGCCGCATCTTTCGGAAATTCACGACGATTTCGTACCCATCCTGCATTACATGCCAAATACCTGTTTTGCGTGCTCCATGTTGTGCATGACCGCGACCTCGAAAGGACATCGCTCTTCACAGGATCCGCATTGCAGGCATTCACCTGCCTTATGGTCCAGAGCCCCATAATGCTCGCGCACGGTTTCCGGCACATCGTTCTGGGCAAGGCCCAGATTAAGGAGTTTGGTCACCATCGCCACGTCAATGCCGGAGGGACAGGGAGCGCAGTGACCGCAGTACATGCAGTGCCCCTGCCAGCTCATCCGTGGAAAGGTCGCCAGTACGGAGGCATAGTCTTTTTCCTCATCCGGCGCGTCGGCATAGCCGAGATTCGTTTGCAGTTCCTCAAGACTGTGCGCACCCGTCATGACCGAGCCCACGCCGGGCCGGTCCAGAGCGTAGCTGATACACTGATACGGTGTAAGCGCCACGCCGGCGAGCGAACGGTCCGCATGCAGCAGGTCACCGCCTCCGAACGCCTTCATGACCGTAATGCCCACGCCGAGCCTTTGGCAGGTCTCGTAGAGCTCCTGACGCTCCGGGTTCATGTTCAGAAGACTGCCCCTGTAGTTTTCCCGGTTCCAGAGCTGCTCCACATCCTCGTCGGCGGGCTGCAGGTCGTAGCAGGGATTGACGGAGAAGAGAAGTACGTCTATGACGCCGCTCTTCACCGCGGCCAGAGCCACCTGCGGATTATGGCTCGAAAGGCCGACCGCCCGGATGGCTCCGCATTTTTTGAGATCAAGGGCATAGCGCATCACCTCTCCGTCGGCCACATCGCGCCAGTCGTCCATGGAATCCACATAGTGCACCATTCCGATATCCAGATAGTTGGTCCCCAGACGGACAAGCTGGTCTTCAAAGCCTGCGCGCACCTCGTCCATGCGACGGGTGCGCTTGTACTGACCGTCCTTCCAGATGGTGCAGAGATGGGCCTCCAGAAGGAATTTTTCCCGTCGTCCGCGCAGGGCGCGGCCGAGAGACGTGCGCATCTCGGGATTCGGGGAGTAGAGATCTATGCCGCTCGCCCCGCAGCGTTCCATCATGTCAAGGGCATCGTGGACAAATGCCTCCGGTTTGCCGAGCAAGCCCTCGCAGCCGAGGGATATTTCACTGATCATCAGGCCTGAGCGGCCGAGTGAGCGGTACTGCAAGCTGTCCTCCACTGTCACTGCCGATTATGGCTGACTCCATATTCAGCGGGTAAAATTGGTAAATACCGGCGATTCCTCGTTTGGCAGGGAAACACCTGCTGCCCGGCCGGCTTCCTGACATCGGAGAAAATAGGCCATGTTGCGGGCGATGATCCGCATGTTGCAAAGCCCTTCCTTGTCTTCCGGCACATCATCGGGCGTCAGGGCGAAGACGTTATTCCAGTAGCGGGAGGAGACCACGAACATCTCCTGAATGGTGAAATACTTATTGAGCTGGGAGAAGGCTGAGACCGAGCCTCCGCGCCGCGCGACCACCACGCCCGCCGCGGGCTTGAGGCGGAAGGTCCGGTTTCGGTTGCCCTGCATCTCGGAAAAAAAGAGTCTGTCCATGAAGGATTTTACATTGCCTGCGAGAGCGGCGTAGTGCACGGGAGATCCGAAGACGAAGCCGTCGGCCTTTTGGGCCAGTTCGCGGAATTCGTTGACCGTGTCGTCGATGACGCATCTGCCGAGTTCCGCGCACTTGCCGCAGCCGAGACAGCCGCTTACGGGTTTTGCGCCGACCCAGAAGATGTGGCTTTCAATGCCTTCTTTCTGAAGGGTTGTTGCTATTTCTCTGAGGGCCAGAGCCGTTGAGCCGTTCTTGTGAGGGCTTCCGTTGACGAGTTCAACGAGCATGATGATCTCCTTGAGGTTAAAAATAATACGCAACAGGCATCCGTCCCCGCATGTCCGGGACTGACGGGAAGGAAGAACGTCGTTTTGCGGGGAGAGGTGCCTTTTGATACCGCAGGGGCTGACCGGCCGAAAGGATCGTTTCGGGGATGCAAAAGGCGGAAAAAGGGAGTGTTCAGCTTCTTCGGGAATCATCGTCTTAAGAAGGCTTTTCCCCTTATTCTTCCGGAAACGATACTTCCCGTCTTACGGTTAAGACAGCCTGTCTCTCTATCTGACAGGACACATTCCACAAAATAAGGCTTATGTGCCGGTTCACTAGCGTGACAGATCGGGGGGAGCATGGCTCCACAATGATTCCACGCAGAGAAATGTCCGGCATATATCCCCGCGAATCCATCGTGCGGTCGTGCCGCTTTTCAGAGAACCGTTTCCCTTCAAGGTTCCATGGCCTGCTTGCCAATCGCAAGACCCGCGGCGGCGCCAAGGAGCCGCATTGTTATCCAACGCGCCGTCCCCCCTCCTTCCGGACCGGGATATAAGGCGCTGCGTAACCGGAATCTTTGCCTTCTAAACCTGGGGCATGCTGATTTTCAATGTACTGACGCAAAACGGAAACAGGAAAGCCGCCACAACTACCAGCAAAGTAACCTGGTGACCGGAAAGAACTACTCCACAGCTTGCGTTTCAGGCCCGGATACCCGCTCTTCCTGATCAGTCTGCCGGAAACGCCTTTCAGTCTGTTGACCAGTAAGAATACGCCGAATTTCGGGGGGAATTCACAAGCAGGTGCACATGGTCATCTTCACAGTCAAATCCAACAGCTTCTGCTTCAATCTCCGGGCATACACTGGAAAATATCGGTTTCAGGTCATCGGGAATCTCGTTTGTGAAACGCCACGGCGGTATTTTGTGACAAAGACCAAATATACTTGTGTCATGAAAACACAATATCTTCCACTACGAATATTCTCATCATTTTTAATAGACCAACTATAGTTGAGATACGCAAATCCCACAAGTCTTCAAATAGCAGCTTGGGCCGAGAAGCTCTGAAGTCGCCGTCATGCGCCGGTTTTCCGCTTGCCGGCGTTTTCCTTTGGAATAAAGCACTTGCGTTGGAAAAAGATACGTACGAGACCGAAGGCAAACGCCCCGGGTATTAAATCTGGCAGAACTGTTGCGGCAATGGAAAAAGGTTGAATCCACATTCTTTCAGAAGCGCGCCCTCAGATACTGCAAGAGACGTTAGTACATGATATGCAGACGCCCTTCCCTTGGCTGTTCAAAATCTGCTGATCATTAGTTGCGTACATGATGGCCGGCAATGTCTTGTGAATTGATGTTGATTGCAGAAAAACGTGGCGCGGAGTTTATCTGGAAATTACAATATATTCCCGTAACAATGCCGTCGCAACGGATACATGATTCGATGCAAATGAGTTTGAGATCAACGGCGTTGCCAGATCTGTCCTGCATACGAAAACAGATGCGAGGCGTGTTCCTCTCTGAGTTGATGGAATTGATGCAGCCTTCTTCAGCCTGCATCCAAACATGGCTTTTGTTTATGTTCTGAAGTCATCGGTCGCTCATTCATAAATCTTTCCATAAGGGATGATAATCTTTTCTCCGCTTGACGAACGCGCCGGTCTCAGCTGTCGCGCAGCATGTTCTTTATGCATCCCCACAGCGTTTTCTGCTTTTTTCATATCAGTGTTTTCAGTATTGTACGGCTTCCCGGTTTCTACACATGGGGAGGCTTGCTTACATTTACACAACATGGTAATCATATTAAAATAGTATTTTTTTCAGCTTCCTCAGAGATGGTTAACAGCATACGGCAGCCTCCTGTATGTAACGTTGACGGTCAGGAATCATCTTCACCGTTTTTATCTTGATTTTTCAAAATAAAACAAAAAGGGATGCGCTTGGCATAAACTATATTGTATCCATTTTTACAAATAATGATATACCTAAAAACAGGTTCTCTTGGTACGGACTGCAGATTTTTTGATTTGATTACTTCAACAGGGAGAAACGTAAAAGATGCTATTTGATTAATCTTGATTATCATATTTTTTAGTACGTCCATTGTATTAATTACATAAAAATTTTATAAAGGAAAATTTTATGCAGATATCTCCTAGTAAACTTAGCAATTTTTCAGGTAATGTTTCTAATACTGATCAGGTACCTGCAAATTTAGCAGAAGGGTATAATAATATTTCCCAACAGGATGGCTTTGAAGGGCTTAAAAACAGTCCTCCTAAAGAAAGCAAATTGAGAATATTTCTCGGACTAATCGGTGGGGTTGCCGCAGGTCTTGGTATTACTGCATTAACTTTTGCAACCTTGGGAATAGGTACGGCAATTGGTCTTACCGCTACTGCACTTTTTACCGGAGGTGCTATTTCCACCGCGACTGGTCTTGGATTTTGTTCGGCTTTTCTTGCTATGAAGCCGAAGTCACAGGATTCGCTGTTAAATCAAAATGCCAGTGGTAATCAGCATGGCAATGTGAATACAAATGATAATGACAATCAGATTAGACAGATGGATCTACAGCGGCAAAACGACATTTTGGACAAAGAAAGAAGCGAAGAACGCAGAAAAGATCTTTTAGGATCTATTGCAGATTATACCAATAGCAGGAATAGTGAAAATTTGCTTAAATTTTTCAAAACTGTATTGCAAAATATAAAAATTGTAGATATGGATTATGCAAAAGATGCGTTAAAGCCCTGTTTAACTGAAGGAACGAGAGAAGAAAGAGAATTTGCTAGAAATGCGTTATATGATATATATACTAATACATCTTCATTGACATTTAATAACGACAATGATAAAGAGGTAGATCAAATAAATACTGTACAAGGCGGCATTCTTTCTCTTTTTAATGAGCCGGAAATTAAAAATATGTTTTCTGTTGGCAGAATGGCTAACGGAAAGATGGGTTTTTCTTTAAAACAATAGTATTTAATTTTATTATATTTATCAACTATGTATAAGTGAGTAAAGTTGAATATAATTTCCTTTGTGTCTCCATTATAGATCTTGATATTGTTTGTTAACAATATGATTACTACCTCTGCAACTCTATTTTTTAAAGTAAAATCGATAAATTTTTTTGGAAGTATTATTTTCGTGTAAAGATATTTCGTCTATATAGTTGGTCAGATGGATGAAACAACAATTTATCCAACGCACCGTCTCCCCGTCCTTCAGGACGGAGGGACGGTGCACCTTAACGTGAGTCTTTGCCTTTTCAGCTTGGGGTACGTTGATAGCAGATTGTTCAACGTGTCCATGGCCGTTTCCTTCCAGTATCCGGCTTGTTTCAGGCATTGCAGATCTCCTTCTCATCCGGATCTGCATTCGTAACCGTCCTTCAGTCTTCCCGCTCCCCTTTCCTGAGTGGGAACCGTCTGTATAAAGGCCGCCTTTCAGATTGATTTCCGGCAATCCTCATCCCATTTCAGCAGCGCTCTACACAATATCATTCGACAGCTTTGCCTTGCATTTATCGTTAGTTAAAGGCCCGTGATAGTCTGCCATGCTTCATTGATTTTTAATGTTATTTAAGGGCAGCCTGGCAGCGATGTGGAGCCCCCCCAATCCTGCATGATTCGATCCTTGAAGCAATAATGGAACGCTGGGGATAACGCGCCATCGTTATGAACCGGATTGTCAGATTTTCTCGTGTGAATACGCATTGAATTTTGATCACGTGCACGCTGGATCTGCCGCGTCGGAAAAGAAGAAAAGCGACATTCCACGCAGTCGTGTGTCCTTTGCGGCTGGGGCACGGTTTCGGGCAGTCTTCTCCCTGGCCGGAGAAGTTCGGCGGTTCGCTTTTCAGATGATTTTTGTGTTCCGATAAGCGAAGTGGGACAGGTGGCGCGGAGTTCATCATGGAGCAGGAGAAATTTTTCCCTCCGATGCTCCGGACACGGATGCTGATTTACGCAGACCCTCTTGACATCCGGGACTCGTCCGGTGATGAAGAAAAGCGCAAGAATTCATGACGTTATACGGAAATTCCTTCCTGTGAGGGGGAAAGTATGGAAACGGTTGTCTTCGGATGGGAGGGCCATGCGTTTTAGGCCATGATCGGTCAGGCTCCTGCCCGTGTCTTTTCGGGGGCAGGTCGTCAGATTGCCTGAGGCGCATTGATGCAGGTTCATATACAAGCGCAAAAGTTCTTTTCAATGGCGTCTTTTACAGCCTCCGTCACAGAAAACGCTTTCATTCCCGAGTGAACCGCATTTCTCTTCAGGCAAGGCAGACCTAATTTCAGATAACTTACGGAGCAGCCATGAACAAAGACTGTCGCAAAATGCAAACGTGGAGCAAATTTGACACTCTTTGGACATTAAACCTTTTTGGGACCGCCATTGGCGCCGGCATTCTCTTTCTGCCCATTACGGCCGGGGTCGCCGGCATCTGGCCCCTTCTGGTCATCACCGTGCTTGTCGGGCCAATGACGTTTTTGGCGCACAGGGGGCTGGCCCGTTTTGTCTTGTCTTCCGAACATGCCAGAAGCGACATCACGCTCGTGGCAGAGGAATTTTTCGGACATGCAGCCGGTGTTGCTATTACGCTCTTGTATTTTGGGGCCATTTATCCCATTTTGCTCATCTATGGCGTGAGCCTGACCAATACCGTAGAATCCTTCATAGCCTATCAGCTCGGGATGACCCCTCCTCCGCGGATAGTTCTTTCAGGATTGTGCGTGGGAGCCTACGTAGTTATCATCATGATTGGGGAAAAGGCTGTCCTGGCCTTTAACGAGAAACTGACCTACCCTCTTTGCGCTATTCTTCTCGGCCTCTCCTGCTATCTCATCCCCCACTGGAATCTCGCCGCCTTCAGTTCTGCACCCACTGCAGGGAGCATATTGGCAACGCTCTGGGTGGCTCTCCCGGTTCTGGTTTTCGCCTTCAACCACTCACCGGCAATCTCAACCTTCGCGTTGAGCAACCGCGAGCAATACGGTGAATACGCGGAAGCCCATGTCAACCGCACCCTTAAAGTCACAACAGGTCTCCTCGTCACCTTTGTCATGTTTTTCGTTTTTTCCTGCGTGCTTTCGCTCTCACCCGAAAATCTGTCCAAGGCTAAAGAGCAGAATATCAGCGTGTTGTCATACCTTGCCAACCATTTCGATAATCCAGTCATAGCTTATTTCGGGCCGCTGATTGCCTTTCTGGCCATTTCCACATCCTTTTTCGGACACTATCTCGGCGCACGCGAAGGTCTCAACGGTCTTTTGCTCAAGGCCAGGCCCGGCCTTCCGACCCGCAGTGTCGGAAGAGAACGATGCATAGCTCTTTTTTTCTTCGTGACGCTTTGGGTGACGGCGATCCTTAATCCCAGCGTGCTGAATCTCATTGAAAAACTGAGCGGACCGGTCATTGCCATGATTCTGTTCATTATGCCGATGGTCGCCATCGCTCGCGTTCCGGCAATGCATCGCTACAAGGGTGCCCTCTCCAATGTCTTTGTCACCGTTCTCGGCTGTATCGTCATCGGCTCGCTGCTGGCCGCTCTTCTGGGATTATAGGAGACATGTCCATGGCTCATCCATATTGTCTGCAGAATGCACTGAAAAAACGACCACCGGTTGAAACAACACTCTTTGACATGTTTAAGATTGGTCCCGGACCATCCAGTTCCCACACCATAGGACCGATGAAGGCCGGAGCTGATTTTTGTCAGTGTCTGGCGGGATTGTCAGACGACAGGCTGGTCCGAGCCTCAAACATTCATGTAACACTTTATGGTTCGCTCAGTGCCACGGGAAAAGGGCACGGGACTGATGCGGCGGTTCTCGCCGGACTTCTTGGCAATACTCCCGAGCATTGTCCGCCGGCAGTCCTCCCAGGTCTCCAGGCGGATCCGGAGCAAAGCCACAGCGTGACCATCAACGGCAGGACGTTCAAAATCGGCCTTAAGGACATCGCCTTTGGTCCGATCCAATACGACTCGCCCTACAGCAACACCCTGAGCATTGAACTGCGTGACGCCGGTGGAAAGGTGCTGTTTGCGAGGGAATATTATTCCGTGGGAGGAGGCTTTATCCAGTGGAAAGGCTACACTGAACCCGAACGCGGCAAGCCTGTTCATCCCTACGGTACCATGCGCGAGCTCTCGACCATCGTACGGGAAACAGGACTGAACCTGCACGAGATTATCCTCGATAACGAAATGGCCATCACCGGTATGACTCGTCCCCACATCTATGAACGGCTCAACAGCATTATGGAAGCCATGTACGACAGTGTGCGGCGCGGACTGGAGGCCTCTGGTAAACTGCCGGGCACGCTCGGGGTCTGGCGCAAGGCCCAGAGTCTTTTGGAACACTCCATGGAGCACAATATGCCCATTGGCAAAGGAATGGGCCTGCTCAACGCCTACGCCTTCGCCGTATCGGAAGAAAACGCAGCGGGGGGAGTCATTGTGACGGCTCCCACATGCGGCTCGGCCGGTGTCATGCCGGCCTTGCTCTATGCCATGCGAAAAAATTTAAACGTTGGCGAACGTGCCCTCTGCGAAGGATTGCTGGCGTCGGCTGCGGTGGGCTTTCTGGCCAAGCATAACGCAGGCATTGCAGGAGCCGAGGTCGGTTGTCAGGGCGAAATCGGCGTAGCTTCAGCCATGGCCGCAGCTATGCTCGCCCACGCCCGCGGGTATGATGGGAGTGTAGTGGAAAATGCCGCAGAAATAGCCCTGGAGCACCATTTGGGACTCACCTGCGATCCGGTGGGGGGATATGTGCAGATACCATGCATTGAACGCAACGCCATGGGCGCTGTCAAGGCCGCCAATGCCGTGCTTCTTGCCACAAGCGAAAAAAACGGCCAGCACAAGGTTTCGCTTGACGCAGCCATCATGGCCATGGGTGAAATCGGTCATGAGATGAATGCCAAATTCAAGGAAACCAGTGGCGGCGGCCTGGCTGTCAGTATGGTCGAGTGCTGAGACGGGCTGTCCCAACCGTAGAGGAAATTCCCAGAATGCCCTACCGTTATCCATGTCGGCTGTCGTCATTGGACGAGGCAGCCGCGTGTTGTTTTTTCTCTTCCGTGGCCGCTTTACCGCCGAGATACGTGCGTACTGCCTGCAGGAAAAAAATCCGGATGGGGAAAAACGGTGAAGAACAACTAACCCTTCGCTCCGCGGTTGCCGTCACGAACGTTGGACCGGAAATGTTTGTGATGCTTCTCTTTCTGTTTGTACATTTTCTCGTCGCATATCCTTAGAACCCGGTCCATGTCTTCGTTTTTATTGGCATTTATGACGCTTCCCATGCTCAGGGAAAGGTCAAGATTCATACTGCCGGTCTTCTCCCGGTACATGTTCTGAAGGGTGCTTGTCAGCGCATCAATGTCTTCCTGCCTGCATTTGCTATCGAAAAGGACGGCGAATTCATCACCGCCGAAACGGGCACAGACAGCGTCCCTGAAGACTTTTTTCATGTCCTTGGCCAGATCCTTGAGAACTTCATCACCGCGGGTATGTCCGTAGGTGTCGTTTATGCTTTTGAAGTTATCAAGATCTATGAAAATGACGGAATATGTTTCCGAAGAGATTTCGCTCAGATACTTCATGAAAAAACGTCTGTTGTACAAGCCCGTCAGTTCATCGGTATTGGCGATTTTCAGCAGCTTATCCTTATATTCCATTTCACGGGTTACGTCCCTGAAAAAGAAGTAATACCCTATAGTTTTTCCAAAATAGTCATTAATTTTGTTGATATTCAACTGATAATACATTATTCTGTCATTTTTATCCAAGTGCAAATCGTAAGAAATACAGATATCTTCGCGTCCTATAGCTTGGAAATCTATCTTATCTGAAAAATTTTCCCGAAGCCATGCATTGAAATTAAAATTTTTGCTGTCGATGCCTACTGCAGCCCGAAATGCGGAATTCACGAATGAGGCTTCAAGATTCGCATCGCAGACGACGATCGGTGTCGGCATACTCTCGTAAATATAGTTCATTTCAATGCCCATGTTGCTGAAGTCAGTAAGATCATGGGCTATGCCGACCGTGCCCCATATGTCTCCGCCTATATCGTAGACCGGAGATTTATAGGTCATGAAGTGCTTCATCCCTTCTTTTGTGAGAACAGGCTCCTCAAAAACGCAGGTTTTTCCCGCCGCCATCACCTTTTCCTCGGATTCAAGACAGACAAAATCCCCCTGCTCGTATTCTTCAGCGGAAATATCCCAGATATAGTAATGCCCCTTTCCGAAAATCTGCTCCTTTGTCTTTCCCACCGTGCGGGCGAAGCTGTCGTTGACAAGCATATGCGCACCCATGCGGCTTTTGAACCAGACAAGTTCAGGCATGCTGTTGATCATCGTCTGCAAAAAACGTTCATTCAGCCATTTGTCGTAGTAAAGACTCAGAAATCGCGCAAGATGCGCGATCACGAGTTTACATCGTTCCACCCCGGCATCGGACGGCAGGACGTCGAAAACGGCATCAGTATCACACTTCCCTTCATTCCCGATGTACACGAATTTCGTTTTTGTGAAGCCGGTATCAGTCCTCTTCCGGATGGTCTGCATGTCATCGCAGAAAACGGCCTGGTTCCACGCGTCATCGGCAGGAAAGGCATCCTTGTGAACGACAAGGGAAAAGCCGGAAAATACGGCTCCTTCGAAAGATTTAAGAGCGTGAGTAACCGTTTCCGGCGCCGAAAGGTATATTTCAATCTGCCTTGGAGTATCCATAATGGTAATCCTTGCTATGGCTTCTTTGCGCTTTGAATCATCAAGCCTTCAGACTGCGGAAAAAGTTTCAGAGTAGCTGCATGATGTTCCCGTTTTCCCGCAAACCACAGTATTCTGTCCGAAAAGCACGACGGTACCTGATGCCGGGGAATTCCCTGACGCCACCCTGACGGCTGACCCTATGGATAAGCATTTGCCAAGTGCAGTCTCCATCGGAGCGGATTTTTGGAGTATGCAATCCCGAATATACGGGCTAATGAACAACTATACATGGAGGACGTGAATACGTCTGTCATGTAATGCCTCTGATTCTTCAATGAAGTCGCCGCCGGG
This sequence comes from Desulfovibrio sp., assembly GCA_024683955.1. Classification (GTDB taxonomy): domain Bacteria; phylum Desulfobacterota; class Desulfovibrionia; order Desulfovibrionales; family Desulfovibrionaceae; genus Desulfovibrio. Next base: position 3,570 of record JAIKXS010000063.1, on the reverse strand, counting down.
GATTTGCAAGATGACGTCCGGAGAAAAAAGAGGTTTTCAGCATACGGTTCAAGGTCATCCGGTCGGGTTAACGTATGTGTTCCGGCGCCGGATTTGGCAACGGCTGTGCAAAGGAAGGGGCGAGCGCCAGACCTCCGTTTACATCAGTCAGGGCATTTCATAGTGACCTGTTGATACTACAGATATGCTGAGTTGTGTGGAAAATGAGACGAACTTGCAGATTTAATTAGACATGCAAAGTTTCATTTGACATGCAGAGTTTCATTTGACAGAAAATATATCTCCCGCTCCATAATGTCAAACATAGTTCTACAGAGTGATTCGTATAAAAATGCATCTCTTCAACCGTACAATGGATGTCCTGTTTGACGTGGATAGGAGAAACTACTTTCAAGGAGTGACTCCTCAGAAGAATTTATCTAACCCTCCGTAAAACATCTCGCTTCAGGGGGAGGATATAAGGAGCACATTATTAACTGGGATCCCTTGTCTTTTTGCCTTTCCCGTTTCAACATGTTCTCGGGCGGCAGGACATGCCGTGTCAGCCTGCGGAGAGACTGTAAGATACGGGGGAACAGGTGATTGGTTCAGAGGGCCATGGCAAGGGCGAGTAAAGGGCGCATGGCCATATCCGCGGGAAAAAGTGCTATTGGCCGTTCAGAATGCCCTCTTTCGTGTCACCTGCATCTGCTCCGCAATGGCGGACGCTTTAATCACTGCCGACGGAAATCCGCTCAGCAAAGGACGCCCGGCTTCTCCATATGAAATTCATCGGTCCGTTTAATTTTTTACTGGACTCAAACGCAACACATAGTAACAATTATTTTTTTTGCTGATTAAAATCATAATTGTTTGCTCATGGAACTCTATGAACGCCAATACAGATGAATATTACAGATTAAATGCACTTCGCTATTTTGAGGAAACGGTTTCTGCAGATCTGTCGGCTACATGCCTGCGCTTTTTGAAACATATAAAGCCGGGAGGTCATATCATCGATATTGGTTGCGGGAGTGGCAGGGATCTGCGATTCTTCATAGAGCACGGCTATCAGGCAGAAGGTATCGATGCCAGCGAAGAGCTCTGTCAGCTGGCACGTCAGCACTCAGGGGCGGGGATCAGGTGTGAACGCATCGAAACCTGGCATCCGCACAGACGCTTTGATGGTCTTTGGGGATGCGCCTCTCTTCTACATCTGCGTATGGAGGCTATAGAGGTATTTTTTGGCAGACTCAGTGGTATTCTTGCAGAGGACGGTGCGGCATTCTTCTCATTCAAAACGGGCATTGAGAGCGGCGTTGACAGGCATGGCCGTTATTTTACCGCTTTTTCAACACATGACCTGCGACGAATACTTGATATGCATCCGGAACTTATCCTGCTAGAACAATGGGAGAACGATGACGCGATGTTACGACAAGACGTCGTCTGGCTAAACTTTATTCTTGGGTGCTCAAAAAGGTCTTAAAATGGACAAGGATGCCCTTAAACGGGAATTGGACGGAAAATACCGGAATCAGCTGGATATCCGTGGTTTTTTTCAGATGCTCAAGGATCCCGCCTACTGTTATAAATTTTACTGGCTAGAGGCACTGGTTCGACTGGTATCGGAGGGGAAAGAAAGGCTGACGTTTGACGAAATCACCGATGAAATGATTGCAAATGCCTGGTATTCCGTCGTTGAGTTTCGCATTCATTTAAGCGGAACAATGAACGGTGAAGTGCGTGATGCCCTTGAGAGGGCTGTATGGTCCCTGAAAAAAATCAGCAACCTTTCAAGCCGGGCATCTAAGCTTGATATCAAGGATGCATTGCAAACGTATCGCGAAAAGATCTGTTCCGATAAAATGCAGCTTGTCAAAATGGTGCCGTACAGGGCCCTGTCCGGATTTTTTGTCAGGACCGGTCCGGAAAGGACGCCCCCATGGGGTGCCTCCAAAAAAATTATCGAATTTACCGAATGGTACAACAGGAATATTGGTTCTCTTCCATATGTGTTCGGTGTAGGCACCAAGTTGAACCGGGAGATCCGGTTTCATTCCGAATGGGCGGAGATGATCCGGGACAATGCCGTGTCAATTCTCGGTTGGATTCAGTTTGAGAAGCTTCGCTGGCTGCAGAATAACAATATCGACGTGCCTGGCCTGGTCTACAAGCTGGGATCTCCGGACGAAGGTATACGTAAGCTCACCTGTGTCCGGAACCTCTGGGATGCAGTTCTGGAAGAATGCCGGATACGAGATGTCTTTAAGGACGGTTACATCGACAGGAAAAGATACGATGTTGATCATTTCGTTCCGTGGTCGTTTGTCATGCATGACGAAATATGGAACCTCATGCCCATGGATTCGTCACTGAATTCCTCAAAAAGCAATAAACTTCCCCGGTGGGATCCCTTTTTCAAGCGTTTCGCCGAAAACCAGCATTTACTGTATCAGCAGATACTCGGCAGCAGCAAGATTGAGAATCTTTTCATAAAATGTCGTAAGGACAATCTGCACGCTATCTGGGCAATAGAAGATTTATACATCCCCGGAAAAACGCATAACGCTTTTATTGAGAGGCTGGAAATCGCCATAAAGCCCATTTACGAGTCTGCAAAGCGTCAAGGATATGAAGAGTGGGCAATCTAAGAACAAGCGTTCACGAGCTCAAATAAGACTGCACTGATGCGTCCGCAGTCATAGACCGCCTCCTGGAGTCACGAATCAAATATCCGCAGAAACCACCAGTTGTGCTTTCCTTTTTTTCGGATATAGAGGCTGTTCCACGCTTCTACGGCATGCTGCTGCACATTGCTGCTTGGTCCCGTCAGGCCGCAGGACTCACACAATACGCTGAATCCGTGACGGTCTCCACGTATTGCAAGATAGGTATCCTGAGATCCGCAATGCGGGCATGCCTTAGGTTTCAGGCCATCCTGCTCCATAGTACTTCCCTCGCTGCGTTAAGTTCCATATTCTGTGCATGCCATGGGCACAGATTCACCTGCCGGGGCCGGGTTCGCGTTGAATGCCGCTTCGATTCACACCTCCGTGAGCAAACGTCCAGGACCGGATGAATCCCGAAAAAGTCCCCTTCAACTACGCTTTTTTGTCCACCGGAACAGCTTGTTAGGTAAAAAACCTGCGGGAACATTTTTTCGATGCGCGATTGAACTTCTTCACACGTGAAAGCCATCTGTTCCTCCATCTGCGTATTCCTCCGCTGTCGGATTCTTCATGACAGTACTCGCCTGCACGGACGAGAGGAAAAACTTCAGCCTCAGTTCATTTGTGGGAGAGGAAATGAAGCCGGAGCGTGAGGAAACGTGCCTGACACGTTCATTCAAGGCATGAAGCAGTATACCCCGTCTGGAGGCAAGGGCTGCTGACATGTGAAATGACGGCCCCGCAATAAAGGCCGTAGACAGCATGCAAAGCAACAGGACTTTGAAATCACCTTCTGCGTGGCTGAATACACATATTGATGGCTTCCGCGGCACGCCCATGCTGCCATCCCCGCAGGGTTTAGAAGACAACAAGCCCCGCTCCCTGTCAATACAGAGAATATAGAAATCTGACCGCGGCA
>JAIKXS010000045.1 GCA_024683955.1 Desulfovibrio sp. | reverse complement strand
AACACCTTCAAGAGGATAAATATTTAATATAAAAACATCGTTTTCTGCTAATTTTATGTCAAAATCACATTTTGTTTTTTGAAAAAATGCCACTAAAAGGGGTCTATAAATTTAAGCTACATTTGTTCACTGATTCAGGATTATGATAACAAGTCTTACTAAAGGAAAGCCACTTCGTCTTATCATCGCCTTTGCTCTGCCCATGATGTTCGGCAATATATGTCAGCTTCTCTACTCCATGGTTGACATGATTATTGTCGGTCGAACACTCGGGGTCGACGCTCTGGCGGGTGTTGGACTGACAGGCCCCATCGGGTTCATGTTCATCGGCCTCGTCATTGGTCTCTCCCAGGGGTTTTCCATTTACTGTGCGCAACTTTTCGGGGCCGACAATAAAACAGGTCTCCGTCGCGCGTTTTGTGCAAGTCTTATCCTTGCATTCATAATATCAATCCTTCTCATGGGAGCCTCCCTTTTAAGCGCTGCCGCCCTCCGCTTGACAAATGCACCCGAGGATGCCTTCGCGCCAGCCCTCGACTACCTTTCCGTCACCCTTCTGGGCAGCGCTTCCCTGGTCTTTTACAATGTCTTTTCCTCAAGCATTACGGCACTCGGCGACAGCAGAACCCCGCTGGTCTTTCTCATACTGACCTGCATTCTGAATATTGCCTTTGATTTTCTCTTCATCATCGGCTTCTCCATGGGCACTGCAGGCGCAGCGTGGGCAACCAATCTCTCCCTCGGCATATCCGCCCTCTGCTGCGCCATCCACATTTGGCATCGAATCCCGGAATTATGGCCGCACATGAATGACTGGCGACGCCTCCCGTGGTCCATTTTCAAGAAACACCTCGCCCTTGGTCTGCCCATGGGGTTGCAAGGAGCGCTCATAAACGTTGGCTTTCTTGTCCTGCAGACCGCTCTCAACGGCCTCGGCCCTGAAGCTATTGCCGCCTGCACATCTGTCGCCCGGGTCGACGCCATAGCCATCATGCCGCTTGTCAGCATAGGACGGGCTATGAGCACCTATGCCGGTCAGAACATAGGTGCCCTCCTGCCTGAACGGGTCCATCAGGGGCTTAAGGACGGAAGCAAACTGGCGTTTGGGTATGCGTGGATTGCGGCAACATTTTGTATTGTTGCCGGAGGAGAACTCATACGGCTTTTTGTAGGAAATAATCAGGAAGGGGTTGTCGCCTACGGACAGCGGCTGCTGCAAATTCAATGTGGTTTTTACTGGCTGCTGGCGCTTATGTTTGTATTACGCAACACGCTTCAGGGACTCGGAAAAAGCTTTATTACTACCATGTCAGGCATCATCGAGCTTATTATACGTTGTGCCGTGGCGATTTTTCTTGTTGAGCCTCTTGGTTTTGATGGAATTTGTATTGCATCCCCCCTGGCGTGGCTTGGCGGCATTCTTGTCCTTATACCTCCTTATATGGTATGGAAAAAAACTATCAGAAAAGCAACTATTCCACGACATGACGGAAAAAACGTGTAGAACAATTTCGCAATATTGACATACCTGCTAAAAAGCCTTTTTGATTCATCCACGCGCATATTTTTTCTGTACTGAAATGGCAGGCTGATCAAAAGGACTTCTCTTGCCCCCTCTGCACAGGAGTTCGATCCGACACTTTCTTCATCAATATGGACTGACCTTGCAACGGTAATGGTGTCGCAGCGATTTCTCCAGGGGAGCAAAAACACTTGTCGAATTCTTGTTCAAGAGGCGCATCACAGAAAGGACTTCCCTGATTCCTCGTGAACAGGATTCTTACGGTTTGACTGGCGTCGTATTGCCATTGGCATTCTCCCCCGTCTAACGTCGGGGGATTCCCGGCAAAGACAGGCTTAGGCCTGCAACACGGGGCGGGCTCATGCTTCAACAAGACTGCCCGAAAAAAAAATCAGCCTGGGTTACGCTTTCAAATTTCCACGGCGGGGAATGTTACGTCAGCCTGCCAACGCCTTGTTTCCCCAGGTCTCGCTGTCTCTCCACAGACTGACGCGGCCTGCCGAGCCGCCAAAGAGGATATTGGAACTGGAACGGGAACAAGGCAGGGAGACTCCAGTTACGGTGCCTTTATATCCTCGCCCTGAAAGGGCCGGGTTTTACGGCGCGTTGGAAAAAAATGACTTCATGCCACAAGCGCCACTTGCAGCCTGACAGCACTAACGCGTATCTCGTGATCCACCATCATGCGACAGTCTTTGGGGGCTCTTCATCGGCCCTCCAGTAAAAAAAAACAGCCCGGTATTCTTCTTTAGATATGGTTTAGCGTACACGTTCCAGAAGAAGCTCCTGCAGGCATGAAGCCCCGTTTTGGTGGCGTTGCCACTGCTTCCGTCTCCCCGGGTTCTCCCTGATTGTCAGGTAAAGACTGTCGGATCAGGTCGAAGCCACTTCGCCTTGGCAACACTTTCAAAAATATCCTCGATAGACTGAGAATCATGGCAAATGATGTCCGTATGTCAAGGAATAAAAAACGAGATGGTACAAGAATTGAGTACCAGCAAAGGTCCAATACAGGGCGCTAGTACATTTTAGCTGCCCTTAAAGGAGTCTCTATATGAGCCAAGTCAGTTCAACCACATCGCAATCACACGTCGGATTCAACGCTACAGCGACGCAGAGAGTTGGGCAGAATCAAAACCTCCCGCCAGAACTGCAGCATGCCCGGCCGTCCAACACCCGCAATGCCACAAACGGTTTCAGCATCATAAACTTCTTCGCCGGTATAGGGAGGGCCCTTGCCCGCCTGGTCAGACCTGCGCCCCAACCTCCGCAGCCCCGGGTGCCCCATACCCATACCCAGACCCAGACCCATACCCATACTCAGCAACAGACGCAAACGAGACCCATGTCCAACAACGAGCTGGCCGACGCCTTCGCACGCGGCAGCCGCCTCCCCGAGAACGTCCAGAACATGGGCAGGGACATTATAGACGGGCTACGCGGGAAATATGGAGAAGATATCATTCCACGATCCATGACATGGCAAAAGCTCATGCGGAACAATATGGATTTCATTACCAAGGTAAAGACTCTTCCCCAGGAAGGACGGGACGAAGCTCTTCGCAGCCTTATCACGGAACAGTGCATGCAAGGCGTGACGTCTAACGCGATGGACAACAACCTGAACGCTTTGTGCAAAAAACTGAAAGTCAACATTGCTTCTACTTCCAAGTTCAGAATTATCAATAATTTTTTTAAGACCAATCCCGACATGAAGAAAAACCTGAGCGACTGCGCCGACGCGCAGGCCATAACCCGTCTTCTTCAAACCAAGGAGCAGGAGCTGACCGAGAGAATACTCCTGACAGGAAAGGTCGAAGAGGCGGAAAAGAACGTCAATAAATGGGCCGCCGAACTCATGCAGCAAAAGACGGGCTACGCCTCCGACGCGATACTGGAAACCTGCCAGTTCAACGAGTTGCACGAAGACGTCTTGAAGTTGTCCGCCGGCATCCTTTCCGGCAAGGACGGCAACGTCCCGGGTTTCGATGTTGAAGGGGCCTTCCGCAACCTTGCGGAGAAATTTGCGGACACCCGCGCTTCGCTGATCAAGCAGCTGGACACTCTGGCGAGTCCTCCGGAGCTTTCTCCTCAATGTAAACAATCCTTGAAGACACAAATCCTGCAAATTGGCTTTCCCAAGAACGTGAATATTCAACACATTGTGGAGGCAGGCAGTGATCTGGGGACGCATCTTCAGGAAAAAATAAACGCCGGCATAACCAGAGATGAACTGGTCAGTGCCATGCATACCCTTATACGAGGCTGCCAGTTGAATTATAAGAATCTGATGGGCGAGGAAACATGGAACAAATTGGACGTGAATAGCACCACGCCGCTTTTGATGATGGCGCTCAAGGTCATCTACGACACCACACCCGGCCTTACGGAGGCCATACGCAACGGTCTTGGACCGCTGGAAGACCTGCCGGACATGACACAGGCTACGCTGAGCATGTGCTTTGAAGCCATGCCGAAACCCGACGTGCAGCAAAACGCCGACTTGGCCAGACAATTACGCAGCCGCGATGTAAAGGACAAATGGGCGATTCCCACTCATGTTTACCAGGGACTCTGGAACGGCGCGTCCGCGCTGGAACAATCCTTTGGGAAAAATGGCCTGCCTGCCGGAATGCCTCTCCTGCTCGACCAAAAAGTACCCGGTCTGTTTAACGAAACCGGAACGAATCAAATGACCGTTCGCGAGGCCATTGCAAAACGCATTGGCGAAAGCAACGTAGCGGTGACGGCGGAAAGCCTCGGCAAAATGCTGCAAGAGCTGCTCTTGCCCGTTGCGCGAGAGCGCTCTCTCGCCGAAGCTGTAAGGCAGGTTGGAGCCAAGCTGCAGCCGCCGGTCCGCCTCACTCCCAAAGATATGAACCGAATCACCACGCAACTTCACGTTGCCAACCCGAAACTGGAAACGCTTAATGACGCCAATGCTATCATTAAAGAGCTCCAAGGGATGAAAGATCCCAACATAAGCGATATGGTGCTCGCCGTGCACCACCTGCGTACGGCATGGGAAGGAATTAGAGACGAGCTGGCTACGCAGATAAGCAAGACTTACGGACTGCAGGAACCCAATGTGCAGGAGAATTTACGTAATGTCCCGGATTTGTACGACGCCTTTTTCGCTCTCGGGAAAAATGAACGGACAAATCTTTTGAAGAATGGAAAATTCCGCGACTGGAGCACAAAACTGCTTCAGGAACGCATTAGTGCCATGAGCAGTGCAATCATTTCCATTAAGGAAGCTGACCTGCCAGAGAAGACCAGAACAAAGCTTATAAATCAGACTCTTTCCTGCAGAGGAGGCGTGGAGGCGCAGGATATCGACAAGAGCATGAAGATGGCCGGACCAGCCGCCGGGAACATCGACGCGACACGTCTCATGCGTGCCGCACAGGGCAAGAAAGTTCAGGACGCCGCAATACTGGCCGCTTTGGACGCCTTTGAAGAACGGGTACAAAATGCGTATCCGCAGGTCGGTGGAGAGACGGGCGTCTTTCTGCGAGATCAGATCCGACAGGCATTTCTGCAGCAGCACAAGGATTTGGCGGACAAACTGGCGCGTATTCCGGCGGAGCAACTGAGCCGTCTGTCCAAGCTCTGGGGCGCTTCGCCCGAACGCCTCGCACTGTTGCATGCAGCCAGAGGCAGGGCGGCAGAGAACTGGCTGCATCCCAGGCATGCAGACGCCATTGCAGACGGCACTGCCTCCCTGGAGACGGAGCAGCATCTGGACAACGTCCTGCGTCACGGCGAGACACTTTTCAGGGAGTTCTCCCCCAGGCTTCCTCAGGAACAGCACGGATTGCTACGCGGCCTCATCGGCATGTGCGACCTGTCGTCCAAGGAATCCCTCGCGGCATCAAGATTACAGGTGTCGCGGATGGCCGGACTCATGCCTCAATGGGCCAGTTTCGGCTTTGACGACTCCCCGATAGGCGCTTCAACCTTCCTCAAACAGCAGCTTTCTTCCGTGAAGAACGACATAGAAAAAAATGAAAAATTCGAAAACAACATAAGCAAAAGTTTTCAGTTAGATGCTCAACGCTCCGTAATCACCATCAACGGAACCTCCTTCAATCGAAATCAGGAGGATGTCGACACTCTGATCACGGCCTTCAAAAACGCCGTCACGCCCGGTCATGACGATCCTCTTCGCACGGAGGAACAGAAGGAACACGACGAAAAAGTACAGCGTTTTCTGAGCTCGCTTATACAGCAGAGCAGTTGGGTGCCTTTAATAGCAATCAACCAGATGAAGGCGAAACTAGGAGATTTTCAGTTGCACAATGATGTGGGGATGGAAATAATTGCCAAACGCTCGGATACGGAGAAGGGATTCGAACATACACCACTGTTCAACAGTGCAGAAAACATGCACAATGAAATTATCATGTCCGAGGACGGGAAAACAGCCACCGTCCGTCTTTCATCGACGTTTATTTTCAATCCGAACATCGCCGGCAAAATGGGAAGGGAAGACTTGTCTATGGGTGGCGCACGGTACACGCAGGAGATAAAGGTCAATCTGGAATTTGACCCTCCCACGATTATTGCCGTCAAGATGTCACAGCAGCTGATGGACAATATGCGAGAGGTTCTGACACCGTAGTCCTTGCAGTGATACATGATTAAAAAATTATGTGTGGTGCCGAAGGCACCACCCCGGGGAAATACGCCTCCACGGTTTTAGACTTGCCCTGTGAGAGTTGCACGGAACCCAGCTCTCGCAGGGCCTCGTTTAGTTCTTGCTGAATGTAAAAAGAATGTAACTATTCAGTAGCCACTGGTTGTGGTGTGTTAGCAGCCATCTATTTTCCCCCGAAATGGTCATCAAAATTACACCCTCATCCAATCCCTAACCCATATAGAATGGGGCTTTTCGCTGATCTACGAAGTGTTTTTTCA
>JAIKXS010000083.1 GCA_024683955.1 Desulfovibrio sp. | reverse complement strand
ATTTCTTTCTTTCACGTATATTGACTTTTGTAAGGCGCAAGTCCTGTTTTGATGTTTTCTAAAAAGGCCCATTAGCAAGGTATTGTTAATGTTTTTTGATTTGAGTACTGTTTTGTGCACCGTAAATTGAATGCATATAATAAAATGAATTATGTTAAACACTTGCAAATGTTTCCTTTTGACTTCTTCTCCACCAAAACATTCTTTCCTCCCTTAATTTTAAGTCCCACAGGTCACGTAAGTGCCTGTGGGACTTGACATTTACCCAGACCTTAATACCACCAGACCTCCGTCCACCCCCCTTGCAACGCAAAAATTTGAGACCGCTGAATCATATGGTCGTATGGGAATTTTTCGGCCAGGTGTGAAATTTTTTTGCTACAATGTTGTTAATAGAATTGCAGAAGGAAATGGGGGGAGTAAGGAGGTGAAGGCCCTAGGATGTTTTCAGTGGGGCTGGGATGCCGTTTTGAATATGTGGGGATATCGTGACACCGTGGATACCTTGATAGGATAGTGGGCGGGAATGTCCTTTCCGGATGATACCTATTCCCACGCGATGACGCAGTTTTTTCCCGACTTCTTGGCCTTGTAGAGGGCCGAGTCGAGATTGCGGTAGAAATCCATGGCGCTTTCGGAGGCACCACATTCGGCAACGCCAAGACTCGCCGTGACCTTCTTCCCGTCGGGGAGGGGGGAGCGTTTTTCTATGCTTTTCCGTATGCGTTCCGCAACACCCTTTGCGGCGTCAAGAGTGGTGTCCGGAAGAACGATGAAAAATTCCTCCCCACCCCATCTGCCAACGGCATCACCTCTTCGCACACTGTCCCGCATCATGTCACAGGCTGTGATGAGCACTGTGTCGCCAACGGCATGCCCGTAGGTGTCGTTGACCTGCTTGAAGTCATCAAGGTCGAGCATGATTGCCGAGACAGACGGCTTCTTCTGACGACGTGGTTCCAGTTCATGGGCGAGGATCTTCTCGATTTCTCCCCTGTTGTAGACCCCGGTGAGAGTGTCAAGCGTCGCAAGTCGCTTCAGCTTTTTATTGGCCGTTTCAAGCTCGGAAGAGGCAACGGTAATGAAATTTGCCAGGTGCTCGACAAGTTTTAGCGTGCCGGTCAGCTCCTCTCTTTCGGGAATCTTCGGCATCTCAAGCCGGCGTTTTTCCTGTACGGGACCTTCTCTGAAGCAGGCTGCGACAAGGGTCATGTTGCGCAGAAAAACAGGGTCGTTGCTTTCCCGTGCCACTTCACCCGCTGTGTAGAAGCCGGCGTTGGGAGCGATGGTCTCAAAGGGGCCGAGTTCCTGACGTGTGTTGTCGCGGAGGAAGAAACGGCGGGATGTGCAGTTGAAGAGAAGAATGGAATCCGGCACGAAGTCCGTGCAGTGAAGGTAGACATCCCGCAGCGCGTCCATGATCTTTCGGGGAGCGCCGTAAGCAAGACGGACCCGTTCTCCCTGCCGGCAGTCCCCGAAGAGGACAATGCCGCCGTTTTGCGTGACCCGCGCGGGAAGGCGGAGCATGTGCTGATTCTGCCGTTCTATGACGAGGGGAAAAAGGAGGTTCTCCGGGCCGAAATCCTTGTCGTGTATCGCCAGGTACTTTTTGTAGATGAAATGAGCCGGGAGATAGTCGAGCTCGGCTATGGTGTTTTCCGAGGCCGTACGGGTGATGTGAAAGGTGGGACCGAGGGGATTCCAGCCGAAACTGATGTCGGTCTTGATGGTCAGATCCCTGCCCAGAAAGCCGATGAGGAGGGCGCCACGGAGGATCTGCTGCCTGTCGGTGAAAAGATAGGACTCCTGTTCCCCCTCCGTACCGGCAATGCCGCCGAAAAGCGGGATATCCTGCGGAATTTCCTCCATGGAATGGAGCAGGGAATAGGTGTAGGCGTCGTTGTCGGCAAGGAGAATACAGATGCCGGCAAGTTCTTTTTTCTGTGTGAGAAGAGACGGAAGCGGCCTGTCGGAGTCCTCGTCCACGGCGTCCCAGATGTTGACTTCAAGCTTCGTCGTTTCAAAGAGCATACAGGTGATTTCGAGGGTATGCAGACGAAGGGTTCCGGCATGAATTTCGCCGGCCGTTGACGCTCCGGCGATAACGGCGTCCGGAAAGGCGTTGCGCAGCTCTCTCGAGATGGAAAAGGTGGCTTCCTGATCCGTCCAGCCGGAAAAAAGCAGAAAGAGAATGGAGGAGGCGGTTTCCGGAGAGTTCCTTTCGATTGCCTTGAGACAGTCAGTAAGATCGGAGGGGGTAGCAAGAGAAAAGGATAGCTGTTTCATACGGCGAATCTTGTTATTCTAGGATGTTGGCACAGCATCTCGGAAAGGGCCGTGTCTGAATCTGAAAGCCATGCCACCTTGCATTGTTGAATAAGGTCATGACCGTATCATGGGAAAAAAGATAAGAAGGTTATTTTGCGATGTCCGGAAGGCGGTCCCTGTGATGAAAAAGGGAGTTTTCTGATGTACGTTAAAGGCCTTCTGCCTGATTGTTTGAATTTTGCTTCAATCTTTCTGGTATGATAGCACAGAGCATGTTGTTTTATCAATGAATTCTTTCTGCATTATTCCGTGCCTTGCGCGCGATGTGTAACGGGGTCTCAGGGGACATATCACGCGATTTAGAAAGGAATCCCCGGAAAAAAGACGGGGAAACCGTGAGTACTGTTTCTGAACGCCTTTTTTAAAAAACGGTGACCACGGTCACTTACGGACAAGACCGCGCGGTTTGCGGAATGCATCCCAATCGTCCGACAGATCCGGGGCCGCCCATGGAATCTGACGGTGGTGTTTTTTTTGTCTCGTTGCGGGAATGGGCGGGGTGCCCGTCACAGGAAGGCTTCCTTGTGACAGGTTCTTTCGTGTCCTTCTCAGGTGTTTCTGCCATAATATCCGTCCCTTTCCTTCGAATCAGTTCCCGTTTTCTTCCCTTCCAAGGTTTACGGGGACTCTACATGCGTCTTAAGACCCCGCACGGGAAGAGATCCCTACGCTTTTTTTCCGGCAATCAGGCGAAAAGACAGTGCAGAAGCACATACGGCGCATAGCCCACACAGGCCGCTGCGGGGATGGTCAGAACCCAGGCAAAGACAAGCTGGAAGGCGAGACACCAGCGGACGGCGCGGAAGCGTTTTGAAGAGCCGACGCCGAAAAGACAGGCGGCGATGGTGTGGGTCGTACTCACGGGGCAGCCCAGGGACGATGCTCCTATCACAACCATGCTCGCGGCGCTTTCGGCCATGAAGCCATGCACGGGTTCAAGCTTGAAAATGCGGCTCCCCATGGTCTTGATGATCTTCCATCCCCCGAGGGCCGTTCCGAGGGACATGGCTCCCGCACAGGCAAACTTCACCCACA
>JAIKXS010000068.1 GCA_024683955.1 Desulfovibrio sp. | reverse complement strand
TTCGTAAGTTGGTGCGAATCGAATATTTCATCGATGTAGCGCAGAAACGTTGCTTTATCGGGTAGCGTTGCCTGGGTGACGTAAACAGGATCGTGCATGAATCCACGGTCTTTTCGTAAGAAAGGACCGCCTCCTTTTTTTGCTTGGTTCAGGATGTCTAGAGTTCTGCTTTATTTGGACTTTTTTGCAAAATTTGTTCCATTTCTTTGAAGAATGGGCGATAGATCCTCTCTTCAGTCTCTTTTGCGTTCTTTGACCATTGCTCAAAAAGACCGCTCAGTCTTGCCTCCCCAATCGCCGTAAAAAATGCCTGCTTTTCTTTGGCCCCGATGCAGAAGTCTTCCCAAGGTCTGTAGAACATGGACGCCCAGCTTATGGCGAAACGCGTAAGTTTTGTGTTTTGCTTTCTCTTTGCGTCGTGAAAGAGCCCCAGAAAATATTCCGGCGATGGGAAAAGTTTTGCCCGCTGCAGGAGACAAAGACCGTCGTCCGCAAGAATATTCCAACCCTGTTCCCAGAGTGGTTCGCGTGCGAGGAGTTCAAGAAAGGGGGCTCTCGGAAGTTTTGCGGCCAGGGCGTTCAACCTTTTCTCCATGTCTTTTTTGCAGTGGGGGTAGAGCTGAAGCCAGGGATTGAGACGCAGTTCAAGACCGTCCTGCTCTGTATGATATGACAAGTCCGGGGCAAGAAGCGGTTTGCAGTGCTGTTCAAAATACCGATAATTTTCCGTTTCGTGAAGGTCCCGACCCTGCGACTGACTTGTGTGATGGATAACGACCGAAGCAGGGTTGACGGTCATGCGCAGGCCCTTCTCGAAAAGATGGGCGCACAGATCTATATCTTCTATGCCGTTTTTATAGTGCTCATCGAAGCGGCCAGCGTCAAAAAACAGCTGCTTTGGAATCAGCATGCAGGCGGCCGTGATAATCTGGAAAAAACGCCGTTTTTTTGCGAGGGGGCTTTCAGCCGGGATTCCCTCGTAGAGATGACTCACGGAAAGAAAGGGCGTGATGGTGACGCCAAGATGCTGCACGGTATAGCCGAAGGGCTCTGTTTTCGGGTAGACGAGCAGTGGGCCTGTTGCGGCAATGTTTGGGAATTCTGCGAAATCCTGAAGGAGGGGGGGAAGCCAGTTTCCCTGGGGAATAGTGTCATTGTTCAGAAAGAGCAGATAGGTTCCACGTGCTATGTCTGCCCCGTAGTTTGAGGCAGGTCCGAAGTTTCGGTTGATATCGAACCGGTGATAGCGGAAGCGTTCTCCAAAGAGGGTCGTTCCATAGCTCTCACAGAAACGCGCGGTGTCGTCTTGTGAGGCATTGTCCACGACTATCAGCTCTATATCTTGTCCCTTCAGCGTTTCCGCGCACGCTTCCAGGCAGGATTTTGTCAGCTGCCATTCGTTAAAGACTGGAATGATGATGCTGAGTTCTGGGGAGGAGGGCATTGCGGGCAAGAAATCCTTTTTTGAGTTATTATTTTGGGAACTATAGGCGCTTGGTTAGAATTCTTCAAGAGAGAGAATAGAATGCATCTTTTCGCGTCCATGCCACGTTGCTCATCTTAAGTTTTTCTCCAACTTCTTCGCTGTTTCCTTTATAGGAGCCTCTGCCTTTGTGAGAAGATCTTTCTTTGCCCGGCACAGCGCGTGATATTTTTTCCTTCTCCCAAAATTTCCCCCTAAAGCTTTTGTTTTTTCTGCCGATATCACTATAAAAAACTTTTATGTGCCATTACGCACTGCAGGAAGCGGTGCGTCATAAAACCGTCAAACAGGGATTGTTGCATGCCTTCCTCCACAAGTCCGTCCCAGCTGACGCAGGATTCCGATTTTGCGGCCGAGCTGCTCTTAAATCGGATCATGAACGGGCAGCTTGCTTCTGAAACGGGAAAAACCGTCACAGCCGCCAACAGAGCCCTTGCCTCCACGTTTGATCAGACCGCGCAAAGCTACGGGGTCATTGCGGAAAACGTCGCCAATGGCATGACCATTGTCGAAGGTACCCAGAATGCCCTGACGGAGCTTGTGGATCAGGTCAAATCCCTTTCCGAACTCTGCTCCTCATCTGAAAACGATTCCCAGGCGCAATCGCTTGCCTTGGGCATCAAGGACAATATCGATGCGATTTTGGCAAGTGTTGTCCAGGGTACGACCGTGCTCGGCGACCAGGGCAGGACCCTGATCATAGGAGAGGGCGGCAGCGAAACCCTTGACGTGGGAAAAGCCGCTATCAACGCTTCGGGGACAGCCTTCAACACCCTCTATACGGGCCTTTCCTCCATCACTCCCTCTTCGGCGCAGGCACTCTGTTCAGACGCGCTTGATGAGCTCTACGGGGCCATTGCAAAACAGGGCGCCCAGTACAGCATTCTTTCCAATCGCTACGATCTTCTGAATGATCTGGCGTCAACCTACCACAAAGCGTCGGACGATGAGGCAAAGCAGAATACGACCTCCACAGATACGCTTCTGAGTGTCGTGTTGTAGGAGGCTACATGGATTACGAATCCCTTCTCATGGGCGTTGTGAACGCCAGACTTGCAAAACAGGTCAATAAGTCTTCCGCCCTGAGCAATCAGGAAGACAGAAGCATGCCCAACTCTTCCCGCCGTGCGTTCGAGAGTCGGATGAAGTCGGACGCAGCAGTGGCCCGCATGGCCTCCCAGAACATGGAGGACGGCAAGAGCATGGTCAACGTGGCCCAGACAACAGCGACAGCCATCAAAAGCCAGCTGCAGTCCATGCAGAAGATTTTGAAGGACTGTGCTTATTCCGATTCCTTCACTTCCACCCTTATGCAGTCGGCCAATGAGAGTATCGGGGAGCATATTGACGAGATCATCCGTCTCGCCGGCAACGCCACGTTTAACGGCATGTCTCTTATGGACGGGAGCCTTGGAGATAACGGCACCATTCAGCTGCAGGCCGGCAACAGCGCTCGTGAACAGCATTTCACCAATCTGCTTGACGACTCCCTTACCGACGATGTCCTTGGCAGTAATTCCATGAACATGCAGAATCTTGCGACGGAACTGGCTTTTACGGATCAGGACGGAGCCAGGGCGGCCCTCGGCAAGATCGAAAAGATTATAGAACGGATGCAGGGACTTGAGGCGCAGTACTCCTATGATTATACTTCCCTTGACAATCTGAGTCTGCTCTTCGAGGAACAGGCGGATATTTTTGATGAAACGAGGAAGCGCTCGGAGGCATCGACGACAAAAACGTCCGCAACGAGCAGCACGGACATCCTGTCCGAACTTCTGCAGTCAAGCTCATCCTCCATTCTTTCAGGCTCTGCCTGATGCATGTGTTGAGGAATTTTCCCTATGAATGCCTTTGCCCAGCTCCATATGCAGGCTTCCCTCAGCGACAGCTACGTAGACATGGCGTCCCAGGCGCCCATGCTCTCGAAGCGCAGCGGCCTTGATCAGTACAAGCGTCAGCTTGCCGAAACGCGGGCCGTGCTTTTTCAGAAGCGTGCCCTGCAGATGCTGCAGGGATCTGAAACGGAGCAGGCGAAGGCCAGGCGTGAGGCCGTGCTGAAGCGGGTAACCCGTGAGTTTTGGACCAATTTTGTGGTTCGGGGCGAAGAGACGGCCATGTTGAAGCATTTGCAGGAATCGCTCAGGGAGGAATTCGGGAGCGATCTGCAGTTCTATTATCCGCCGGGAGATGTGCAGATGGTCATCCTGCGTGAGAAGGGTGCATCCTGTGAACCGGTTGAGCCCTCCGTGCATGCGGCCATTGTCAACCGTGCCTGGCAGCTCGCCAGGGACCTTGTGGCAAGCCACATGTGTTGAGGCCTTGTCGCGCGCTTTGCCTCGGATTTTTCTGCCTGCCCCCTTCCTTTCCTCTCCCTTAAGTATCCCTTCCTTTTTTCTTCTTCTCTTTTTTTCTTTCGTCTTCCCCGTTCTTTTTGTACTCTGCCTTGTGCGTGGTCTTGCAAAGGAGGATGCGTCCCGTGAAAGAGGGCCCGTTTACCGAAATGTTGCGCAGTATTGATCCTTGTTTTGCCATTCAGCCTCTTAATCCGGCTCTTCTGGCGGAGGGACAGGAAATTCTGGATAGTCTCACAAAGCCCAGGGGATCCCTCGGACGTCTTGAGGAGATAGCCCGGCGTCTCTTTGCCATACAGGGGGGGAGGAGGCCGCTTCAGGTGTCGCCCGCCATGCTCTATACGGTTGCGGGAGACCACGGTGTGGCCAGGCAGGGTGTTTCAGCCTTCCCTCAGTCGGTCACGCGCCAGATGGTAGAAAATTTTCTTGCCGGGGGCGGTGCCATCAATGTGCTCTGCGAGGAAAACGGTCTGGCACTTTCCCTTGTGGATGCCGGGTGCCGCGGAGGCCCGTTCCCTCCCCATCCCATGCTTCTTGACCACCGTCTCGGCGACGGGACAGCGGACCTGTCTACCGGGTGTGCCATGACCCGACAGCAGGCTCTTCAGGGACTCTCCTCAGGCATTCTGCTTTCCCGTGACGCTTCTCAAAACGGCTCCCAGTGCATTGCCTGCGGGGAAATGGGCATTGGCAACACGACCCCCGCAACAGCTCTTTTCTGCGCCTTTCTTCAGTGTGATCCCGATCAAATAACAGGCCCCGGTACAGGCGTTGACAGGGAAACACTTCTCCATAAAATTTCCGTTATCAAAAACGCCCTTTCACTGCATAAGAATGTCATTAATGAAGGCGATCCCCTTGACATTCTGGCGGCGCTCGGCGGTTTCGAAATCGCGGTCATGGCCGGCATCATGCTCGGGGCGGCAGCAGAGGGCCTTCCGTTTCTCGTGGACGGATTCATTGCCACATCGGCCTATGTTGTTGCAAGGGCGCTTGATCCTGTCCTGTCCCAGTACGCATTTTGTTCCCATTCCTCGGCTGAGCCGGGGTATCAGCATATTATGCGTGCTCTGGGAGAAAAACCGCTGCTGGATCTCGGCTTCCGGCTTGGAGAGGGGACCGGTGCCGCCGTCTGCTACCCGCTTCTCCGTTCGGCCTGCGCCGTCATGAACAGAATGGCCACGTTTACCAACGCTAATATCTCAGGAGCGCTCTGTGGCGGAAACGCATAAGGATATTCCCCTTCTCGAAGCGCGGAACGTGTCCAGGTTTTTTTCCGTGAAGAAGGGGATGTGGGGCGAAAAACGACAGCTGCGGGCTGTTGACGGGGTGGATCTCAATCTGCGGCAGGGTGAGTGCGTCGGTCTGGTCGGAGAGTCGGGCTGCGGAAAATCGACGCTCGGACGCATGGCCTGCGGGCTTCTTTCTCCTTCCGAAGGTTCGCTTTTTTTTAGTGGTCAGCCTCTTCCGCCGGCGGGGTCTGACAGCCGGGTCCGGGGGCGCCTGCAGATGATATTCCAGGATCCCTTCTCCTCACTCAATCCCAGAATGCGTGTGCTTGATTCAGTTGCGGAACCTCTTCGGGCCCTTGGAAAAGATCCCGCCGAAGGACGGAGCGCGGCGGCGGACATGCTTGCGCGGGTCGGCTTGGACGGCCTCGGCGGGCGTTATCCCCATGAATTTTCCGGGGGACAGCGTCAGCGCGTCTGTATTGCCCGGGCACTTTTGACACGTCCGGATCTCGTGGTCCTTGACGAGCCTGTTTCCGCGCTGGACGCCTCTGTTCAGGCACAGATCCTGAACCTTCTGTGTGATCTTCGGGACGCCTTCTCCCCTTCCTATCTTTTTATTTCCCACGATCTTCGCGTTGTGGGCTTTATGTGCCAGCGGGTTATGGTCATGTACCTTGGGCGTATACTTGAGGAAGGACCGCGCGATGCCTTGTTTCATGCTCCCGCTCATCCGTATACAAGAGCCCTTCTTGCCGCGGGAGAGGGCCGACGGGACGGGTCCGGGCACATACGGGGCGAGCTGCCGAGTCCCATTGATCCCCCGAAAGGCTGTTTTTTTCATCCCCGCTGCCCGCAGGCCTGTGATATCTGCCGCCGTACGTTTCCCGACTGGAGGACGGTCGGGGACGGCTGGCGCGTACGCTGCCACGCGGTATAACCCTGTTTGACCGGAGGAAGACAATGAATATGCACGTTCGTCGGGCCGGGGAGAAGGATATCCCCTCTCTGATTTCCCTGCTGACGCAGGTGAACAGAGTTCACCATGAAGGGCGTCCGGATCTCTTCAAATGCGTAACAAAGTATTCTGCTGACGATCTGATGGCCCTGCTTCGGGAATCGAATTTCCCGGTGTTCGTGGCGGAACATGCAGACGGCCGGATTCTTGGTCATGCGTTCTGTCAGGTGATAACGCATAAGGGAGAGCGCCTGCTCTGCGATATAAAAACCCTCTATATTGATGATATTTGCGTGGATGAAAACGCAAGAAGAATGCATGTGGGACAATCGTTGTATGCGGCCGTGCTTGACTACGCTCGTCAGCTAGGCTGTTACAATGTCACCTTGAACGTCTGGGCCTGCAATCCCGATGCCCATGCCTTCTATACGAAAATGGGATTACGTCCCCAGAAATACGGCCTTGAGACTATTCTGTAGTGTTGCTGACTCCGGCTGCCGTTCTTGAAACGGCCCGTTTCGTGCCGTCGTCACAGCCCTGCATATCCCCTTTTTCTGCGGTATACCCTTATTTTGTGCCGTACATGTCCGTACCTCTCCTGCACCATGGAATGCCCTCATTTTTTTTCAAGTGATCATACACTGCTGGTTTTTCTTCACGGCGATCCTGACCGCACCTGTGATCTTGCCTCACAGGTGCTTTCGGAGTGCCCGAATGCCCGTCCCGTTGTCTTTTGTGAAGCGCGGAGAAAACCCGGGGCTTTTTCGGACCGCGTCCTTTTTGTACCCTATGAGGAAAAAACGGGCTGGCACGGAGCAGCAAATGCAGCGGCCGCACTTCTCGCAAAAAACTATGCCGACGCATGGCTCCTGCTTTTTGACGCCTCCTTTGCTCCCCTGGAGGGTTCCCTTCAGCTCCTTGGCGGGCACATTGTCCGGGACGGGGTCGCTGCCGCAGCACCTCTCCTGCTGACTGAGGACATGGATGACCACAGGAAAAAACGGGTCCTCTCGTCAGGCCTTGCCGTGGAACCGGGCCTCTTCCTTCGCTCCCTTCATGAAGGACTGGGCATGGAGGATCCCCTTCTTGAGAGATGCCATTCCTGTCAGCTTGCCGTTGACGATGTCCTTCTTCTCCCCTTGGCCTCCTTTATGGATGTTTCGGGCTATTCTCCTGCTCTTGATGAGAATCTGCGGGGGCTTGATCTCACTCTGAAGCTGACCCGGACACTGCACGGGCATATTCTGACAGATCCCCGTGTCCGCGCCGTTCACCCATCTCCCTTTCACTTCCTTGCCCGTACCGGCCTCTGGAACAGCTACGCGCAGCGTGGCAAGATTTCTCCCTCGCTTCTTGAGCCGGATATAGGGCGTCTGTACACTGAAGACGGCCTTTCTCTCCATGCGGATGCCTGGCTTTCTCTCGTCCCCGGCCACACACATGAAGAAGGTGAGGAGAACGGTGAAGGCGGGGATTCGCCCGGCAGGCGTTGGCGGGATTTCCGACGCAGTGAAAGTCCGGGTGCTCTTGTACGCTTTCTCAAAACCGTCCCTCCCGATCTCCGGCAGGCGCTTTTTGAGGAGGTGCGGCCGTACCCGTATTATATGCCGAGGACGGCTGCCTGGTACGGATACCGTTCCGGACTTCTGCTTAAGTATGCCAGCGAAGAGGGCCTGTCGCCTCTTGAGGAGGATGTAGGAATATGGAAAGCAGGGGCTTCGCGTTTCAGGGAAAAAACACTTTTGCCTGCCATGCGTTGCTTGCGCGATCTCGGTTTCTACGCGGGATCTCTCGACATGCTTCCGTCCTCGTACGACGCCTGGCAGGAGCTCGTCGAACCGGATCTTCCCCCCGCCTTTGATGTGCGGGTTGAAAGGACCTTCCCCACGATTTCAGTCCTCATGCCTCTCTATAACCCTGATCCACGGTATCTCGAGGCGGCCATTGACTCCATTCGTTCCCAGACCTATCCCCGCTGGGAGCTCTGCGCCGCGGATGATGCCTCGACCGATCCCGAATCCCGCGACTTCATCGAAACAATGCCGGGGCGGGATACGCGTATACGTGTTACAAAACGCACGGAGAACGGCCATATTTCAAGGGCGACCAATACGGCGCTCTCCATGTCCCTCGCCCCCTTTGCCGCGTGCATGGATCAGGATGACCTGCTTGCCGGAACAGCGCTTGAAGAAAGCGTGCACGCCTTCCTTGACCATCCGAATGTCCGCATCGTCTATACGGACGAAGACCGTATAGACATGTTTGGAGTTCGTCGGACGCCTACGCTGAAATTCGGATACGACGTGGGGCATGGCACAGGCCATCTTTCGAGTTTTACAACGGAGTTTTTGCGGAAGCTTGGGGGACTGCGGCCAGGATTTGAGGGCTCGCAGGATTTTGATCTTGCCTTACGGGCCCTGGAGTCTGTCGGCGACGAGGGCTTTTGGCATATCCCCCGTGTGCTGTATCACTGGAGAATTCATGAAGGGAGCACGGCGGGCAGCATTGCCTCGAAACCGTATGCGCTTGATGCCCGGAAAAAGGCGCTTATTGAGCATTATGCACGGGCAGGGTTGGAAGGAACGCTCGTGAAGGGACCGAGAAGGGGAGCTTTTTCGTTTTGTATGGATCCCGTGCCGGAAAAGAGTATAAGCCTTGTTCTCTGCGACAACGGGAAAATGGACGCGGCGCTGATGAAAAGTCTCCCTTCCTTCGGGAACGCTCTTACCGAAGTGTTCTGGTTGCCTTGTCAGAAGGAAGGTCGTCCTCCAAGGCTTCTCTCAGCGTTTCTGCACAGTCATATGCCGGGAACCGGACTCACGGCACTTCCTTTTGAGCCTGGTTTCGGGGGCCTTCTGCGAGCGGCTCTGGAAGGAACGGCGGACATCCTCTTTGTTCTCTCAACCTCCCTTGTTCCCGATGCCGAATGCCGGCCCGATCAGCTTGCATGGCGCGCCGCGCAGCGGGACGTCGCCTTTGTGGGCGGCTACCATTGGCATCGCGGGAAAGCATTGGATCTTGGGGGCTTCCCGGATCAAAACGGTCTTCCTGCGTTGCTTGGGCGTGGCCTTGCAAAGGACTGCGTTCCGGACATTCTTGCGTATTATATGTGTTTCACCCACAGAAGTCTCGGAGGGCTCGACGCCGCGTTCTCTTTTGCCGTGCCGAGGCTTCTTTTTCGTGATCTTGGCGGATTTTCCGACGAATTCGGCTGCTTTGCCCAGACCGACTTTGTCCTGCGGGCCGAACAACGCGGCTGGAAGGGATTTTCAACCCCGTGGGGCTCGTGGGAGGTGAGGAAAGAGGTCGAAGGAAAGAATAAGGGCGTGTGCGAGCAGCGTTTTCTTGAAAAATGGGGAGAGACCGTCAGGCGACATCCTCTCCGCCATCCCCTTCTCGGAAGTGTTGATTTTGGGCTGGGACTTGCTTTGGGAGAGTAAAAAGAGTTCCGCACGCAACGGGCCTGAAAAAAATGGAGTGCCGCAACCTTTCGGAATATGGCACTCACGAGTTGAAGGAGACGCGCGATCGTCCGGCATTTTCCGAGGGCGATGTCCCGGGAGATTAGCGTTCAAAATAGGTATAGCCCCGAAGACCGTCCTCAAACGCCTCCAGAATGGCATAGCGGTCACGCGGGGAAATCTTCCCTTCCCTCACCGCAAGTTCTGCCGTTGTTCTGAGATCTTCAAGAATCCTGTGTGGCTCATATTCCACATAGGTCAAAATATCCGCAACGGAGTCACCTCTTATTTCCCGCACATACTGATAGCTTCCGTCCTCATCGGCGCGTATGGAGACAACATTTGTATCGCCCATGAGGTTATGCAGATCTCCGAGGGTTTCCTGGTAGGCCCCGACGAGAAAGACGCCGAGGTAGTATTCCTCCCCTTTTTTGAGGGGATGGAGTTCAAGAGTCGGCTTCATGCCCTGGGGATCGATGAAATGGTCGATTCTTCCGTCCGAATCGCAGGTGATGTCGGAAATGATCCCCTGACGCGTCGGACATTCATTGAGGCGGTGCACCGGCATAATGGGAAAAAGTTGGTCAATGGCCCATGCGTCGGGAAGAGACTGAAAGAGACTGAAATTGCCGTAATAAATATCCGCAAGACTCACATCGATGTCTTCCAGATCGCGCGGAACGTTTTTCAGACGTTTCTTTTCCTTGGCGATCTGCATGATGATGGCCCAGAAAATGCGTTCGCCGATGGTCCTCATGCGAAGGCTCATCTGCCCTGTGGAGAAGAGCTTGCGCACCTCGTCGCGATAGTAAATGGCGTCATTGTAGCATTCCTGGAGATTGCGCAGGGAAAGCATCGAGCGCACTTCGTAAAGATTCCGGACGGCTTCTGGCGTGTCCGAGGGCAGTTCCTTCGGGACGGCCGCTTCCTCGACGATGCTTGTGTCAAGTATATTGAAGAGCAGAACGGAGTAGTAGGCGACTGTTGCGCGGCCAGATTCCGTAATGATGTGCGGATGGGGGATGTCCTGCTCGTCAAGAATGGTCATGATGGCTTCCACGACGTCCGTGGAATATTCGTCGAGGGTGTAGTTGCGGGACATGATATAGTTCGTATGGGAACCGTCGTAGTCAACGGCAAGACCGCCGCCGAGGTTCAGATAGCCCATGGGGGCACCTTCCTGGACAAGCCCCTGATACATCCTTGCGCCTTCCATAACACCTGTTCTGATGTCGCGGATGTTGGAAATCTGGGATCCCAGGTGATAGTGGAGGAGACGGAGACAGTCCAGCATGCGATGTTCTTTCAGCGTGTCGACCACGTCCACGATTTCGGAGACCGAAAGACCGAAGGTGGAACGTTCCCCTCCCGAGTCCATCCAGTGTCCGCTTGCCTTGGCGGCGAGTTTTGAACGGACCCCGATATTGGGCCAGACATTGATTCTTTTGGCGAGATTGAGAAGCACGTCAAGCTCGCCGGGCAGTTCGAGCACAAAGAAGACATTGAATCCCAGACGCTGGGCCTGAAGACCAAGGGTGAAGAATTCCTCATCCTTGTAGCCGTTGCAGACAAGACAGGCCTCACGGTCGCGGATCAGGGAGAGGGCGGCCAGAAGTTCGCCCTTGGAGCCGACTTCGAGACCGTGGTGGTAGGGTGCTCCCGCCTGAACGATCTTTTCCACAACCTGCTGTTGCTGGTTGACCTTGACCGGAAAAACGCCCCGATATTCCCCTTTGTACCCGAGTGAGGAAATGGCCTTGCGAAAGGATTCGTGCAGCGATGAAATACGCGAGGCCAGAATGTTCTCGACGCGCAACAGAACCGGCATATCGTAGCCACGCTGGTGCAGGCCCCCGATGATTTCCATCATGGAGATACGCGGCCCCTTCTTCCCATGGGGACAGATGACCACGTCTCCGCTGTCGTTGATATCAAAAAATTCGGTGCCCCAGTTGCGGATACCGTAGAGCTCGGCGGCATCTTCGATGGTCCATTTATGCAACGTCTGAGTTCGCAGCAACGCAAGTCCTCCACCCGGAAACAGGCTTAAAAAGCAGTGCTAGAAAAGAGGGGCGACTTCATGCAGACCCGTGTCAACGGGCAGGCCGTACATGAGGTTGGCATTGGCCATGGCCTGGCCTGCTGCCCCCCTGCATAGATTGTCGATCACGGAAATAACGATGAGACGCTTTGTCCGGAGATCCGGAACAATACCGATGTCGCAGAACATGGTTCCGCGTACATAACGGGTCTCGGGAAGTTTTCCAAGAGGAAGAACACGGATCCAGGGACTTTTTTTCCATGTCTCACGGAAAACCTCATGGATTTCTTCGGGCGTGGGTGCGGGATCCCTCAGATAGGTGTACATGGTTGAGAGAATTCCCCTGTTCATGGGCAGAAGATGGGGAGAGAACTGAACCGTCATGGCCTCACCGGCAATCTTGCCGAGTTCCTGCTCGATTTCCGGTGTGTGTCTGTGACGGGGAAGACCGTATGCCCTGAAGGAGTCGGATACCTCACAGAAGAGCGACGGAACAGCTGCCTTTCTGCCGGCTCCCGTTGCCCCTGACTTGGAATCAATGATGATATTGTCGGTCCGTATTATGTGTTCCTGAAGGGCTGCGTAGAGGCCAAGAATAACGGAGGATGGATAGCATCCGGGATTGGCCACGAGGCGGGCCCCGGCAATCTGTCCGGCGTAGAGTTCGGGGAGACCGTAGACGGCTTCGGGAAGAAGTGATTCCGCCTCGTGGGGAAGCCCGTACCATTCTTCGAAAACCGGGCGGTGATTCAGCCTGAAATCAGCCGAGAAGTCAACAACCTTGAGGTCGGCGCGCAGAAGAGCTGGCACCATTTTCATGGCGGTGCCTGCGGGAACCGCGAGAAAGACCAGGTCGCATTTTGAGGCCGCTTCCTCCGTCGAAAACTGACTTATGACAATATCCGCTCCGGGAAGTCCTTCAAGAAAGGGATAGAAATTCCCGAGACGTTTCCCTGCTTCGGCCCGTGAACAGGCCATGGTAAGACGCATGGAGGGGTGCATGGAGAGCAGACGGCAAAGCTCCATACCGGCGTAGCCCGTAATGCCCACAAGTCCTACGTTGATATGCTCCATGGAGAGTATCCTTCTTTCTGCATTGGTGAAACCGAAGGTCACGAATGCGGCTGTTGTTCGTCAAAATTCTGTACGTACTTCATCTTGAGCTCAAAGAGCACGCTGTCGAGCATTTGTTCTTCGGAGGAGTCCAGATTGCCCCGAGTTTTTTCCTTGAGCATGTCAAGCAGGTCGATGCTGTGCTTGGCCAGGAGACGGTCGCTTTTCTTCTGTCCTGTCCCCGGATCCGGAACCTCTCCGAGCTGCACCAGTGCCGATGAGGCCATTGAGAGGATAAAGGTCGAAAAGGTGACCTGCGGCATGCGTTGATCGATTGTCGGTTGTTCGCTCATAGGAAGAATGGTCCTGCGTATCGTTCCTGTTTTGGGAGAGTAGGATATTGTGGTCTCTCCCGTTTCGTTATCCGTCTCTTTCTGACGTTTTTTTCATGAAGTCTCAGCTGCGGATGCGGACGGCAGGCAGGGGGTCTCCGGGTGTGACGGTGAGGGCAGCCTGATAGGCGGCCATGGCCTGCTCCAGATAATCGCGTGAGCCGGAGAATCCGCTGCATGCAAGGATGCTTCTGTCGAGGGCATAAAGACCGGCAAGCACATCTCCCCAGTCAACCCAGCCCATATGGCCGATTCTGATGGCCCTGCCCTTGAGTTTGTCCTGTCCACCGGCCATGGCGACGCCGAACTCCTTTTCGGCGAGTTCCAGCACCTTCTTGCCGTCCACTCCCTCGGGAAGAAGAATGCTTGTGAGGCCCCATGTATAGTGGCTTTTTGCAAAGAGTTCCAGCCCGAGGGCCCTGGCTCCCTGACGGGCGAGCATGGTGAGGGCCCACTGTTTTCTGTAGATGGTCTCAAGCCCGTCGGCAAGCAGCATGGAGAGGCTTTCGTCGAGGCCGACTATGAGATTGACGGGAGTCGTGAAGTGGGTTTCATTCCCAAGCACTTTTTTGCGCTCGGCCGGAAGATCAAAATAGAAGCAGCCCGGTTCGAGTATTGTTGCCCGTGACCAGGCGCGTTCCGAGAGCGCGATTAGCGAGAGGCCGGGGGGAAGCATAAGTCCTTTCTGGGATCCCGTAAGCAGGCAGTCTATGCCCCATTCATCCATGGGACAGGGGGAAATGCCGACAGCGGAGATTCCGTCACAGATGAGAAGCGTGTCACGCGTGCGTGTGAGGGAGGCAAGTTCCCTGACCGGATGGAGCACGCCCGTGGATGTTTCCGAAACCTGCACGCAGACGCCTCTGATTTCAGGGTCGCTGTCCAGTTTCCCGGCAAGTGTTTCAGCGGTACATGCCTGCCCCCAGGGAAGGGTGATGCGTTCAACCTGAAGGCCGCGTGACCGGGCGATATTGGCCCATCGTTCGCCAAACTTTCCGCCGTCGACAACAAGTATCTTTTCTCCTGGCGCAAAAAGGCTGTAGATGGCCGCTGTCATGGCCCCTGTGCCGGAGGAGGAGAGAGGAAGGACAACTTCTTTTGTGCCAAACAGGATTTTCAGCTTTTCCTGAACGCGGGCCATAACGTCATGGAAATCCTGCTTTCTGTGATGGATCATGTCCTTTGCAAGGGCCAGACGGACGCGCTCAGGCAGCGGGGTCGGGCCGGGAGTCAGAAGCCGTAATTTGTTGAACATAGCATGTCCTTAAAAAAGATGGTACGAGTGCGCGGACGCCTCAGGACGGGTCCATACGCACGATAAAACATTTCAGATAGCTTGTTTCCGGCATGCCCAGAAGTTCCGGGTGGTCGGGAGACTGACGCCCCGCATAAAGGAGCTTTGCCCGACGTTTCTCCTTTGCCGCTCCCCGTGAAATGGCATCAAGGAGTGTTTCGGCACGCAGATGAAAGGAACAGGAGGAACTCACGAGAATGCCGCCCGGGCGTACGAGACGGATGGCAAGGCTGTTAAGGCGTCTGTAACAGGCTATGCCTTCACGGCTGTCCCTGCGGTGCTTGATGAAGGCCGGGGGATCAATGCTGACGAGGTCAAAAGAACGGCCTTCCCGCGCGAAGACGGAGAGGGTTTCAAGGGCGTCGCCGGCAAAAGTCCTTGCGTCACAGTGTGCCGCGTTTCTTTTAAGATTCTCCATGGCCTTTTTGAGGGCGTATTCGGAACTGTCAAGAAAACAGACCTCCCGCGCGCCTTCCTTTGCGCAGAGAACACCGAATCCTCCGGCGTAGCAGAATGCGTCGAGGACGGACGCCCCCCTGGCAAAGCGCGCGGTCATTCTTCTGTTGTCACGCTGATCGTAGAACCAGCCTGTTTTTTGTCCCCTCTGCAGGGAAACCGTGTACAGACAGCCGTTTTCTGGGACTTCAAGTTCTTCGGGAACCGTTCCTTCGGAGACATCTTCCGCGGAAAGCCCTTCGAGGGCACGGATGGGAATGTTGTTTTTGAAGAGAATGCTTTTCGGGGCAAAAAGAGTCTGGATGGCGTCCAGGATCTCTCCTCTCCTGCACTCCATGCCCATTGTGCCGATCTGCACGCTCATATGCTCCCCGTAGCGGTCCACTATAAGTCCCGGCAGAAGATCCCCTTCCCCATGGACGAGTCTGTACCATGGCGAAGGGAAAATGGCCTCACGGAGGGAGCGTGCCTCTTTCAGTCGCGAGACAAGAATATCCCTGGAGAAAGGGGTTTCTTTGCGACTATAGATGCGGGCGCAGATGAGAGCCCGGGGATTGATCAGAGCGGAACCGAGGATACCCCCTCCTGCGTCCCTGACGAGAACGGATTCCCCGGCCTCAAAGGCTTTCAGGGGGGATCTCCCGGTGTCAACCTCATTGCTGAAGATCCAGAGATGCCCGCCTTTGATACGCGCGTCTTCCTTTTTTTTGAGCCAAAGGGTGTTCATCATTCTTCCGAACGGACGCGGGCTATCTGTTCCTCGATACGTTCCGCGCCGGGCTGAACATCCAGAGCAAAAAGGTTTATCACTTCATCCTCTGGAAGGGCCATGATCTGCAGGGGCGTGAGGGTTTTCCCCTTTTCCGAAAAGATCGTCAGCTCACCGGGATGTTCGATAAAGGTCGTAAGCTTCGCAAGCTGTTCTTGTTCCTTGGGGTTTGACGCCTTGGGAAGGCTGCTGAGCAGGGCCTCTTTTTCTCCGCCCTTCGGACCAAGGTGGCAGCCCGTTCTTGCAAGCAGGCTCTTGTCTGCATAGGTTAAGCGGAAATCGCTTAAGGGAGAAAGAACCAGCTGCTGGGGAATATTCCGCAGACTCTCAAGTTGGCAGAGTATTTCACCGCGGAGATCAAAGAGTTCCTCAACGCCGACGTTTGTCTTAAGAAGACGGGTTTTCCCTTCTTTTTTGACGAGACCAAGTTCAAGACCGAGGTGAAGGATCTTTGGAAGGGGAAGACGTGTCTTTGCCTCTTCCTCAAAGACGGATGACGCAAAGGAAATGTGTGAAATCTTAAGCGTATCCTCCGCCTGGTTTTCTTTGGTGATGAGGGATACGGACCCTATTGTTGCCGGAGTGTCATTCACACGGATCATGATGTCCCTGATGGTCGTTTCACCGACGATGGGGCTGTCACCGAAGACAAGGTCGAGGAGAACTTCGGTCTGTTTTGCGGGGGATGCGAGTTCAGCTGCGATCGCGGCCCATTCCTCATTGGAGAAAACGCGGATGTTCTTCTGCTCAAGGCTCCCTATGCGTATTTCCTCTTTTTCGTTGTTCAGCATGTGGAGATCAGTAATGGTGAGCGCGTCAATGTTAGTCTGGCCTATGTTTTCAATTGCTATGGGACCAAAGCGCATAGATGTGCCGTCGTTGCCTTCCGCCTCCATGCTGGCAATCTTGAACTGGGAAAACTTCAGGGGAAGAGGGGCCGAGGCCTGCTCTTCCTTTCGTATGCTCGCGATCTCTTCCGCCGATAGGGAGGCGGACGCCGCCTCCAGCGTTGTTGCCTTCAGTTTGACGACCTTCGATTCCAGGGAAAGGCCTTCAAGGAGGGCTTTTTCGCAGACCGTGACCTGTCCTGTTTTGGGCAGAAGCAGTTCTGCAAGCGGAGAACAGGCAATGAGCCCCTGCCAGGTCAGCGTGACGACAGAACGGCCCATGTGCGCGCTTTCGATGGTCAGAGCAGGGGCCTTTTCAAGATCAATGGGGTCGATGCGAAGTGTTCTCGAGAGAGGGGAGAACGAGACGGCAATAGGGTTTTTCGGTGTGAGCCCCTGTCTTGCAAGCGCTTCGGTTATGGAGTCTCTTGCCCCCTCCTCGACGGCAGGCTTGAGCCAGAAGTGAGAGCCAAGCAGAACAATGGCAAGCAGAAGCAGTATGGAAACGAGAAGTGCTGATTGTGTCTTTGACATGTATCCCTCATTAATCGCGGTGATGGCAGCCGATGCTCATGTGATTGCGCATGGCGGCCTGAGTGATTGCGTAGGCTGTTTGTGATCCATGGAATAATTGAACAAGCCGTTTGGAAATATGGGTGCGTTTATAGAAATCGTGGATGTGGCGCACGAGGACACGCATGTCTTCAAAAGCACGCGTAAGGCGTGCCTGCGTGCGTGAAATTCCCACATAGTTCCACATGGTATTGCGGATATTGGCCCAGTCCTGCGCAACAAGGGCCGGATCGTCCGCGTGTTCGTCGCCTTCATGGTGCCAGTCGGGAATGGCTCTGCGCAGGGCTTCAGGCAAATGGCCGCCCCGTTTTTTTCTTCCCGTTTCGGCAAGATAAAAGGCAAGATTCCTCCCGAAAGAAAGTCCCTCCAGAAGGGAAGTGCTCGCGAGACGGTTAGCGCCGTGCAGGCCCGTGCAGGCGCATTCACCGATGGCGTAGAGACCCTGCATGGATGTTTTTCCGTGCAGATTCGTCAATATGCCGCCGCAGAAGTAGTGGGCGCAGGGTACGACCGGAATGGCTTCCTTCCGTATATCAATGCCAACCTGCTTGCATTCGGAAAAAACCGTTGGAAAGCGTGTTTCAACGTCCACGTCCATCCTGGAGGCATCGAGATAGAGATACGGCGAGCCTGAGTGAAGCATTTCGTGCATCATGGCCTGGGAGACGATATCGCGCGGTGCCAGATCGCCACGCGTGTCGTAGCGTTCCATGAAGGGCTTCCCGTGCGCGTCAAGGAGTCTGGCCCCCTCTCCACGCATGGCTTCCGTTATGAGGGCCCGGCGCGACTGTTTATCGTCGTAGAGGGCAGTTGGATGGAATTGCATAAATTCGATGTTCGCAAGGGCGACACCGGCTCTGACGGCCATGGAAATGGCCGTTCCCACGCAGTTATCTGAATTTGTGGAATGCAGAAAGACCTGTCCGACGCCGCCCGTGGCGAGAATAGTGTGGTCGGCCAGAATGGTTTCCGGCTCTCCTGAATCCTCATTCAGCACATAGGCCCCAAGGCAGCGGTTGCAGACATCATAGCGGTACTGGGAGTGCTGGGCGTGGTGATGGCTTGTGAGCAGATCAATTGCGGACATGCGGTGGAGACAGGTGATTCTCGGATGCGCCGCAACGCATGCGGCAAGCCCCTCCATGATGGCGCGGCCCGTGTAATCGGCCTTGTGCAGAATCCGGGGGCGTGAATGTCCTCCCTCACGGGTAAGGTGAAAAGAACCGTCGGGATTGGTGTCAAACGGGATGCGGGCCCGGCTGAGGAGAACGTCCTCAACACAGCCCGGGCCGTTTTCACAGAGCCAGCGGACGGCACGGTGATAATTGTAGTTGTGCCCGGCGAGAAGAATATCATGTTCAAGGGAGCGGGCGTCATGACGGAAATTCTTGTCGGTTGTTGCCGCCTTGCTTCCTTCTCCCTCGTTGTCCCTGGCTGACTGGTAAATGATTCCTCCCTGGGCAAGAGTTGAATTGCCGTCAAGAAGGTCGTCGCCGGCGTTTATAAGAAGCACCTCTTCTCCGGCGTCGGCCAGGGTGAGCGCACAGGTTGAACCGGCGATGCCGGTGCCAATAATAAGGAAAGGAACATAGCGACGTTCTGATACCATACTGCTTCTTCTTTGTTCTGTCGGGCGTAATGGAGGAAAGCTCTTCTTTTTCCGTCAAATCGCCCGTTCCGTCAATATGCGGAACTATCCCTTGGCGGCAAGGACCGAAAACATTCTCTCAAGGGATTTCCTGGCAAGGCCGGCCTTGTCCCTTGCAACGTGAAGTGCCGAGGCGCGGCCTTCCTGAACGGCCCTGAGGGTGGCAAGAAGGTTCTGCTCGGTTATGGCGTTCATGTCGGGACAGAGTGCCGGAAAGAGGGGCTCTACATCAAGATCCTCCTTGAAGCGCTCTTTGAGTCGTGCCACGAGATTCGCCTCTGTGCCGATAACAAGCGTTCTTCTTTGGGAGTCTTTTTCTTTGGCCATCCGTTCCGCCTCCCGGATGAGGAAGGATGTTGATCCTGCCCCGTCACTTTCTTCCACGACTTCCGGGGGACATTCAGGATGGACGAGAACGGTGGCATTGGGAAAACGCAAACGGGCACGCAGGACGTGCTCCCTTGTGATAAGACCGTGGAGCGGGCAGGATCCGGGCCAGATAAGAAGGCGTTTTTCCGGCAGTCCGCCCTGCGTCGTGATGTCCCGGGTGACGGGTATCATGCCCCAGTCCTCTTCACTGAGGCCAAGACGTTTGGCAGTATTGCGGGCGAGGTGTTTATCGGGAAGAAAGAGGACCGTCGCACATTGTTCCAGTGCCCACCGGAGCATGGTTTCGGCGTTGGCCGACGTACAGACAGCGCCTCCAAATGCGCCGATCTCAGCTTTGAGGTCGAGGGATGTGTTGACATAGGCAAGCGGAAGCACCTCTCTGCCTTTCGACCGGAGGTGCTGAAGTACCGACTTTGCGTGCATGCCCGTGGCCATGAGGGCCATCATGCAGTGGGCGTCGGGCTCGGGCAGATAGACGTTTTGTCCTTCGCCCGTCAGGAGCGCCGCAGACTCTCCCATGAAGGAAACGCCGCAGAACACGATATGTCTTGCCGTGATATGGGGGATCATGGAGGCCAGTTCCAGGGAATCCCCCGTGCGGTCGCAGTGCCGGATGACGAGGTCCGACTGATAGTGATGCCCCATAATGAGGAGGTCCTTCCCCATGCTCCGGCGGATTTCTTCAATGTGTCTGGCTACTTCCATGGATTATTCCTTTTTTTCAGTGCTGTTTTCAAGAGTCATGCTGAAATCGGCCGAGGTTGCGGAGTGAGTGAGGCGCCCGACGGAGATGAAATCGGGCCTCCTCGGGCTCGCGTTGGCTATGGGGAGGAGGGTGTCGAGGGTGACGCCGCCGCTTACCTCGGCTTCAATGGAGGCGGGAATCAGGGGAAGGGCTTCTGAGAGGAGGGGAATATCCATATTGTCAAGCATGATGCGTTCAACCTTTGCCTGAACTGCCTCGCGTACATGGGAAAGTGTCCGGCACTCCACCTCAATAGGCGGACAGGGGCTGTAGCGTGCCCGCAGTGCCTCGCAGGCCGTTGTAATGGAACCGACGGCATCAATATGATTATCCTTCAGCATGAGCATCTCTTCGAGATCCATGCGGTGATTCGTGCCCCCGCCCCGCTGTATGGCGTATTTTTCGGGCCAGCGGAGACCGGGGGTCGTTTTGCGTGTGTCAAGAAGGCGAACCCCGGTGCCCGAGAGTATGTCCGCATAGCGTTTTGTCAGATTGGCTATGCCTGAGAGATGGCAGATGTAGTTCAGGATAACGCGCTCAGCCTTCAGAAGGGAAATGGCCCCTCCCTCAATGCGCGCTACGGTTGTACCGGATTTGACCTCTTCCCCCTCGGAGACCGTTGTGGTCAAAGAGTAGGGGGTACGAAGGCGTTCCATGACAAGGTCAATAAGAGGGAGGCCGACAACAAGGGTGTCTTCCTTCGCACGAATTATGGCCCTCATGGTGCTGTCCCGCGTGAAGATCCCTTCCGCTGTCTTTTCCTGACCGTCTTCCGCAAGGGCCAGGGTAATGTTGTCCAGCAAAAATCTCCGGCCTTTTTCCGAAAAAAAATCATCCCAGGTTTTCATGGCTTTTTAGTGTACGCCTCCTCACTGATCCGCGAAAGGAAAACACTGTCTCCCCGTCGGCGTTGTGGTGAAAGAAACACGACTTGGAAGTTCTGCCCTGATATAGTATTTGCTCTTTTTTGACGGATTTTTAGAGGCATACAATATCGGGCACACGATTTCCAGCTATTATTGGTTTGTGAAATAATTCTCAATACATGGGGAGTATTGCGGGGTGCGCTGTGTTTCAGATACCGGTTGTGTCCGTCAAACGATGAAATATGCATGATGAAAGAAAAAATCTGCTGCCGCTGAAGGATGGGCGGCTGTTTTTGTGTATTTTGCCGTCTCCGATATGTCTTTTCTGCAGGTTTCATTCCTGATAAGAAAAGGGTATTGTGGACGAAGAGCTCATTATGGTCGGCGCTCCTGCGTCGCCGGCGGGTTCCTGAGCACGCTCCTTCTTTTTTTCTTCCTCTTCTTTACTATGGATGGAATTTTGATGCCAAAGGAAACAACTGTACATATGACCTCATCCATGACACCTGCTGAACAGGCTTTAAAGCCAGACGCTGAAGACTGCTCAAAAAGGGAAGAACATGGCATTTCCATCCCCGAGGCCTGTCGAGACGGAGGCGAAATTTCGTTTGTGCATCCGGCCGACCTGGCCGATCATCTTGAGAATTTAAGCCTTGAAAAGCAGGTCTGTGCCATGCGCCACATGGCGAAGGAGGATGCGGCCGAAGCCCTGGCCGAGCTCGAGGAAAACGTGGCGGTTGACGTGCTTGAAAATCTTGATGCCGACACGGCTGCACAGATTATTGCTGAGATGGATCCCGATGACGCGGCCGACGTCTTGGATGAACTCGACGAGGACCATAGGGATGTTCTTCTCGGACATCTTGAAAAGGAAGATTCGGAAGAACTCCGTAATCTTTTGAATTTTGATCCGGATTCAGCAGCCGGCGTCATGAATACAGAGCTCATCCTTGTGGAAAACAATCTGACCGTCGATGATGCGATAGCGTTCATACGTAGCGAGATGGAGGAAAAGGAAAACCCCTATTACGCCTATATCGTTGATGAGAAAGATTATCTTGTGGGGGTTCTTTCCCTTCGGGATCTTATGCTGTCAAAGCCCGGAACGAAAATCAGCGATGCTGTCGCCGGGCAGAATGTTATCAGCGTTGCCTATGACATGGATAAGGGGGAGGTGGCAGCACTGCTTTCCCACTACAATTATCTTGCCTTGCCTGTTGTGGACTATGAGGGGCATATCATGGGTGTTGTGACCTATGATGATATTATGGATATCATGCATGAGGAAGCAAGCGCGGACATGCTGGGTATGGTTGGCGCGGATCCTGAAGAGACAGTTGATACTCCCTGGCTTGAAAGTGTCAGGAAGCGTCTCCCCTGGCTTATGGTGAACATGGTGAATTCAGCGCTGTCCGCGTGGGTTGTCTACATGTTTGAAGGATCAATTGCGCAGATGGCAATTTTGGCCGTACTCATGCCCATGATTGCGAATCAGGCCGGCAATACCGGACAGCAGGCCCTGGCCGTCATGATTCGTCAGCTTGCCACCGAGCGCTTTGATCAGAAGAAAGCCTGGATGGCCGTGATCCGTGAAGGAAAAATAGGCCTTGTGACCGGCTTCTGCATGGCTGTCGTCTCTTTTCTTGGGGCCTGGCTCTTTACCTCGAATGTCCTCGTGGGTGCCGTGATGGCCGGTGCACTGCTCTGCGACATGCTGCTTGGGGCCGTCGCCGGCGGTTCCATTCCTCTTTTTTTCCGATGGCTTGGTCGCGATCCGGCTCAGGCCTCAAGTATTTTCCTCACTACAATAACCGACTGCTCTGGGTTCTTCATTTTTCTCGGCCTCGCAACCATTGCGCTTTTCTAGCAGCAGTACACAACGGTCCCGCATGCCCCTTCCCGGTTCGGGAACGGATCCTTATCCGGATATAAAAGCAGTCCGCTATCTAAGGGCTGTTACTTCAATTTCGTCTGATAGCCGCATGCCATGGTGCGCGCGATCAGTTCCCCATTGCCGTCGAAAACCTTGACTTCATAGTTTTGAATATGCTTTCCGCCCCGGATAAGGGTCGCTTCCGCAGAAAGCGGTCCGACAGCCCCTGGCCTCAGATACTCAATGGATGTCGAAAGCGTGACGACGAAAGATTCCGCCCCTTCATTGGCCGCGGCGCCAAAGGCAATGTCGGCAAGAGAAAAAATGGTACCCCCGTGCGCGAATCCCATGCCGTTTTTGAAGTCGTCTTTAAGAGGCATCCGTATTCTGGCATAGCCCGGACGCACCTCTTCGGCGGTCATTTCCATAAGCCGCATGATCCTGTCTTTTTCAACAACTGTGTTGCCCATGATTTTTTTTTCAGCGTCGAGAACTACCCGGAAAAGACGCTGCCTCCGTTTTGCTGAGAGGGCTCTTTTTGTGAGCGCTTCAGAATTCTTGTGCTATGCGCAGGAACCCTGGCCGGGATTTCAAAGTTCACGCGCTGAAATGGGGTAGATGCGTTACTAAAAACGACCTTTCCCGGAGGAAAGGCCGTTTTTAGCAGCCGAGAAATTCCCCCAAAATCAGAGAAGATCCTTTATAGCGGAAAGAACCTCCTCGTAGTTTGGTTCGTTTGTCACTTCCGGGACAAGATATCTGTAGGTCAGCACCTGGTTTCTGTCGAGGACAAAAACGGCGCGGGCAAGCAAATCAAGTTCCTCAATATAGATTCCGAGGGCCTTGCCGAATGAGCCGTTGCGATAATCCGAAAGGGTCTCGACACGCGTGCTTTGACTCGCCCCGCACCAGCGTGCCTGAGCGAAGGGCAGATCACGGCTTACGGCAACAATCGCCACGTCCTCGGAAAGGGCTGTCGCTTCCTTGTTGAAACGGCGCACCTCCATGTCACAGACCGGTGTGTCTAAGGAGGGAACCGCAACAAGAACCAGAATCTTTCCGGCATAATGCGATAGAGGGCGGACTGAGAGGTCGTTTGTCGTAAGGGAAAGTCCGGGAAGGGTTTCACCCGTTTTTGGCAGTGTGCCCACAAGGTGCAAGGTGTTTCCGCTAAATGTCACAGTAGCCATACCGTCTCCTAATTCACCTGTTGAATGCCATCAAGTTTCCATGTGCCATCGGGAATCTGGCGCATGAAGTGCCATATCTCGCGTGCCGGCTCCGGATGTCCCTGCGTCGGATCTTCGCGCAGTAGAACGTCGAAGAAAACCTGGGCACGCTGGTATACGCCCTCATCGCGTACGTCCACAAGCTGGACATTGATGTTGATGAGTTCGGTCCTTGAGGGATTGGGATCTTCGCGCATCTGTTCCCGCAGTACGCTCATGACGGATTCCGTGGCGAATTGGGATATATCGTTGAGGTCGCGCTGATCCCAGGATGACTGCATACGGACATAGGCTGCCTTGGCACCCTGGAGAAATTCGTCGACGTTAAAATCAGCAGGGATGTTTGGGGTGCCAAAACCGTCCGGTGAAGAGCCGCCAACGGTGTTCCTGAGCGAATCCCATGCGCTTCCGCCGCCCTGGCGGTACATGGAGTCATTGTGCTGCGAGTAGCCTGTGTCCTGATAGGAGCTCTGGCCGTAGCCCGGCTGGGACTGCGGCGCGGATTGATTGGAACGCATGCGACGGAAAAATTTCAGACCGAACCAGATGATGAGGCCGAAGAGGAGGATGTCTATCAGTCCGAGGCCCCCGCCGGCTCCGGCCGCTCCGGCTCCGGCACCGCCCCCGAGAAGAGATCCGAGCATAGTGCCGGCCAAAAGACCGCCGAAGAGTCCTCCCATGGCTCCCATTCCACCGCTTTGCGGCATGGGTCTCGATGTCTGCGGGGCGTTGAAGGGCTGCTGACGCGGGGCCTGAGCGGGGCGAGGGGCAGAGGTCGGAGCCCTCATGGTTGGCTGACTTCCAAAAGAACGTCCTCCCCCCATACGCGCGGCCTCGCTGTCTGTCGGCAATGCGAGCGAGAA
Organism: Desulfovibrio sp.; assembly: GCA_024683955.1. Classification (GTDB taxonomy): domain Bacteria; phylum Desulfobacterota; class Desulfovibrionia; order Desulfovibrionales; family Desulfovibrionaceae; genus Desulfovibrio. Next base: position 1,509 of record JAIKXS010000068.1, on the reverse strand, counting down.
CGTAGCCAAAGAAAGGAAAAGAAGCGAAAACACTATCCAATTTTTCATGTACAATCAGCGTGGTGCCCCGACGATTCGGGGAGGAAACGCTGCCTCCGAGAGTTCCGTGGGTGAAAGTCCAGCCCATGGGCTGTAGGCCATATATTCTGAAGTAATTGTGGTAGCGTGTTTGTCAAGGAAAATATGTTTTTTGGGCAGGGAAGACGTTCCGGACTTCTGTTTTGCGCCGGTGGATGGCCGTAAGAAGATCCTAGCGGCTGTTCTCACGTTCGCTGTCAACATAGAACCAGAGCAGGGCGCCAAGGCGTCGCGTTTTCGGCTGCCCGTCAGGGCCCTTGAGGGGCGTCCCCTCCACGTTCGCTTCGCAGCACCACCACCCTGTTTTGTTGGCGATGAAGGAAAATTGCCCGTTTCCATCCGTTATGGCTCTGGCATTCTGGTGCAGCGGGGTAGGAACCTTCTGTCCGTCCGTGTTAATCCGGTAGAGTGTGACAGGCAGATTCGGCGCCGGCCGGCCCTCGATAAGCACTTTTCCTGAGAAAAGGGCCGGACTGAGAAGCCCGAAGGGACGGAGAAGTGGAAGAATTTCGAAATTTGCTCCCGCTGCCTGATCCCAACCCGTTTCTTCGCCGTATACCGGCACCATGACTTTGACATAGTGCTGAACGAATTCCATTCTGCCTTCATCCCAGAATGGGCGGCTCTCCATGAGAAACTGGTAGAGGCCCTTTGCGACAAGCCCTACATTGGCTCCCCAGGCCTTTGTTTCTTTATAGCGTATTTCCTCCACATCACCAAGAAGGTTCTTTCGTTCAGGCTCAAGGACTCCGTCGCGACGCGCGCTTCTGCTGTCAAAACGCAGAACGGTGAAAGACTGGGGCATGTCCATGGGAAAACAGGTGTTCGCAAACGCGTCCATGCGGGTAATCAGAAGATCCGTCTCTTCATTGATTTCCGGTTCTTTTTGCGGAGAAAGCGACTCCTGTGGTTCTTTGGCGGCTGTTTGTTTTCCGTCCTGTGCGTCCGTGTGGGCGTTTCCCGTTTTGACCTCTTTTGCGGGGGCCTTTTCGTCTTTTTGCCGGGGGTCCCCCTTCGCTTTGGGCTTGTCGGACTTTTCCGGTTTTGTAATGTCTGGCTGGGCCGGAATGAGCAGGGTGACCTGTGCTCCGGCCATACGGGACTGCAGAAGAAGGATGAGTGCGAAAATCGCCGCAAGAGCGACGGCTGATGGAAAGATGAACCTTGTTCTAGACATAGAGTATCCCGGAAGCTTTTGAAAAAGGATTCCCGTGCTTTTTTATCAGTAACATGGTTGGATACGAGGTCTGGTGCGGGACAGGAGGTGAATGTACAAGAAAAAAAAGGTTATTTTAGGATAGAATATTTTTTTGATGCTGTCAAAAATTGGCAAAAAAATATTGTATTGTATTTTAATAAATATTTTTTATAATTTAATAGTTGATTTTGTTGTTATTATAATAGAGATTTATTACTGTATATATTAATATT
>JAIKXS010000064.1 GCA_024683955.1 Desulfovibrio sp. | reverse complement strand
GTGGGGCAACTAGCCCTGAAACGCAAAAGGGGTCTACGGCTACTCGCCGTAAACCCCTGAAATTTCTGGTGGAGCTGAAGAGAATTGAACTCTTGGCCTCTTGAATGCCATTCAAGCGCTCTCCCAACTGAGCTACAGCCCCACGGCAGATGTGAAAATGACCCAAAGGGAGAAGATAGTCAAGAAGAAATTTAACTTTGCCGAAAATTTTTTTGTTTAGGATGGCGAATATCGTTGCGTCAATTACTTAAATCCGGAAGTCAGTTGAGGAGAGAGCGTGCCGCGTTTGTCGGTTGAGAGATGATATATGCACTTAAAGCGGCTGAGAATTTTCAGACCGAACGAACATAACGACTCGTAAGACGTTTTGTTTCCTCTTTTCCTGGCATCATGAGTTGAAAAAAGTATATTTTTGTAAACATGCTCGAAAGTTCTTTAGAAGAGAATATATGGACTTTTAACGGATATTTAGAATAGGATGTTGTAGATTGTTACGGCGTTAACCCTGTGAGATGTTGGTCACTTAGGCTTTCAGATAGCAGATACGCTGAATGTCATGATTGTTCTGCATTAAATAATGCGTGAAGTGTAGGGCTTATTTATCATATATAAAATAATAGATAAAATAAAAATACCCCACAAATTTTTTACGTAAGAAAATTGCGGGGTATTTTACTATTTAACGCTTAGTATTGTTGCTTGGCTAGTAGAAATGCTTTATATTGTATTTCATTATTTACGAAAAAAAGTAGCGTTGTTATGCTATAATAATACTATGATTTAAGATTATTTTTTTGCATTTGCTTCCCGCTCTGCTCGTGAAATTGGTCCCATATGGCAAGGTCTGCAAGATCTAAACTTATTGAAATATTTTGAGTCTTCATTTGCGGCTAGTTTCAGGTGGCAACCAAAGCATGAGCGTCCGGAATCCTTTGCATGGAATGCAGAATACATACCTATTGGCTCTTTATTTTTACGTCCCTCAAAATGGTGGCATGTGACACAAGGAACATACCTACCTTTTTTACTTACTTCATGATGACAGATCAAACAATTCAACCCTTTATGATCCGTATGCATGAATTTTACATTAAGTTTTGGAGATGTTGAACTTTCAATTTCTATAGGATTTTTAATAATCTCAACCATAGATTTTATATCTTTTGCATGAGAATTCGTACACCATAAAAATGAAACAACGAGGAATAGAATTGAAACTCTTTTCATATATTCTCCTGTTTCGCAGAACTAAATTTACTAACTACACATCGTTTGTTAGCAATATGTAGTTAGTATTCTCATTTTTATGCCTTCGCGAGGAGGACAAGGAAATATTCTTGTAACGAGTAGACGATCTAAAACATAAAATCTTATGAATCTTTTTAAGATATATGTATACGGATGGAAGACGTCAACCGGGTTTTCTTCGAATTAGCTATTGTAAATGCTAGAAGTAATAAACCAAGAAAAATAAGCAGCTTGAAAAATAATTACGCGATAAAGAGCTATTTTGTGTTGTGATTGCTGATTTTTAAGAAAAAGGGCCCCGCTTTTAAAGATGCGTGGCCCTTTGCTGTTTAATATTATTCCTGGTCTACATGTGCGATACTTTCGGGAATTTGCATCATGTTGATAAGTATGGGTTTGAGGAAAGACCATTTAATATTTTTTTCCTCATATACTTCCATCATGTCGCGAATGGCATCCCAGCAGTTGTGACATGGTGTGACAACCATATTTGCACCAGTAGCTCTGATTTGATCCAATTTGTTTTTCAGGCCGATGTTACGCTGCTTACGGTAGAGGCCGATACCGTTAAGGCCACCGCCACCGCCGCAGCAGAAGTTATGTTCGTTATGAGGGTCCATTTCGCGGAAGTCCTCAGCAATATAGCTCATGATTTCGCGCGTGTACTTACCCAGGCCATCGTTACGTACATAGTTGCATGCATCTTGTAGAGTGCATGGGCCCTTAATTTTTTTGGTCGGATCAAGTTTCAGTTTACCTTCCCGGAGCACTTTGGCTACCCATTCGACATAGTGGAGGAAGGGGACCGGCGGATCACCACTCTCCTGACCACCCCAGTACGGTCCCTCTACAACAGTAGCCCTGTGAGCGTGTCCGCATTCCGTTCCGACAACCATTTTTGGCTTTAGACGACGAACAGCGTCATAGATGCGCTTCAGATTCTGTTCGCAACCTTCCCAGTCTCCGGCAAACATTGTGAGAGAGGTTGTTTCCCACCCTTCGCGTGGGACTGTCCAGCTTGTGCCTGTTACATGAAAGAGTATTGCAGCCTGAGCTAGGTCTTCGGGGTAGTGTTTCACCTCACGTGCGTTGCAGATGTACATGACATCGCAACCTTCCTTTTCTACAGGAATCTCAAGGTTTGGCCATTCGTCAGAATTTTCATCTACCATCCACTCGCAAGTATCAACCCAGTCATCGACGGTCACGTCCATTTGAGCGCCATATACGCGGTGCATTCCTGAACCAATTTTCAGTTCCCACGGTACAAAGCCGTGTTTAAAAAGAATACCGCGTAAATAGCTGAACATAACACCGGTATCGATTCCATGAGGGCAATACATCCCGCAGCGGTTACAGCATGTGCACTGTCCCCATGCCACGTCCATGCAATGCATCATGAAGGAGGTATCAACCTTTCCGTTGCGCCTTAGCATCTCTCCGAGAGTAGACTGTATCTTATAAGACGGGATTTGTTTGGGATCCTTGTCGTTTGCCTTATAGAAAAAACAGCTGTCAGCGCACATTCCGCAGTGGGCGCAAATATTAAGCCATGTACGAGTACGTGATTTACAGGTCGTTTGTAGATCTTGCGCCAACTGTGCCTGATTGACTTTAAGACCTCTCATTTGCTCGTAGTACTTGGCGCCACCTTTATCAGCCAGCAACGCCTGGATGCCCTCTTGGGTGGTTACAGGCGTTGGCGAACACAAAATCTGAGACATTTCGAACGCTCCTTGGAAAGAAGTCAAAAAGGTGCTTCAACTTACCATGGAAACACGCCACCGCGTGTATCGCCACCGCGCTTGATCGCGAAATCAATGCCCAGCTGGGCACGTGACATAAAGAACAAGACGATATGTGAAAGCTTGGTGAATGGGGCAAGAACGAGGAAAAGTTCCCCGGAAATTACGTGAAGCTGGATCCACAAGTCATAGGAAGATGCAGAATGCATTGCCATAAAACCCGTGAAGAAGGGCGCGAAGGTTAAAGCAAGAATAAGCCAATCCTGGAAGGAGTTGAGTTGCCTTAACACTGGAGAAAGGATTCTGCGGAGTGCAAGCAGTGCGAGAGCAGAAAGGCTCGCTATCGTGAGGATGTCAGCAACATTGTTTGGCAGCGCCGGAAGGGAGATACCTGTGCACTGCTCAAGTATGACCGTGTGTCCCAAAAGAAAGAGAGGAAGCAAGACAGCGCCGAAATGAAGAAGGAAAAACAGAACCATGGCAACAGGTTGTGTACGCCAGCCGGCCGTCCCAGCCGGAATCAGCCACTTGATGATCGACATTGCTGCGCCGGGCACAGAGCGTTCACGGTGGTAGGAATACGCAACACGCTCGAGCTTTGCGTCTAGCCCTTTGATGTACAGAACAGCGCGAACGACCAGACCGATGACAAAGATGAGCAATGAAGCCACGAACAGCGGGCCAGTAAGTAATTGCATCATAGGAATATATCTCCTCATCGGTGTCTTAACACCGAATATGGTTACACTATTTCTTAGCCTCGAGACGGGCTCCTACAACATGACATGTGCGGCATTCGGCGAGCGAAGGACCAGCTCCTGCCTGAGCGTGACAACGTGTACATTCCATATGCAAATAAGGAATCTGGTTGCTCTTTTTTTGAAGTTTGACATTAAGGACTGTGGTTGAAAGTCCTGCCGAAGTCATGGCATGGCATCGAGAACAGTCTCCATCGTGTGATTCAACAAAATTGACATGCTTATCATGGTTAAACATGACTTTTGGCATTGACGGAGATTCGACAGCTGGAGTTTTTACGATCAGGATTTCATCGGACAAAGCGATTTTAGGAAGAAAAAAAACAGAGCCTAACAACAAGAAACTACAGCAATAAAGACATGTCTTTCTTAGGGTAATGCTGTGCATGGGGTAGTATCCTCTGTCACATGGGATATTGTTGATTTGCCGCTTCACTCTCGGCGGCTGCCAAGTTATTATAAACTACGTATCTCCCCGTAAGAGAGTATGGAGGAGAGTATGAATGTAAGTTAAATGCGTATTGTTTTACGCAGATAAAATATATTGGCATTTTTACAAAATTTTTAATATTAAGTAGTTGGTTTCAAAACTGTTGTTAATGTGTAGTGCGGTTGGAAAAAAAATTATTACAGTGATTGTAAATTTCTAAGAGAATGTAACTTATCTCAAAAACTGCTATATTTATTTGTCCCTTGGGAGTTGGAAGCACTTTAGCAAACTTTTGAATAAAAAAGTACTAAAATTATCCACAATTAGCTGTTTTGTGTCAATCCCTTGGGTGACAGGAGAGGCGGTGTACAGTGGCAAAGATCAGAAAATCTGGAGCTGATAATCGTCGCGGAGAAATCAATAGTTTAAATGTGATGGAGGGTCGCAGGAAAAAAATTGTGCCGGACTGTGAAGCATTAAACAAAAGCAAGTAGAATTTCTACTATTGATAATTGAAGATATCCGTTTGGGGCGGGCCTCTGTCAGATTAGGGCGTCAGCATCGGGGATGGTTAAGGAAATGGTAGAGTAGGAGCAGGAGAGTCAACACTGTCTCGGACATTTGAAAATTATAACGATATCCCAGGACGAGCTTTCAACAAAGAGATGGCTCACGTATTTTGTCATTCTTTTGGAGGTAATAACGGGGTAAAAGATATTGAGAATTCATGATGAATTTCCAGAGCTAAAATTTGAAAAGAACAAAAAGGAGGGGGGATTGGTCTGTGAAATGATAACAGCTGAATGACAGAATAATATAGAAAGAGAAATTTCTAAAGAGGACATGAGATTTGCTAGAAATCGTATGTGGAAAATTGGTCGATGTGCATAAAAAAAGCATTACTTCCTGCTACCAGGAAGTAATGCTGAACTTCACAAAAATACGCAAAATTACTAATGCACTTAGAATTTTGCTACTTGAAGACGAACGAGTGCACGCTGCAAAGCAGCATTGGCACGCGTTGCATCTATCTGATCATTTTTTTCAGCAAGGCGTTTTTCCGCGCGGTCCTTGGCCGCTTGTGCACGCGCTTCGTCAATGTCATTAGCTTTCTCAGCGGATTCCGCAAGAATGCTAAGAACATTATTATTCATGTCGGCAAAGCCACCAGAAATGAAAACGTGCTCATCCTTGCCATCTGCACGATAACGCAAGTCACCGACTTTAAGAGCAGACAGAATTGAAACGTGATTTGGCAGAACACCAAATTCACCGGCTACACCGGGGCATATCGCCATTTCAACTTGACTGCTGACTACGGTTTTATCAGGCGTCACCACTTCGAGTTGTAGGGTGGACATAGCTTCTCCGTAAACGAGCTTTTTGCATGAAGCAATCAGCCATCGGTTTTCAGCTTTTTTCAGAACCACACTCCGACGACCCGCGCGATAGCGCAAAGACAAAATACGGCCCAGCCCAGAAAGTGAAGGGCCGTATCTACGGAATGTTTATTTCAGAACTACGCCTGCTGTTTACGCTTTTCGTACTTGGCTACAGCCTGGTCGATGCCACCAAGCATATAGAAGTCACCTTCAGCCAGTTCATCGTAATCGCCATCAAGAATTCCTTTAAAGCCCTTGATGGTGTCTTCCAACTTCACATACTGTCCTGGCGTTCCTGTGAAAATTTCAGCAACGTGGAAAGGTTGTGAAAGGAAGCGTTGAATACGACGAGCGCGCGCAACCGTAAGCTTATCATCATCAGACAGTTCATCCATACCGAGAATTGCAATGATATCCTGCAATTCCTTGTACTTTTGCAGAACCATCTGGACCCGGCGTGCAACATTATAGTGCTCCTCACCGACCACCTCAGGAGAAAGGATTCTTGACGTGGAGTCAAGAGGATCCACCGCTGGGTAAATACCGAGCTCAGCAATCTGACGTGAAAGCACGAGAGTACCGTCAAGGTGGGAGAATGTTGTTGCAGGAGCTGGGTCAGTCAAGTCGTCAGCAGGAACGTAAACGGCCTGAACAGACGTGATTGATCCCTTATTGGTAGACGTGATTCGTTCCTGGAGTGCACCCAAGTCAGTACCCAGAGTAGGCTGGTAGCCGACGGCTGAGGGCATACGTCCAAGCAGAGCGGACACCTCAGAACCGGCCTGGGTAAAGCGGAAAATGTTGTCAATAAAGAGCAACACGTCCTGGTGCTCTTCGTCGCGGAGATACTCAGCGCAGGCGAGACCAGTCAGGGCAACACGGGCGCGTGCTCCCGGAGGCTCGTTCATCTGCCCATAGACGAGCGTCGAACGCTCGAGAACCCCGGCCTCTTTCAATTCGTTGTAGAGGTCATTTCCCTCACGTGTACGTTCACCGACACCTGTGAATACAGACGAACCACCGTGCTGCTGGGCGATGTTGTTAATCATCTCCATCAGAATAACGGTCTTACCAACACCAGCGCCGCCGAACAGTCCCATTTTTCCACCCTTTGGGAAAGGAACGAGGAGGTCGACGACTTTAATACCTGTTTCCAAGAGCTCAACCTTTGTGTTTTGCTCAGTGAATTCAGGCGCAGGTCTGTGAATTGGGTAGTACTTGTCGGCGTTGACCGGGCCAAGCTCGTCCACAGGGCGGCCAAGAACGTTAAGAATACGTCCAACGGAAGCTTTTCCTACAGGAACCATAATGGGTTTACCTGTATCGACAGCCTCCATGCCTCGCGTCAGACCGTCGGTAGCGTCCATGGCAATGGTGCGCACAACATTGTCACCGAGATGCTGTGCGACTTCGCAGACAAGATCGGTCGCATAGGCGTTGTTTGTGTTTTTGATCTCAAGGGCGTTCAGAATGTTCGGCAGATTACCGTCGGGGAACGCAACGTCCACGACGGCGCCGATAACCTGAACGATCTTTCCTGTATTTTTGCTCATACTACGGCTCCTTAACCGTTCAGCGCTTCCGCGCCACCGACAATATCGATTAGTTCGCTGGTGATGGAGGCCTGCCGTGTCTTGTTGTAGAGCAAGGTGAGCGAGTTGATGAGGTCGTTACAATTCCTCGTAGCGTTATCCATCGCAGCCATTCGTGCTGCATGCTCGCTCGCGGACGTGTCGAGCAATCCGCGGTACACCTGCACATTTACGTAGCGGGGCAGAAGCTCAGCCAGCAACTGCTCTTCCCTAGGCTCATAGACGTACTCGCAATGAGGCCCGGTTTCGGTAGGAGAAGCATTTTCATCCGCTTCTGGAGTCTTGAGGGGCAGAAGACAGAGCGTTTTAGGTGGTTGTTGAGCCATGGAGACAAATTCACCATAGATCAGCCACACTTCGTCAAAACTCAGTGTTTCGTACCCGTGAATAAGTTCCTGCGCGACTGAACTAGCGAGGGAGAAGTCTATGCTTCCCATTCTATCGGCAAAAGCTGTGACGATTTCGTATCCCGCCTGCTTCACTGCGTCTCGGCCTTTTCTGCCGACGCAGCTGAATTTGACGGTCATACCTTCAGTCGTCTTTTCTTTAGCCAACTTCAAAGCCTGTGAGATAATATTCCCGTTAAAGCTGCCGCAGAGTCCACGGTCGCTCGTAATTAGAATAATAGCACAGTTCTGCTTTGTTTCGTGCTCTGCCAGCAAAGGATGGGCATTTCCTTCCACCTTGCTTGAAAGTTCAGCAAGAACATCATGGTATTTCGCCGCGTAAGGCCGGAATGACTCAATACGAGACTGAGCACCACGCAGTTTAGCAGAAGCCACCATATTCATGGCCTTGGTAATCTGCTTGGTCTTCCCGACCCCGACTATTTTCATCTTTACGTCTTTTAGTGAAGGCATGAGTGTACCCTCCCGAACTATGCCTGCCAGCCTTTCTTGAAGGCGGTCACAGCGTCAGTGAGCGCACTTTCCACACTCTCATCTATTACCTTTTTCTCTTTCAAAGCACTCAGCACATCTTTCTTGGTGTCCCTGATGAACGTAAGCATCGCGCTTTCAAATTCGCGTACTTTTTCAACTGGCACATCATCCATATGCCCTTTCGTTGCAGCCCAAATGGAGGCAACCTGCTCTTCAGCAGGCATAGGTCTGTACTGAGGCTGTTTCAAAAGTTCGACGAGTCTGGCACCGCGATCAAGTTTTGCCTTGGTCGCTTTGTCGAGGTCGGATCCAAATTGGGCAAATGCAGCAAGTTCGCGGTACTGTGCGAGGTCAAGACGCATTGTACCCGCAACTTGTTTCATGGCTTTGATCTGTGCTGCACCGCCAACACGGGAGACTGACAAACCGACGTTAATGGCTGGGCGAACACCCGCGTTGAACAGGTTCGGTTCGAGATAAACCTGTCCGTCGGTGATTGAGATGACGTTCGTCGGAATGTAGGCTGACACGTCACCGGCTTGCGTCTCAATGATGGGCAGGGCTGTAAGGCTTCCTCCACCAAGCTGATCACTCAGTTTTGCCGCTCTTTCGAGAAGACGTGAGTGGAGGTAGAAGACGTCACCGGGGAAGGCTTCACGTCCTGGAGGACGACGAAGCAGAAGTGACATCTGTCTGTAGGCGACAGCCTGTTTTGAGAGGTCATCGTAGATGATCAGAGCATGCTTACCGTTATCGCGATAGTGCTCTGCCATTGTGCAACCGGTGTATGCCGCGATGTACTGCAACGGAGCTGGATCCGAAGCGGTTGCAGAAATGATTGTCGTGTACTCCATAGCGCCGTATTTGCGGAGTGTGTCCGCAACGAGGGCGACGGATGCTTTCTTCTGACCGATTGCAACGTAGAAACAGTGAATATCCGTTTCTTTCTGTGCAAGAATGGCATCGATACAAACGGCTGTTTTACCTGTCTGACGGTCGCCGATAATCAATTCGCGCTGCCCGCGGCCAATTGGCGTCATAGCATCAATGGCTTTTAACCCCGTGGGCATGGGCTCATGCACACTTTTACGAGCAATGATACCAGGAGCCTTGATTTCAACGGGACGAAGCTCATCGGATTCGATGGGGCCAAGTCCATCAATAGGCTCGCCGAGGGGGTTAAGCACTCGGCCCATAACTTTTTCACCAACAGGCACCGAGAAGATTTTTCCAGTTCTTTTTACCGGATCACCTTCTTTAATGCCCACATCAGAGCCTAACAGAGCTACGCCGACGTTGTCCTCTTCTAGGTTGAGGACCATGCCCATTACGCCACCGGGAAATTCCAGTAATTCCATGGACATGGCGTTTTGAACGCCGTGCACGCGAGCAATACCGTCACCAATGTAAAGAACAGTTCCGGTCTCGCTCATTTCTACGCGCTGATCGTAGTTCTGGATTTGCTCCTGAATGATTTTACTAATCTCTTCAGCTTTGATCTGCATCTCCTTACTCACCCCTCTTGAAAGTCTCCCGCAGGATACTTAGTTGCGCTCGCAGACTTGCATCCAGCACACGATCTCCCATATGGAGCACCATTCCACCAAGGATACTTGCATCTACAGCAAATTCCAGTTTTATTTCACCACCGCCTTTCTTCGAGAGAGAAGCCATAATCTTTTTCTCATCTTCAGGTGAAAGCGGAATAGCCGTTGTGACGCGGCCACGAATCACACCTTTTTTTTCGTCTAGCAGCTCCCCATAACGCGATGCGATGTCGCGGAGAAAAGAGAGCCGGTCTTTGTCTGCCAGAAGGCAGCAGAAATTCTTCATAATTTTGTCAGCTTTCAGTTTCGCTAGCAGTTTGTTGACCACTGCTTTCTTTTCTTCTGTGCTGACAACAGGACTGCGCAAAGTCAAATCCAGGCCGGGCGTCGCGGCAATCATGTCTTTTAAATTAGCCAGGCACTCTCCATGTTTGGTGAGGGCCTCGTCGCCTTCCCGTGCGCCCAACGCAAAGATGGCGTTGGCGTATCTGCGTGCAACCACAGTATTAATCAATGGAGCACCACCTTATTAAGGGAGTTGGTGATAAGCTTCTTGTGATCATCGGGACCCAAATTTTCCCGGAGAAGTTTTTCAGCCGCTTCCACTATTTCGTCGGCCAGAGTTGACCGAACTTGAGACAAAATCGAACGTCCTTCATTTTCAGCTGTTACTTTCGCCTGTGCAACAATCTGATCCGCCTGTTTTTTTGCATCTTCTATAATGCTTTTTTTCAGCGCTTCTGCCTGAGCTTTACTTTCATCGAGGATAGCCTTTCGCTCCTGTTCAAGATTGGCGATATGGGCCTCGACTTCGCTCAGTTTCTTCTTTGCAACTTCGCGTCGTTCCTCAAGCCCATCAAATGTGTCCTGAATCCCCTGACGGCGACCCTTAAAATAATTTTTGATCAGCTTGCCGGTGAAGTACCAAAGAATTCCAAAGAAGATTATGAAGTTAACAACACGGTAGGCAAAATCTCCCCAGCGATATTCGTGTCCTTCGTTGGCCAGTGCATTGGTCGCAAAAAGACAGACTATAGCGATAACATATACGATAAGGCTGTTTTTACGCATTGTACTCAAAATACACCCCCAATCCATGTGTGCGAGGCTTTGACGGTCATCCAAGGATTCCCTCCGTGGACAAAGCGGGAACAGAACAACAGTCGGTCGGTTGTATACAGAATGTTTGCTACCTAATACATCCAGAATGCATGTTGGGACTAAATTGGCGTCATTAGGAAAAGGGCTTGCTGCATTGTCTGCATCGCAGTGCCTCATTAACAAAAAGATCAGCCTTTTATCAGCCGATCTACAACTTGCTTGGAAAGTGTTGACACCTGTGCACGAAGGGACGTCAATGTGTCGTCAGCCTCTTTTTTGAGGGCTACGCGCGCCTGGTCAAGAATGACGCGAGCATCATTTTGCGCCTTTGAGACTAAACTTTGCTGTTCTACGACACCAGCCTCTCTGCCCTGCTGTCTGGCTATTCCTGCCTCTTGGCGCGCCTTCTGCAGTGCAGCCTCATAGTCGCTGAGGCTTTTTTCTGCCTGAGTTTCAAATGTCTCCGCTTCTCCGCTCATGTCGTCAACAATTTGTTTTCTTTTCTTTAGAATCTGGCGGATGGGACGAATGAGCAGTACATTCAAAAGATATACTGCTATGAAAAAGTTAACCAATTGAAAGAGCAGTGTGATGTTAAGGTCGAGCATGCCTTTTCCCCTCTTGCTTATTACAACCCACAGTCGGCTTTATCCACCGTGACCCTGTCCTAGGTTTGGTAGGTGTCATATCGTTTTGCTCTTTTGGTGAGCTTTGATACACACGGCCATCCGGCTTCTCGGTCGATTAGTGCACCTTAAACCGAAGGTACACTGATTACTTTTTAAATTTTGAGAAATAATCGTAATAATATTTTTATACAGAAGAATGTTTATTTAATGTATAATTTTGTTTTATACTATACAAGATTCAATTAATAGAAAGGCACTTATAAGTGATATTTGTTTCAGAAGAGTCATTTTTCTGGCACACGCGTCATTTTTAGCTTGCAGGCTTTAAGTTTATACATCTTAATCATTTTCAAGCTTAGAGGCAAAAATTTTATCAGACAAGCGTACATCCTATGAAATCCCATGTCAATGGGCTTTCTGCAAAGCAGTTCTTTCTCAGCATTTTTTTTCTTGTCTGACACCAAGAACGTTGAGAATTTTTTTGGTGATCAAGGCTGGAGCGCTGTTTCCGTCGATGGTCATATTTGCAGCATCTTGGTATAGGGGAGATCGTTCTTCCAGTACTTGACGTACTTCTTTCTCAAGAGATTTTGAGGTAAGGCTTGGACGTTGACCCGCTAGAGGCTGTCTTAGAAGGCGTTCGAGAAGCACTCTTTCGTCCGTTTTTAGATATACAACAATACCTGAATTTTTCATGAGTTCTCTGTTGTCCTTTCTCAGAATGATACCTCCGCCTGTTGCTATTACCTGTATTTCTTCGATATTTTTATTTAAAATTATCTCGTTTAGTATTTGATGTTCTTCTTCACGAAATCGTTCCCAACCATTTTTTGAAATAAAATCAGCAATTATGCCAAATTTGTTTTTAAAACATTCGTCGCAGTCAATATAGGTACATAATAATTGTTCAGACAAAATTTTTGCTACTGTTGTTTTTCCGGATGCACGTGGTCCTATTAAAAAAATATTTTTTGATTTGCCCATGTTAAATTGATTCTTATTGTGAAAAATTGATAAAAATGCCTACAGAACCCTGACACCTTGCTCTTCGACAAGGACAGTATGTTCCCAGCGGATTCCTCCCCATTCTTTGAAATAGAGACCTGGTTCCACAGTTACGACCATCCCTGGTTGAAGAACAGCATCTGAGCGTCTTCCGATGGCCGGTGCCTCGTGTGTTTCAAGGCCGACACCGTGCCCAAGTCCGTGGGTGAAGAAGTTACCTAGCCCCTTTTGTTCAAAGGTATCGTACGCTTTGTTGTAAATATCCACCATTCTCATCCCCGGGTGCATTGCTGCTATTGCGGATTTCTGAGCCTCTTGCACAAGGAGGAGTGCCTCTTGAAAACGGTCGGTTGGTTTCTCACCAATCCAGAATGTTCTGGTTTGATCAGAGCAGTATCCCTCTACTCGACAACCTACATCTACAAGAACGAGGCTGTTTTCCTTAATCTCGGTTTCTCCAGGAATAGCATGGGGCATTGCCGCATTTTTGTCGACAGCCACAATGCTTGGAAACGCCAGTTCACTTGCACCGTTTTCTCTGAAGAATTTTTCAATGCACCAGCTTATTTCACGCTCAGTCCGGCCAGGCTGCAGTTCCTTTTCAAGCCAAAGAAGCATTGTGTGGTTGAGTGCAAAGGATTTCTCAATTTTTTCTATTTCTTGCCTGTCTTTTATCACTCTAAGTGATTCGACAAGTCTATTACAGGCAACAATATCTATGTCTGCATTGGACTTTAGCGCTTCAACAAATGCGTAAGAAGCTAAGTCCGTTTCTACGCCTATTCTTACACCGCATTTTTTGGCAAGTGTATATAATGTCTGTATTGGATCCCCTTTGTAAATATAAATTGAATTTTCTGGAAATAATGAGGTTGCTACTTCTTCAAATCTTGGATCTGTGGCCAAGAATTCGTTCCCATCAGATCCTATAATAAGATACCCTGAACTCTCATTGCTCTGTGTGTCATGAAGCTCAAAACCTGAAAGATAATATCTATTTACATCATATGATATTATTAATGCATCTAATAAATTTTTTTGAAGAAGATCTTTTAATTTATCCCTTCGTGTTTTATAAATAGTTTCCATCTATTCATCCTCTTTAAGTAGTTCTATCGTTTATTTATCGATAAAATTGTTAAATTTGTGCATAAAATTAAATTAGTAAAAATTTTGAATTTAATATATTCGTACTTTTGTCCTATGTATTATTTTACTATATATTTTATAAAAGGAAAATAACTCGTTTTTTTTTTTGAGATTTCTATAGTCTAGATCTGGTTTTGTATCAATGTAATTATGTATAAATTGTGGGTGTGATTTTTTGTGGAGTTGACTACAGATGGCTCGGTGAGGTAAAAAATGCCATGAACAATGAAAAATGCTGTGATTTGTCCGTGCTTGATCTCGTCCCGTTTGGCCAAACTGGAGCAGAATCCATATTTTACGCTCTGCGTCTCTCTGCGCCGAACTGGCCGGCTTGGCAGCCCGGACAGTTTGTCATGGTTCGTCCCCATTCATTCGGCTACGAAATCCCTTGGGCTCGGCCGCTCGGTATTTGTCATATGACAACCCAGCACCTCATCTGCTTTTTTCAGGTGTTGGGGCGTGGAACGAAAAGGCTCTCTCAGTTGCGTCCGGGGGAGCAGGTTGCGGTCTGGGGCCCTCTCGGTAATGGCTTTGCCATTGAAAAGGATCGTCCAACTTTGCTCCTTGCTGGAGGTATGGGTATAGTCCCCTTTGTGGGATATGTACACCGTCATCCGCAACCTTGGAATGTGAGTATGGTTTTCGGCCACAGGGCTGCTGTTGACTGCTATCCAGTGGACAGCATCAATGAACGCATTCCGCTTGATTCTCTCCGCGAGACAGTGCCCGGCGATCTTGATAATCTTATTTTTACTCTTCAAGAACGCATCCACGACTGCGCTGACCAAGATGGTCTTGTCCTTGCTTGTGGGCCTCGCCCCTTTCTTCGTACTGTGCATAGGTTTGCCATTTCTTTTGGAGCCCGTGCTCAGCTCTCCCTTGAAAACCAAATGGCCTGCGGCGTAGGGGCCTGTCTTGGTTGTGTTACAAAAACTTCGGATAAGTGGGCTGATAAACGGCATAAGGACGGTTTTGTGCAAGTATGTACCAAGGGACCGGTCTTTTGGGCTGATCAGATTCAATTTTAGAGCTCGCGCAGAACTTTTTAGTCTTGGAGGGTGTGGTGGATCTTTCTGTTACATTACGCGGGCAACGTCACAATCTTGTCCTGAAAAATCCTGTGCTCACCGCTTCAGGAACTTTTGGCTATGGTCTTGAGTACGCTCCGTACGGAGACCTTTCCTCTCTCGGTGGTTTTGTTGTCAAGGGTCTTTCTCTTACCCCCCGTCTTGGCAACACCCCTCCGCGCATTGTCGAAACAACGGCCGGCATGCTGAATTCGGTGGGACTGCAAAATGACGGTGTTGAGTACTTTTTGTCGGAAACATTGCCAAAACTTCCTTGGCGTGAGACAGCGGTCATAGCGAATATCTATGCCGGAAGCACCGAAGAATTTGCAATGCTTGCGGATCGTCTGGACGGTGAGGAGGGCGTCAGCGCCCTAGAGGTTAATATCTCGTGCCCTAATGTAAAGAAAGGTGGAGCCCAGTTCGGCCAAGACCCTGTCTTGGCGGCAGAGGTAACCCGGGCCGTTCGGGAAGGCGCCCCGCATAAACATATCATTGTTAAACTCTCCCCTAATGTCACCAGTATTGCCGAAATGGCTAGAAGTGTCGAAAAGGCCGGTGCTGACAGTATATCATGCATCAATACCCTCCTTGGCATGAGTATTGACTACAGGTCGCGCCGTCCTCGTCTCCATAATGTCGTTGGTGGTCTTTCCGGTCCTGCCATAAAGCCCGTGGCCGTGCGTTGTGTGTGGGAGGTCTCAAAGAGTGTGGGCATTCCGGTTATCGGACTTGGCGGCATAGTTTCCTGTCAAGATATCCTGGAATTTATCATTGCTGGAGCAAGCGCTATTCAGGTCGGCACGGCTAATTTTATGAACCCTGCAGCAGCCTTTGAACTCGTGAAGGATCTTCCTGTTCTCTGTTCTGAGCTTGGTATCTCTTCAATCGAAGAACTAACCGGTAGCCTTCAGATTGGTTAAGCCATGGCAGTAACCATCACATCCGTCTGCTCTGGTTTGGACCTTGAGCGCTTTGTTTCCTTCCCATGGGAGATATATCGCTTCAACCCGATTTGGGTTCCTTCACTTCGCGCCGATGATCGTGCGCTTCTTTCTGTTACTGTCCATCCTTTCTGGCAGTCCGCGAGAAGACGTCTTTTCCTTGCCTCGTCCCACGGTACGGTTCTCGGCAGGATTGCCGCGATTATTGACGACAAGTACAATTCCTATGCCGGAGAGCGTTGCGGAGCCTTTGGCTTTTTTGAATGCGTCGATGACGGTGCCGTTGCCAACGCTCTTTTTCACGCAGCTGCGACGTGGCTTCGTTCAGAAGGTATGGAGTACATGCGTGGTCCTGTCAATCCGTCGACGAACTACACGTGTGGACTGCTCGTCGACGGCTTCGAGGAGCGGCCGGCCTTGATGATGCCCTGGAATCCTCCATACTATACTCGGCTTTTTGCGGGTTTCCGCCTGCATAAAGACCAGGATCTCTTTGCGTACCGTCTTTCTTCGAGAACTCTCTCCGAGCGCCCCCCCTCTTATTCCCTCAAGGACCTTCTGGGGGGAACTCCCTTTACTTACCGCACGGCTGATCGCGCCCGTCTTGATGAGGACATTGCGTGCATGCTTGGACTCTACCGGGAGTCTTGGGCGCGAAACTGGTATTTTTCACCTCTTTCAAATGCGGAAGAGGCCTATCTTGTTCGGGAGTTGCGCTCGATTGTCGATACAAGGTTCTTTGTTCTTTTTTTTCATGGCGAAGAAGCCGCGGGTGGTATGGTGGCCCTGCCAGATTTCACGCCGCTTTTGCGGAAAAGCAATGGCCGTCTGTCTTGGCGTACCCCGTGGCATTACTGGCAGACCCGTCAAGAAGCCAAGAAGGCCTATCGGATCATCCTTTTTGGCATTCGTGAAAAATTTAGACTTTTGGGACTTCCCCACCTTCTCTTTTCTTATATGCTTGGAGAGGCTCGAAAGAATCCCTCTCTAGAGTGGATCGAAGGCTCCTGGGTCCTGGAAGAGAATCACTCCATATGTGATTTGATTGAGGACTTTTCCGGAGAGATTGCCATGCGCTATCGCATTTTCCGTCGTGAACTTGTTTGAAGATACAGGTGCAAAGAAAAGGCAGAAAGTCGATGAAGATAGTCGTTTCTGGAGGCACGGGCTTTGTTGGAGGCCACTTGTTGCCTCTGCTTCATGATGCTGGTTGCGAGATCACATGTCTTGTAAGATCCTCTTCCGATACTTCAAGACTTCCCAAGGGGGCGCGCGTGACCCCCTGCGATCTGATGAGCGGAGAGGGGCTTTCAAGCGCTCTTAAGGGGCATGATGTCTTTATTCATATGGCGGCCCTTCTTTTTGGACTTAGCTGGGATTCCTATTTGACGGCAAATGCAGCTGCAGCTCAGCAGCTTTGTCAGGCGATGGATGCCCTTGGCAAGGATGCCCCCAAAAAAATGATTCTTGTATCAAGCATGGCTGCAACAGGTCCCTCACGGGATCCCGCCCCAGATGACATAGAGCCTCATCCCGTTTCGGCCTATGGGTGGTCCAAACTTCTTGTAGAGCGGACATTTGAGGCCCGGTATTCGGGGACGCTCGTCACGCTGCGTCCTTCCATCATCTACGGCTCCGGTGATAGGGGGCTTTTGCCTGTCTTTAAGGGGGCAAAGAAGGGCTTTGCCCTGAGCCCGGGATGGAACCGTAATTTTTACGTTTCCTGCATTCATGGTCGCGATATGGCGCGGGCGATCATGGCGGCCCTCGATGAGAAGGCCCGTGGCGTCTATCATGTGAGTGATGGCAAGACCTACACCATGGATTCATTTAACAGGGCTATGTGCACGGCATTTGGCTACGATTCGCCAAGGATCTTTCATATTCCGCTTCCACTCATGGCTTTGTCTGCAGAATTGGTCACCCTTGCCGCCAGACTTTACTCCGGATTGTGTTCCGCTTTGACAGGAAACCGTCCAAACCGCGCTCCAAACTGGAACACAGACAAATACAGGGAAGCGGCAACGGAAGGATTTGTGTGCTCGGCAAAGCGGCTTCGAGAGGAGTTGGGCTTTACCCCGCTACTCTCGCTTGAGGAGGGAATGCGCGAGACTGTGGCAGGATACCAGGAGCGAGGCTGGCTGTGAGACTAACCATACAGGACATTTCCAAATCCTTCGGAGGCAATGACCTTTATAGTCACTTTTCACTTGAGGTAGAAAGTGGGGTCCGACTTTGCGTGTGTGGTCCCAATGGCACCGGTAAATCGACCCTTTTACGCATCATGGCAGGTGTGGAGGAGCCGGACAGTGGAAAGATACTTTTGCCTAAGGATTGCCGTCTCGGTTACGTTGAACAGGAACTTTCCTCTGAGGCTCTTGCTACCCCTCTTCTTAGCTATGTTCAGGACGTTTTGCACGATTGGTCGGATTTTTGGACGCAGTGGGAGATCGCCGCTGAAGAGCATAATGAGGCTTGTCTTAACGAACTTATGGTCCGTCAGAATGAGCTTGAATACCTTTATGGCTATAATCCCGAACAGCGTGCCAAAAAAGTTTTGTCGGGTCTCGGCTTTTCGGAAGCAAAATGGAAAATGCGTTTATCGGAGCTCTCGGGTGGCTGGCGTGAGCGTGCGAAGCTTGCACGCGTTCTGACTGCCGGAGCTGATTTGCTATTGCTTGACGAGCCTACAAACCATCTTGATATAGATGCCGTAGAGTGGCTTGAAAGCTTTTTGCTTTCATTCGAGGGGGGGCTTGTGTTTGTCGCCCATGACAGGCGTTTTATGGACACCGTCGGGACACATGTACTTTACCTCGGCCTTTCTAAACCCGTTTTTCGTAAAACAACCTACACGCAGTTCCTTTCTCTTCAGGAAGAGTATAATGCGCAACGTGAGCGGGAGCGTCAGGCGATTCAGGATGAATTGGCGAAGAAGAAGGCCTTCGTTGACCGTTTTAGAGCTAAAGCGACAAAGGCCCGTCAGGCGTCATCACAACAGAAGATGGCCAAAAAACTTGAAAAAGAGCTTGAGGACTACCGTCCTGAACCGAAGCGCAGAGAGTTGCGCTTTTTTTGGCCCGAAGCGCCACACGTAGAAAAAATAGTACTGGCCGTTTCTGAGCTTGACTACCATTTCCCAGATGGAAAATATTTGTGGCCGCCTCTTACCTTTACTGTCTATCGCGGCAACAGAATTGCTCTTGTAGGGCACAACGGATGCGGAAAATCAACGCTCCTGAAACTTTTGGCCGGCCGTCTTGATAAAACGGGAGGGAATATCGCGAGAGCGCAGCAGCTTCGTCTCGGATACTATACCCAGCATCAGATGGATACGCTGCGGGAGGATGCAACGGTACTTGCTGAGATTCGCAGGCTTTCCGACCCACACACAACCGAAGAAGAACTAATGAGCGTGCTTGGCCTTTTCCTTCTGGGGGAGCCGTATTTTGACAGGCCGGTGCGTCTTCTGTCGGGTGGTGAAAAATGTCGTCTTGTGCTTGCCAGCCTCTTTCTTGCCCGCTGTAATTTTTTGCTTCTTGACGAACCGACAAACCATCTCGATCTGGAAAGCAGGGAAGCTCTGCTTCAGGCATTACAAAATTTTACGGGCACGCTGATTATGGTTGCTCATGACCGCTGGCTTCTTTCGGAAACCGGTGCTGAAGCCTGGGAGCTGACGAATGTAGGGCTTACGGTGCACGAGAATTTTGCGGCCTATGATGCAACGAGGCATGCCGAAGCGGTCCTGACGGAGGCGAGCGGTAAGGGCACCGGGCAAAAAGTACTTTCCCGTGAAGAATTGAAAAAAATAAAGCGCATGGAGGCGGATCGGCGTAATGAGCAGCACCGTCTACTAAACCCTCTGCAAAAATCCTACGAAAACTTTGAAAATCAGCTTAATGCATTGCTTGAGCGGCAGAGCATTGTGGAGGAGGAACTCGCCGACCCTGAGGTATACGCTGACCGGGCCCGTTCCAATGAACTCCTGCGAGAATTTGAAGAAAACAAGGAAAAAAGCGAACGCCTCCTCGAGAAACTTGAGAATCTTGAGAAAGAAATAGACGAAATCAAACAACGGTTTGCCTAGGCAGAAGAGGGCATTCTCCCTGTATTCTTTTAGATGCTGCCGCGTACTCCGACGCTTATTGCGCTGTCTCCACGTGCACGGAACTCAACGTTCTGACAGCTTGCGAGCAGGAGAACTAAAAGAAGTAAAAGGATTTGCCTAGTCATTTTTTTTGCCCTGCAGAACGCGTGCTCCTGCGGCTACATCCTCCGTAATCCATACATTGCCACCGATGACGCAGCCGTCTCCAAGATGGACACGTCCGAGAATTGTCGCTCCGGCGTACACAGTAACTTTATTGCCGAGGACAGGGTGTCTCGGGATGCCTTTTGTTAGACTTCCGTCCGCGTTTTTTGGAAAAGAGAGGGCCCCTAGCGTGACCCCCTGGTAGAGGCGGCAGTTGTTTCCGACTACGGCTGTCTCTCCAACAACAACTCCGGTCCCATGGTCGATGAAAAAGCTTGAACCGATGGAAGCTCCGGGATGGATGTCAATTCCGGTTTTTGCGTGGGCCATTTCACTTATGATGCGTGGAATCAGCGGGATGGAAAACGAATAGAGCACGTGGGCTATACGGTGGTGAAGCATGGCGTGCATGGATGGGTAGCAGAAAATGGTTTCTCCGGGGCTAGTTGCTGCGGGATCCCCTTCGTAACCAGCCTGGGCATCCATTGTGAGTAGTTCACGAATAGCGGGAAGCGAGTCCAGCAGGGCGAGGGTATATTCTTCAGCCTGTTTTTTTTCTTTGGCCTCCGCCTCCTCATATTCCTGCTGAAGATTCGCGTCTGAACAGCTTGAATCATCGTCCAGCCTAGAAATTTTATCGAAGGCAATGCCTCGTTTTATCTGTTCACGAAAAAGATGGAAGACGGAATCGAGGTTTGCCGACATGTGATAACGGATGGAACGCATGCTGAACTGAGTGCCAAAATAGCCAGGAAAAATAATGGCTCTGAGCCTCTGCATGCATTCCTCCAAGACCGAGACCGAGGGCATGGCCCTGGCAAATGAAGGTTGCTGCCACACCGTGCGCAGGGAGTCTGGTTTGCACAGGCGGCTCGTGACCGAATCCACCATCGGAATAAAGGATTGATCGGTATCAGGCATGACATGTATGGAAGCGTTCCTAGAGGAGCTTCCCCTCCTTTGTGAAGTTTTTTGATCTTGGTGATGGTGAGTGCCATATGGCTCATCAGAATATCTAGTATAGATGGAATTGAGGATGTCTTCAAGAACAGAAAATACCGCACCGTATCTAAAATCGATTCTTCCTGTCCGTCCAGCGTAATGGTTCCCCCCCATACGTGGCCTGTGGCTTGAGTACAAGTTGTCGTCGTGCGTTTGCATTCTATAGTACAGCAGACGTCGTAGGTTTTTGAGGTCCTCTGGGGAGGGAAAACTATGAACGTCATGCTGGCAATTTAGAACAGTGTTAAAACCACGGACACTCTCGTCATCACTTATCCGATACGGAGTACAGATGCTAAACTGTGATTCAATGTTATGTTAAAATTAATGAAGTATAAATTTTTCATTTAATATTTTCCTTTTCTCTATAGAGTTGATTATGTACGTAGTATTATTAGAATATTTCATAGGAATGTGATAACTAAATTGTAAGGCTAAAATTCGCGTCATTGATCAATCCAGTTTTATTATTTTATTTCTATTGAACGTAAAAAATATTATTTATTGTATATTTATTTGAATGTTGTAAAATAGTATAAAATATGTAATAAAAATATGTAATTTTATAAATTAAAAGCCTTCTTCTCATACATATAAATGAACCTGTAGCAGTTGACTGATTTAGCCGTAACAGCATGCTTATTTTTCAAAACCTTTGTTTGAAGAAATTTACACTAATATTTGACAACCTCTTTGGGGCCATATGCCAGTATTATGGCAATCCTTTCGGTCGGGGTCGGCCTTCCGAGCGTTGTCCTGTTTTTTATCTGTTCATACTTTTTTAAAACGGGGTATGGTACGAATGCAAATTCTTGTAACACCGAGATCTTTTGGCAAGAACAATCCGGAACTCTTTGAGCGTCTTGCGGAAAAGGGGCTTCATGTCCTGCGCAATGATACGGGGGGGATTCTTTCCGAGGATGACATGATTAAACGTATAAGAGACTGCGAAGGAGTTATTCTGGGGGTCGATCCTCTGAATGCCCGGGTTCTTGCAAATGCTCCGAAACTCAGGGCAATCGCAAAGTACGGCGTTGGAACAGACAACATTGATCTCGCGGAGTGTCAGCGGCGTGGCATTAAGGTTTCAAAAACCATTGGCGCCAACAGTAATGCTGTTGCCGATTACGCATTTACGCTCATGCTTTGCGTAGCTAGAAAAGCCTTGCTTATAGACAGCCGGTGTCGCAAAAAAGACTGGGGGAAAATCTCAAGTATTGATCTTTACGGAAAAACACTTGGGATTGTCGGTCTCGGAAATGTTGGAAGATGCGTGGCGGCAAGGGCGAAAGGATTTTCTATGCGTATTCTTGCGTACGATGTTTTTCGAGATGAGGAATGGGCAAGAGATCATGGCGTGACATATACCGATCTCGATACGCTGTGTGCAGAGTCAGATATTCTTTCCCTCCACGCAGCTCTGACACCGGAAAACCACCATATGATAAATGCAACGCGTCTTGCGTCCTTGAAGAAAGATGCGATCCTCATTAATACTGCCCGTGGCGATCTTGTGGACGAGGAGGCACTGCTTTCCGCCCTGAAAGAACAAAAAATTTACGGGGCTGGCCTAGATGTTTTTTCAAGCGAACCCCCATCGAATCCCGACTGGTATTCTCTTGATAATCTTGTGATGGGTTCTCACTGCTCCTCGTCTACGTGCGGGGCCACTGCAACCATGGGACATATGGCTGTGGATAATCTTTTTCGGGATCTTGGGCTGTAGACGGAGGACCCTGTTACAGCCTTCCTTCCCATCTTTCGTTGAGAGGTGGGGCACTACGGTCTCTAATACTAGATTGCAGGCTCTTGCCGGAGGCAAAACGAGGGCGTGACGGCCCCGTCATAACGGCATTTGCAGTTCCCCCAGGCAAGGTAGTCAGGAGAGCATCGGAATCCTTTTTTTGTAGTACCCAGCCGATGTCGGTTGCCATCGGGTGGGGGAACCTCTTGATACCATGGTCGAACAAGTAGTTCATCTAGAACGGGAACGGGCACAGACGGGTGAGCGTGCCGGGTGGAAAAAGATGATCCGTAACATCCCCCAGGAAAGCCACTGGGCTTCCTGGGGGATTTCTTTTGTCAGAATTTTCGAACTTCAGTGTACAGACTTGCCGAGCGTTCTAGGAGGGAACGGGTGCGAGACGCAACTTGCTGCGGGTCTTTGATATAACCGTCAAGAAGAAGGCAGGCATCGAAAAGCGTCTCTGTCATATCCTTAAGGAAGGGATCCGTTGGGCAGGCCTTAAAGATACGTAGCATATTTCGCAGAAGTGGATGGTCCCTGTTCAGTTCAAGGTTGCGAACGGGCAAAGTATCGTTTTTTTGCATGACCCGCATGAATTTTTCCATGGATGAAGTCATGCCGTCGGGTGAAACAAGTACCGCGGGGCTGTCGGCCAGACGATGAGAAATGCGTACTTCCTTGACCCTGTCTCCAAGAATCTCCTTAATATGGTCGAGAAGGCTGTTAAAGGTCGTGGAATCTTCATCGGAAAGGGGCGGTGCCGCTTCCTGTTTGTTTTCCTCCTTGTCTGCAAAGTCTTTTAGGGCATCGTCAGCGGCGGTTTCAGCTGGTTTGAAATCCCAGTCCTTGTATTTGCCGATGCTTTCCATGAGGAATTCATCAATTGGATCAAGGAGATACAACACCTCAATTCCTTTGTTTCGGAACATTTCCATATGCGGATTGAGACGAGCCGCCTCCCTGTTCGGGGCAGCCACGTACCAGAAAGTTTTTTGCTGCTCCGGAGCACGTTCCATGTAAGCATCGAGGCTCGTCAGGGCTTCTTTCCCAGCCTCGGTATCTGGCATGGCCGATGAATTAAATCGCATAAGCGCGCAGATCCTGTCGTGGTTCGCGTAGTCCCTATAAGACAGTTTGAAGATGCGACCGTGCAGTCTCCAGAAGTGCTCGTACTGTTCCACATCATCTTTTGCCATTTTTTCCAGTTTCGTAAGCGTCTGCTTGACGAGGACCTGCTGGATTTTGCGCAGAAGAACGTTCTCCTGGAGGGTTTCGCGCGAGATATTCAAAGGAAGATCCTCCACGTCAACAACGCCCTTCATAAAGGCGAGGTATTCGGGGAGGAGATCTTTGTTGTTATGCTGGATCAAAACTCTGCGAGTGTAGAGGTCAAGACCCCAGAGCTCCTGCTCCTGTCCAAAAAAGTCCTGAGCACTGTCAGGTATGAAGAGCAGGGCCTGAAACTGGACGGGCACGTCAACCGATATATGCTGCACGTCAAGCGGGTCTTTGCTCTCGTACGTAAGGGATTTGAAAAAGTTGGCGTACTGTTCCTTGCTTATGGAAGTCTTCGGTTCACGCCAGAGAGCGGGCTGGGTGTTAACCTGTTCACCGTCCACGAAGACGGGGAAGGGGACGAATGCCGAGTGTTTACGGATAACAGCGTCAATTCTGTATTTTTCAAGAAATTCCGAGGCGTCATCCTTGAGGTGAACTTCAATTTTTGTTCCCCGCTCAGGTTCCGTTTCCTCCGAGGGTTCCAGGGTAAATGTTCCGAGGCCATCGCTTTGCCACGTATAGGCCTGATTTTGTCCGTCTGCAGCGAATGCCGGGCGTGAGGTGACTTTGACGGAATCGGCAACCATAAAAACGGAATAGAAACCAACGCCAAAGCGCCCAATGATGTTTGAGGCATCGGCCTTACCGTCTGTCGTTTCTTCACTGGCCAAATCGTTCAGGAAATGTTCCGATCCAGAGCGAGCAATGGTGCCGAGATTTTCCGCGAGTTCATCCTTTGTCATCCCGAGCCCGGTATCGGATATTGTCAGTTTTTTATTATCCTTATCCAGCGAGATACGGATTTCGAGAGGCTTATCGACCGTGGTCTTTTCTCCCCTGTTGGTACGAAAGCGGAGTTTGTCCAGGGCGTCTGATGCGTTGCTGATAAGTTCGCGAAGGAAAATTTCCCGGTTAGTGTACAGGGAATTGGTCAGAATATTGAGCACTTTGCGCACTTCGGCGCGAAATTCATGGGTTGTTGCTTCGGCCATGAGATCCTCCTTGTAAAAAAAAGAAAATAATTCCGCGTGGCCAATCGTCAAGATTCCTGTTGTATTGAGAAAATCGTCTCTTGACGCTATATTGGGACCTGACATTTACACGAGGGGGCCCTATGGATGTTGTCATGCTCTCGCGGTTGCAGTTCGCAGCCACAGTTTTTTTTCATTTTATTTTTGTCCCGCTGACTCTTGGTCTTTCAATTCTCATTGCCTGGATGGAAACTCGATATGTCATGACGGGTGATGAGGTCTGGAAAACGCACACGCGTTTTTGGGGCAAACTTTTTCTTATCAATTTTACGTTGGGTGTTGTCACGGGCATCACCCTTGAGTTTCAATTTGGCACCAACTGGTCACGCTATTCTGAATATGTCGGTGACATCTTCGGTTCTCTGCTGGCCATAGAGGCGACGGTTGCGTTTTTTCTTGAATCCACGTTCCTGGCCGTTTGGGTATTCGGATGGAACAAAATCAGCGCCAAGGCGCATTGCTTCTGTTTCTGGCTTGTGACCGTAGGAGGCAATATTTCGGCGCTCTGGATCATTTTAGCCAATGGCTTTATGCAGCATCCAGTTGGCTACGCGCTCAATACGGACCTTGGACGCGCGGAACTTGCGAGCTTTTATGATGTCGTGACGAATAGTTTCGCGTGGGGCATGTATGTTCACACCGTATTCGCAGCTTGGGCACTGGGGGGCTTCTTTGTGCTTGGCGTTTCGTCATGGCATCTTCTTCGTCAGCACGAAACGGACTTTTTCCGTCGTTCTTTCAGACTTGCTGCGCCCTGGACGCTTTTGATGGTGATTATTGTTGCCGGGACGGGAGATTTGAACGGCAAGGATGTGGCACGTGAACAACCGGCCAAACTTGCTGCTATGGAGGCTCATTGGGAAACCGCAACCCATGTGCCATTTCATCTCCTGCTCGTACCCGATGAAGAGAACGAGCAAAATTCCGTGGAGGCTCTCAGCATCCCAAATCTTATGAGCCTTATTTCCTTTGGTGATTCCGCTGCCGAGATCAAGGGGCTGAAGGACTTCCCCAAAGAGGACAGACCTCCCGTGCTCGTAACATTTTTAACATTCCGCCTTATGGTAGCACTGGGAGTTTTCTTTATCATCCTTGCTGCTGTGGCCGTAATGCAGCGCAAGCGTGAGAACATGAGCCCCAAACTTTTGACTTGTCTTGTGTGGAATATTCCTCTTCCTTATCTTGCCTTGGGTCTGGGATGGGCTGTTGCCGAAATTGGGAGGCAGCCATGGATTGTGTACGGTCTTATGCGGACCCAGGACGCCGTCTCTCCGCTTGCACCTACTTCCGTTTCCGTGTCCCTGATGGCGTTTATTTTGATTTATACGCTGCTTGGCGTGCTTGATATCTATCTTTTGCGTAAATATGCCCTCAAGGGCCCTCGTGGCGTGGAGGCGTAGAATCATGTTCGAAACAATTTGGTTTATTCTCTGGATGTTGTTATGGGCCGTATATTTTATCCTTGACGGTTTTGATCTTGGTATCGGCACTCTTCTGCCCTTTTTGGGGAAGAACGAACAGGATAAACGTATCATGTATGCGTGTGCGGGTCCTTTTTGGGATGGCAACGAAGTGTGGCTGATCGCGGCCGGTGGCGTCACCTTTGCTGCGTTCCCGAAGGCCTATGCGGTGATGTTCAGTGCACTGTATGCGCCGCTTCTCATTTTGCTCTTTGGGCTGATTCTGCGTGCCGTCTCCTTTGAATTCCGTGATAAGGTTGAAAGCAGCCTGTGGCGCGGGCTTTGGGATGTGGTCCATTTTGTTGCCAACCTTGTTCCTTCCGTCCTTCTTGGCGTGGCCTTTGCCAATCTTTTCATGGGTCTTCCCATTGATGCAAAGGGCGTCTACCACGGCTCTCTTCTTCAACTTTTAAGCCCGTATGGTCTTTGCGGCGGGATTCTCTTTCTGGCCATCTTTGTTTTACACGGAGCTCTTTGGCTCGTGATCAAAAGCGAAGATCGTCTGCAGTTGAGGGCGCTCGCCACAGTGAATTTTATGTGGCCACTTGTCCTGATTCTTCTTGCGATTTTTCTCTGGCTTACTAAAACGTCAACCCATCTTTTCGATAACTATATTTCAAACCCTGCGCTTTTCGCCCTCCCAATTTTGGCGCTTGGCGGATTTATCGGTACGCGTCTCCTCCTGAGCGCGGGCAAGGCCTGGCTTGCGTGGGCGAGTCATGGGCTATTCATTCTTTGCCTTACGTTCTTTGGCGTAAGCGGTCTTTATCCGGGGCTTATTCTCTCCTCACTTGATCCCGCCGCCTCAGTGACTATTATGAACGGCTCCTCATCAGATCTGACGCTTAAGATAATGCTTGGTGTCTGTCTTGTAATGGTTCCTATAGTGATTGCCTACCAGGTGTGGATGTATCGTCTCTTTTCGGCGCCCGTAAGGGCAAAAGATATTGAGAGCAGTGTTTATTAGTGCTCAATGCTTGTGGACGATCTGCAGTTTTTAGGTATCCCCCCCCCATCACGGGCGGGTGAGAATGTTAAACTCCTAAAGGTTTTTCCATGATTTCTTTTGATGAACTTCTTCAAAAAAAACGCAGCGTTGCAGTTGTTGGTCTTGGGTATGTGGGCCTGCCCCTTGCGGTAGCCCTGGCCAAACATTTTGATGTCACGGGTTTTGATATCAAAGAGTCCCGTATTGCAGAATTGATAAGAGGCCATGACAGTACAAATGAGGTTGATGACGAGGCCCTTTCCTCCAGCACGGTGACGTTTACGTCAGAACCCGAAGCATTACGGAAGGCCGGTGTGCTGATTGTGGCTGTCCCAACGCCCATAGACAGCCATCGCAATCCAGATTTACGGCCGGTAATTGGAGCCACGAAAACCGTTGGCACACATCTTTCAGCTGGGAGCATTGTCTGTTACGAATCCACGGTATATCCGGGGGTCACCGAGGAAGAGTGTGTCCCACTCCTCGAACAGACATCCGGACTGCGTTTCGCTAGTGGCTTTACCGTTGGCTATTCACCGGAACGCATCAATCCTGGCGACAAGGTTCACAGGCTTGAGACAATTAAAAAGATTGTGTCCGGCTCTGATTCCGAAACGCTTGACTTACTTGCGAGGGTGTACGGAACAGTGGTGAGTGCCGGCATTCACAGAGCGTCTTCAATCAAGGTCGCTGAGGCTGCCAAGGTCATCGAAAACACACAACGGGACATTAATATCGCTTTAATGAACGAGCTGGCGACAATCTTCAACAGAATGGGAATCGATACTCTGGAGGTGCTTGAGGCGGCAGGAAGCAAGTGGAACTTTCTCCCCTTCAGGCCCGGACTTGTCGGCGGACACTGCATAGGGGTCGATCCCTATTATTTGACTTACAAGGCTGAGGAAATTGGCTGCCATCCGGAAGTTATCCTCGCCGGACGGCGGATAAATGACAATATGGGCAAGTATGTCGCCGAGATGTGCGTGAAGAAGCTGATTCATGCCAATGCCACCATAAACGGTGCTCGAATCGGCATTCTTGGCTTTACCTTCAAGGAAAATGTGCCAGATATCAGGAATACGCGTGTCATTGATATAGTAAATGAACTCGTCGACTACGGGACGCATGTTCTTGTGCATGATCCCTGGGCAGACCGCGAGGAAACGAAAAGGGAGTATGGTATTTCCCTTTCCGGTATCGATGCTCTCCGCGACCTTGACGCTCTGATTCTTGCAGTTGCGCACAAGAATTTTTCATGCATTGACTCCTCTGCCATCGCAGCCATGTTTGGCGCAAAAAAACCTGTTGTCATAGATATTAAGGGGTTTTTGTCAAAAGAGGACTTGCGCGCATCTGGCATCGACCTCTGGCGTCTCTGAGGAATATTTGCGGCTGGACAAAAAGCCGTATCAGCCTGAGGAGAGATTGTGAGGCCTGGAGAAATGGGGCGTTGGTTTGCTGCCGTAAACTTCCCCGCCGGGGGAATTTGAAAGCGAAACCAAGCTGATGCTCCTTTGGTCAGTCTCTTTGAACTAAGAAAAACCGTTTCGGTCGAAGGACCTGAAGCGGTTTTTCTTTTGTGTATTTGCAGGAGGGAGAGGGGGGGCTTATCCCTCCTGGGATGCCCGAGATGTCTTGCTTATCGCGTATGGTCTGCAGATTGCCCCGCTGGGCAAGTGTTGCAGATGCAGCCGTCCGGTAACTCTTTGTGCAATGTTATGTTGCAGCTCAATCTCATCCAGACTGAGAGGTCTGATTTTCATGCTAGGGTAAGCAATAACGTACGTGGAATAGCATCCTTGTCGATAGTGGAGAATTTTTTTACTTAAGCAGAGGAATTCTAGAGCAGCGCGAATGGGCATAGATTGGGACCCGCGGCGATAACGTTGGAACATTGGTTTTGTTGTAGAAGGCGCTAATCCCGTTCGTAGATATCGCGTGTATAGACCTTACTACGAACCGCTCGCAAGTCGTCTGTTATACGGTTTGCCAAAATTAGGTCGGCACGTTTTGAAAAGAGTGAGAGGTCATTTACAACCTCAATGGATTCAAAACTTGCTTCTTTAAGCATTGGCTCGTAAAGAATCATGGGGATGCCTGTTTTACGCAGTCCCTGGATAATATCCTGAATGGCCGACTGCCTGAAGTTGTCGCTTTTCGCCTTCATGATAAGCCGGTAGATTCCGACTGTTGATGGTTTTTTGGCGAGAATACGTTTCAGTATAACCTCTTTTCGGGTAATGTTTGCCTCTACAATCGCTGGGATAAGAGAGGCAGGTGTTTTCGAAAAATTGGCAGCCAGCTGACGGGTGTCCTTCGGGAGACAGTAGCCTCCGTAGCCGAATGAGGGGTTGTTGTAGTGGGCACCGATTCGGGGGTCAAGACAGACGCCGTCAATGATTTCTGCAGTGTCAAGACCGTACTGCTCGGCATATGTGTCGAGCTCG
This sequence comes from Desulfovibrio sp., assembly GCA_024683955.1. GTDB lineage: Bacteria > Desulfobacterota > Desulfovibrionia > Desulfovibrionales > Desulfovibrionaceae > Desulfovibrio. The sequence goes on along the minus strand of JAIKXS010000064.1, from coordinate 20,861 downwards.
TTGAAATAGGCAACCCGCATCGCGAGGTATGTGTTGGCAAACAGCTTGATGCATTCAGCCTCGGTTGCCTTGACGATTCGAACAGGCACATCCTTTTCCAGAGCTCCCTCAAGAAGAAGGTTAGCAAAGGTCCGTGCTTTTTCTATAAGTTCCGGGACGGCATCTTTTGGTGTCCCTACAATAATACGCGATGGATGAAGGTTGTCGTAGAGCGCCCGTCCCTCTCTCAGAAATTCAGGAGAGAAGAGAATGTTGGGGAGGCTTGGATGGCGTTCACGGGTTTCCTGCAAAAAACCGACTGGGACAGTGGACTTGATGATGATGGTTGCCTCGGGATTCACGGCTTCTATAACACGGAGAACGGATTCTATTGAGGACGTGTCGAAGCATTTGCTTGAGGGATCGTAATTGGTCGGGGTGGCAATGATTATAAAATCAGCCTTGCTATATGCGGCTTCGGCATCAAGTGTAGCCGTTAGATTGAGATCCTTTTTTTGGAGATACGTCTCGATTTCCTGATCGACAATGGGGGACGTTCTGCTATTAATAAGCGCAATTTTTTCAGGGATAATGTCCACTGCGGTTACAGCATTGTGTCCTGCAAGCAGAACAGCAAGACTGAGACCAACGTAACCTGTTCCGGCAATAGCAATATTCACCAGATTCTCCCAAATGTAGTTGTTACAGGTTTAATGGGTGATGCCGACACGTGCTCGATATGTACCGAGACTTCCTTACAGTTTTATATAATTTGCCTATGATAAAAATGTGTTAAACGTAAGTACCTATTTTATTATAATAATTATTATAGTATGTTGAATTCAGATTAGCGGGTAGGTCCATGCGAACGTTGTAAAATTTAAAAAAAGAGCGATATACTGAATTCGAAGAGATGATGACGGTAGTAGAGAGAAAGACCTTCTGAAAATACGTAGTTTATAGCACAAAAAATTGCCCCCAAGGAAAGACCCAGGGGGCACCGGAATATACTCGCTTACGATATTGGGCCTTGGCTTCAGAGCTCAGTCCCTTTCGTTGGGAAGTTAACATCCTTCCCCGCTTAACGTCAGGAAATTCCTAGCGGAGGCAGGCTTGGACCTACATTCCCAGACGGGTACCTGCTTCAACAAAACTTTCTAGAGGAGCATCAGCTTGGTTTTTGCTTTCAAATTTCCCACAGCGGGAAATGTTACGGCAGCGAACCAACGCCCTGTTCCCCAAAAATTTTGCTATCTTCCTACAGGCTGTTACGGCTCGCCCGGGAAAAGTATGTTGGAATAGTCAAGGCAAAAAACAAGGAAATTCCAGTTACGGTATGCGTCATATCCTCGACTTGAAGGGCGGGTTTTAACGGCATACCTGATAAAAAAGGCAGACCATTCAGAGAATCTTGTTCTGAACGGCCTTGCTAGGTTTTTCCTGAGAGGAAAACATATGCTAAAAAGCCAGCTTGGGATCTAACAGCAACATCCTAATCTAAAAGGAAAACATACTGATGTGATCTGGGCGGTAGAAAAATGGGGCGAGGGGCGGGACTTGAACCCACGGCCCCCTGGGCCACAACCAGGTGCTCTGCCAACTGAGCTACTCTCGCCATATTTTTTTATAATACGCTATATTTTTTTCTCTGGCAAGTTTTTTGCCCTCTTTTTTTGTCCCTAATATTTTCTCCGGTCGTGGGATTACCTCTGATATCAGACAGAATGGAGAAAAAATATTATTTTAAGATAGTTCTTGCAGAAATTAAAACTTTTTTCTAGAAAAACAGCATCTGCTTGGTGCTTTTCAGTGCTTGGCACGAGATTTTTGCAGTTTTACGGAGCTATCTATGGACAAATTGGTCATTGAAGGTGGAGTGCCCTTACATGGAACAATTGAGGTGAGCGGTTCAAAAAATGCAGCGCTTCCCATTCTTTTTTCAGCTATTTTGCTTGATTCCCCATTTTCCTTTCAGAATGTCCCACGTTTGCAGGATATTACAACAACCATTCGCCTGCTTCGTATGCTTGGGCTTTCCTGCGAGCAAGAAGGAAATACCGTGAGGACGGAACCGGGAGCTCTAAACCCCGAGGCCCCTTATGATCTGGTTCGCACCATGCGTGCATCAGTTCTTTGCCTAGGCCCCCTTTTGACACGTCTTGGCAGAGCCCGAGTTTCTCTTCCCGGGGGCTGTGCCATAGGGGCCAGACCCGTCGACCAGCATTTGAAGGCCTTTGAGCAGATGGGCGCACGCTTTGATCTTGAAGGCGGGGACATCGTCGGGCGCTGCTCCAGGCTTCATGGGGCCCATATCGTTTTTGACATGCCGACGGTTGGAGGAACGGAAAACCTTCTTATGGCCGCTGCCCTTGCCGACGGTACAACTATTCTTGAGAATGCCGCCCGTGAGCCCGAGGTGGTGGATCTTGCGAATTTTCTCCGTTCATGCGGTGCGAAAATTTCCGGTCACGGAACCGGTATCATCACTGTTGAAGGCGTGACTTCTCTTTCCGGTGAATCCTACAGTATAATGCCCGACCGAATCGAGGCCGGCACATTTCTTGCGGCGGCAGGTATTACGGGCGGTAAGCTTTTGGTAAAGAATTGCCCCTTTGCAGAACTTGAGACTGTAGTCGGAAAATTGGAGCAGATGGGCATGGAGATCACAAATTCAGAAGAGGGAGTTCTTGCACAGTGCGGAAAAGCGGGGCTGCATGGGACAGATGTGAAAACTCAACCCTACCCGGGCTTTCCAACAGATATGCAAGCTCAGATTATGGCCATGATGACAATTGCTTCGCGATCGAGCATTGTCGAAGAACGGATTTTTGAAAACAGATTTATGCATGTTCCAGAAATGGTTCGTATGGGTGCGCAGATTACCATTTCTGGCAGAACGGCAATGATCCGCGGGGTTGAACATTTAATTGGTGCACAGGTCATGGCAAGTGACCTGCGGGCGAGCGCTTCTCTTGTCCTCGCCGGTCTTGCGGCGCATGGCACGACGCACGTACGGCGTATTTATCATCTCGACCGGGGGTATGAGGAGATCGAAAAGAAATTGAATGCTGTGGGGGCACGTATCGAACGTGTCGAACAGTAGCTTTTCACTCAAAAAAGCCCTTTTAGTCCAATCTATTCTTTATAAAGAGTATCAGGCACTGTGCGGACCTTGTTTGCCCGTGGCGGACTTGACCCTTCACAGGGCAAGGAGCGAAGAGTTACGCTTTTTTCATTTTGCATTGCTCTGAACGTAGCGACACGTTCACTGCGTTTCAATCTAAAGACATGACATGTTCACTGTGGATGCACAATACGAAATGTTCCATAGTATTTAAAGGGGTTTCTGTTATGCATAAATATAAGGTGTCATCATTTTTGTTTCTTCAGATTTGTACTGCCATTTGTTTTTTGATAAATGGTTGTGCATACGGTATTATAGATGATAAACGACTTATTGATACCATGTCCTCTGATAAAAGCCTTGCAACTTCGATCAAGACGGCATTGATGAACGCCAATCTTTCAGAAGGCTTTTCTGTATCTGTATACAGTTATTACCAACACGTATTTCTTGTGGGTCAGGTTCCGAGTTTTCATCGTGACAAAGTTGTAGCTATCGCCGAGAGCAAAAAACCTCGCTCTGTAACGCCTCACTGGTTCAGCAAAAAGAAAAGTTCCGAGAGTGATTTTATGCTGTCGAGCAAATTGCGCGCAGCTCTGATCTCCGCCAAGGGTCTTTCCTCTACGCGTGTTGATACTGAAGTGAATGCAGGAAGAGTGGTGCTTCTTGGGGTCGTGGGAACGGAGGAAGAAAAGAAGATAGCCATTAGAACGGCCAGGGGCGTTGAGGGGGTGCGCGAGGTCACAAGCTATCTCATGTTGCCTCCCTATTCCGAAGCTGAAAACACACCTCCGAAGGCAGAAACGTTCTCTGGCCTGCATCCATCCTCCAAAGGAGAAAAAAATTCTTCACCCAAGACCTCAACGAATCCCGGAGGCGGAAATAAGAGTGCCCCTGTTAAAGAGCGAGTGATCTAACGTTGAACCGTTGGGGATCGCCAGTGGAATCATCAATGCCGAAATGCGTAGAGAAGCTCACGCTTCTCTACGAACTTGCCCATGGAATGAATGTCGTCGGAGACATCTCTGTTGTCCTTGATACGGCATTGCAGAAGATGGCAACCTATCTCCCTATGATGCGCGGATCCATCACTCTTGTTTCTCAGGAAACGGGAGACATCCGCATTCGCGCCTCGTACGGCTTGAATGAGGACGAAAAAAAAAGGGGAACCTATGCCAGGGGGGAGGGAATAACGGGGCGCGTTATCAAAAGCGGTCGTTCTATAGTTGTGAGTGATGTCTCTGACGAGCCGCGTTTTCTCAATAAAACTCGTTCGCGTGATCTTAAAAGGGAGCATATCACCTTTCTCTGCGTGCCGATCATGCTGAATGGTCAGGTCGTCGGTGCGCTTTCCCTTGATCAACGGATGTCTGACGCAACGGCCCTTGAAGAAGAACTCAGACTTCTTGAAATTATTGCAAGCATTCTCGGACACGCAGCCTTTGAGTCACAGCGTCTTATGGACGTGGAGGCCTCACGTGCCCCAAGACCGCAGGGATTTATTGGCTTGTCCAGTGAAATGGACAATATTTACCAGCTCATCAATCAGGTGGCCAATTCCCAGGCAACGGTTCTCCTCCAGGGAGAATCCGGAACGGGCAAGGAGCTGGCTGCCAGGGCCATACACGCACAGAGCCTGCGCTCTCATGCCCCTTTTATTTCCATAAATTGTGCGGCATTGCCCCTTGAACTGATTGAAAGTGAACTTTTCGGACATGAAAAGGGCGCCTTCACCGGAGCCAATGCCATGCACAAAGGACGTTTTGAGCTGGCCGACGGGGGAACACTTTTCCTGGATGAGATTGGAGAGCTTCCCCTTGTGACGCAGGCAAAACTTTTGCGCGTCTTGCAGAACAAGAGCTTTGAGCGTGTCGGCGGCTCCGAGACACGGAGGGTCGATGTGCGTTTTATCTCGGCGACCAACCGTGATCTGGTTCATATGGTTGAAGAAGGTCTTTTCCGTCAGGATCTTTTTTACCGCATAAATGTTTTTCCCATCGCGCTTCCGCCTTTGCGAGCGCGACAGGACGACATCCTTCCCCTCTGTAATCATTTTCTGCGTCAGTTTGCCGCGGAGAACAAACATCCCCCAATTCGCCTTTCCTACGCGGCCATGGACCTTTTGACAGCCTATCAATGGCCAGGAAATGTCCGGGAGTTGGAAAATGCCATGCTGCGCTCGGCTCTCCTTCTCGGACCTGGCACGCTTATCGAACCATGTCATCTGCCTCCACTTATCGCTGGCTTCCCGGGTGGAGAATGCCATCTGGACGGGGAGCACGGTGAGGCTCTTTGCCAACGGGTGCAACGTGTTGAGCGTGACGGCATGGTCGAAGCGCTCACACGTACCAAGGGGCACATCAAGCATGCCGCTGGAATTCTAGGCCTAACCGAACGCGTCATGCGTTTTAAAATGAAGCGCTACGGCCTGAGTTATAAAACCTTTCGGAAACTTGCCTCCTCTTCTGCCACATAGAACTCCCTTCCTCATTTCCTCTCCTTCGACGAAAAGATGCAAGGCATGCTGCACTTCCGTTCCTGGGCAATTCTCCACGGATCGCGGAAGAAAAGAGTCCTTTTTGTCGTTTTTTCGTATTTTCTCCTATTCTTCTTTATGCCGTAAAATCCGGCTTTTTTCGGGCCTTCCGAAGTGCCAGGGTGTATTCGTGAGGCATATAAAGGAAAAAAAATAACAATTTTGTCGTTTTTGTTCCGGGAAGTTAATGACGTTTCGGAAAGTATATAACATCTGATGATCATTGAAATTTTTTTTTGCTTCTTTCAGGAGTGGCCATTTTTTCTAGGGACTGGGGAGAATCCTTTACGGATAAAACGACATTTTTGTCACTTTATAGTTCATTCTTTTGTTGATTAGGTAAAAAAAATAATAATTTTAAGTAGTTAAAGGACTGGCACACGACTTGCTAATGGGCATGCCGAGGAGGTTCGCAATGAACAACGCAGATACAGGCTTTATTATCGTTTGTGCCACATTTGTCATGCTCATGACCCCGGCTCTTGCGCTTTTTTACGGAGGGCTTTCAAGGGCAAGAAACATTCTTGCCACGTGTATGTATAGTTATGCAAGTCTTGGTGTCATAACTGTGCTGTGGGCACTCATCGGTTACACCCTTGCCTTTGGAACGGATTGCAAGGGCCTGATAGGTGATTTTTCCTTCGTCTTTTTGGAAGGCGTGTCCTTTGTGGCAGCTCCTGCCGCGCCAACCATTCCTCATACAGTATTTATGGCTTTCCAGTGCATGTTTGCCGTTCTGACCGTGGCCCTTATTTCAGGTAGCTACGCTGGTCGTATCCGTTTTACCGGGATGTTTTTATTTTCGGCGCTGTGGCTCATCTTTGCCTATTGCCCCATGGCGCACTGGGTGTGGGGCGGCGGATGGCTTGCCAAGCTTGGCGCTGTGGATTTTGCAGGGGGGGCGGTAGTGCATATGGCGAGCGGTGCCGCGGCACTTGCCTGCGCTCAGGTCCTTGGACCGAGACTAAAGACTGGTTCGTTTGCCCCCAACAACCTTCCTCTTACACTGCTTGGAGGTGGCCTTCTGTGGTTTGGCTGGTTCGGGTTTAACGCGGGCAGTGCCCTTGTTTCCGGCACATTGGCTGGTCATGCCCTTTTGACAACCCATCTTGCAACCGCAAGCGGGGTCCTCGGCTGGATGGTCATTGAGTGGAAGCGCAACGGCAAGCCGACAACCCTGGGAGCCATTTCGGGCGCTCTCGCCGGTCTTGTTGTCATCACTCCTGCCGCAGGGTTTGTTTCACTCGGTTCTTCTATGATCATGGGATTCATCGGCGGGTTTGTGTGCTACTACGGCGTGTTTCTGAAGCATAAGTTTGGTTTTGACGATGCTCTTGACGTTGTTGGTATCCACGGACTTGGAGGTACGGTAGGTGCCCTGTTGACTGGCGTCTTTGCTGAAAAGGCTGTGAATGGCGTGAATGGCCTCCTTCACGGTGACTCCTGGCAGTTTGTTGTACAAGCCATTTCGGTTGTGGCCACATGGCTCTTTGTGTATGTCGTGAGCCGTATACTGCTCAAGATTGTGGATAGCACTGTTGGACTCCGGGTCGAAGAGGATGCCGAGTATGTCGGTCTTGATCTTAGTGAACACAATGAACGGGCCTACAGCCTTGAATAGCCAAATAGTTGGAAGAGAAGGAAGTGCCATATGAAAAAAATCGAAATAATCATTAGGCCTGGCATGCTTGAGAGGGTTCGCAACGAGCTTGCAGCCCTAGAGATACACGGAATGAACTATACGGATATCAGGGGGTACGGACGCCAGCACGGCCATACCGAGGTCTACCGTGGCTCAGTAGTGACGGTCGATTACCTTCCCAAGGTAAAAATCGAACTTGTTGTCAATGACGATATGGTTGAGAAAATTATCAATGCGGTTGTGGCCACGGCGCGGACCGGCAAGGTCGGCGACGGCAAGATTTTCGTGAGTGACGTTCTTGATGCAATTCGGATTCGCACTGGAGAACGTGGCTCAGAGGCAATTTGACATTTTTTCTGTACGTGTCCCGTGAAATAAACACTTGATTCTTACAATAAAGGAAGAGACATAATGACTTCTTTACGACAGACCGCACTCATGCAGGCCATGCAAACCCAGGCAGTGACTGTTACCGAAGAAAAGGAACGCGGCATTTTGGCTGACGAGCTTTTTGGAGCCAACGTATTCGGCCTTGATGAGATGCGTAAACGTCTTCCTCACGCAGTCTATAAAGAGCTTGAGCGCACTATCGCTGATGGGGAGCGCCTCAATCCCGCCATTGCCGATGTGATCGCCAATGCCATGAAGGACTGGGCCATCGAGCACAAGGCGACCCATTACACCCACTGGTTCCAACCTATGACCGGCCTTACGGCAGAAAAGCACGACGCCTTTTTATCTCCCACAAGCCGCGGGCACGTGATTAGCGAATTTTCGGGTAAAATGCTTATAAGCGGAGAACCAGATGCCTCATCCTTCCCCTCGGGCGGAATCAGAAGTACCTTTGAGGCGCGAGGCTACACGGCCTGGGATCCCACGGTGCCTGCCTTCATTATTCAGCAGCCCTATGGGGCAACCCTGCATATTCCGACGTACTTCTATTCTTATTCAGGGGAGGCCCTGGACAGGAAAATTCCGTTGCAGCGTTCTATCCAGGCTCTTTCAAAGCAGGCTCTTCGCATTCTTCGTCTTTTCGGGAATACCAAAGCACGCTACGTTCAGGCGATGGTCGGTCCTGAACAGGAGTACTTTCTTGTGGATTCCCATCTTGCAGCGCTTCGCCCGGACCTTCTTCTCGCGGGACGAACCCTCCTTGGCAGGAGTCCAGCCAAGGGACAGGAGATGGAGGACCATTACTTTGGCGCCATACCTGAGCGTGTTCTTAGTTTTATGCAGGATCTTGAGCGCGAGCTCCTGGCTCTTGGTATTCCCTGCAAGACGCGTCACAACGAAGTGGCTCCTGGGCAGTTTGAACTTGCTCCCGTTTATGAGGATGCTAATTTAGCCTGTGACCACAATATGCTTACCATGAATATGATGCGCCATATCGCTGGACGCCATGGGTTCGTCTGTCTTCTTCATGAAAAACCCTTCGCTGCGGTGAACGGCAGTGGCAAGCACAACAACTGGTCTCTCTGCGACTCCGAGGGACAGAATCTTTTGAATCCCGGAAAAACTCCGCACGAAAACGCTCAGTTCCTGGTCTTTCTTGCGGCCGTGCTTTCTGCCGTCCACACCTATAGTCGGGCATTGCGCCTTGGAACCATTGGGGCCGGTAACGACCACAGGCTTGGCGCCAACGAAGCCCCTCCGGCGATTCTTTCGGTGTATCTCGGGGAGCAGCTTACCGACGCCATTGAGCGCATCATCTCTCCTGACCACGCCCTTAAAAGCGGCTCCCGTCAGATGGAGATCGGCGTTTCGACCCTTCCCCCGCTGCCGGTTGATTTGAGCGACAGAAACCGGACAAGTCCGTTTGCCTTTACGGGAAATAAATTTGAGTTCCGCGCGCTAGGCTCATCCCATTCCATTGCGCCCGTCAACATTGCCCTGAACAGTGCTGTCGCCTGTGCTCTTGACGATATCGCAACCTCCCTTGAAAATGAGGTAAAAGGCGGGGTCAGCCTTACTGACGCGTTGCAGAGCATTTTACCGAAGCTTTTTCTTGAGCATATGCCGGTTGTGTTCAATGGCAACGGTTATACGGAAGCATGGGTGAAAGAAGCCGCCAAGCGTGGACTTCCAAATGACGACAACACGGTAGACGCGCTTCTTCATTACAGAGATCCTGAGGTTATGAACGTTTTCCTGCGCCATAAGATCCTCAATGAACGAGAAATCGTTGCACGTCAGGAGATTTTGTTTGAAAATTACGCGAAGACCGTCTGCATAGAAGGCCAGCTCCTCTCGGACATTGTAACAACCCGTGTGCTTCCCCCTTCCCGCAGGGCACTTGGAAGGGAACTCCTGGTGTTGAACAATATGAAGAGTTTCTTTGGGGAAGATCTGTCGGATGAAGCCGTGTGCGCGACTAGGATGCGTAACGAAATAAATGCCCTTGAAAAAGCGTGCGAAACCCTTATTCGTGCTGTTTGTGATACGAAAGCATTGCCCTCCGGGGAGGCGCAGGCCAAAAAGGCGAGGGACACGATTCTTCCCGCGATGGCCGAATGCCGACTTCATGCCGATGCACTTGAGGGGCTTGTTGACGATTCCCTTTGGGATTTGCCGAAATATCAGGAGCTTCTCTGGACCCATTAGAACGGGCCCCCCGGAACTCTTTTTGTCGGAAATGAGGCGGGGTTCCGGTCAGGTGAACGTAACGGACCGCACAAAAGGCCTTGGGCTTACTGCCCTCGGCCTTTTGTGCCGAGAAACAAGGACGGAAAGTATGTGTAGGATTGGGGCAATAAAAAGCAAAGAGGCCGTGCCGCCGAAATTGGCTCTTGAATTGATGCTTCCGCAGCAGGAAGGTCATGACAATTCAGGGTTTGCCATGACAATGCAGGACATTGAGGGCGTTTTTACCCATTATAAGGATAAACCCTTGCTCTCCATGGCCTGTACGGTCAAGGGAGTTCAGCTTGTCAACGAATACATGGAACTGCATGGTTTTGTGCAAATTGCTCAATGGGTGCCTGATGTGGTTAAGGACGCCTCCCTTGATATTCAGGCCATGCCCCGTTACGTCTTTCGGAATTATGAGTACCCCGAGATCTACCGCTACCGCTCCCAAAAAGAGCGAGAGGATCTCCTTCTTGATACGAGGCTTGCTCTGCGGTCTCTTCTTGAAGAAGAGGATAACGGCTACGTGTATTCTTTTTGGCCTGATGTCCTGACCATCAAGGAAATCGGTGACCCTTCAGATATTGCAACCTATTTTCATCTTTGGGATGACAGCTCGCTTCTACTCGCCAAGAATATCGTTGTGCAGTGCCGTCAGAATACCAATTACGATATTGTCCGCTATGCTGCGCATCCCTTCTTTTTGCAGGGTTATACCCTCTGTGCCAATGGAGAGAATACGTTTTTTACCAAGAACAAGGAATTTCAGGCCTCTCTTCATCGTGGCTACATGGGGTTCGAATCCGACTCACAAACCTTTCTCTATTCCTTGCACTACGTTCTTCATGAGCAGAAATGGCCGATTCTCTACTATAAGCACATCATAACCCCACTGCCTTTTGATGAAATACAGCGACGTAAAGACAGCAGTGTGCTCATGCTTTTGCGGGAGAGTCTGGCCAATCTGGAAATCAATGGACCCAACGCCATCATCGGAATGCTGCCGGACGGGACCATGATTAACTGTTGCGATGCCAAGAAACTGCGGCCCGTAGTGGTCGGGCGTACAGATTCCATGGCCGTTATTGCCTCAGAGGTGTGTGGCTTGAACAGTATTCTTCCCCATCGTGATACAAGTTTTGACATCTATCCGGGTGAACGTGAACTTATCACCATCGACAATGATTTGGAGATTACACGATGGAAACAGTGACCATACACGATATCACGGTGAATGACCTTGACTGGACCATTGCCTATCAGCCTGAACTCTGTACGCTTTGCGGGTCCTGTGTTGCGGCCTGTACCTTCAATGCCATAGAGGTGACCGCCCAGGCCAGGACCACGACCTTTTCGGAGACAGCCTTTCCTAAACCCCAGAAGAAACGGCAGACTAGGCCTGTTATCCGTCAGAAGGCTTCGCTGACCGACCGCTGCGTGGGCTGCGGAATGTGCGAAAAGATTTGTCCAAACCACGCCATCCACCCGGTCTTCAATCCCCACTCCCGCAAGAATTTTATTTCTTCAAGGCAAGGTCCCCCCAGACAGGGCGGCAGGAGTAATCTTAATCGACAGCGGACGCTTGACAGCATTGTCATCGGACGGATTTCCCAGATGACGGACCCGGCCCTTGATTCCGAACGGCATACCTTTGATCTCTGTGCTCCACTCGGACGGGTGCTGGCCCCCTCAGACCTTCCCCTTTCTGTGGAGGGAGACTCATTGCGTCTTGTGGCATCTGTACCACCTGTTCGTTGGATATATCCCCTTCTTTTTTCTGATATGTCCATCGGAGCTCTTTCGACACGCGCCTGGGAAGCCATAGCGCTGGCCGTCAGCTATCTCAACGAGGAATGTCATTTGCCAGTGCGCATGAGCTCTGGCGAAGGCGGCATGCCCTTGAAGCTTTTGACCAGTGACAAGCTCCAGTACATGATCATTCAGATCGCTTCAGGACATTTTGGCTGGAATCGGATTGTGCGTGCCCTGCCATTCATGCGAACGGATCCTGCCGGAATTTTGATCAAAATAGGACAGGGCGCGAAACCAGGAGACGGTGGGCTGCTTCCGTCAAACAAGGTAGGTCCGCATATTCAGGCCATCCGTGGCGTTCCGAAGACAACCCTGCATTCTCCGGCCAACCATCAGGGACTCTATTCCATCGAGGAGTCCGTACAAAAAATGCATCTTTCGCTGAACGCGGCATTCGGCTTCCGTGTGCCCGTGGCCATCAAATGTGCGGCGTCGGCCACATCCGTTGCCGTGTACAACAATCTCCTGCGTGATCCATACCATATTTGCGGCGGCTTTTTTCTTGATGGAATACAGGGGGGCACCGGTGCCGCTCACACGGTTTCCCTTGATCATACCGGCCATCCCATAGTGAGCAAAATCCGTGATTGCTATCAGGCTGCCGTGCGGCAGGGCCTGCAGGGGCAAATCCCGCTCTGGGCCGGTGGAGGTATCGGCATGACGGGACAGGCGGCTGCCGATGCCTTTAAAATGATATGTCTCGGGGCAAATGGCGTCTTTATCGGCAAACTTCTTTTGCAGCTTCTCGGCTGCGTCGGCGACGAGTATGGTCGATGTAACCAGTGCAATACAGGGCGCTGCCCGACGGGTATCTGCACTCAGGACTACCGGCTTATGCAGCGTCTTGATATCGATACGGCCGCGGAAAACATTGTACGCTACGTCTTGACCTTTGATGCGGAGCTGAAGAAACTGCTGGCCCCTGTGGGCAACAGTTCCCTGCCAGTCGGCCGTTCTGACGCCCTCCTGAGCTGGGATGCCGATATCGCGGCCAAGCTGGGCATACAGTACGCCTGCTAACCGCTGCGAACGGATCCCTTTTTTATATAAGAAGAAGCGAGAATATCCATGCTCACCATAGAGACTTTGCAGAAGAAGAATGACCACGAAGAGCGTATGTCTACGGAGGCGCTTTTGCGCACCATCGAAGAGGCTGTCAAGGACGGGGAAACATCCTTCGCCATCCATGCCTCGGGACAGCACGACATAGGCGGCCCCCTTTGGAACAGGGAGGATAAGGAACTCTCTTTTTATGTGACCAATCCGGGGCAGCGAGTTGGTGCCATGGCCCTGCCGAGAACAACCGTCATCTGCGATGGCCCGGCGCCGGCCGATGTGGGCTGGCTCAACGCTGGCGGCTGCGTTGTCATAAAGGGTGACGCGGGCGATACGGCAGGGCACTGCGCGGCAAGCGGACGTATATATATCGGAGGCAGAGCCGGCAGCAGATCGGGCTCGCTTATGAAAAAAGATCCACTCTATCCTGCTCCGGAACTTTGGATCCTGCGCAGTGTCGGTAGCTTTTCCTTTGAATTTATGGGGGGGGGAAAGGCTATCGTCTGCGGTGTTGACTGCAGGCAGGACGAGAGCGTTCTCGGTGAGCGCCCCTGTATCGGTATGGTTGGGGGCGTGGTCTATGTGAGGGGACCCCTTTGCACTCTTCCGCCCGATGTCCGTTTTCTCTCCCTTGAGGAGGAGGACCGGAATTTTCTCGAGAAAGGACTCCCTGCCTTCCTCGAAGCCATCGGTGAGGAGGCAAAACTGTCCAATCTTTCCGACTGGCAGGAATGGCATAAAATCGTCCCGCAGCATGGAGAGGACTACAGTCGGACCGAACGTCCGAGCCTTCGGGAGTACAGGGAAGAGAAATGGGTTCCTAACGGTCTTTTTTCCGATGTATTACCCGACAGCGGGGAGCATCGCGGTCTTCTTGGCCGGGGGCGCTACCGTTTGCGGGTTCCCTCATGGAGTAACCGTAAGTATCAGGCTCCCTGCGAGTTTGCCTGCCCTTGCAAGATCCCGAGTCAGCTGAGATATTCGCTTTTGCGCGAGGGTAAACACGAAGAGGCCCTTCGTCTTGTGCTTGAATACACTCCCTTCCCCGGGACTGTTTGCGGGGGACTTTGTCCAAGTCTTTGCATGCTTGCATGTTCGCGTCTTTCCCTTGACAGCGCTCTGGACGCCAACGTGTTGGGACTTTTGTCCGCCAGAGCGACCCTTTTGCCGCCTGCGACGCCAACGGGAAAGAGAGTCGCTGTCATAGGTGGTGGAATCGCGGGGCTGACGGCAGCGTGGCAGCTCAGGAGACGCGGTCATGCCGTGACGCTTTTTGAAAAGGAGTCTTTTCTTGGTGGAAAGCTTGAAGCAGCCTTCCCGGGAGAAGCCGATCATGAACTTTTTCTGAGTGAGGTTCAGCGTATAGTTGACTCAGGGATTGACTGCCAAATGTCCTGTACGGTTACGGCCCAGTCTTTCGCCGCCATCCGTACGGAATACGACGCTGTCATCTGTGCAACGGGAACACATAAAAAAGCTGACTTGCCTTGGAAAGGCCTTGAGCTCGCAAAAGACGGGGCGGCCTTTTTGAAGGAGCCCATCGGTGGAGAGGCACGGCGTCTCAGCGGCCGTGTGGTGATTATCGGGTGCGGTAACAAAGGGGTCCGCTGTGCCAAAAAAGCCATGGCGCTTGGCGCTGCAGACGTCACGCTTCTGGATAACGTCCGCCCGCCCGTCTTCCCTGAAGAGCTTGCGTCCCTTCAGAAACTTGGTGTTCATGTTGTCTGGCCGTGTGCTGTTAAGGAGATCGGTCCTGAGGGGGTTGAGGCCGAGGACGGACGCCTTTTTGCCTGTGATGAGTGTTTTCTTTGTGTGCGTGATCTTGCCGACTACAGCTATTTGCCCGGCGAGGCGTGCGTTGAGGGAAAACGGCTGGCTCTCCGTCACGACGGGAGTGTTCTTGACGGTGTCTTTGCCGTGGGGGACATGGTTAGGAAGGGGCTGCTTGCCGAGACAATAGGCTCTGCCAATCAGGCTGTTCAAGCCTGCGAGTGCTTTTTTTCGGGAGAGGTCTTCAAAACAAAGCAACAGGAACCTATCCCCCGTGAACAGCTTCATCTTGCCTGGTTTGCCAAACAGGAACACTCGGATGAACTGAAGGAGGCCGATTACAACAGGTGCCTAAGCTGCGGCACCTGCCGGGACTGTCATACCTGTGAGACATCCTGTCCAGAGCGTGCTATCCGGCGAGTTGTCGATGAGGACGGGCAGTTTCGGTACGTGTCCGACGATGCGTTTTGCATAGGCTGCGGAGTCTGCTGCGGTGTTTGTCCTTCGGGAGTATGGGTATTGGAGGAAAATACACCTCTTTCACCCTATAGCGAGGAGGAGAAAGGGGCCTGGCTTTCAGGGTCACTCTGATTTTGAGCTGGGGAAATGCGTTACAGAAGATGTGGCGCATTCTGCGTGGTCTCTGTGAAGACGTGGAATGCACGAGCCTGGAGGATATTTGCTGATCAAGGAGGTTGCCGGGTTTTCACGGAAGCTTTTTCAGTAGTCTATGCCTAAAACGGCTTTCCCCCCCGAGGCAAAGGGATGTTTTTCTTCTTCAAGCCGGGTTGCCGTGTCTGAAAGCGCGAGAAGCCAGGGAGGGGCCGTACGCCCTGAAAGTACAAGGTGGCAGCCTTTCGTTCGGCAGAGTCCGCAAAGATGGCGGAGATCCTGTTCTGAAAGCAGGCCGTATTCGAGAGCATAGAGGGCTTCATCGATAATGAGGAGCCAGCAATGCTCGGCTTTTTCTTCCGCCCAGGCAAGCATGGCTTGTGCGGCGGCCCTGTGTTTAGTGAGGTCCGTGGCATTTTTGACGAATCCGCAACCGTTTGCAAAAAAATCCTCCCTGAGAAGCCGTTTAAGCATGCTCTGTTCACCGGCCCTGTTGGGGCGTTTGATATATTGCCCGAAGGCGACCCTGTACCGGTGCCCCAAAGCACGGAGCGCCTGTCCAAGACAGGCGCTCGTCTTTCCTTTTCCGTGACCGAAGTAAAGGATAATCACCGCCATACCCCGGGGATTGGGGTCCCGCATTTCGGACAGTGACCGTGGGGCGGAAACAATATCTTCCATGGTGTCCGCTCAACAACAAGGGCTTTACAGGACGGGCAGTACGTGTTGCCGCCGACGGGGCTTGCCAGATTGCCCATGTAAACATAGTTAAGTCCGGCTTCCTTCCCTATGCGCCAGGCAGTCTGAAGCTGATCAGAAGTCGTTGAGGGGTGGTTTGCCATTTTGTGCGCCCCGTGAAAGGCTGTTACATGCCAGGGAACATCAGGTCCGAGGACATCATGGATGAACCGGGCGCATTGTTTCAGCTCTTCGGGGCTGTCGTTCACGGAAGGAATGACGAGGGTTGTGATTTCAAGCCACCAGCCGCAGTCCCTGATGTACTGCACGGCATCAAGAACCGGCGCTAGCTTTGCGCCGCAGTACTCGCGGTAAAAGGCGTCGCTGAAGGATTTGATGTCTACATTGATAGCGTGAATCGAATGTCTTAAAAGGTCTATGCATGCCCTGCTCATATATCCGTTGCTGACAAGGATGACGGGAAGCTGGTAGGCCTTGGCCCGTTCCGCTGTTTCCTGAATGAGCTCCACGGAAAGCGTCGGTTCATTATAGGTGAAGGCGATGCTTTTTGCGTTTTGTTTTTGGGCAAGGTCAAGGAGCGTTCGTGCATTGGCCTTGCGCCCGTTGATTACTCCTGTTTGGGGAATGTTTGAAATATGGTTGTTCTGGCAGAAGGTACAGTGAAAATTGCATCCGACACTGCCGACAGAAAAGGTTTTTGTTCCGGGAAGAAAGTGAAAAAGAGGCTTTTTTTCAACCGGATCCATCTGTATGCTTGAAACAACGTCGGTAAGAACGCTCACCAGTTGTCCGTCTTTGTTGATACGCGCTTTGCAGATTCCCTTATTTCCATTTTTGATGAGACATTCATGGGAACAAAGAGAACATCTGATAGTCAATCCTTCAGTATTTGACCAGAGGAGGGTTGGCAGCATTGGCAGTCTCGTAAGGAGCTAAAAAGGTCGTATGATGGGTTTGATCAGGAGCGGTGTATTGTTTTGCTGTGGGTCGCTGCGACGGGAGCGGACCGAGATGACATGGTCGCCGGTTTCGGGATCGTCGTACGTGTAGATTCCTTCAGGTGGAAAAGAAGGTTCCTCCTTTTCAACAGCCGTGGTCCCTGAATATATTGTTGAGTTGTGATATTCGTTATGGACGCTAGGCTGCTCCGCCGCGCTTCCCTGTATGGTCAGCGCTGGGAAGAAGAAAAGAAGCGAAGCGAAAAAAATATTTTTGTTCATTTGCAGCTCCGCGTGGAGAATTTGATATTTTTGACAGAAATGTCCGGGGATGAACAGGCGCCTTTTGTACGGCGGGGCAGAGCGTATTCTTCGTATTCTGTCTGCAGTATCAGCGGCGCAGGACGATGATTTACTCCGGAACCTTTGCATTTGGCTTTTTGCATCTCATAACAGAATGTGGTATTTACGCAAGGTGTTATCCTGAGTTACACCGCATGTGTGAGAGGATTTCCGATCAATGGGGAAGGGCTCTTTTATCCCGCTAACGCCTTTTCTTCGTACTGTGCAGAATAACGTTGTTTTTAAAAATAGTCTTAGTGGTGTTTCAATAGGGAAAAGACCTTGGACGTTTAACGGCCTTTTCGCGGAAAAAGAGCAACCCTCTCCCGTGCATGTTGCGGCGGTTGCGCTCTTGCCGGGGACCTCTTTGAAACAATAAGGAACTAGTGCATGTCTACTGACAGAACCAAAGCCTACACCGACGCCGGAGTTAACATTGCGGCCGGCAATGCCCTTGTTGACAGAATAAAGGCCATTGTTAAGGGAACGCAAACCCGAGGTGTCATTTCTGATATAGGTGGATTTGGGGGGCTTTTCCGTCCCGATATCGGCAATATGTCCGAGCCCTTTCTTGTCGCTTCAACAGATGGAGTCGGAACGAAGCTTAAGCTTGCTTTCATCACCAACAAACATGACACCGTAGGCATAGATCTTGTGGCGATGAGCGCCAATGATATCTTGGTTCAGGGAGCACTGCCATTGTTCTTCCTTGATTATTTTGCCACCGGAAAGCTGAACGTAGAAACGGCTGAAACTGTTATTAAAGGCGTCGCGGAAGGATGCCGTCTTGCCGAATGTGCGCTTCTTGGTGGTGAGACCGCGGAAATGCCCGATATGTACGCTGACGGTGAGTATGACCTTGCAGGCTTCTGTGTGGGGATTGTTGACAATGCCCGCCTTATTGACGGTTCCTCCATCCGTGTAGGGGACGCTGTCATCGGTATTGCTTCTTCGGGGCTGCATTCTAACGGGTATTCCCTTGTGCGTAAAATTTTGACGCAACGTGGCATCGATCTTGCCTCCGCCTTTCCTGGTGAGTCGGGGAAAAGCTTTGCCGATGTGCTTTTGGCTCCTACAAGAATTTATGTGGAACCCATCAGACATCTTTTGCGCGATATGGAGATTAAGGGCATGGCCCATATCACGGGAGGCGGATTCTTCGACAACATTCCCCGCACCCTTCCTGAAAGGGTGGAGGCTCACATACGTTTTGGCTCGTGGGAAATACCTCCTGTCTTCACGTGGCTCAAAGAGGAGGGAAATCTTTCTTGGCCCGAACTTTTTCAGATTTTTAACTGTGGAATTGGCTATGTGCTTGTGCTGCCCGCTGAGGAGGCAGAGGAGGCCATAAGCCGTATCCGTGTGTTTAAGATGCCTGCCTGGCAGATCGGGGAAATAACGAAACGTTCCTCAGCTGACAGCGAGCAGGTTGTTCTGGATATTTAGTACGCTTGGGTTTCAACATAAAATATAACAGAAAAAGGAGGCAGCGTGCGTTGCCTCCTTTTTCTTTATGTGAAGAAACGTCAGCAGAGAAAGAACTAGAAATCCTTATACCGTCCGCCGTTGGCCGCCGAGCTGACGAGTTTTGCGTAACGGCGAAGGACTGGGTAGGGACATTCTTTTTTGGGTCTGATGAGCTTTGCCTTCCGTTTTTCGAGTTCTTCCTGAGAGACGAGAATGTCGAGGGTCCTATTGGGAATGTCAATTCGGATGATGTCCCCCTCCTCGACAAGCGCAATTACTCCGCCGTCAGCAGCCTCTGGGGAGATGTGCCCGATGGCAGCGCCGTTCGTTCCGCCGGAAAAACGGCCGTCCGTAAGCAGGGCAACATCCTTCCCGAGACCCATGCCGGTGATGGCCGCTGTGGGTGAAAGCATTTCACGCATCCCCGGTCCTCCGCGAGGGCCTTCGTAACGGATTACAACACCGTCTCCCGGCTTGATTTTGCCGTCGAGGATGGCGTGCATGGCATCTTCCTCGGATTCAAAGACCCGGGCCTTTACTTCTCGGCACATCATTTCTTTTGCCACCGCTGATTGCTTGACGACGGCGCCTTCCGGTGCAAGTGTTCCGTGGAGAATGGCTATTCCACCTTCCTTTGAGTAGGCCTGCTGTACCGGATGAATGACATCGGTGTCGAGGATCTTTGCGTGCAGGTCCTTGAGATTTTCCCCTACGGTTTTGCCCGTGACGGTTTTGCAGTCAGTATGGATGAGGTTGAGGCTGGAGAGCTCCTGCATGACCGCCGGAATACCACCGGCGTTGTTCAGGTCTACCATATAGTAGGAACCGGCTGGTGACAGCTTGCAGAGGTTGGGGGCCTTGCGGCTTACTTTGTCGAAGATATCCATGCCGAGATTCAGCCCTGCCTCACCAGATATGGCTGGGAGGTGCAGAACCGTGTTTGTGGAACAGCCAAGGGCCATGTCAACGGCCACCGCATTCTCAACGGATTCTTGAGTCACAATGTCAAGTGGGCGGATGTTCTTTTCGAGCAACTCCATAACGCGCATGCCGGCTTTTTTTGCAAGACGTACGCGGGCAGCGTCTACGGCGGGAATGGTGCCATTGCCGGGCAAAGCAACGCCTATGGCCTCAGCCAGACAGTTCATGGAGTTTGCCGTGAACATACCGGCACATGCCCCACACCCCGGACAGGCGTGCTCGGTCATTTCCTCAAGCTGCTCCTCGGTAATCAACCCCGCCCGCACCTTACCGACAGCTTCAAAGACGGAAATCAGGTCGGCTTTTTCGTGAGGCCCTTTTGTTCCGGGTAGCATGGGACCGCCCGAAATAAGTATGGACGGAAGATTGAGTCGCATCATCGCCATAAGCATGCCGGGGACGCTTTTGTCACAGTTCGGGATAAAAACCAGCGCGTCAAAGGCGTGGGCCCGGGTCATGATTTCTATGGAGTCAGCGATAAATTCACGAGAAGGAAGCGAGAAGCGCATCCCTTCATGGTTCATGGCAATGCCGTCACAGACGGCGATAGCCGGAAATTCCAGCGGAGTGCCCCCGGCGAGTCGAATACCCGCCTTGACCGCGTTCGCGAGAGTGTGCAGATGGATGTGCCCGGGGACAACTTCATTAGCGGCGTTGACAACGCCAACCAGAGGGCGGGAGATTTCCTCTCTGGTTAAGCCCAGTGCATAAAGGAGGGAGCGGTGGGGGGCTTTTTCAAGACCCAGCTTCATTTTCTGACTTTTTTCATCGTACATGGATATACCTCTTGTTGTTCGGGAAAAGCTGTCTTACCACCCTCTTCCGCCCTTTGCCACGCGAGCAGGGAATGGCGGAGAGGAATTTTTCGGAGATGATGGCCCTATGTCGGGTCCTACCACAGCCGGATTTTTGTTTCAACGCGGGTGTCGGGCCATGGCCGCGGCCCATTCAGACAATGGACCCTTTTCCGTAACGCGGCATGCGTCACTGTGTCATTTTGTCAGCGGGTATTTTAACGCATTGGAAATACATCTTGCAGGCTTCCCACGGTCTTTGTTTTGTCCGTGTAGTCATGTGACTTTATTTAAGGCTGGGTATCGTTGAAAAACGATAATGGCAGCGTATCTATAGGAAAAATATTATGGTATCATTTTTTATCCTTTCTGTGAGTGTCGGAGATTTTCAATTAAGTTTTTTATTAAGTAAATAATATTTTTTATATATATTTTTGTGTTATTAGTATGTAATTATGATATTTTTAATGTTATAATAGTATAT
>JAIKXS010000018.1 GCA_024683955.1 Desulfovibrio sp. | reverse complement strand
CGGAGGCATCATGTACAGGAAACTTCTTTTGGCGGCATTTCTCCTTCTTTTTACGGCAGGCCAGGCATCTGCACACTTTGGCATGGTCATTCCCTCCAAAGCCATTGTGCAAGATAAAAAGGCAGGACAGCTTTCTTTTCTTCTGGCCTTTGCCCATCCCATGGAACAGAATGCCATGGAAATGCAGAAACCAAAACAATTCTTTGTCAAAAACGGTGACGCAAAAGAAGACCTCCTCGCTGCCATCTCTCCTCAGAAGTATCTTGGACACGGCGCATGGAAGGCCGGCTACACCGTCAAGAAACCCGGCGTATATCTCTTTGGCCTTGAGCCGGAACCGTATTTTGAACCCGCTGAGGACTGCTACATCGTCCATTACACAAAGGTTGTTGTCCCGGCCTTCGGTGAAGAGGACGGATGGGACAGCCCCCTTGGTCTCAAAACCGAAATCATTCCCCTCACGCGCCCCTTCGGCAATTATGCGGGCAATGTTTTTCAGGGCAAGGTGCTTCTTGACGGCAAGCCCTGCCCAGACACGGTTGTTGAGGTGGAATATAAAAACGACAGGAAACTCAAGGCGCCCAACGACTACTGTGTGACACAGGTTGTCAAGACAGACGGCAACGGGGTCTTCACCTTCGTTGTGCCGTGGGCCGGATGGTGGGGCTTTGCAGCGCTCAGCGAAGGTCCGGAAAAAATGGACTACAAAGGCGCAGCCAAAGATGTGGAACTTGGCGCAGTGCTCTGGACAAACTTCGCAAGCAGGCCGTAATGCATATCGCTGAAGGTGTTCTGGCCCCCGCCGTACTCGCCGCGGGGGCCGTCATAACTCTGTGCGGGACGGGTCTCGGCCTCAGAAAAATGGACACGGAAAAAATTGTCCTGACGGGTATTTTTTCCGCTCTTTTTTTTCTTGCCTCACTGATCCATATTCCCGTCGGCGTCTCCTCCGCCCATCTCATAGGATCGGGTATTCTCGGAATCTTTCTCGGCTACACGGCCTTTCCGGCCATCCTTGTGGCCCTCACGCTCCAGGCCGTTTTCTTTCAGTACGGGGGAATCACGGTCCTTGGCGTCAACACGGCAACCATGGCCTCCTCGGCCGTCCTTGCCTGGTATCTTTTCCGCTTTGGACGATTCCTTTCCCTTCCCCTCTCCCTCGTTTCCTTTCTCACGGGCACGGCCGGCGTGTTTTTTGCCGCCCTTCTGACGGCTCTGGCCCTGGCTTTTTCAGAGGAAGGCTTTGTGGCTTCCGCCTGCGCCCTCCTTCTTGCCCATGTTCCCATCATGATCGCCGAAGGCGTCATTGCCTCCTTCACCATCACCTTCATAGCCCGCGTGCGGCCGGAAATACTGCCGAAGAAAAACGTCTGAGTCATCTTCTTCAGCCAAAACAAAAACGTCACACCTCGGCCGAATCCCGGCATAACCCTCAGGATGAACCCCAAGATGCGTACGAAGATTCTTCCTCTTTTTTTCCTTGCCCTTTTTTCTCTTCTTCTCTGCCCTAACCTTTCCCATGCCCACCGCGTCAATATTTTTGCCTGGGTCGAAGGCGAAACGGTCTTTGTTCAGGGCGGCTTTTCAAAGACAAGTCCCGCACGCAATGCCCTCATCACGGTTCTTGACGGCCAAAACGGGGATGTTCTTCTCAAAGGGCACACGGATGAAAAGGGGGCGTTTTCCTTCCCCTCGCCTGAAAATGCCTGGAAAAACGGTCTTATGATCCGCATAGACGCGGGGGAAGGTCATCAAAACAGTTTCCGTCTTGAAGCCGACGAATGGAGCAAACCGATACCAAAACCGGAAGAGGAGCCGGAAAACGCCACGGAAGAAAAAAATCCGTCAGAAAGCAAAAATGCGGATACATCCGAACACGCCGGGGAACAGTCTCTCCCGCCAACGTCGAGAGAGGAACTCCGCGCACTCCTCCGCGAAGAAATGGCGCAGGCTCTCACCCCCATCAAAAAACGCCTCCAGGTGCTTTCCGAAGAACGCATTTCCCTTCGCGACATTCTCGGAGGGCTTGGATGGATCATAGGCCTCTTCGGCATCTTCTTTGCTCTCAAGGCAAAAAAAGACTAACTCTTTCTGCAGGCGCGCTTCCCCATGCTTGTCCAGTCCTTTTCAACGCAGAAAAGCTACATACACACCATTGACCCGCGCCTGCGCCTTCTGCTCGCGCTCACCTTCTCTCTTCTCTGCGTCTCCATCGCAAGCTTCAAAGCCCTTCTCCCCCTGTTCTGTCTGGCCCTTCTTCTTCTGCTGCTCAGCAATCCCCCGGCAGCCCTTCTCCTCAAACGCATCGCTTCCGTGAACCTCTTTCTCCTCTTCCTCTGGCTCTTCACCCCCTTCACGACGAGCGGCACGGCCATTGGGCAACTCGGTCCGTTCACCCTTACGGAGGAAGGAGTAGAGCTCACTCTTCTTGTCACGGCGAAGGCCAATGTCCTTGCCATCTCCTTCATCGCCCTTCTTGCCACCATCCCCACCCGGACCCTCGGCCACGCCCTCCATGCCCTTCACTGTCCCTCAAAGCTCACCTTCATGCTCCTTTTCAGCGAACGATCCTTCTATCTCCTCTTCGACCAATGGCAGGCCCTGCGCGAAGCAACAAAGCTGCGCTGCTTCACCGTCCGCTTTACCCTTCACAGCTATAAGACCATTGCCTCCCTCCTCGCCATTCTCATCATCCGAAGCGTCGATCAGGCAAAACGCTCCTTCGACGCGCTGCGCATACGGGGATTCAACGGGGTCTTTTTCTCGGGAACCTCCTTTCATCTCAAAAAACGCGATATTCTTTTCACTCTCATCCTTCTCCCGATCTTCCTCCTCTCCCTCGCCCTTGAACTCGGGCTGACTGAATATGTCGCATCCCTCATCCTTCACTGACACCGTGACACGGGGAAAGGGCCTCCCGGCAAGCCAGCGAAAGAAGAGACAGGGTGGGGATTTCTGCGTATCCCCTGAACTCCGGCATCCGTTTCCCTGAAGGATTCCTTTACCCCTGCGGCAGCAAGCCCGCGCCGCACGTTGAACGATGGTATAAGCAGTCTGTCAGAAGAGTCTCTATTCATATAATATACCAAAAACTGCAGCAGAATCTTCGCAACGCATAGGATTGATCAAGAACTGCATTATACAGAAGCAGGGAGCTCCATGGTCATTTCTCTTTATAAATCACCTGAATGTGCAGAAGAATCCGTATCACAATTAGACTTTCCCGATGAAAAAAACATCATTTTTTACAGGGCAAGCAATCTGATCCTCTTCAACAGGCTTCCCTTAAATGACCATATAATAAACATATATCCGGATTTTTATATAAAAATAATGAATCGGTCGATTCCGACACCTCTCCATAACTTTACACATTCGCCCGTGATAGTTCTTAAGGGAACATATTACCTGCTTGAGAATTATTACGGAAACAACTACGCCCATACTTCCATGCAGTCTGTCGGCGGCTATCTCTACGCAAAAAAAGCCGGTTTCTTCAAAAATAAGAAGATACAACTTGCAACATACCGATTGGACTCAACACAGAAAAAACTATGGAATGCCGTTGGAATTGATGAAAGACGTGCTCTCTATCTTAAAAAAAATGTGACATACATCATTGAAACCTGCTATTTTTCAAATCTCTATATCGACACTGACTGTCTTAATGCGGCTCTTGTCCGGACATTCGAAGACGTATGCCGTTCTGTCGTCACAACGGAAAGAGAGGAGCATGAAAAAAAACGCTTTTATGTTGCAAGAAAATACGGACTGACACGAAAATCCTCCATACAAAACGAGGACAAGGTTTTTGAGTACCTGACCAAAAAAGGCTTTTCCATCGTTGACACCGCAAGACTCTCCATACCGGACCAGATGCGTCTCTTTGCCAACGCGGAGACAATTGTTGCCCCCCACGGCGCAAGCGGGGCCAATCTCCTCTATACGGGCGGAAACGCTTCCTTTGTTGAACTTTTTTCGGAAACATGGGTCAAGGACTATAACGCCAAAATACTTGCTTATAAGAATTCCACCTACACGGGCACGGTCAACCGGGCACTGGCCCCGTATTTGGAGAAAGACTCCGATTTTCTGATTGATCTTGAGCTTCTTGACCATGCCCTCGCAAATCCCCTCCACCACTTTTCAGGACACCGAAAGGAGGTCGCCTATCCCTGCCGGGAAGAGGCGGCAGAAAGCGGGCCACCGGAAAGGCTGCGCTATATCAAGACCATGCTCTCCTTTGCAAAAGACTCGTACCGTCTCATACATCTTGCCATGTTCGCCGTTGAGACGGGAAAGCTTGAAAGAGCCCTCTTCCTGACGGAAAAAGCGCTCTCCTTTTCGCCAGAAAATCTCCACATGATCCGCTTCCATATTTTTCTTCTGAAGGCCCTCAGGAAAGAAGAGGCCGCGCACCGCGTGATCGATGCCGTTAAAACGAAATTTCCCCTCTGGACCTACAGCCAATAAAAGAAGGAGGCCCGCGGAAAAAGGCATACTCCGCGTTAAAAAGACGTGTATTTCCCTCAAAAAACCATAAGCGGGAAGGCCTTGCAGATTCTTCGAACCCTCATGCCGGATTCCTGAAAAACCCCCAAAACTTCCCGCAACCTTATCTGCATGATAAAAATATCCTTTGATAAAGGCACGGCCCCTTTACCACATTCCCGGCGTCACGTACTATGACGCCTA
>JAIKXS010000012.1 GCA_024683955.1 Desulfovibrio sp. | reverse complement strand
AGGGCGAATTACATCACAAGTTGAACATCTTGAGAGAGTTCATGTATACGACCGATGTCAACATTAAGAGCAAGGAAGTCAGCGACAGGGAAAGAATTCCTGTGTTGAGAAAGAAGGCGTAAAAATACGTTAACCTGATTTACAATCTGTTTTTCATTATTTCTTGCTCTATTCGCACCAACACTAATTCCTTACAGAGCCAAAATTTTAATAGCTCCATCCTGAAAATCTATATATTTAGTTTTTTGTGGGTTGCCATTTGTTTGGTTGGAATTTACCTTTGCTTTTATAGACGTTCCATCAATTGTAAATCCTTGTATGTTAACATTCTTGTTGCTATTTATATCTATATCATTATCTTCTATTCTAATATAATTGTTATTATTACTTATATTGATGTTGTTGCTTATATTGATGTTGTCGCTGTTGTTCGTAGTTGTTAGTTTTATATATGTTTTTTCACATGTTTGAAGATTTAAATTATTTGTAATGTTATTGTTCTGACCTAAATTATTTGTAATGTTATTGTCTTGAACTGAAGTGCTTAATTCTATATTATGTTTCGTGTTAGCAGCATTAGGATGTAATAGTATATTGTTTTTTGATAAAGTAATTGATGCATTAGTATCTTTTTTTATTTTTATAGTAGCATCTTCTTTTTTTGTGTTTATTTCTATACCGTTATTTTTATCAATTTTTAAAAATGTTTCTTTTCTTTCTTCAGGGGATTGAATTTCATTGTTGCTTTGATCTGATTGTGTTCCGATTATAAAGAAAGGGTTATCTGTGGTTGATCCATCTTTTTTTACAATAGCAATATCAGATGTATTATATATTTCCTTATTATTTTCTGCATAAGTATACGTGTTTTTTGTATTTACAGCAACAAAACTTTTGTGTGGATTTGTTCCATTTATACTATAGACATATTCAGGTGGATCCCCCTTTTGTACTCCCCAGTTATCATTTTCATCATTTTGATTATTTTGATTAGGAATTGTGTTTAAATAAATACCATCATAAGCGTGCATAGAGACGCTATGTTCTGCTTTCATATTGATGTTTTTGTCTGTTTTTATTGCGACGCCACCTACAGATACATTATTTGTTATTTGACTTAACATTAAAACAACAATAGCTGTAAAGTCTGGTAAAATGTCTTCAATTTTTGAGACAATAGCACTGCGTTGTGCATTTGGCCATAGCTTATCATGATATAGTTTTGCTTCATTATACGCATCTTCTAATGAATTATTTGGATTTGTGGTATGCTTATAGATATATGCTATTGCGTTATAGCTTTTGCTAAGATCGCTTATATTGATATCTTTTAAGGCTGGATTTGCGGCTAATTCGGAAAGTGCCAAAAAAAATGGGGTATTCGAGCTCTCTTGATCTGATTTTAATATTTCGTAAAGTTCCTGAATTGATTTATTCTGTTGTTCCTCTGTTGCATTGTCAGAGATGTACTTCATTTGCTTAAGCTCGTAATAGAATGAAGAGATTGATTTTTCCTGAGCGTCGGAAGTTAAATTCTTATAAAAATTGTCGACATTATCATAGGCTTTCTTATCTTTATCTCGAGCATTTTTGGCTTTAGCATTGTCTGCAATGGTGGACGTGATAGTATTTGCTGCACGTAGTAGGCACGAAGATACAAGTAACCCTATGATGGCACTCTTTTTTGGGGTAACCTGTAGAAGGCTCTCTGCTTTGTCTTCTGTGCCGATAATTGCAGCATTATACGTTGAAGTTGTTTTTGATCTCTCATGGGCTGTTTTTATGGAAGAAATGGCTAAAAGTAGAGCTGTAAGAAGAGATGTCCCGCTAC
Organism: Desulfovibrio sp.; assembly: GCA_024683955.1. Taxonomy (GTDB): domain Bacteria; phylum Desulfobacterota; class Desulfovibrionia; order Desulfovibrionales; family Desulfovibrionaceae; genus Desulfovibrio. The sequence goes on along the minus strand of JAIKXS010000012.1, from coordinate 54,730 downwards.
CGCCCCAAGCTAATCTATTACCCTCATTTGCATTTTTTGCATCGGCTGCAAGAGAGTTAAGCACATCCTCTACAGTTTTCCCCAGACCGGCAAAGATAGCTGCAGCAATAGTATACCAGTTATTATCTTTTCTGGCTGCGTTTGATACAAGAAACCCTGAGCAAACGTTTTTCAATAAACCGGACATATCCATAGCAAACAGGCTGGTTGCCGTCAGATTTTGGTCTGCAGTAAATTCGGTATGATTTGGGCTCCCATCGTAGAAACTCAGCCCCATCCCTGATGCTGAAAGCAAGGAAATCCCCTGTTTGTTATTTGTGTCATTCAGGGTAATCTGGTTCCCTCCCGGTGTACGAATACCTGAAAAATTAGCATTGGCAGAGCTTGTGAGCGCTCCTGTTTCGCCATTGGGCAAGGCGCCTGTGATTACGGGGCAATCGGGATTACCGCCGAGAAAGGCCACAGTGACTTCCGCCCCGGGAAGCAGGGGAAAACTCATGCCGTTGTCCTTACCTACCTGTGGTTGGGCCATACGTACCCAGCAGCTGGCATTACCTTTATTGCGGCCCGAGAGGTCAAACGGAAAAATAATCTTGTAGCGACCGAACTGATCCATTTCGGCTCGTTCACCACGGCCTGCTCCGTCCACAAAGGCCCTGAGAAGTCCGGAAATTTTGGCCCGCGGTGCTGTACGGGCTGGTCGAAAGGGAATATCGGATTCTATGCAGGTGAAGCTGTTGCGATAGTAGAGATGTGAGGGGGCGTTATCCAAAGGAATACCCAGAGAGAGGGAAATAAAGCTCTCCTGGCTGCCTTCATGGGTAATGGAGGTCACAAGATAGTCGCGGTTGAAAGACGGATTGTAGTGTCGGTCGAGAGTAAAGACGAGTCCGGGTCTGAGAAAAGGCACGGAACCGCTTCCGGAGAATGTCCGACCCTGACAGGCAATTTCCTCCGCACGGATTTTAGCAATTCGGTTGGCTTCCTCTTCACTTTCCACAGCTTCGTCGGTCAGATACACATCGCCTCTTCCAGCCTCGTCGACAATGGCCATCCCGGTTATTGCACGCGTAGGATCCTTCCAGTCGAAATTTCGCACCACGACTTTTTTCGGCAGGGGGATCTGTGACAAGGTAAAGGTCTGCACCACTTCGTCAGCATGCTCTCCTTCCAAACCAGTGGTCGGGGAGTAAATGACCTTTGTACCTGACTCCTTGTGCGAACTTGGAGCATCAGCAAAAATAACTGTGTCCCCGTCAGAAGCAAAGTAAAAATAAATACCCTGTTCTTCCAGTCGGTGACAGATGTAATCGTAGTAGGTTTCGCCGTACTGCATGGCGAATTCCGGAGAAGGGTAATCATTGCGCGTCAATCGAAATTCGTGGGGGAATGTAAAAAACGGCCTGTGAAAAAATGACGAGATAACTTCCTGCGCCGTCTTGTTGATAAAGATGGCGCTTTGCACGACCCGTGTTCCCTTCCATAAGACGGGACTGAGCTCTACCGTATAGTACGTGTACCCGTTAAAACAGCCTCCCTGCTCCACCTTTGAGGGAACTCCCTGAAACACAACGTCCGGTCCTTCTTTCCTTTTTAGACGGAGCCTTGCGTAGGCCAAAAGCATTTGAGTCGTGTCCAATGAAGTCTCTTGGCTTACGAGCTCAATGCGAAAGGTAAAAAGAGTGCTGAGGGCTTCGGTCCCGTGAAAACGAAGCACATGAAACGTATCTTCAGGATAAATTCTTGAAGTGAAAAGGAACTGTTCTTCGTTCGGATGTGTAGCCATAGCCCCCCCATCTGCTGGTGGTAAATGGAAACAAAGGAAGAGAAGGAATAACCTTAAAACACGTTTGCTCCGGGATGTCGTTTGTCAGGGATTTTTGAAATTCGGTATTCTGTCGGGATGCCCGGTAAACGTATTCCGATGAATACGTGGAAGATGAGACGTTAAGGAGTATCGGTGACGCATACCGAGTATGCGTGCGCAGCACGTTGAAAAACTCAAAACACCGCTTTGCCTTGAGCAAGGGCAAAACCGAGCCTTTTCAGACACCACTATACTGCCCCTTTGCAAGAGCCGTAAGCACCACACTGGATTGAGAAATGGCAGCATTTGCCCCCTGCATGTAGCTGTTGTACTGCCCCATGAAGTCCTGGATTGTACCATCTTGGTCTGGATGTCGGCGCCTAGAGTGTCCAATACAGTCTGTAGCCGTGCGATGGTCTTGTCCCAGGCAGCGTCAATTTTTTCATCATTGGACTTGTCACCGATATTTGGTCTTCCTGCAGCATTATTGTCAGGAATGGCTACGTTCTCTTTTGCGATTTTTTTGAGATCAGAATCAATCCCATCAGCATGTCCCCAGGGGTTCGTATAATATCGGCGTGACTTTGCATCTCGGGCAGCGTTTAACGCGTCAGCTAAGTTTTTTTCTTCGCCTGTTCGTTCCCGATTTCCTTAATGCCTGCAGGGACCTGTTCCTTATTGGCTTTTGCCTGCTTCATTTGAAGCATGGCGAGGGCCATTTGCGGACTGCTAACAGCTGAAATAGAGCCGAATACGGATATTGTGAGGCTGAAGTGCTGTTGACTGGGGCAATATACTTCTTTTGTCCTTTGGCAAGAGTTGCGAAGATCCCGTTGGATTGTGAAATTCGTAATGCCGTATATTGCCTATTAGTCAGTACATACAGAGATGTGCACAGCCCTTTTATTTCTATCCTTGTCTGTCGGAGATGTCACTGCCAGATTTCGCACAGTTCCTTCTCTCTCCCACGGCTTCTTGAGGCGAGATCGGCCAGGAACGCATGACATAAGACGCAGGTATATATAAAAAAACAGGTTTCACGGGTACTTACGGGCCTCGTGAAACCTGATGAATTTTTTTTTTTTTTCTGGCGGAGAGGCGGAGATTCGAACTCCGGGAGCGCTATTAACGCTCACACGATTTCCAATCGTGCTCCTTAAACCAACTCGGACACCTCTCCAGATGTCGTCGAAAGCGTGAGAACTATAATTTTTTTTCTTTTTCCTTGCAAGCAAAAAATACGCAGATGAAAGAACTTCGCCTTGTCATTCGAAGAAATAGAAGCTTGTCATCACGTCAAGACCTTCGTAGACTATTCTTTTTTTTCGTCAGAGGTGCGCGTGTCCTCTTTCCCGTGATTGACCCTGCTTTTCCCAAAAACCCAGAGACCGGCAAGGGCCAGTACAGTGATGGCCAAGGCATTAAGCAGGTCGTAATTCATCATCGCTGTTCCGATTTTTCTAAGAATTGCAGGGCAGGCATTGAGTTATGCCGTTTTTCTCACGTACGCTTTTTTCTGCGCGACAAGGGACACAGGGCGTCGGAAGAAAATCAGGCGGTGACACCCATCTGACTGAAGCCGCAGTCCGTGTATATCACGGCTCCCGTGATCGAGCTTGAGAGACCAGAGGCCAGAAAGACCGCTGTATTGCCGACATCTTCGATGCTCACATTGCGGTGAAGCGGCGAGGAATCCTGTACACGGGTAAAGACATCTCTCATGCTGATGACCGCCGAAGCTGCAAGTGTTTTGATGGGACCTGAACTTATGGCATTGATCCGGATGCCTTTCGGACCGAGATCATAGGCCAGATACCGTACGGATGCCTCAAGACCAGCCTTTGCCACGCCCATGACATTGTAGCCCGGAATGACTTTTGTGGATCCGTGATAGGTCATGGTCAGAATGGACGCTCCCTCGTTGAGAAGGGGTTCAAACGCCTTGCAGAGGGCCGGCAGGGAAAAGACAGAGACCTCCATGGCGAGCTTGAAGCCGTCACGGGAGACCTCCATGAAACGACCGCGAAGATCGTCTTTATTGGCAAAGGCAATGGAATGAACGAGGATATCAAAGGTTCCCCATTTTTCCTTGACGAGTTCTACTGCCTGTCCGATTTCCTCATCGGAACAGACATCGCACTGAAAGGTGAATTCCCCGCCAAGTTCTTCACTCAGGGGAACGACACGCTTCTTGATGGCTTCACCGATGTAGTTGAACGCAAGCCTGGCACCGTTTTCCTTTAATTTCTGAGCAATGCCCCAAGCGATGCTCTTATTGTTAGCCAGGCCCATGACCAGGGCTTTTTTACCTTCCAGCAACAACATATTCTCTCCTTCACACGTCACTCCTGCCCCGCGGATCAGTCAACGATCCGAAAAAACGGGAGCGAGCTCCTCATGTGTGCCCATCGTATGGGTTTGATATCCTCCCCCGGTAAAAGGGGATTCCTATGCTTGAAGCCCTTTGGGCTGCACAGGAGGCGGATTCCTGCTCCAACACGGAACCCATGGGGTTCCCGCAGGGCAGGCCGGCACGGCATCACAGCCGTCAAACTGTTCGCTGCCCGGTGCGATTTCCGGGAAAGTACATTCAGGCGTAAACGTCAGATAAGATGTGTCATTCCCTGTCTTTCGTCTTCCCGGGAAGAGACCCCTGCCCGATGTCTCCGTGTTAATCAGAAGGCATTCCCGAAGGCTGTATGGTCCCGCAGCGGATTGAATTTCCGGGCGTTCAACAAGGAACGCCCGCAAGGTTTGGCTAAGAATGTTTGCGAAATGTCCCCCATATCCCGGTCTTTTCAGGGAGGTAGTCAGCGACATTATTCCGGTAGCTTCAGTTCCTTTCCAGTCAGAATGGAATAGGCTTCCCGATATTTTTTTGCCGTTTCCGCAATCACCTCGGGGGGAAGGGTCGGGGCGGGCGGCTGTTTGTTCCACGGTTGGGCGGAAAGCCAGTCACGCAGATACTGCTTGTCAAAGCTCGGCTGTCCGTGCCCCTCGGCGTAGGAGTCCATTGGCCAGAACCGTGAGGAATCTGGTGTCAGCACCTCATCGATAAGGTGGAGCTTTCCATCGATCCGGCCAAACTCAAACTTGGTGTCGGCAACGATAATTCCGTGACCGGATGCGTGATCACGGCCTGCCTCGTAGAGGGCGAGAGATGTCCGTTCCACAAAAGCTGCATCCTCTTCTCCCAGAAGCTTGGCCGCTTCCGCCCGGCTGATGTTCTGATCGTGGGTCCCGAGTTCGGCCTTGGTTGAGGGCGTAAAGAGGGGAGGGGTGAGTTTTGCGGACTCCTTGAGCCCTTTCGGCAGCACATGTCCGCAGACAGCGCCGGACGTCTGATAGTCCTTCCAGCCGGAACCCGTGATATAACCGCGCACAATACATTCAACGGGCAGAGGGGAGGCCTTCTTCACTATCACGGAACGGCCTTCAAGCTCGTCCTGCCAGGGGGCAAGCTTTGAGGGAAAGCTGCGTACGTCATGCTCCACAAGGTGGTTGGGGACGATATTGCTGAATTTGTCCATCCAGAAGAGGGTGATCTGATTGAGAATGACACCCTTGAACGGGATGGGCTCCTGCATGATGACGTCAAAGGCCGACATGCGGTCCGTGGTCACAATCAAAAGATGGGCATCGTCGAGTGCGTAGATATCCCGAACCTTGCCCCGGGACACAAGGGGGCAGACATCGATGTTTGTTTTGCTCACACTTTTCATGGCTGTTCCTGTCTTTCCGTACGACCAATCAGGAGAAATGGTCTTTACTTCCGTCTTGCTTCCACACTGCGCGCATGGGCCTCCAGACCTTCGAGGCGGGCCAGAGTCGCCACATCGTTCATGCTGTGCGCGAGAAAAGCGGGTGATGCGGCAATGATGCTGCTTTTTTTACAGAAGGTCTCAACGGAAAGGGCTCCTGAAAAACGCGCTGTCCCCATTGTCGGAAGCACGTGGTTGGGACCTGCATAGTAATCTCCGAGGGGTTCCGGACTGCTTGCGCCAAGAAAAATCGCACCGGCATGTCGGATCGAGGGAAGAAGAGCCCATGGATCGCGGGTGAAGATTTCAAGATGCTCGGGGGCGATGGCGTTTGCGATCTCAACAGCTGTTTTAAGCGAGGGAACAAGAACGACGGCTCCCCAGTCATTGAGGGATTTTTTGGCAATTTCCGCTCTCGGCAGGGCGGCGCACTGCGTGTCGAGTTCGTTCGGGAGTTCCTCAAAAACGGACTGGTCTGTTGTGAGGCATATGGCCGACGCAAGCGGGTCATGCTCGGCCTGGGAAAGAAGATCTGCGGCAAGGGTCGACGCGTTCGCCCTGGAGTCAGCAATGACGAGGACCTCGCTTGGTCCTGCGATCATATCGATTCCGACTTTCCCCTGAACAAGACGTTTGGCTGTTGTCACAAAAATATTGCCTGGTCCAGCAATCACATCGACCGGAGCAATGGATTCCGTGCCGTACGCAAAGGCAGCAATGCTCCAGGCCCCGCCCACGCGATAAATTTCCTCAATGCCGAGCAGATGTGCCGCACAGAGAATGTGCGGATTGATGGTCCCGTCTTTTCTCGGCGGCGTAGCGATTGCAAGACGCGAGGCACCTGCCACCTGGGCAGGGATGGCATTCATAAGCAGCGTTGAAATAAGGGGCGTGTTGCCGCCCTGACCTCCGGGCACGTAAAGGCCGACGGCGTCCACGGCCTGGACGCGCTGCCCGAGAATCGTCCCGTCAGGGCGCGTGATAAACCAGGATTTTTCCTTCTGCGCCTCGTGGAAGGCACGGATATTGTCGGCGGCCCTGTAAATGCAGTCACGCTCTTCTGCCGGGACAGAGGCTGCGGCAAGGGAAATATCCCGCTCGGAAAGACGAATGGGCGCCGCGAAATCCGGACAGTCAAAGTTTTTTGTGTAGTCAATGAGTGCCGCGTCACCGCGTTTTTCAACATTCTGAAGAATGTCGCGCACCTTGCCTTCCACGTCGTCACTCGAACGGGCACGGTCTTTGAGCCACAGTGAGGCTTCCAGCCATTCTGGCAGATTTGAGACACGGATGCTTCGACACGACATTGCTGAATCCTTTTTGGGTCCCGAAAAGCCGGTGACCTTATTTTTGTGCACTTGCAGTTTGGCGTGAATTGATAGGGAAGGAAGCGTATCTGAATGCCTTCCATGCAGGATTTTGCATGGGGAGGCGTCGTCACGGTGTGAAAACGACTGCTGAAAGAACGTCGTTCCGTAAGGAAGGATACGGGCGGCAAGAGCCGATATTTCTGCCGTCGGTCTTCGTTCTCATGTGCTTCCCCGCACATTTTTTCCCCGCAACATAGCCAAAAGTTTCCTCTTTGTCGAGATGTAATTTGCCGGACTGCTCTTGACAGAAGGGTCGTCCATACTTACTGCTTATGTGGTGAAGGAAGGGGAGCGTCGTTGTCGTCTTGTTTCCAACTTTTTTGAACGTCCCAACGCGTCTTTTTTGGACGCTCTTCTCCGTCGTTGACTAACGCTATGCCCTGCGGGCAATGATATTTTGGGGAGTACATATGGTCCACCACTATAGAAATCCGTACGAACGGGAAGCCATGCGCGCGGCCGAAGAGACCGAGGAGGAAGTCGCGGAAGGGAATACGGCGCAAGCCGGGGGCTCTGATCTCCAGGGATCACGGAGTTCCCAGAGTCCGTATGACGATGAGGAGGAGATTCCCGTGCGCGTGACGCGTGAAGAGGATTCTCCCCGGGAAGACGGGCCTGACGAGGCACAGGAAGAAACAGCGGAAGAAGGCCGAAACGCTTCGGGGAACAAGGATGAGGGGACCTTTGATGCCCAGGGTTTCGAAGGTGAAGCCAACTATCAGGGACCGCTCTTTGGCGGAACGAGTGAAGAGCCGGGAGAGATCGAAGCCCTGAAAGCCGAGATCGAGAATCTCCGCCTCCGCCAGGCGGCGGAAATGGAGAATTTCAAGAAACGTCTTGCCAGAGAGCATGAGGAGCAGCTGCAGTATGCGGCCGGCACCGTGCTTTCTGACCTGCTTCCCACACTCGACAACCTGGAACTCGCCATGCAGTACGGCAATACAAGCGAAGTGTGCAAGGATTTGCTGCAGGGGGTCTCCATGACCCACAAACTCCTCCTTGACGCGGTTCAGAAGCACGGCCTTGTGCCGGTTGGCGAGGCGGGCGAAAACTTTGACCCGCAGATCCATGAGGCCGTGGGCTTCGACAGCAATTCCGAACTGGAGGCGGGAAAGGTTTCCCGCGTTCTGCAACGCGGCTATAAATTGGGAAAGCGCCTCCTGCGTGCGGCAAAGGTCATGATTACACAGTAGAAAAAACGCCTAAGTATATAAAAAGCGCCTCCAGATCCTCAGGGGTCCGGAGGCGCTTTTGCTTCCGTGCGCAGCGTTTTTTCCCGCAAAGCGGGCAGTGCGGAAGGGAAGCGGAGCCTTATCACGCCTGGGCACGCATCGGTCTAGCGACGCCTGCCGATTTTTTCGCATATCTTTTTCTGGATCGCCTCCCTGGCGCCCCGAAGCAGGTCGCCCCAGCGTTCGACAAGATACTTCTTGTCCTCGCCCGGAACGGATGCACGGGCGCTGTAAAGACCGCTGTCGAGGATGCGGGTCGAGGCGTTTTCAAGAAGCCTCCAAGAGAGGGAAAGGCTTGCCTCGCCGCCGCGCACACCGTCAAGGGTCAGGATGTCAAGGACAAGGGTATAGACGCCGCGGTCCTCACTCGCCATGGGGAGAACGGTCAGACCTTCTTCAAGGAGCGGGGCGGTCAGACCGTTCACAAATATTCTTCTGATGCCGTCATCAAGCGGCTCGGCCCAGAGGGTAAGGGAGTCGATGGTCAGGTTCGCCTCGCCGGGCTTTCGTTCCACAAGGGCGTCCCGGCTAAGGTAGGAAGGAACGCCGACACCCGCAACGCGGAGAGTCGTTTTCGGCAGATCCGTACAGCTTACGGAAAGGGCTTCGCTCTGGAGGGCGTAGTATCTGGTCGGCATGCTTTTTCCGCAGCCGGCCGTGAAAAGGATCGGGAAGAGAACAAGAGGGAGAAAGCGAAGACAAGACATTAGCGTCCTCCGCGTTTGCCCTGAAGCAGTGCTTCGGGATTTCTGTTCAGCATATCGGCAAAGGTGTGGAGCGAACGGGCGGCTTCAGCCGCTTCCCGTACAACACGCCGCAGATCCTGCACAAGAGGTGAATTGGGGGTGAGAAGCTGTCCCGCAAAGAGCGAGGAACGCTTCAATACCGCTGTCGCCTCGGTGATGTTGGCCATGATTCCCGAGAGTTCTTTCATGAGGGCCGGAACGGCCGTGGCAAGATCTGTCGAGGACTGCTCCATATTGGCAAGAATTTTTCCTGACGAATGACGCCACCCGGGGTCTTCAAGAATTTCTGTCATGGCTTTGAAGGATCGGTTCACGTCTGAAAAGGTCTGCTTCATTGTCAGAATCGTGTCCTTCAGTTCGCTGCCGTCGCCAACGGCATTTGAGAGCCCAAGGAGTACGGAATTAAGGGCGTTGGCCATGTCCTCAAGGGGAATATTGTTGAATTTCTGCTGCAGGGAGTCGAGTTCGGAGGGAACGGTCGGTATTTCGTTGAGCGCGCGCTGACGGGATTCCGCCGTCTCGAGATCGTTGGTACTGTGGTAGTCAAGTTCTATGCGGTATTGGCCCGTTACGAAGTTCTGCACCTGAAGTCTGGCTGAAAGTCCTTTGTCGACCATGTGCTTGATGATGCGCTTCTGATAGACTTCGGGAATTTGCTCGCCCGAGTGTTTCACAATGCTGCTTTCGTCAATGTTGATGTAGACGGGAATGGTGATGGCGGAGGACTTCGGGTCGAAGACAAGGCTTATCCGTTTGACGGACCCCAGGGGAACCCCGCGGAAATAGACGGGAGCCCCGACGCTCAGTCCGCTCACTGAACCTTCAAAGTAGAGGACATATTCCGTCTTGGTCTTGAAGAGATCACGGCCGCCGAGAAAGAAGAGCCCGCATACGAAGAGGATGAGGCCGATCAGGGTAAAAACACCAACGGCCGTTTTATGCTGACTCATGTATGTGCTCCTCTCTCGCTTTGCGTGCGCCGCCCCGCGTCAGAAAATCCAGAACGCAGGGGGGAGTGGCGGGATCGTCACGAAGCAGACGGGGATCTCCCTCCGCCCTGATGGTGCGGCTCTGGTTGTCCAGATAGATGATTTTTGTGGCGATGGAAAAGATGCTTTCAAGTTCGTGGGAAACTATCATAAAAGTTGTCTCAAGCGTTTCCCTCAGTTCCAGTATGAGATCATCCAGATGCTTTGAACTCACCGGGTCGAGCCCCGCGCTCGGCTCGTCAAGAAAAAGGATAGAGGGATCAAGGGCAAGAGCGCGGGCAAGACCCGCGCGTTTACGCATGCCGCCCGAAATTTCCGACGGATAGTAGTCTTCAAAGCCGGCAAGGCCCGTGAGGGCCAGCTTGACGGACGCCAGCTCCCGTATGCTTTCCCCGTCAAGATCCGTGTACTGCTCGAGGGGAAGGGCCACGTTTTCCGCAAGGGTCATGGAGCTCCAGAGGGCACCGCTTTGGAAGAGAACCCCGGTTTTCTTCTTAATGGCGTTGCGCGTGTCCTCGTCCGTGCCGTAAAAATCCTGACCGCCGTAGAAGATTTGTCCGCTTTGCGGCGTTTTCAGCCCCATCAGAACCTTGAGGAGGGTGCTTTTGCCGCAGCCCGAACCGCCTGTTATGAAAAAAATATCCCCGGCCTCGACGGAAAAGGCGATATCCTTCATCAGTACGAAGGAACCGTAGCCCACATAGAGATTCCGTACCGAGACAAGGGGACCCTGCTGTGCTGTACCGTCCACTCAGATTCCCATGATATTGCAGATAATGGTGATGATGGCTGTCATGATGATGATTCCGACAATGGCCTCGACAACAGCCCTTGTTGTGGCTTCCCCAACGGCCTGGGCGCTTCTTCCGCAGCGCATGCCCTGGTAGCAGCCGGTCACGGCTATGACAATGCCGAAGGTCGTGGCATAGCTCAGTCCGATCAGGCCGTGTTTGAAATGAACCATACGTTCCGTGGCGTTCAGGTATTCCACGGGACCTATGTCGAGCATGATGGTCCCCACGAGATAGCCCCCGAGAATGCCCATGAGATCAGCGTATAGCGTGAGAACGGGAACCATGATGAGGAGGGCGAGCATACGCGGGAGCACGAGAAATTCAACCGGGTTCACGCCGAGGGTCTTGAGGGCGTCGATCTCCTCATTGACCTGCATGGTTCCGAGAAGGGCGGCGTAGGAGGCGCCGATGCGGCCCGCCATAACGATGCCTACCATGATGGCTCCCATGACCCTCAGCATCCCGATGCCCACAAGACCGGCCACATAGATCTGCACGCCGAACTGGGTGAGCTGCACGGCTCCGACAAAGGCCAGAATAAGACCGAAGAGGAGATTGGTCACGGAGACGATGGGAAGGGCCTTCAGACTGCATTCGTGCATGGCGGCAAAAAAATCTTTGGCGCGCATGCATGACCTGCCCCTGATGAATGCCAGAAGGGCCTCGCAGACATCGTTGAGGAAGGAAAAGAAATCGCGGATTTTCGGAGAGAGAGCCAGAACGTTTCCGCCGAAGGTTGCGAAAAAGCCTTCTTCCTCCCGGGAGCGTTCCGATCCCTCCTGACGTTTCACCTCAAAGGCCAGATTGATGAGACGTGTAAGGCCGGAGTTGAGGTGGAGTTCAAGGGGCAGCTTGCGCTGTCTCGCGCTTCGTACTATCTCTACAAGAAAGACAAGGAGGCTTGTGTCCCATTCCTCAAGGTCCTCCTCGCAGACGCTGACGGAACGGACCCCGGCCTTTTCCACGGCCGTCCGCATTGAACGCTCCGCCTCGCTGCGCGCTTCGTCATAGCGCCATGTGCCGCCGACCCGTATCTGCAGATGGCCGTCTTCGTCCCTCATCGTGACTTTTTTTGCATTCATCTCCTACATGTATACAGATCTCCCCTTTTTTTCAAGAGAACCCGTCGGATACGGCCGACCAAATACAAGAGAGAACGTTCATGCCCCTTTTTGATCGAACCGTCGCGGATCCCATCTTTCTCATGGACGGCACGGCTTTCCTGTATCGCGCCTTTTTTACAGGTCGCTCCATGCAGCGCTCGGACGGCTTCCCGACCAATGTCATTGTGGGCCTCGGGCGCCTGCTTATGCGGATTTTACGTGAGGAAAACCCGAAGTATTTTCTCTTTGTGCGCGACGGCCACGGCAAAACATTCCGTCACGGCCTCTATCCGGACTACAAGGCGAACAGATCCGCCACGCCTGAGGACCTTGTGCGGCAGATAGAGCCGGCCATGCGCCTTGTCCGGGCCCTCGGCATTCCCGAGGAGGTCACGGACGGCTTTGAGGCGGACGACTGCATGGCGAGCATCGCAAGCCGGTTTTCGGAAAAGAATCCGGTCGTGATCATAAGCGGCGACAAAGATCTGAAGCAGTGCCTGGCGCCCAATGTCTATATCTGGAACCTGGCGGCAAAGGATGAGACCCTCATGACGGCCGGGGACTTTGAGCGGGAGTACGGCATTCCTCCCTCAAGCTGGCCCGATGTCCAGGCAATTGTCGGGGATACGGCCGACAATATCCCGGGCGTTCCCGGTATCGGCGAAAAAACCGCCATGAAGATTTTTTCATGTGTGAAAAGTCTTGAGGAAATACGGGGAAATCTTGAATCGCTTGGCCTCAAACTGGCCAAAAAACTCAATCCCTATCTGGAGGAGATGTTCACCTGGCGCGAGCTGACGCGTCTCTCCACAGACTACCCCCGCGACTTCACGCTCGAGGACTTCAGGATCTCCCCCATGAACGGCCGGGAGCTTATGGCGCTGCGGGAGGAGTTTGAGCTCGTTGTGCTCGGGCGGGAGATGCGGTTCATGCTTGAGGAGAACGGCCAGGGAGGCGAGATCGCGGCAACGGTTGAGCCAAAGGAGACGCGCCGTACCTTTCAGCGTCGTACTCTCGCGGAGGAACTTCCGCAAGCGCCCAGGTCCGTTGCGCTCTTCGGCGATCCTTCGGACGATCAGGGCCTTCATGTCGCCGCCGAGAAAGACGAAAAGATCGAGGAGTTCTACTGGCAGGGACCGTGTGAAGTGCTTTTTCCCTGGCTTTCAGGGGCCGGGCGGATTGTCGTTCCGGATCTGAAGGCCCTGTTCAGGACGGCAGGTCCCCTGGCGGCCTTTCTGCGGACGCATCTTGATCAGGTGTTCGATGTGGGCCTTGCCTGCTACCTTCTGCGACCGGACGAAGGGGAGTACGGCTGGGCACGGCTTGAAGCCCACTGGGCTCTGCCCTTTCAGGACGGAACCCTCGGAAAGGCAGGCCTTGCCCTGAAACTTTCGGAGAGCCTTGTCACGAGACATGAGCAAAGCGGTCTGACGTCCCTCTTCCGTCACCTTGAGATGCCCCTTATCCCCGTGCTTTCCGATATGGAACAGGCGGGCCTTGCCATAGACGAAGGCCTCTTCAGAGCCTTTCTGCGCGATGTGGAAACGGAGCTTGAGAAACTGACGGCAAGGATTTTCTCCCTTGCCGGCACAACTTTCAATCTTCGTTCTTCCCAGCAGCTCGCCGAACTTCTCTATACACGGCTCGGCCTTACCCCGCCCTCCAGAACAAAGGACGGCAAGAACTCAACCAATCAGCAGGCCCTCGAAAAGCTTGCTTCGGCCCATCCGGTCATTCCTCCGCTTCTGCAGTTCAGAAAACTCGAAAAAGTGCGCTCAACCTATCTCGAGCCCCTGCCGCACCTCACGGACGCCGGCGGCCGCATCCATACCGTTTTTGACCAGAAGGGCACGGCGACGGGCCGGCTTTCGAGCCACGACCCCAATCTGCAGAACATCCCGGCACGGGGCGCTCTCGGCCTGCGCATGCGTGGCTGCTTTGTCGCGCCGCGGGGCTTCCTCCTTGTCTCCTCCGACTATTCCCAGATCGAGCTCCGCATGCTGGCCCATATGTCACGGGATCCGGTGATGCTCGAGGCCTTCCGCAATAACGTCGATATTCACACCCGGACGGCCGCTCTTATGTATGATAAGCCTGAGGAATCCATCACCCCCGATGAACGTCGAAGTGCAAAAACCATCAACTTCGGCCTTATCTACGGTATGGGCGCCCCGAAGCTTGCGCGGGAGCTCAAGATCAGCCAGGCTGAGGCAAAAACCTTCATCGACCAGTATTTTGCGAGACTGACGCGTCTCAGGGACTTCTATGACGAGGTGACGGAGCAGGCCCGCTCCAACGGTTTTGTCATGACCATAGCGGGACGGAGGAGGGAGCTTACGGATATTCTTTCGGCCAATACCTATCTCCGCTCCCAGGCGGGCCGTCAGGCGGTGAACACCGTCATTCAGGGCTCGGCCGCCGACATCATAAAGATCGCCATGGTCAATGCCGCCAATGATCCGGAGCTGATCGCAATGGGCGCGCGTCTTCTTCTGCAGGTGCACGATGAGCTTCTTTTTGAGGTGCCGGAGGCACGGGCCGAAGAGTGCGGGAAACGTCTTGCCTTCTGCATGGAGCATGTGGAACCGTGCGGAACGCCTCTTTCCGTGCCGCTTGTGGCAGACTGGGGCTTTGGAAAAAGCTGGGGGGAGGCCCACTGAGTCTTTTTCTTCCGCCCGGCCGTATCACGGTTTCTTTGCCGTCCTGCCGGCGTCCGTCCTGTCAGCGGGAATGCCGATTTTTTTTCCCACCCGCGTGTCGGACCCCCGATATCCGATTTTTCTGGAGGCTCTCGTGCGTATTCTTGTCCTTGGCGCGCCGATGCTGAACGACGCGCTTCGCCGTCTCGGCGCTCAGATATTCTTCCTCGGGCAGAGCCCGACGGCCGACAGGGTTGTGACAACGCCCGTCATGACAAGGCGCCTCCTTGCTCTTCTCTCGGAAGAGGGCTTCCTGCCGGACGTGGTCCTTTATGCCGACGACGGAAATCTTCCCTTTCTTCTTTCCCCCTGGGAACTTCCCTTCCCCTGCGTTTTCTTTTCCATCGATACCTTCTGCAATCCCTGGCATGTCTCCTATGCGAGCGGCTTTGACGCCGTCTTCTGCGCGCAGAAGGATTTGCTCCCCCTTTTTTCCGACGAAGGCCTCAGGGCGGTCTGGTTTCCCCTCTTCTGTCAGGAGACAATGCTTGAGAAGGCCATGTCGATGGAGGAAACCCGTGTTCGGGACATTCCCGTCTCCTTTGTCGGCACCCTCGCCCATAAAAATAATCCGAAACGTCTTCCTTTTCTCGAGGCCTTCAAAGAGGAACATCCTCTTTTTGTCCGGGAGGGCGATTTCGTCCCGGTTTTTTTGCGAAGCCGCATTGTGCTGAATCAGACGGCCTTTTCCGAGGTGAATTTTCGCTGCTTCGAGGCGATGGCCCTGGGTGCGGCCCTGCTGATGGAACGTTGCGAGAACGGTCTCGCCGAACTTTTTTCTGACGAGGAGCTTTTGCCCCGCTATGAACGGGGAAACGCCAGGGAGGCCGCGCTGATTGCGCGGCTTTCCCTGCAAAAGCCGGCCTTACTTCGTGAAAGGGCCGGAAACGGGCAGAAGGCCGTGGCGCTCCGCCACACCGATACGGTGAGGGCACGGCTGCTTCTGGCGTTTTTTGAAACGCTTCTTTCAGAGAATGCCGTGGAAAAGCGGCGGACGGAGGAGAGCAGGCGGAGTTGCCTTGTCCGTGGTGCCTTTGAGATGCTGGCGGCAGACCTCGGTCCCGGGATGGAGGAGTACATACGGTTTTTTCATGCCGTGGCAAACGGAGCGCTCCCCAAAAGGCGTCCCTGAGAAAACCGGAATGTCCGGCGTTCCCGCGGCTTCTTTCCGACGGGCGCTCCAACGTTTTGGACAAAAAAAAGCAGAACGGCAGAACTGCCGTACTGCTTTTTTTTTTGAGCTTTTTTAGCCCCTAGTCGTTCAGATTGCCACCGAGCGCCTGGAGGGAGTCGATGAGGACAACACAGTTTTTATCGATTTTTTGCATCAGAGAGCGCATCTTCTCCCTCGGCAGGGCGATGCAGCCGCCCGTATAGGGCTTTCTGGCGCCGAAGCAGTGGATGAAGATGGCTGAACCGAGACCTGGCTTGCCTTTTTCGTTGTAGCTTACGTTGAGACAGTACTGATAGGGGTCGGTGTATTCGATGATGTGTTCGCTGTTTTTCGTGTCGAGATCGGGAATGTCCCGGATGTCGACAAATTCGTTGTAGCGTTTGCCGGGACGTTCATCGCCCGACCAGTAGTGATTGTCATTGACCATGGTGTAGGGGATGGAACAGCCGGGATCAGGCAGAATGCCGAAGGCCTTTGTGACGTGATAGGTTCCGACGGGCGTTTTCCCGTCTCCCTCGCGTGTTTTCCCAAGACCCTCGCGACCGATGAAGCCCGGGGTTGAGACGGTCTCCGTCCAGACGCCGTTCTTTTTTTCGTGCAGGCTGATCCATGCGCTTTGATTGGCATACACCCCGACAATGAAAAGCTGCTGCGCTTTTTTTGCCGCCGGAAGCCTTGTGACCCAGACAGGGCTGGGGCGCTCTGCCGGAGCCCTGAATGCGCCTTTCCTGGCGGGGTTGCGCACGGGGAAGGAGAA
This sequence comes from Desulfovibrio sp., assembly GCA_024683955.1. Lineage (GTDB taxonomy): Bacteria > Desulfobacterota > Desulfovibrionia > Desulfovibrionales > Desulfovibrionaceae > Desulfovibrio. The sequence continues at coordinate 38,298 of JAIKXS010000012.1, read as the reverse complement.
ATAGGTCTTTGGATAGGGCTCGTTTTTCAGGGTGAAGTGCCACCATTCTTCCCTGACGGGCTTGAACCCGTGGCGCATCATGGCGTCACGCAGATATTTGCGGTTTTGCTGCTGCGTTTTTGTGAGGTTTTTTGTCTGATAGGCGTGGGAACGTTCTCCAAAGTAGTCGAAGGTCCCGCCCATGTCGACGTCTTTTCCCGTCTTCATGTCAAAGAGGGTCAGGTCAAGGGTGCTGCCGCGGCTGTGGCCCGATTTCTCGGCGATGTAGCCTTCAGCAAAGAGGTTCTTCTTTTGCTTTTCGGGGTAGAAATAAGGTTTCATGCGGGTGTCTGAGAGATCCTTTGCCCATTCGACAAAATGCCTGACGGCGGTTGTCGGACGGTAGCCGTCATAGACCTTGAGACGGTAGCCGTCCTTTTGTACGTCGTCGGAAACACCTTTAAGGGCGATGGCCGCTTCCCGGGTCAGAAGCACACAGGGCTCCTCGTAGCCGCGGACGGGGGTGCCGACAAAGTTGAATGATGAGGCATAGCGTACATCCTGAAGAGCATCCGGAACGACATCTTTAAGGGCGACAAAGGAGTCCGGTATGACGTTCTCTTCCGCCGCTTCCTGATTGGCCCTGGGAGCGGGGCGCTGACTCTGCGCGGCGCAGCCCGCAAGCACAGGAAGAAGCAGGAAGGAGCAGATGAGCATCTGCAGCAACAGATTTTTTGGCAGGAACAGGCTTTTTTTCTGCATATCACGTCCTTTTTGTGAAAAGGTTGGAAAAAGCGGGGCCGGGTGGCATGTATCCCGCCGCGCGCCGGCAGGGCATGAGCCGCCATGCCGGCTAGTTTGCTTCAAGAATTGTCCGCAGGGTGTCCGCCGAAGGTCCGGAGAGGGATGCCAGGCGTTTTTTGAGATAGGAGGCCAGAACCGTATGACGGGGCGTCATCTCATAGAGGGATGCCGCAACGTCCATGGCTCCCTTAAAGCGGGGATCCTTTGTGAGCCCCTGGGACTTGAGGTTTCCAAGAAGAATGGCGGCGTTCACCATGGGGGCGAGAAAACGTTCGTCCCCGGTTGCGAAGAAGGCCCCCCAGAACATGTGGAGCGCCGAGGCGCTCTGGCAGATGTTCCAGGAAAGGAGGTCTCGCGGGCTGTGGGCAAGATGGGTGCGCAGTCCCGCGTCGGGGGAAAGGCCGACGGCCTCCATCTCCCTGTCGAGATCCGGATTCCCGGAAAGGTGGACGGCCCAGACCATGGTCTTCTGGCAGTCAGAGCTCATGGTTTTTGAAAGGACCAGGAGTTTTTTTGCCTCTTCGCCGTTTTTCTTGAAAATCTCGGAGAGGAAGGCCGCTGTGACAAGCTTCAGTTCTCCCCTCGCAAAGCGGTTTTCTGCGTCAAGGGAGCGGAGCAGACCCGGTATGACCTCCGTGCGGGAATGCCGGTAGTAGAATTCCATGTCGCGTGCGGAGGTCGGAAGGTTGCGGCGGAGGGTCAGTGCCTGAGCGTCCGGCGGCGGGAGAAGAACCGTGAGAAGCTGGGGAAGAGGGAGGAAAAGAAGGCAGAGAAGGAGACTTCGGCATATTGACATGAGGAATCCCCGAAAACGTTGTTGCGTGGCATGGGCGATGCGGCTTTGGGCCCCTAGTCGAAGTCGGCCAGAAGGGCGTCGAGCTTGAGGCAGGGGAGCCCGTCTTCCTGGAGTTTTGTCTTAAGGCGTGTCCTGGCCTCCTGGAGCTGGGGAGAGGAGACGCCTGTCCGGATGGAGTTGTGGGCTTCCAGGAAGGCGGCGAGCCAGTCGCAGATCTTAATGAGCTTTCCGTCCTTGGGGTCAAGGGCGTCGGCATTGTACTCCCTGTGGAGGGTTTCAAAATCGCGTACGGACTTGATTTTGCCGTTTTCACGGCAGCATTCGATGAATTCCGAATCGACGGCAAGACCGAGGTAGTACGATATCTGTTCGACAAGACTGCCGAATCCTTCCCGTCTCAGCGGTTTGAATATGCGGCGTTCAAGCTCGTCCTGCTCATATTTCTTAATGATGTTGGGAAGGTTTGGAACAGACTGCTTGACGGGGGAGATGATGTCACGGGTCAGAAGTTCAGGCAGATCGTGAAAAAGACCGCAGAAGAAATTGTTGTTGCACCGTGCCTGACAGGCGTCGAGAGAGAGGGAGAAGAAGTAGCTGAAGACCGCTACGATGAACATGTGTCCAAGGACGGATGTCGCTGGAATCCGCGGAGCTCTTGTCCATCGGATCTGGAAACGGAGCTGGCCACAGAGGTTGGCGAGCTTGGCAAGGGCCGTGCCCGGGGTGAGAATGGCCTTCATGCCCGGAAGATCGGAAAAGGCCGTAAGCTTTTCCCTGAAGGAGGCAGCGATGTCGTCCATCTCGTCGTCAAAGTGGTTCAGGGGCTTTATGAGCTTGAATTCCCACTCGGAGGCGTACATGTGAGCGGCGTCGAGAATGCGTTTCGGGACGGACGTGACGGGATCGTTTCTGAGCCAGTCGCACATGCGCTTCCAGAAGGCTGACGGGGCACCGCTGATGTGGGCGGAAAAGGAGGGCTCAAGCTCCTGCAGAACGCGTTCCGTGAGACTTCTGTAGTCGGCGGCGTTCTCCTTGATGCGGTAAAAGACGGGTGGCTTGATATCGGTTATGATGAGGCGGTAGAAGTACTCAAAAAGCCCGCCCTCAATGATTTCCTTGGCAAGGTTGGTCTGCGACTGCAGGTCGGGCAGCGTCTTTGCGTACTGATGCCAGAGAATGCAGGCGACGAGCATCTTATGGGCCTGCTTGTCTGTTTCCACAAGCTCCACGGGACGCAGTTTATCGTTCCATCGCATGAGGTAGGCGCCGGAAAAAATGAGCTGTAAAAGACTTTTCCGGATAAACTGGGGCATTGGGGATTCCTTTTTTTCATCAGGTGCACTGAGGCGTATTGCCCGGGGTCCGCATGCGTTTTTTTGCATGTTTTATTTTGAAAAAGTATAGACGATTACCATATGAAGGACAAGAAAAATAGCGTGTTTTTTTGGGCGGGGGGCTCCGGCAGGGGCGGAAAGGCGAAAAAGGGGAAAAGGCGCCGTTTCATACTTGACAAGGGTTCGCGGGTTCAGTAAAAAAGTCGTGCACAAAATTCCCCTTCTTCCCCGTTGAAGGGCTCCGTGCGTTTCTTTCTTTATGCAACTAAGGAATTTTTAGGAGGCAGCGTTCCTCCTCGTTCTGAGGGATCATACGCTGAATTTCTGATGAAAACATTCAGTCCAACACCGAAAGATATCAATCACGAATGGTTCGTTGTTGATGCGGAGAATCAGGTGTTGGGACGTCTGGCAAGCCAGATCGCCCACCGTCTTCGCGGAAAACATAAGCCCGAGTTCGCACCCCATATGGATAACGGCGATTGCATAGTCGTGGTCAACTGTGACAAGATCAAGGTCACGGGAACCAAGATGCAGGATAAAAAGTACTACCGTCACTCAGGATGGGTGGGGGGACTCAGAACCACTTCGCTTGGCGAGCTTATGGAGAAAAAACCGACGCAGGCCCTCATGACGGCCGTGCGCGGCATGCTTCCGAAGAACAAGCTCGGTCGTGCCATGCTTAAGAAACTTAAGGTGTACGCGGGGCCCGAACATCCCCACAGTGCCCAGCAACCCAAGCCGTTGACGTTGCCGTATTAGGAGAAGCGTGATGAGCGAAAAATTTGATTATGGGACAGGCCGTCGTAAAACGGCTACCGCACGGACGCGCCTCTATGCGGGAACAGGTATGATCACCGTAAACGATCGTCCGTATGAAGAATATTTTCCCCGCAAAACCCTGCAGATGATCATCCGTCAGCCCCTCGTGCTGACCAAGATGGCCGATAAGCTTGATGTGCGTGTGAATGTCTCTGGCGGCGGTGTGGCCGGTCAGGCCCAGGCCGTGCGTCACGGCATCTCGAGAGCTCTTCTTGAAGTCGATCCGGAGCTGCGTCCCCTTCTGAAGAAAGCGGGCTTCCTGACCCGCGACGCCCGTATGAAGGAACGCAAAAAGTACGGTCTGCGTGCTGCCCGCGCGAGATTCCAGTACTCAAAGCGTTAATCGCATATCTCCCGTTTTTTTCCGGCCGCGAATGCGGCCTTTTTTTTTCTCCCCCCGTCGGGGGTATTGTGTGGGAGCAGATCATGGGAGTGGCTGAAGGCCTCGTCTTTGTCGCCTGGCTTATTGGCGGTTTTATTTCCGGTCTTGTGGGAGTCGGCGGAGCCATGCTCGCCGTGCCTGCCGCGGCCTTTTATTTACACATGCATGAGGTTATCCTCATAAGCTGCATCCTGAACGTTGCCATGGATGTGGGGCTTGTTCTTCTGCACTGGCGCTACTGTCAGGCCAGGGCACTCTGGGCCATGTGGCTCGGAGCCCTGCCTGGCTCCGTTCTCGGACTTTCGGTTCTCATTTACATTCCTGATCATATTTTGCGCCTGATCGTCGGCTTCTCGCTTCTCGTCTTTATTTACTGGCAGCGCATTATCCCCGTGACACAGCACAGGGAATCCTCCCTTGTCGCTGCCTTCGCCGGCTTCCTTTCGGGAGTCATGGGCTCGGCCATCTCCTTTGACGGCCCGCCCGTCGCCGCGTACTGCCTCTATGCCGGATGGAAGCCGCGGGAGGTTCTGGGTACACTCGGCGTTTTCTTTATTCTGCGCGGACTCTTTACGGTCTTTTTGCAGTGGAAGGCAGGTCTTTATACCGACCTCATTTATTCCTGTGCGGCGTTCGGGATTCCGGCCTGCCTTATCGGAACACTCCTTGCCTTTCCCCTTGCCAAACGTATGAATGTCAAAACGTTTTCAAGACTTATGCCTCTTATTTTGACCATCGCGGCCATTTGCTGCATTGTTGACGGACTTGTCGCCTGTCTCTGAGGAGAAAGCATGCCCATCACCTATCAGTACACGGTTGAAAAAACAGTCGGCACAACGGGCTATTACCGTTGTGAACCGGATTTCTCAACGGCCCCCTTTCCCCGTTTTCTTGATCTGCTTGAAACAACACCCTTTGACACCTTTTTGCACAAGGCGCTTCTCAACCGGCTGCGGTCCATGTCGCTTGAAGCGCTGACGGAGCTTTTGACACCGCTCTGGCCGGAGATGGAAACGCGCAAGGCTCTCTCAGCTCTTCTTTATGAGGCAAGCGTTCTTGAAAAACACCTTTCCCCCATTCGCGACCGTTTGCCAGCGGACACCGACGGCAAGGCCAGCCCGCTGACCTCCTTTTGGCGGACAGAAAGGACGGGGGCAGGGGAGATTGCCGGAACGCGGGAGAATACGGTCGGGTCCGGAGCGGGGAAGGCGGATTCCCCGTCCCCCGGGGAAGCCGATGCGCTTTCGGCCGGACGTACGGTTCTCAGATCCCTTGATGCCAACCGCCGCTTTCATGCGCCTCTTTCGGAAAAAACACTGCTCGGGCCCCTGGAGATCCTCTGTGACCGTGATCTTCCCTTGCTTCCGGGAGACGATGAGGCGCGAAGCGCTCTTTCAGCACTTTTTAAGCGTTATGCAGGTAAAGACGCCGGGGAACGGCCCCTGTCCCTTGCCGAACGCATTCTTCTTGCCAACGATGCGCTGCTTGAGGCGGGCGTTCTCGAAGGCCCGGAAATGCGGCATGAGGCCTCCCTGTCCCCCATAGCGCTCCTGCGCAACTGGACGCTTGAGAGAAACGTTGCGGCGGAAACGACAGCGTTCCGCCTTGTGGGAACCCTCACCTCCTACGGACGGGGACTCTCCCTTTCCGAAGCAAGAATCTCCTGTCTCATGGAAATTGTTGAGCGCGTCAGCAGTTATGCCGGGGTTTCCGTGGAAAACGGCATCGTAAGTCTCTCAGATCAGCGCGTGCCGAAGGCCCTTGTAAAGGCCCGGTACGGCGCTTCCTCCAGCGCAGACTTTGTGCTGCCTGGACCGTGCACGGGGGAGGATCTCGATGCGCCCGTCTACTGGGTCCCCGGACAGGATCGCCATGGCGAACAATGCCTCCTGCCCTTTCAGGCAACCTTTCTCTCAGCAAACCTTCCCGAGCCGGATTATTATGAGACGGGATCAACGGGACTTGCTGCCGGCATGACCCTTGCCGAGGCGAGGGTTGCTGCACTGCTTGAGATCCTGGAACGCGACGCCCTTTCCACAGTGCCGTTTCACAAGAACCGGGCCTTTCTCCTGAAAAGCCGTGATCCGCTTCTTCAGAGTCTTTTGGACGATTACGAGGCACGTTCCATACGCGTGCAGTTTATGGATCTGACCCATGAATTCGGCGTTCCTGTCTACAAGTCGTTTGTGACGGCTGTTTCGGGAGAAGTCTCTGCCGCCTCGGCCTGCAAGCTGAGCGGCAGGGCCTGCGCGCTTTCCGCACTCACGGAGACGCCGTGGCCCTACAGCCTCCTGCAGCGGGCCCCCGAGGGCAAAGCTTCGGGACCGGGCTTTTCCAATCTTCCCGTGCGCTATCTTGAAGATCTGCCGGATTTTGATACGAAGATTCCCGAACAAAACCTGGCCATGCTCGAAGATCGTCTCGCCGACTTCGGCCTTGAGCCGTACTATGTGGACATAAGCCGTTCCGATCTTGACCTGCCGGTTGTCCGTGCCTTTGTTCCGGGGCTTTCGGAAGGAGAGGGGCTTTCTGCCCGTATGCTGGCCAGACTGAGAGGGCTTTTTCCTGCGAATTCTTAGAAAAGTCTGTAAAAACGTAGACAAATTCTCATTTTTCTGTAGATTACGAATACGATATAAGACCGTTTTCCCGCCGAAGCGTCTCTACGCGTTGAGAACGGCGGAATGAGGAAAAAGGAGTTCCTATGCGGAGAATGCTGGTGAGGGTCGTGTGCCTCTTGGCGCTTTGCCCGTTTTTTTTGAGCAATAACGCCGTTTCCTTCGACGCGTCACCGGAACGCGGCATCACGGCCGCCCCGGATGCCGTCGAGCTTTCGTTTCCGGCGCGGAAGGGGACAGGCGGGGAACCTGCCGCGTTTGGCGCAAGCCCGGCCGGTCAGGCAGGTGTGTCCGCCCCTTCGGGAAGCCATGGTGGGGGGACCGCGTCCCGTCCCGGTGATGCGCACGAAAAAGCAGCCGGCGGAAAGGCCGCGGCCTCTTCCAACGAGGTGCTCCTTCGTCTTGAGAACGGCCTGACCGTTTACGTGATTCGGGACACGCGTTTTCCCCTTGTCTGCACCCGCCTTTTTGTGCAAACGGGCTCTGCCAATGAGAAGGCCGGGGAGGCCGGCATAAGCCATGTGCTTGAACACATGGTTTTCAAAGGCACGGCCAGACGGCCCAAGGGCAAGGTCGCGGAGGAGATAGAGTCTCTCGGAGGCTATCTCAACGCCGCAACAAGTTTTGACCGTACCTGGTACATCACGGACCTCCCGAAGGAGCACTGGAAGAAAGGCATTGACGTGGTGGAGGACATGGCCTTCGGGGCAAGCCTTCTCGGAAGCGAACTTGAACCGGAGAAGGACGTGATTGTCTCGGAGCTGAAGCGCGGTGATGATTCTCCCGAACATAAGCTCTACGAGGAGCTGCAGCTGGCCGCTTTGAAGAAGACGCCCTACGGACATCCCATTATAGGCTTTGAACCGACGATCCGCGCAGTGACGTCCTCATCCCTCGCCTCCTACCGCAACTACTGGTACCAGCCTCAGAATATGGCTCTGCTCGTGGCCGGCGACATCGTGCCGGCGGACGTTGTTTCCTATGTGAAAGAAGTCTTTGGTCACCATGCAAATACGCAGGTTCTTCCGACCCCCGTCCCCTTTGATCTCTCGGCTTCCGTTGATTCTGAGCGCGTGAAGGCCTCACGGGGAAACTGGCAGAAGGTGTATCTGGGGCTTGCGTTCCCGGCTCCGTCTCTGGCGGATGTGCGCTCCCAGGACCTTGATCTTCTTTGCTATGTCCTCGGCGGGGACACCACGTCCTATCTGTACCGCAAATACAAGTATGAAAAGCAGCTTGTGGACTCCATTAGCGTTGACAACATGAGTCTTTCAAGGGCCGGCCTTCTGACCCTCACGGTCTCCCTCGATGCTGGGAAGCTTGAGGCCTTCTTTACGGAACTCATGCAGGATTTTTCCGCCATGAAGTCCATGGCCTTCAACGAGAGCGACATCAGGCGCGGCATCCTCAATCTTGAAGACAGCATGGACCGCGCGCAGGAAACCCTTACCGGCCTTGCCTACTGGAAGTCGACCGTGCAGTTCCTTCTTGGCGGAGAGACCGGGGAGATCAACGCACGCGCCCGTCTTGAGGCGGCGACCCCGAAACGCTTGCAGGAGGCCTTTGGAGCCTGGTTCGATCCGGGGAAAATGCGTGTCCGCCTGCTCATGCCGGAAAACGCGCAGCTCCCGGATCTTGCCGCTATTCAGGATCGTCTGTGGCCTGCCGAAGAACGTGCCGCGGGGGCAAAAAACGTCTATATGGAGGGCGGACGTGAGGAGTTGACGCTTGAAAACGGCTGCCGCCTTATTCTTCTCCCGGACACCAATGCTCCCTATTTCTCAATCACCATGGACCGTTTTGGCGGAAATGCGCTTCTGAGCCCTGAAGAACAGGGGCTTTCCACCCTGACGGCCAGACTTTTGAACGACGGAGCTGGGGATCTCGATGCCAAGGCCTTTCAGGAGGCCCTGTCCGACAAGGCCCTGTCCCTGAGCGTTGCCTCGGGACGCCAGTCCTTCTCCCTTTCCCTTGACGGGCCGACGTCCGCCATGGAGGAAGGCTTCAGCCGAGTCAACGACGTGCTGACGAGACCGCGCTTTGATGCGGCGGATATTGCCCGTGAACGGAATCACATGAAGGCGAGCTATGTGCGCCGTCAGGACGAACCGCTCCGCTTCCTTTTTTCGCGAATCCGTTCCTTCATTTTCGGCAGTCACGTGTACGGCTATGACGATCTTGGCACGCCCGAGCGTGTATCCTCTTTCGGGGAGAAGAATGTGCGGGACTTCTGGGAAAAACAGCGGAGAACCCCCTGGGTCATAAGCGTGTGCGGACAGTTCGAGCGGGAGAAGGTCCTGCAGTTTGCCACCCGCCTCACCCGCGGGATCACTGAGGCGGGAACCGTCCCCTTCCCCATGTGGAGTGAGGAGAGAACCCTTGCCATTCCCTCCAGGGGTCGAGCCCAGGCGCATCTGCTCTCCATCTATAAAGCAGTACCTCTTGACCATGAGGACGCACCGGCTCTCATGCTCCTGAGCCAGGTCCTGTCCGGGCAGAGCGGTCTTCTCTTTTCTTCCCTTCGCGACGATGAGGGGCTCGGCTATACCGTCACGGCTTTTCTGCGGACGCTTCCGAGGACCGGGGCCTTTATTTTCTATATAGGAACAAGCCCCGACAAGATTGAGGTGGCGAAGCAGGGTTTTGTGCGGATCATCGCTGAGCTCAGGAAGAATCCCCTTCCGAAGGAGGTCCTTGAAAAGGGCATCAATCAGCTCGTCGGCGAGTACGAGCGTTCCAGGCAGAGCCTTATGGCGAGAAGCCTTGAGGCAAGCCGGGAGGCTCTCCTGGGGTATCCTGCCGAGTTCAGGCGTGCCTGCATCGCAAAGGCCCGTCTGGTCACTCCTGAAGACCTTATGCGCATTGCCCGAAAGTATTTGATCATTGGTGAGGACAAAAGCGTAACACTTGCACCGTAATCCATTTGGGATGAGCCAGGGGCCGCACATTGTGCGGCCCCTGATGGTTTTCCCTGCTGCCGGGATTGCTTCAGAGAGGATTCTTTGTTGAGACGCCGTGTCTGACGGGCGCATAAATCCGACCCTGCTGTCACTGCATGGCCTTCTTCGGATCTCCTCTTGTCCATATAAGAGTCTGGATATGACAGGCCTGGCTACGTATGAGGTCATCCGTCGCAAAGGAGACGGATGCTTTTTATCGCATGTTCTGCAGATGAAGGTTTCTGCATGGTACGATATGCACTGGCTTCAATTCCGTATCGTGTTTTTAGCACGGCATGCTCTTTGCGAAGCAGGAAGTCGTGGAGGACAGGCACTGTAAAAATATATAATACAGCTGTTTTTTTTAGAAGTATGGCAGTGATTGAAGAATGGAAGGTGCGGTAACGGGGGATGAGGGGTGTGATGAGAAAGAAAGGCGGGAGGAGAAATAATTTTTCATGAACGCAAATGGAAAACATTCTTCTCAAAATCTCTTGATTCAAGGGACACTTTTCTTCATTATGACCGCTTGTGAACGGCTTTGTATTTGACGAGTACAGTGTTTTTCGGCAAACTGACTCTTTCTGTCCGCTGTCCTTTTCAGCTTCCCGCACCCTGTTCCGGCCCGTGCTTTTTCATGTTGTGCAGACGCCGATTCATACGTGTTTTTCACAGGTGCGGGACGTCGAGGAAGGACAGTCCGGAATTTCTACCGTGCCGTACATGTTGGTCCGAACGTCGGGGACCGTTTCCTCCTGCTACGTTCTTACCGTATTTCATCATTCTTTTGCGTTTAGTAGCGACTGTTGAGAGACGCCAAGGAGGCCTTGTTCATGTCTCGTTTTGTCTGTTTTTTCTGCGTCCTTGCCCTTGTTCTGGGTTTTTTTGCCGAGGCGCCGTCTGTCTGGGCCAAAAAATCGCCGACATCGGACGGGGTGACGGATAAATATGCGTCATTACGCCGTTTCAGCCAGGTTCTTGACCTTGTAGAGCACCATTATGTCAAGGAAGTTCCGCAGGGCGAGCTGATTAACGGTGCCTTACGGGGCTTGCTTCAGGGCCTTGATCCCCACTCGACCTTTATGAATTCCGAAGAATACAAGGAAATGCAGGAGACAACGAGCGGAGAGTTCTACGGAGTTGGCATTGAGATTTCCATGGAAAATAATCAGGTCGTTGTTGTGACGCCCATCGAGGACACCCCTGCCTTCCGGGCCGGCATCAAGGCCGGCGACATGATCCTGACCATAGACGGACAGTCGACGCAGGAGCTTTCGCTGCAGGAGGTCGTGAGCCGCATCCGCGGGCCCAAGGGCACGGAGGTTGAACTCACCGTGATTCACTCGGACGACAAAAAACCTGAAACAGTACGCATTGTGCGCGATTCCATTCCGCTTCATTCCGTGAAGAGCAAGCAGCTTGAGGAAGGCTACTACTGGATACGTCTCACACGTTTTTCCGATAACACAACGGATGATTTGAAGAAGGCCCTGAAGGACGCCATCAAGGCGAGCAAGTCGACCGGCCTCAAGGGCATTGTGCTTGATCTGCGCAATAACCCCGGTGGTCTTCTGGACCAGGCCGTGAGTGTGGCAGACACCTTCCTTTCCGAGGGCTCCATTGTCTCCATCAAGGGCCGGACCTCAAAGGAACGTGTGTATGAGGCAAAACGGCAGAAGGATGACGTTCTCTGCCCGCTTGTCTGCCTGATCAATGCGGGCTCGGCTTCCGCATCGGAAATCGTGGCCGGTGCTCTTCGCGACCGGAACAGGGCTCTCATCCTTGGTGAGCGTTCCTTTGGCAAGGGCAGTGTGCAGAATATCATTCCGCTTCCGGACGGTTCAGGTCTCAAGCTGACCGTGGCCCTCTATTACACGCCGAGCGGCAGCTCCATTCAGGCCGAAGGCATTGTGCCTGACATGGAAGTGGTCTTCGAGGTGCCGAAGGCCGAAGACAAATCCTCCTCACCACGGTTTATGGTTCGTGAGCAGGATCTCAACAGGCATCTTGAAAATACCAAGGATAAAAAGCAGGAAGTGTCCAAGGGCAAGAACGACGAGATCAAGGAACAGCTTGCCCGCGACAATCAGCTCCGCATGGCCCTGCAGATGGTCAAGGCGCTGCCGAGGATTCGCGATATTAAAAATTAGTGTCCGCTGAAGAGTGGAAAAAAGGAAGGGAGCGATCTCCCTTCCTTTTTTCGTATGGGTTCTGGACTTTTGCAAACGGAGGCGATTGTGTCCTTACAAGTGGGAATACTGGGCTGTGGCAATATGGGCGGGGCGCTTTTGAAGGGATGGGCAGGTCTTTCGGACGCTGACATTGTTCTTGGTGCCTCAACGCGGACACCCGCGCGGTTTGAGGCGCTTGATCTTCCTTCCGTCAGGTATTTTTCAGAGGCGCGCGATCTTGCGTCCTGGGCCGACTGCCTTGTGCTTGCCATAAAACCCTATCAGGTGCGTGATGTCCTTCCGTCCCTTCGGGAGGCGCTGGGGCAGCAGACGCTTCTTTGCTCCATCGCCGCAGGACTTTCCATAACGACACTGAAAGGTTATGCCGGCGATATCCCTGTTCTTCGCTGTATGCCTGATACGCCGGCTCTTGTCGGGCAGGGCGTTTTTGCGCTGGCCTATTCAGACGATTGCGACGGGGCCCTGAAGACAAGAATGACGGCTCTTTTCAGCGCTCTCGGACTGTCCTTTGAACTTCCCGAAGAGCGCTTTGCCGCATTTTCAGCCCTGATCGGGGCCGGACCGGCCTATGTCTTCATGGTCATGGAGGCCATGGTGCAGGCTGGCGTGACTCTCGGGTTCGGGCATGCCGACGCCCGTGCCATGGTGAACGCGCTCTTTCTCGGATCTGCCTGCATGGCAAAACAAAGCACAAAGCACCTTGCCGTTCTCCGCGATGAGGTCTGCTCGCCCCGCGGTCTTACCATTGAGGGCGTCAACGAGCTTGAGCGGCGCGGAGTCCCCGGTGCCCTCATTGATGCCGTTCTTTCGGCGAACGCACGCGGAAAGGCCATGGAAAGCGAGGGATAACGGGCGGAGCTCCTTTGTTCTTTCTGTGGGAAGCCGTTGCAAGCATCCCGTAATATCCCGTTCTGTCCTTGGGGAATCCCCTCTGCGGGGCAGGGCGGTCCGGGGCAATGATTCGGACTGAGCCCCTCCGTCGCGCGGCATGTCGGAACAGAGAGAAAAAATGAAGAAAGCGGAACACCTTGGCTCCGCTTTCTTCATTTTGTGTTGTTCGCTCGTCTGATCGGATGGTTGACATTCTCCCCGCCTGACGTCGGGGTATTCCCGGCCCTGACGGGCGGGGTTTTACTGCGCGTTTGATAAAATCACCTGTCGAGACGGACGTCAAGCTGTTGTCCCGCCTTTCCTTCGACAAGGCGCATGGACTTTGGAGCCTCTTTCAGATCCAGGACAATGCGGGTCGTACCGTTCTGTTTTCCTACACGCACGTTCTTTACAAAGATATTGTTCGGAATCTCGGCATGCGGGACATTCCAGGTGCCCTCAAGTTCGATGAGAACACGCTCCGGATCGTGCATCCGGCTTGTCTTGTAGGAGAGAGAACGGGCACCCTGAAGGCGTATGGTCGCCCCCTTATCTCTTGTGAAAACGACCAGCCGGCTTATTGCGGCCGGAGCTGCCGCCGTTTTGGGTTTTTCAGGCTTTTCAGGCTTTTCAGACTCTTTCCTGTTTCCCTGTTTGACGTCCTTTTCAGCTTCTGTTGCCCCGGGCGTTTTTTCCGCTTCTTTTGAAACGTCGCCTGCATGAGCGTCATTTTTGTCCTTGTGCGTCTGTTCGCCCCCGCTTTTACGGATATCCTCTTCCGTACGGGCGATCGGGCGAAGCTGTGAGACGACAGTGTCACCCGTCACAGATGCTTCGGGACGTGGCGGATTTTTTTTCTGTGTTTCGGCCGTCTCTTTTGGGACCGGCTTTTCATGCGGAGCGGGCTTTTCCAGGGAAGCGGGCTTTTCCTTTTCTTTTACTTCCGGCCTGTCCTTTGCGTTCGGCTTTTCCCTTTCTTTTACTTCCTGCCTGTCCTTTGTGTTCGGTTTGTCCTTTTGCTCCGGCTTAACCCTTGGGTCCGTATTTCCCGCACTTACGCGGGGCGGGGCCTGATGAAAAGGCTTTTCCCCTGCCGCGTCAGAGCTGTTTTCGAGAGGCAGGGTATGCTGCAGTTCCTTGCGGGGCTGGGGAAGAGACTCATTCTGGTTCAGCGGTTCCCTGTCCGTTCCCGTGGTTCCATGGCGACCTTGCTCATTGACGTAGATAAGTCCTGCACCAACAAGGCAGACCAAAAAAACAAAGGCAAGGAGACGTTTGTTCATGGATACGTTCCAAAGGGGTTGGTTGTTGGGAGAGATGGTTCGGCCTCTCTCCGTTTCTCAGGGAGCGGGATCGTTGGCGTCTAGACGTTTTTCGCCCGTTCACGCGCCCGTTGCATGGCGAGCTCCCGCGGGGAGATATGGCGCATTTCCTCTTTTTCGATGAAGTGCAGCATTTTCTGGTATATGTATTCATCTTCCTCGGTTGCGCCGAGTCCGATGGCTTCATGCACTTCCTTTATCGCGTCCTTGTAACGTTCAAGTATACAATAAATGCGTGCAAGATTGAAATGGGCGTGGTCGTCACCCGGAACCAGTTCCACAGTTTTTGAGGCAAACATGAGCGCTATTTCGGGCAGACGCTGTTTCCTCAGCTCCGTGCAGAAATCGCGCAGCATATGACTGTGGCTCGGAGTCAGATTTGACTGGTTGGGAATGGTCTTGATGAAACGGATCGCTCCACTGCGCTCACGTGGTTTATCGAGATTTTTCAGGGCGGATCCGAACTCGCGACGCATTTGCCGTTCTGTCTCACGGGCCGTGTTTTCCCGGACGGGGGGAGGTGATGGCTCTTCCTGCTGCTCATACGGCTTTTTACCACGGCGGATGTCAACAATCTCTTCGGGAGTGACAAGCGGTGCCGCGAGGATGGAGGGTTCATAGGTCAGAATATTCAGGGTGGAGACGTCAATGGCTATGACCTTGCCCGTGGGCACAAAGGATTCGCTTATGGCCTGGGCGTAAAAGCTTGCACCGGTTTGATCCCGGGCCTGCCAGACGAAGAAAAGCTCCCTGCCTTTGCGTGACTTAGGACTTTTCTTCGCGGAATAAACGCCAAGGAAAGAGGTCGTTGGCTTCATAGGCTTCCCTCTGTTTTTTTTAGAGAGAAAAGGAATTGACTCCACTTTACCCTTTTTTATGAATGGGGTAAATTCATAAGGAGGGCTTGCGACTCTTTTTTTTTCGCCCGAGCATTCTGTTGCGGGCCAAGCCGGAGGTTTTCGGCTTTTTTTTGGCATGCCGCCCTGTTTATTTTTTGCCAATTGTTTAGGAGGGGAGATCATGGACATTCCAGTTATCCGCAGTGTTTTTGAAAGCAATGAAAAGCTGGCTGAAAAAGTGAGGGAAAAACTCAGGGCCGAACATGTGCTTACCCTCAATATCATAAGCTCTCCCGGCGCCGGGAAGACAACCCTTCTTGAACATACGCTCCGCGATCTGAAGGATACGTTCAGGATGGCGGTCATCGAAGGGGATCTGCAGACCGATAACGATGCGCAGCGCATCGCGAAGAGCGGGGTGCAGGTTGTGCAGATCAATACCGAGGGCGGCTGTCATCTTGAAAGCAGCATGATTCTTTCCTCTCTCGAGAAGATCGACATCAAGGGGCTCGACATCCTCTTTATCGAAAACGTGGGCAATCTGGTCTGCCCCGTGGAATTCGACCTTGGCGAGGACTATAAGGTGGCCCTCCTCAGCGTGACCGAGGGGGACGACAAGCCCGAAAAATATCCTCTTCTCTTTAAACTTGCGAAAGCACTTGTTCTGAACAAGGTTGATCTTCTTCCCTACGTTCCCTTTGACGTGGACAGGGCCACGCGTTTCGCCAGACGTCACAATCCGGATCTCGCCCTCTTTCAGGTCTCCTGCACGAAGAACACCGGGCTTGAGGAATGGTACACATGGCTGAAGAACGCGCGTAAAAACATCGTATAAGCTTCCCGGCAACGCCCTCAAAACGGTTTTTGGGAGTTTTCATGAGTCAACAACAATCGGACCATCCTTCTTCAGGCTCGACCTCTTTTTTTGAAAAAGGGATTGTTGTGAAACCCCTTTCTCTTCTGGGCGTTGCCGTGGTCCTCTGTCTCGCCATTGCCCTGGCCTACGTGGGCGGGGTTATGAGCGGAAGAAAAAGTGTGTCCTGCGAC
This sequence comes from Desulfovibrio sp., assembly GCA_024683955.1. Lineage (GTDB taxonomy): Bacteria > Desulfobacterota > Desulfovibrionia > Desulfovibrionales > Desulfovibrionaceae > Desulfovibrio. The sequence goes on along the minus strand of JAIKXS010000012.1, from coordinate 22,354 downwards.
GTGCCGCCCCTTGTCGGACAGGAGGTTGCGCAGGCGCCATCCCCGAAGGAGAATGAAGAATTTACTTCGGTGCTGCAGCCGGAGGAACTTGAGTTTTCAAGACGTCTCCGTAATGAGCAGGATGCCCCGAAGTCGCAGGTGCAGCCTCCGCAGCCCCGCGCAACAGCCCAGCAGGCGAGGGAGGCGAGGCCGGTACCTCAGCCATCCCCACCCCCCGCACGTCCTGAAGGAACCGGGAACGGAGCTCCAACCCCTCCTGAAGGCGTGGTCCTTCCCGTGCCGGGAAGGACCACGGCTGAAGAGACGGCGGCTGTCCCCTCCCTTCAGAATCCGGAATCGTCTGCCCTTCTCTACGATTATTGTCTGCAGGTCTGTGCAGTCAGAAACGAGGAGAGCGCGGATGCGCTGCGACAGCGTCTTGAAGGGCAGGGTATGAGAACTTTTTTGAAACGCGAAGGCAAACTGTTTCTTGTTCAGGTGCGCTTCAGGGGAAACGAGGCGCGCAAACGAGAACTTGAAGACGTGCTGACCTCCATGCGTCTCGGCCGTCCCGTTCAGATCAGTCAGAAACCCGTGGCGCGGTAGGGCGGGGGATGAAATGCGTATTTCCCTGCTAAGGCCCTCTTTCCTCTGTCTTCTTCTCCTCCTTCTTGTCTCGCTTGTTGTGCCCGAGGCGGCTCAGGCACGATCCCGCGTACCCGTAACCACCAAATACTACAGCATAACGCTTCCCGAGGACTGGGTGGTTTTTAAGGGGCCCGTCAAGAGCCGGGACAATATTCAGCTGCAGCTTACGAATTCAAAACGGACCGCCGTGGCCACCCTGGTTGTCGGGCGCGTGGAGGCGGGAGACGCCAAGAAGGTGATCTCCCTGTACGGGAAGCGTTTCGGAGCCCCCGTCATCCGGGAAGGACAGGCGGAATTTTTTCTGACGAACGGGAAGGAGAAGGGGTACTGCATTGTGCGCGAGGACGCGCGCGACCGTCTTCTTCTTATTCTGACGGTCAGCGGCGAGATCGAAAGGGCGAACTTTCTTTTTTCGCTCCGCACCCCGTACGCGGCCCTTTTGCCGAAGAAACCGGCGTACAAGGGAAAATAGCCCTCTCCGCCTGCTGCCGGCCTTGTTCGAAGGTGAACTATGAGTGTTCTTTATTCCTTTGAGTCATCCCGTATCCCCTCCATCATGGAGCGCCTTTCCCGCTTCTCCCTCAGCAGGAGCGAATACGTTCCCTACGAGCGGAGTGAGAGGCGATATGAGGTGCACAGGTGCTTTATCGATGTGCAGTTTCTGACACGCGGCGTTGAAGAGCTCGCAATCTGCTCGGCGTCCTCTCTTTCACAACCCCTTCCCTTTGACACGGCGAGAGATATCGGCTTTTTTGAGGATCGGGCTGAAGAGGACGCCCTCATCCGTCTTCGTCCAGGCCTTTTCTGCGTGATCTATCCGGGCGAAGCCCACATGCCCTGTCTTCTGCACGGGGAGAATCGGGAGCCCGTGGAAAAGTACGTGGCGAAGATTCCCCTGTCGCTTCTTGCAAGCGAACCAGACTGCATAACGCGTCTCTTTCAGTAGCCCCGGCCGTTCTGCTCCCCGAACGCTCCCTGGCGGTGGATTTTTGTGCAAAATGCTTCTTGCTTTTTTGCTCGACATACCGCATACTACTTCCCCAAAAGTTCGAATGCTGCGTTGTTTCGGGAAGGCCTGCCTTCCCTTTTTTCGAGCCTGGCTGAACGGCTCATCCGCCTCTCTTCGCTTCGTTATCGTATTCCGCTTTTTCCGTTGCGCATATTATTTTTCGCCGGCTGTCTGGCCGTTTCGAGATGGTTACGATGCATGTCACATCCATTGAAGAACATATCTTAAGCATCGTCTGCAGTGTCTTTGATGCCTATTCTGCGGTTCTTTTCCTCCCTGAGGACGATGAGGAGACCTGTACCCTGCAAGCCTCCTTCAGTCTTGGTCAAAGTGTAGACAGAACGGCGCGTATTGCGCCGGGACACGGGCTTGTGGGGTGGATTGTCCGAAACCACCAGGTGCTCTGTGTCCCGAATTTCGATCACTATCAGAGCAAGCTTGGCTACTATCTCGACCGTGAGGAGGAGAGTATCAAGGCCTTTATGGGCTGTCCTCTTTCCTGCGGCGGAGTGCTCTGTCTCGACAGCAAGCGTCAGTACGCCTTCTCGGAAAAGGACAATAAGATCCTTCAGCTCTTTGCGGAACTTGTGGCGCGGTTACGGGCACAGAAGGGCGAGGAGACGTTTCTTGCGGACATTCCCCGGTATTTCGCCGACCTTGGAGTGCTGCAGGACCTTCCCTTCCGCTACAAGCGCTGGTCCGAATACGTGCAGCAGTTTCTTGATACGGTTCGCGCGTCAACCGGCTTTGATTATGCGGCCTTTGCCGCTCTGGACAATCCCGGTGAAAGCTATGCCATTGAGGCTGAAACGAGTCAGCTTCTTCTGTGCGACGGGATTCCCCACTCCCTTTCCATAAACGAAGGGGTTGTGGGCTGGGTCTTCAAGAACGAGCAGGCTGTTATCTGCGAGGGCTATGAGGACGCCCCCTATCCCGTTATCTTCGGCAAGCTTCCGGATATTGATGAATTTAAGGCCGTGATGTGCATGCCCATCACGGTTGACCGTTCAACAAATGCCGTGCTCTGTCTCACCCAGCGTTCTTCACGGCATATTGACGAGAGCCTGCGCAGCTTTGTGAATCAGGCCGTGCAGCAGATGTCCTTCTTCCTGGAAAATCTGCGTCTGCGCACGAAGCTCAACAGCTATCTGCCGAAAGTTCAGTTGCACGGCGACTATTATGGTTCAGGCCGTTAGGATTGAAGCATGTTCCTGCAGACACTGAGACGCTTTTTTTCCCAGGATATCGCCATGGATCTTGGGACAGCGAACACGCTTCTGTATACAAGAAAACAGGGAATAGTGATCAATGAACCCTCGGTTGTGGCTCTTGACGTGGCCACGAAGGGGGTTCTGGCTGTTGGACAGAACGCCAAGCGGTATATGGGCCGGACGCCCAAGAACATCACGACCGTCCGTCCACTCAGGGAAGGCGTGATCGCTGATTTTGACGTGACGCGCGCCATGATCGACTATTTTGTGCGCAAGATTCTTTCGAAGGTTCGTCTTTTTCGTCCGAGTTTCGTGATCTGCGTGCCGACGGGCATTACCCAGGTGGAAAAAAAGGCCGTCATTGATTCCGCAACCATGGCGGGCGCAGGCAATGTCAAACTTGTTGAGGAGCCCATGGGGGCGGCCATAGGCGCTGATCTGCCGGTGAATGATCCCATAGGCAACATGGTGCTTGATATCGGAGGCGGAACAAGCGAGGTCGCCGTGATTTCCCTGGGCGGCATCGCCGAGACCCAGTCCGTGCGTGTGGCCGGTGACGCCATGAATATGGCAGTACAGCGCTACATACGCGAGGTTTTCCGCATTGAGGTCGGTATCAATACGGCGGAAAACGTGAAGAAAATCATCGGCGCCGTTACGCCCCAGGAAAAGCCTCTTGCCCTTGAAGTTTCGGGCAAGGACCTGGTGCAGGGGGCCCCGAGGATTGTGATGGTGACGGAAGGGCACATGCGCGAGGCCCTCTCGAGTGCCGCCAAATGCATTTGCGGTGCCGTGCTCAGGGCTCTTGAAAACACCCCTCCGGAGCTTGCGGCAGATATTTTTAAGAACGGTCTTCTGATGGCGGGCGGAGGCTCTCTTCTGAAGGGCCTTGATGCATATATCGCACGTGAAACCCATCTGAAGGTTTACGTGGATGAGGATCCCCTGACGACGGTCCTGCGCGGAACGGCCCGGGCCATGCTCGAGCGGGAACGCTATCGCAGCGTCTTTATCAATTAGCGTCTTCGGCAATGGGCCGTGTCGGTCCTCCCTCTCTTCAGGACGACTGACTGCTTTTTTTATGTGTTTCCCTGCAGAAAAGTCCGTTTTCAAGGTCTGCCAGGACAGGATCCCTGGTACAGAACCCCTGCGCAAGCAGGACCCTGTACTCATGTTCATCAAGCCAGAGAAAGTCTTTTGATGCGGGTTTCGGGCTGTTGAACGCAAGGCGCATACGCAGAATGGTGAGATGGGATGCCCAGGAAGGGGCAAGCATAAAGGGCCTTGCAAGCGGGTGCTCTTCCAGGCGGGCCCTGGTCAGAATGCGGTGCTCGTCCGCGAAGATGTCACTGACGAATGCACAGACAAGATCGTAAGGATCTTCCCTTCCGTCGAGGATTCTGAAGAAGGGGAGCGTCAGACACTCGTTGTCAAGGCGCAGGAGAATCCGGTATTCACGGTCATAGAGAAAAAGCGCCAGAGTCCGCACATACAGCTTTTGCCGCGCGGCTTCATCTTTCTGCACAAGAGCAAGGAGTCGCTTTTTTTCGTCGATAACGCCCGCATATGATGGCGCATCGATGCGTTGTTCGGATGTTTTGTCCATGGTGGGAATGTAATGGGAGTGGAAGAGGGAAGCTACGCATGTCGAAGGCTTGGCGTTTCCGACGCCGCTTCCATGCACGGGCTTGAAACGAGCTGCTTCAGTCTTCCCTGGACCAGTGAGCAGTGTGCCCTTGCCTTTCGCCGTCCAAGTTTTGCGGCATTCGGACTGTACTCAGGGGAGATGCTTGTTGCCTATATTTCTTTCTACCACGTGGTGGATGAAATGGAAATCCTGAACCTTGCGGTTTTGCCGGAAGAGCGCCGCAAGGGACATGGCCGGCTTCTTCTCTCAACAGCCTTGCAGGCCGGGCGGAAAATGGGTATCAGAAAAGTTTGGCTTGAAGTGCGTGAGCATAATGTACCGGCCCGCGCACTCTACGCCTCCCTCGGTTTTACGCAGTCCGGGCGACGGAAGAACTATTACCGTGATCCTTGCGAGGATGCCTTTATTCTGACCGCCTCCCTCTCGTAACACGTCGGGCGTGGCGCGGGACCGGAGAGGCGGAGACACGCCTCCGTCAGGCTTTCGGATTTGTTTTTCCGATGCGTTTCGTTGAGTTGTTTTTTGATACGTTCTTTTGATTCTTTCCCTTTAAGGATGCGTACCACGTTATGAATACGATTATTGCTGCCAACTGGAAAATGAACAAGACCACGGCCGAGGCAAAAGCCTTTGCCGAGACGTTTACGGGCCTTCTTGCCAAGAAGGGCGTCCCTGGCGGAAGATCCTGCATGATTTTTCCTTCGGCTCTTTCCCTGGACGTGCTGAATTCCGCTCTTGCCGCATCCCCCGTAGTGCTCGGAGCCCAGAATTTCTATCCCGCCGAAAGCGGGGCCTTTACCGGTGAACTTTCCCTTGCGCAATTGTCCGATGTCGGCGCAAAATGGGTATTGATCGGCCATTCCGAGCGGCGTCATATTCTGAACGAGGATTTTGACTGCGTTGCCAGAAAGACGGCCTTTGCCTTTGAGAAGGGCCTTGGCATCATGCTTTGCGTTGGTGAGACGCTGGCGGAACGGGAGGCCGGATCCCTGCGCACGGTCCTGACAGGGCAGATAGAGACGGCGCTTCGCGGACTTTCCGTCGGGGCTTCCGACCATGCGCGTCTGGCCGTTGCCTATGAGCCCGTCTGGGCCATCGGCACGGGAAAGGTCGCGACTGAGAAGGAGATTGCCGAGGCTCACGGCATGGTGAAGGAAATTTTGGCTTCCTTCTCACCCTCGCTCGATGATCTTCCCGTTCTCTACGGCGGCAGCGTCAAACCCGCGAACGCCACGGGTATTCTTGCCATTCCCAATGTGAATGGCCTTCTTATCGGTGGTGCTTCCCTTGCCGCCGACAGTTTTTATCAGATACTTCAGGCCTGAGACGGCGCCGTTTTCGCGTTGGGGGGCCGTATTCAGTTGTTTTCACGGTTTTTTCGGGAGGTTGCATGCAGTCTTTGATTCTGACGCTGCATATTGTTGTCTGCGTCTTGCTTGTCATTCTTGTTCTTTTGCAGTCGGGCAAGGAAGGAATGGGCGTTATTTTTGGTGGCGGAAACGCCTCGGTCTTCGGAAACACCGGAGCTGGCGGCATTTTGGTCAAGCTCACAACCCTTATGGCGCTGATATTTGTTGTGACCTCTCTCTCCTATACCTATGTGACAAGTGCCCATGACAAACAGGAATCGACCATCCTGGATGTGAAGATAGAGGACCCCGTGATGCCCGCCACCACAACACCGCCTGCCGCTCCGAAGCCTGAGGAGGCCGGAGGCGCTGCCGCGGGGGCACCGGCCAAGACCGATGACGCTTCAAAGGACGCCGGAAACGGTGCCGTACAGAACGGCGCCAAGGACGGAACGCCTCAGGAGGCCGCGCCTGCAAAGACACCTGATCGGAAGGGTGCTGCAGCGGATTCGAAGGAAGGGCTGAAGGATGCCGCAACGGACGCACAGAAAGGCGCCGGTGCCGCGAAAAAGGATGGCGCGCCTTCAAAGGATGCGTCAGGCGATAAGACATCCAGATAGCAATATGTTCATTTTCTGAACGGCGGTGGGGACTCCCACCGCTTTTTTTTTCGGCTTGGTTTTAGCGGCAATGTACGGTATTTTCTTTCCATGAGTGAACAGCCCTTTGCAAATATGCCGTTTCGTGTCCTTCTTGAGCGGAACGTTCCCGGCGGGGGAAACGTCGGAATGGCCCAGGCTCCGGGGAATGCCAGCCCCCTTTGCGGAGGGAGAGCTTATCCGGAAGAGGCCGCGCCTTCGGAGGGGGGGCCGGAAGGACGGTCTTCGCACGTTGCCGGGGATGCCCGTGAATGGGCGCCATATTCCGCGGGAGATGAGGCGGCCGACAGGACGCTTTTTCTGCGTGCCGTCGAGAAGTTCCCGAGCGGGAGCCCACAGGAGAAGGATCCTTCGGCACGGATTTCAACCCTTGGAGATCTCTGTCCCTTCCTTGAGGCGACCATGAGCGACAGAAAGGGGAAAAAGGAGAGAAAACAAAAGAAGGGGGCAGGAATCATGAAGGGCCTGTTGTCGGAGGCACGGCGGAACAAAACGGAGGGAGATCGGGTGACACGGGAAAAGCAGGCGCGCGCCCACTCGCCTGTTTCCGCATCCGACGGAGAGACACACGGGGATGAGACATATTCCTCCATGGAGGAGGCTCTTTCGCCGTTTGCTTCCGAGAAGGAAATCCGGGCCTTTTATACGGCAATGGACGGGGCCAAGCCCTTAAAGAAGGGCGGGCGCGGGGTCGTTCCCGTTCACAAAAACACGCCACCTCCTGCCGAAAGCGATGCGTTTTCCGCTCTTCTTACCGGCAGGCTTGAATTTGAGCTTCTCTGCCGTGATGAGTACCTTGAGGGCCATATTGCAGGTCTTGACCAGATGACGGTCGAAAAACTCCGGGCCGGAGCCTTCAGTCCTGAGGCGCACATCGATCTTCACGGCTGTACGGCCGTGCAGGCTTTTGAGGCCCTGCGTTCCTTCATCAAGGACGCGTGGCTCAGGGGACTCAGAACCCTTCTTGTGATTCCGGGACGCGGTCGGAATTCCTTCGACGGCATTGGCATCCTGCGGGCAAAACTGCAACTCTGGCTCACACAGGAACCCTTGAAGCGTGTTGTGCTGGCCTTTTGCACGGCTCAGCCGCAGGACGGGGGGCCGGGGAGTGTCTATGTGCTGCTGAGGAAAAACCGGAAGAAAGGGCGGATATTCTGGGAGCGTCTGCCGCTCGACGAGGACCTCTATGACTGAGGATTTCCCGTTTCGGGGGAGGAGAACGCCCGGGCTTCCCTGGGAGTACCGTTCTGCATAAAAAAGTCCGCGTGGAAGACGCGGACGGACAGGGTATATATGGCAAGAAATTTTTCAGATGCTGGCGGAGATGTATAGGAGTCGAACCTACCACAGACCTTACGGCCTATCAACAGTTTTGAAGACTGCGCGCCACACCGGTGACGATACATCTCCCCGGAAAAAAGGATTGTCGCAAGGGGCTGGAATTCGTATCTATCGGGAACGCAGAACGTTTCCGAATGTATCCTTACCCTGACCGTGAGTCGGACGATCCTCCGAATAAACGTCTTTCCCGTGCCGTCCGGGGACGAAACGATCAACACGTCTTCCAAGTGTACTCAATTTCCTCCGAAAGGCAATGGCTTTTTCGTGGGAAGGTCTCCCTTCCGCCTCGCGCCCCATACGCGGGACACCCTCTTCAGACTCCCCCGGTGCAGTCCTCTTCTCCTGCAGCGGCCGTCCCCTTCCGGGTCCTCTTCCTTCAGACCTCCCGTCCTGCCGGATCCATCCCGAAAAATCCCGAAAAGTTCCTTTTTTGCGTTCTCTCGGGGGGCGCGATCTTCTTCCCCTTCCGATTTGCCCAACCCCATTGCCAAGATACGCTTTTGTATTATACTTATTTTTCATATAGGATGTAGGATGTGATGCGTGCCGTCTTTTCCGTCATATCCCGTCACCAACGCAGAAAAAATGATGGCTCTCAAGGAGGGCGTGTTGAATCAGATGGGTAGAAATCTTGTTGTGTGGGTGGTCATTGTCCTGGCCATGGTCATGCTCTTTAATATGTTTCAGCAATCGCCGATGGGAGGACAGAACCGCCTCTCCTATACGGATTTTCTGAATCGTGTGGAACAAGGGCAGATATTGAGTGTCACCATTCAGGGGTCAAACCTCGTTGGCAAGACAGCCGACAATCATGAGGTGCAGGCGTACGCCCCCCGTGACCTGACCCTTGTCAATCGTCTGATCGAAAAGAACATTGAGGTCAAGGCCGATCCGCCGGAAGAGCAGTCCTGGATCGTGTCCGTGCTGGTTTCCTGGTTCCCCATGCTTCTTCTTGTGGGCGTGTGGATATTCTTTATGCGCCAGATGCAGTCGGGCACGGGGAAAGCCATGAGCTTCGGCCGTTCACGCGCACGTCTCCTGAATCAGGACGGTGACGCCAACAGGGTGACCTTCTCCGATGTTGCCGGCGTTGACGAGGCAAAGGAAGAACTCTCCGAGGTCGTGGAATTTCTCTCCAATCCCAAGAAATTCACCCGCCTTGGCGGCCGGATTCCCAAGGGCGTTCTTCTCGTCGGGCCTCCCGGAACCGGCAAGACCCTTCTTGCCCGCGCCGTTGCCGGCGAGGCCGGGGTTCCCTTCTTTTCCATGTCCGGCTCGGACTTTGTCGAGATGTTCGTCGGTGTCGGCGCATCCCGTGTGCGTGATCTCTTTGTGCAGGGCAAGAAAAACGCGCCCTGTCTCATCTTTATCGACGAAATCGACGCCGTCGGACGCAAACGCGGTGCCGGTCTCGGCGGCGGCCACGACGAACGGGAGCAGACGCTTAACCAGCTTCTCGTTGAAATGGACGGCTTTGAAAGCAATGAGGGCGTGATTCTCATCGCCGCGACCAACAGACCTGATGTGCTTGATCCGGCCCTGCTTCGTCCCGGCCGCTTTGACCGCCAGGTTGTCGTGCCAACCCCGGATGTGCGGGGACGACGCCGTATCCTGGAAGTCCATACGAAGAAAACGCCTCTCGGCAAGGACGTGAATCTTGAGGTGCTCGCCAAGGGAACACCGGGTTTTTCCGGAGCGGATCTTGAAAATCTCGTCAATGAAGCAGCCCTTCAGGCGGCAAAGCAGAACCAGACACGCCTCTTCCAGGCGGACTTCGAGTTCGCCAAGGATAAGGTGCTTATGGGACGCGAGCGGAAAAGCCTTATTCTCTCCGATGAGGAGAAGAAGATCACGGCCTATCACGAAGGTGGCCATGCTCTGGCAGCCCGCCTTCTTCCCGGCTCCGATCCCGTCCACAAGGTGACGATCATCCCGAGGGGCCGCGCCCTCGGCATCACCATGCAGCTGCCCGACGAGGACCGCCACGGCTACTCCAAAACCTGGCTGAAGAATAATCTCGTGGTCCTTCTCGGCGGCCGTGTCGCTGAGGAAATCGTCTTCAAGGAGATCACAACCGGCGCGTCGAACGACATCGAGCGTGTGACCAAGACCGCACGAAAGATGGTCTGCGAGTGGGGCATGAGCGACGCCATCGGAACCCTCTCCATCGGCGAGACGGGCGAGGAGATCTTTATCGGCCGGGAGTGGGTGCAGAACAAGAACTTCAGCGAAGAGACGGCGCGACAGGTCGACCTTGAAGTCAAAAAGATTGTGGAAGAGGCGCATAAGCGCTGCCACGACCTTCTTGAGGAGAACCTGGAGACCCTTCACCGCATCGCAACGGCCCTCCTCGAGCGCGAAACCATAAGCGGCGAGGAACTCGATCTCATTATGGACGGCAAGGATCTGCCCCCCCTTGATGAGGAGGAGAAGGCAGCGCAGAAGCCGGTCAGCACGCCTTCGGAGAGGGATTCATCGGATTCCTTTGTACTCGAGGAACCGAAGGACGGCGAGGATATGCCGGACGAACAGAAAGAGACAACGGCCGATGAAGAGAAACGTGACAAAAGCTAGTGTGGCACGTTCTCAGTGCCGCGAGGGTATTTTGCGGTCATGAACGGATATTCCACATCATGGGTTGTGCGCGGGGGGCGACTACTTGCTCCCCGCGCTTTCGGTATCATGGGTATCGTAAACCTTACCCCTGATTCCTTTCTTCCTTCCTCCCGTTCGGCGGGCCCCGACGATTCCCGGACCAAAGCCCTCGCCCTGCAGCGGGCCGGCGCGGACGTTCTTGACCTCGGGGGTCTCTCAACGCGTCCTGGCTCGGAAGCCGTTGGAGAAGAGGAGGAAGTACGCCGTCTTCTTCCCGTCTTTCTCGGCCTTCGGGAAAAACCCGTGATCATCTCCATAGATACCTACAGGGCCTCGGTCGCAGAGACCTTTCTGCGTCTTGGGGCCTCCATCATTAACGATGTCTCGGGCGCACTCTGGGATCCGGCGCTTGCCGAGGTGCTCTTCACGTGGAAGCCCGGCTATGTGCTCACGCATTCAAACGGCATGCCGAAAACCATGCAGCGGGCACCGCACTATGAGCATGTCGTGGATGAGGTCGCCTCTTTCTTTGACGAGCGCCTGTCCTTTCTCACAAAAAACGGTCTTCCCGAAGACCGCATCGTCCTTGATGTGGGCATAGGATTCGGCAAGAGCCTTGCGCATAACCTGGAACTCCTTTCCGGCATAGCCACGTTTCACTCCTTCGGAAGACCGCTTCTCATGGGCCTTTCCATGAAAAGCCTCTTTCTTGACCTTCTCGGTCTTGAAAAGGAAGAGCGGGGCGAGGCAACGGACATCGCATCGGCCATCCTGTATACGCGGGGTGTCACCTGGCACAGGGTGCATGATGCGGGCGCCGTGCGAAGAAGCCTTCTCCTTGCCGACAGTCTCTGCTGACAGGCTCTCACGGCACACTGCCTTCCGTCAGTCTTTTGCCGCAACGAACGGCGCTTGCCATCGTCCTGCAATGCGCCTTTTTGCTATCTTTCTCTTCTCCGTGTTTCCATCTCGACACCCCGCCTAAATTCGTATACATCCCTTTTGTGTGAGCCATCCCTTTTTATCTGGCCTTTTCCCCGCTCTGCAGCGCTTTTTTTGCCATGAATCTCGACGTTCTTTCCGTCTTTGACATCGCTCTTGTGAGTCTTCTGCTCTATTACCTACTGCAGAGACTGCGTACCTCCCGCGCCATGGCCGTTCTGATCGGCCTTCTGGCTCTGAAAGTCATCCATTTCATTGCCGGGACGCTGGGCCTTTATACGCTCACCTGGCTCCTCTCCCACGTTTTTGACTCCCTTTTTATCCTGATCATTGTCATTTTCCAGCCCGATATACGGAAGGCACTGGTGGATATCGGCAACATGCCGCTTTTCCACTATAAAAAGCGCCTTTTGACAACGGATATGGCGCGGGAGATCATCGACGCCTCCCTTGAGATGGCCAAAAAACGCGTCGGTGCCCTCATTGTGTTCGAGCGTTCCGTTGCCATGACCGACCTTATCGATCAGGAGGGACAGCGTCTTGATGCGGAAATTTCAAAGCGTCTTCTTATGAATCTTTTCTATGAGGGCTCTCCCCTTCATGACGGGGCCGTTATCATAAGTCACGGCCGTATTGCGGCGGCCGGCTGCATCCTGCCCCTTGCGGTAGCCAAGGGACAGAACTTCGGGACGCGCCACAGGGCGGCTCTTGGCATAACCCTCGACAGCGATGCGGCCGTGCTCGTTGTCTCGGAGGAACGCGGGGAGATTTCCCTTGCCGTGCGCGGCGAACTCCAACGCAATCTCGATGGCGATACCCTGGAGAAGATTCTGCATGAAATTCTTTAAATCCATATCCCTGACCTTTCTCTCCAATTCGCTCTCGCGGCCGTATCTCTTTCTGTTCTGCGTGGTTCTTGCCTTCAGCATGTGGTATTTTGTCTGTCAGTACGAAACAAGTGAAAAGGAGGTGCAGCTCCTTCTCAACTACAAGGGCCAGCCAAAGGAGCTCTATGTGACGGACGGTCTCGTCTATTCCGTCCGGGAACGCATACGTGGCCCCAAGCCTCTTCTTGATAAGTTCCCGAACAGCTACCCCGTGCCCATCGATATTTCCGGCCTCAAGGTCGGGGAAGGCTATACCAATAATTTCTCCGTGGTCGACGAACAGAAAAAATATGTTTCGGAGATTCAGCTCCGCGCCTTTTCCATCATAGACATTGACCACCCCATAATCAGGCTCCACGCCGAATACCGTGACCGCGTGAGCATTCCTCTTTCCTTCCGCTATCGGAGCGATAACGACCTGATCGTTGTCACCCACAAGGTTTCCCAGAGTTCCGTGGCCTGCTACGGCCCCGAAAACGAAATCCGTGGCATGAAATCCATGACGACACTTCCCCTTGATATCAGGGTGGACCTTCTCGATGTCGGGCGGGGGATCGTGCAGAAGGATATTCCGGTCATCATCTCTCAGACCGACTATCCTCACGTGACCATTGATCCTTCCTCCATCACCGTGTTCTACGAAGTGAAAGGCGAGCGTGTCGAGGTCGTGCGTCCATTCGATGTGAAGCTTTCCGTCACAAATCCGACCCTCTACAGCGTCTCTCCCTCCCAGATCAACCTTCGGCTCAAGGTGCCCGCCAACAAACGCCGCGATCTCCAGTATCTGAAGGAATTGCGTGTAACGGCCCTTCCTCCGGACATGCAGGAAGGGGAGAGCAAGAGGGTCAAGGTCAGTTTCACGCCTCCTGAAGGGATGGAAGTCATGGGGACGGAAATATTCGTGACGGTGAAGCGTCTGACGGAAGAAGAGCGGATGGATTCGGAGATGAAAGGGGACTGGTCCCGTTCGTCTGAAAAGGAGCTTCTCAGGGAAAAGAACGTCGAGCAGGAAAAGGCGAAACGGCGTGCAAAGCGGAGGGGCTCTGCTAAAAAGGACGGGCAGACATCCCAGAAAAAGGATCCCGGAGTGAAGCAGAAGGAGTCGAAGAAAAAGGGTGAGAAGGCCGATCGCGCAAAGGAGCAGCGGAAGACACGGAACGCGGGAAGCGCCGGAAAAGCCGGCTCAGGGGAGAGCAGAAAGAAGAAGGAATCCGGAAAGTAAGCAGGCAAAGAGAAAAAGGCTGCATCAGAGGGAACGTGAGCGCCCTCCGGGCAATGTCCGGGTACGGTGCAAGCAGGGAAGGAAAAACGGTGCAGGGGCCCTGAAGAGGGCTCTCCGGCCTTCCTTTTCGGAAAAAGCCTGAGCCTGCCCTAAGAGAACAGCGGAAAAAGACCGATCAGTAAGAGATGAGCGCAACAACACAACCATTGCAGCGGGAGATAGTATGTCAGAACGGTTTTTTGGTACGGACGGACTGAGAGGTACGGTCAATCTTCCTCCTATGACCGCCGATACGGCTCTGCGTCTTGGCCTTGCGGCGGGAATCCGTTTCCGCAGAGGCGAGAACGGACACCGCGTCGTGATCGGAAAGGATACGCGTCTTTCGGGCTATATGTTTGAATCTGCCCTGACGGCGGGACTATGCGCCGCGGGAATGCATGTGATCATGACGGGCCCTCTGCCGACCCCTGCCATTTCCTTTCTCACCCGCAATATGCGGGCGGATCTCGGCGTTGTGATTTCAGCCTCCCACAATCCCTTTTACGACAACGGTATCAAGTTTTTTGATGCCGAAGGCTACAAGCTTCTTGATGAGACGGAAAACGAAATAGCGGAAATGGTCCTTGACCCCTCATTTTGCTGGCCCTACCCGGAGCCCACGGGGGTCGGCCGGGCGACCAAGATCGAAGACGCGGGAGGCCGCTACATCGTCTACACAAAAAGCTGCTTCCCGACACATCTGACCCTTGCGGGGCTTCGTATTGTCATCGACTGCGCAAACGGTGCCGCCTACAAGGTGGCGCCTCTTGCCCTCGAGGAGCTCGGCGCCGAGGTCTTCCGCATCGGGACGTCCCCCAACGGGACGAATATCAACGATCATTGCGGATCTCTCCACCCGAAGGTCGTGGCGGCAAAGGTCAGGGAGGTCCGGGCGGACGTCGGCCTTGCGCTCGACGGGGACGCGGACCGGCTGATTGTTGTGGACGAACACGGAAAAATCCTTGACGGCGACCAGATCATGGCGCTCTGCGCCGATGCCATGATGCGGCGCGGCGAGCTTCCCGGAAATCTTCTTGTGGCGACGGTCATGAGCAATCTGGCCCTTGAGATATTCATGCGTGAGAAAGGCGGCCAGCTTCTGCGCACCAAGGTCGGCGACCGCTATGTCGTCGAATGCATGCGTCAGAACGGCGCCATGTTCGGCGGTGAGCAGTCCGGACATCTCATTTTCAGAAATCTCAGCACCACGGGCGACGGCCTGCTTGCGGCCCTGCAGATCCTGCGCATCATGCGCGAGAAGGAAAAGCCTCTTTCCGAGCTGGCGGATCTTATCACCCCCTTCCCCCAGAAACTTGTGAACGTTCAGGTGCAGCAGCGCCTGCCCTTTGAGGAGCGTCCGGCCATCGGAGAGGAGGTCGCGCGCATCGAGGAGGCCCTTGGCGCCCGCGGCCGTGTCCTTCTCCGTTATTCGGGGACGGAGCCTGTCTGCCGCATCATGGTTGAAGGTGAAAACGATCAGCTTGTCGAGCGTCTGGCCCAGGATCTTGCCGAGGTCATAAGCCGGGAGCTCAGGTAACGAATGCTGTCGGGCGGGGTTCACCCCGCCCGTCCCGACCGGTGGCAGGGGAGAGGGTTTCCGGAACGTTCTGCCCTGAACGGAGCGCAGGAAGAAGTGCCCCTTTATCCGGTTTTTTGTCGTTTCTGCCAGGGACCCTGTCAGCTGCCCCTTGCCTCATCCGTTTCGTCCGTTTCGTCCGATCTTCCCCATCCTGACCCTTCCGTACCCCTCTCCCGTGCGGACCCCATACGCAGAAGCCCATGCCGGAAGCCCTTTTTTTACAGATCGCTCTTCTGAGCGCCCCCTATAGTACCCTGACCTATCTGCCGGCAAGGGCCTTTCCCGACTCCTTCTGGCAAAAGGGGCTCAGAGTTCTTCTGCCTCTTGGCAGAACAAACAGACCCTGCACGGGCATTCTTCTCGAGTGCCGCAACACATCTCATCTTTCTTCATCGTCTCTGAAAGCCGTTCTCTGGCCTCTTGAGGCAGCGCCCCTCATTCCGGACGACCTTCTCTCCCTCTTTTCCGAAATGGCCGCACGGGAGGGAGGAACCTTCGGCCGTATTGCGGCGAGCATTCTCCCCCAGGGCCTTCGAAGCGCAGATCTTCTTCTGCAGTATCTGGAGGATGGCCGGCAGAAAACCCTTCCTCTTTCATCCCTTTCGTTGTGTCCCCTTCCCGAACAGAGCGATCTTGCCAGAGCCCTTATTGAGGGGAGGGCGTCCTTTGTCCCGACGAAGAAGGAGGCCGCCGAACGGGAGCGTTTTCTTCTTGCCGTTGATCCGCCGTGGCCCGTACGGCCCAAGGCCGTTCAGCAGAAAGCCGTTCTCGAGTTTCTCTATGCTCACGGGACAAGCGGCCGCAAGGCCCTCCGTGAAGCGCTTTCCCCCTCCTATTCGACGGCCCTGAAAGAACTTCTCAAGGCCGGACACGTCCGTGTGCGCTTTGAGGACGAGGGTGAGGAGGATGAGCTCATACAAAGCGCGGATCTTTTGCCGCCGCTTGAAAAACCCTTTTCCCTGAACGGCGAGCAGGAGGATGTCGTCGGCCGTCTCGGGGCCGCGCTTTCGGAGGGAAAGGGCGGGACCGTCCTGCTCTACGGGGTTACGGGAAGCGGGAAGACGGCGGTCTATCTCGATATTGTGCGGAAGGCTCTCGGCATGGGGAGGAGTGCCTTCCTGCTTGTGCCGGAAGTGGCTCTGGCGCTCAAGCTTCTGCAGGACACAAAGAAGATCTATCCGGATATCCCCGTGATTTTCTATCACGGCTACCAGTCCCAGCGGTATCGTGAGCGGGTCTGGAAGAGCCTCGGGGCGCGTCCCGTCTTTGTGCTCGGCACCCGTTCGGCCCTCTTTCTTCCGGCACACCGCATCGGCGTCATCATTCTTGATGAGGAGCACGACGCATCCTTCAAGCAGGAGGACGGCCTCCACTACCACGCCAAGGACATAGCCTGGCTTCGCGCGCACCTTCATTCCGCCCTGCTTGTCCTCGGTTCGGCGACGCCGGACATCCGGACCTTCTATGCGGCGCAGGAGCGCCTTTTTGAGCGTCTTGACCTTCCCCACAGAATCCGGGGGCAGGCCCTGCCGCCCATTGAACTTATCGATGTGCGGGAAAAAAAATCCCTTTCGGAAGCCGTGACGCTTCTTGCGAAACAGAGCCTTGCGGTGCTTGAGGAAACCGTAGCCCGGGGCGAGCAGGCGGTGCTTCTGATTAACAGGCGCGGCTTTGCCCCGCACATGTACTGCACCGAGTGCGGCAAGACGGAGCGCTGTCCCGACTGCGAAATCGGTCTCACCTATCACAAGGCCCACGGCAAGCTCATCTGTCATTACTGCGGCTACACACGCTCCTTTCCCGCCCCCTGTTCAGGTTGCGGCGCCAACGCCTATCTGCCCCTTGGCGAGGGCACGGAACGCGTCGCCGAAGAGCTCGAGGCCTATCTCGGACGTCGCGTGCTCCGTCTCGACCGGGACAGCACGCGCCGGGAAGGGCAGATGGAGGCTATTTTGCACGCCTTTGCGAGGGAGGAGTCCCCCGTGCTTGTGGGCACGCAGATGCTGTCCAAGGGCCATCATTTTCCAAAGGTCACCCTCGTGATCGCGGCCGACGCCGATCAGGGGCTCAATATCCCCGATTACCGTGCCTCCGAGCGGACTTTTCAGCTTCTTCTGCAGTCGGCGGGCCGTGCCGGACGCGATGCCCTGCCAGGCCGTGTCCTTCTGCAGACGCGCGACACCTCCCACTACGTCTGGCCGTATATCCTGGCCTACGACTACGAGGGTTTTTTTGCCGAAGAGCTTGCGCGGCGGAAAAAACATGCCTATCCGCCCTTTGCGAAGATCGCCCTGATCCGCCTTTCCTTTTTAAAGGACGATGAACGGGGTCATGGGGAGCTTGCCTCCCTCTCCCTTATCCTGAAGGCCCGCGCCCGTGCCCTCGGGCTTATTTTCCTCGGTCCCGCCCCGTCGCCCCTCTCCATGCTCCGGGGGAGAAAGCGGTATCAGTGTCTTGTGAAAAGCGCCGACTGGCCGCGCATCCGGGAGCTCTACGAATCGAGCCTGAAGGAAGGGCGCCCAAGGAATCTTCGTACAAGTCTTGATCTTGATCCCATGAACATGCTTTGAATATGCGTGATACTGGTATCCCGCCCGGTTTTTACAGGACAGGATTTCCGTATCGCGGTACGAGTTGCCCATGAAGACATTTCTCCACGTTGGCTGCGGCCAAAATCATAAAGAACGAACCACACGGGCCTTTTGCACGGATGCGTGGCAGGAGGTGCGCTTTGACATCGATCCCGCTGCCAATCCTGACATTGTCGGCACCATGACGGACATGTCGGCTGTTGCGGATTCCTCCTTTGACGCGGTATTCAGCAGCCACAACATAGAGCACCTCAATGCCTTTGAGGTGCCGCGGGCCCTTGGCGAATTCAACCGTGTCCTGAAAGCGGACGGCTTTCTTGTGTTGACCTGTCCCGACCTTCAGAGCGTCTGCGCCCTGGTTGCGGAAGGAAAGCTTCTCGAGCCCGCCTATGTTTCTCCGTCGGGTCCGATTTCGCCTCTTGATATTCTCTACGGACACAGACCCTCCCTCGCAGCCGGCAACATGTATATGGCCCACCGCTGCGGGTTTACGAAGAAGGTTTTGAGCAACCTTGTCGCGCACTCAGGCTTCAGGGCCGTGGCCAGCATGAAACGCGGAGCTCCTTATTTTGATCTGTGGGTGCTGGGACTGAAGTCGAACGACAAGCAGCTGGCAGGGGCTCTGGCGGTCGAGCATTTTCCACGGAAGGCATGAGCCTCTTTCGGGCTGTAGAGATCTTCTGTCGGGCCGTCATGGCTTCTTTGCACGCGTTTCACTGCGCGTTCGTGAAGAGGCGCGATGCGCCGTTTTTGCCGTGAAAAGTGCAGACAGCTTTTTTTGACGAAGGGCTCTCCTGCACCTTTCGCGTTTTTTCAGCGCACGGCCCCGTCCTCTTTCCGATAACGAAGAGTACGGGGCCGTGTTTTTTTCTGCAGAAAGAAGGGGCAGGGAGACGTCTTGAAGAACCCTGCCGTAATCCGGGCACGGGAAAGATTTTGCGATGAGATCTTCGTCGATTGCAGGGGAGATGCGGAAAATTTGGGTTGCGGGAGCAGGTCACGCAGATTTCGCATGCTTCACGCAATGGACGCTGAGCCGTCAGGGCATGAAGGCATGGAAGGAATTGCGGATCAGGGGGTCTTCAAGAAGTTTTTCGACAAGCTTCAGCCGCTCGTGCAAAGGATCCTTTGCCACCCGCATTGTTTCGTCAAGAAGCAGGACCTCTTCTTCATCAGTCCCCATATCCTTCCATCCGTCAATATCCCCGAACACGGTTTTTTTCCCTCCGTTTTCCGCAAAGGCAATCCAGAGGCGCTGTATGCCGTGCACGAGGCTTTCAGGCAGGGGAGATTCGCCAAAAAGGCGTTTTGCCCTGTTGCCGAAGAAGAGGACGGTGTCAAGCATATGGCAGCTCCCGAGGCCTTCAAGAGGTGAGGGGTAGGTCAGAAGATAGCGGAAGACCCTGGCATGCCCGGACTGGGCCCTTGCCTGAAGAAGACACGGGCCGTGGAAGATCAGATCGTTCATGAAGGCGCACTCTGCCTGGCTCCTCTCCTTGAAAAGTCCCATGTAGGCTTCCAGAATATCATCCTTGCCTTCGAGGACATGGCCCGCCAGAAGAAAAAGGCCCGGGAGCACCGTTTTCATGAAGGGCAGAAGACCTCCCGCCTCGGGAATCCAGTAGCCGAATTCATTGGTGCAGGAGCCTATCAGCATGTCAATGCCGGAGGCTGCCCCCTCGCGGAGGCTTGTCAGCGGGTCGTCCGGAATGCCGCTTCCCCGAAGGGGAAGACAGGCATGGCGGTGAAGATGGTCGGCAATTGTTGGGAGGGATGCCGGATCAAGGTCTGCAAGGTCTGAGGCTTTTTTTGCACCTGTTTCCGAAAGAAAGGCCTTTGCAAGGCGGGCGTATTCCTTTTCCCCCGCTGTCATGAGGCAGGATCCGCTGCTTATGATGCAGCGCGAAAAAAGGCCTTTTGCCTGCGGCATAAGAGTCAGGAGAGAGACCGCGGCGGCGCCCGAAGAGTTTCCAAAGGGCGTTATGCGTTCCGGATCCCCTCCAAAGGATTCCGCGTGCTCCCTGATCCAGGCGAGAGCCAGGCACATGTCGAGAAGTCCCAGGTTGCAGTCCCGGAACGTGCTGTCAAACGAGCGCAGGTCGAGGTAGCCAAAGGGACCGAGGCGTGTTCCGACGGTGATGAGGATGGCGTCGGGATTTGCCGCGACAAAGGCCTGGCCGTTATAGACGGGCTCCTCCGTTGAGCCGACCCTGAAGTAGCCGCCATGGAAGAAGACGAGAACGGGGCGGTTGACGGCATCCTCGTGGACCCAGATGTTCAGACGGAGACAGTCTTCGCCCATGGCGAAGGACAGTTCCTTCCTTGATACGTTTTCGGCCTTCTGAAGGGGTGCCTTGCCGAATGCCAGGGCGTCATGGGTTCCTGTATCGGGCCTTGGAGGGCGCGGAGCCCGGAAGCGGAGAGAATCTATCGGCGTTTCGGCGTAGGGGATGCCGAGAAAGACGCGAACGTGGTGTTCGCATTTTCCACGGAAGATGCCATTCCGGCAGCGGAGTTCGGGGGCGTTGGTTGACGGCATGAGACCTCCTGAGCCCGGATCATCGTAAAGGGCTTCTGTTTCTTCGGAATGCGGTCGTGTATAGGGCTTTGGGGAAAAAGGAGATGATATTGGTATCGGATTTTTTTGTTATTTTATATATTTTTTATAATATTATTTAGTAATAAATCAGTTTTTATCTAAAAAATATGTTTTTTTGTGGCCTTCGAAAGGAAGGGCGGCCTTCTGCCCTTCTGCCTCTCCACTCCTGTTCCCGTGGGGGGGTAAGGAAAGGGGGATTTGTTTCATGGCTTGGGAGGCGCAGTTTTTTCGCCCTCTCAAAACTGTCTTTCCCGCCTTCCTTCTCTCTTCTACCCCTTCCCTTGTTAAGTGGCAAAGGCTGGGCTAGTATTCACATCTGTTGCGTGTCTTCCTGCGGGGCAGAATCCCTTTTTCTCCTTCTTCTCCCAAGGCGGGGAAGAACAGAACTCCTGATGAAGAGAACGTCTTTCGGACGCCTTTTTCCGCCCTAAGGCCCGGGTTTCAAAAAAATACCAGTGACCCGCAGAAAGGACCGTTTCCTGACAGCGCCCTTCAAGAGATGCACGCTGTCGTTCCGTCAGAAGAAGGTCTTCCGTCCCGCGTTTGCACTCCCTTCCTTCTTCCTTTCTTCTTCCGTTTCCAGAAAACACTGTGAGCAGCTTGTGCGATCCATTCTTTCTTCTATTCAGAAGCCCAGTCACTATGCAGGCATTGAGGAAGGGGCGGTCAGAAAGGACCCGTCCTCTCTTTCCCTGCACATGGCCCTTGCCTTCCCTGATCTCTACGAGGTCGGCATGTCCTATCTCGGTCAGAAAATTCTCTACGCTCTTGTGAACGAGCATGCGGAATGGTGGGCCGAACGTGTCATGGCGCCCGAAAAAGAGACGGGGGACATCCTGCGCGAGAAGGGCATTCCCCTTGCAACCCTTGAGAGCGATACCCCCCTGAAGGACCTTGATCTCATAGGCTTTTCCGTTACCCATGAGCTCTGCTACACAAATATTCTCTACATGCTTGATCTTGCGGGGATTCCCCTGCGTCACGCGGACCGTCTTGCGTCCGGGGAAGCATATCCCCTTGTGATAGCGGGAGGAGGCGCCATTTTCAGCGCGGAGCCCCTGGCACCCTTCATGGATCTCTGCGTGCTCGGGGACGGGGAAGCCGCACTTCCGCCGCTTCTGCGTCTCCTTGAAGCGGAAAAGCAGAGCGGGAATTTCAGTCTTTCCGTGTTTCTCGAAAAGGCCTGTCATCTTCCGGGCATATATGTGCCGTCCTTCTTCGACAGGAAAGACGGACGCATGGTGGCGCTCAGGGGACCGGACAGACCACGGCGCGTGATTGTTCCGGACCTTGATGCGGTTCCCTATCCGACGCGTCAGGTCGTTCCGGTCGGGGCCGTGCACAACAGGCTCTCCATTGAAATCGCGCGGGGCTGTACGCGCGGCTGCCGTTTCTGTCAGGCAGGCATGGTGTACAGGCCTGCCAGAGAGCGCTCAACGGAGACCATCGAGCGTCTTGTACATTCCGCTCTCTCTGAGACGGGCTTTGAGGAAGTCTCCTTCATGGCCCTCAGCACGGGTGACTATTCGGCCCTCAAAGCCTTGAGCCACGCGACCCTCGACTATCTGCACGACAAGCAGATTTCCCTCTCCCTGCCTTCCCAGCGTGTCGGCTCCATAGACGACACCATCATCGCCCGCATGGCCGACCTCAGGCGGACCGGCATGACTCTGGCGCCCGAGGCGGGCTCGCAGCGTCTGCGCGACGTGATCAACAAGGGCATTACCGAAGAAGAGCTTATTCTCCACGCCCAGAAGCTTCTTGAACACGGCTGGCGCGTTGTAAAGCTCTATTTCATGATCGGCCTTCCCTTTGAAACGGACGAGGACCTTCTGGCGATCCGCGATCTCTGCTGTCGCGTGCGGGATGCGGCGGGGAAGGGGAATCCCAGACTTCAGGTGACGGCAGCCCTTTCTCCCTTTGTGCCGAAGCCCTTTACGCCCTTTCAATGGGCTGCGCAGTGCAGTGTTGAGGAGATCGGGCGGCGTGTGCGTCTCGTGCGTGAAGCCTTTTCCGGGAAGAAAGGCCTTCGTCTCCGCTGGCATGAGCCGTCCGT
>JAIKXS010000038.1 GCA_024683955.1 Desulfovibrio sp. | reverse complement strand
GTTGATCCGTGACAGTGCAAGTTAGAAATCGGGAAAGGCGAACCTTCGCCAAAGCGTATGACGCACTTAGATCGGCGGGCCATGGTCATTATCTTTCATGATCGGGGGTGCGGCAAGCTCGCGTGCCCCATGAGAAGTTAGTTTTAGTTAGGGTTTTCTCGAGATGAGCTCTGCCATGGCGTTAACACAGCAGGCGGCGAGTGCTGACCCGCCCTTACGGCCAAGAAGTGAAAAATTTGGATAAGGACTTTGATGAAGAAGAAGCTTTGACTGTGCCGCGTTCACAAATCCAACTGGCATACCTATGATTAAGGAAGGTGGTTTTGCTCCGTTGTCAAGACATTCAAGAAGCGTGAGAAGAGCTGTAGGGGCGTTGCCTATAACTATGATGGATCCCTGGAGCTTGTCTGCAATAGCGAGTACACCCGCTCTGGCTCGCGTTATTCCAAGTGTTTTAGCCGTGTCCGAGACGTCCGGCTGCTCCATTACTGCTTGAAGGGTGACGTTTAGGTGCGCAAGGTGGCGTTTTGTGAGCGCTGATTTGGCCATAACTGTATCAGTGAAAATGGTACAGCCATTTTTAAGCGCAGAAAGACCCGCCTCGAGAGCGGCTTCGGTAAGACGGAGGTCATTAACAATATCAAGATCGCCACTTGTGTGCACACATCGACGTGCTATTTCCCATAGCCTGCCACAAAAAGGCCTTGGTTCAGGAATTTCTCTTTCAATGCAGGCAAAGGACGCTTTTTCAATCTCCGCAGGAGTCATGGCAGGATCCAAAGCGATGAGATGCTCTCCAGTTTCTGTCAGGTGTGATCGAGAGAAAGCGGTTTTCTTCATAACATGTTTCTAGTGGCGGTTGGACATGGCGGCATACGTTTGCGCAAGACGTATGAATTTCTTGAAAAAGGGCCTTCCTCCTTCGGGAAAGACATGGAGCCAGCTTCCGAAGACTGAGCCGAAAACGACGCCGTCATAGCCAAGGAGCCGATTATCTTTGTCATATAATCTCCAAAGCGGCGACCAGGCGGACTCGGTGAACTCGCCGCTCATGCGCCCGTAGTGAAATTCATGCCCGCGAACACGTATGGTCTTCTTTCCGGGAAAAAGAGCCGTAGGACAAAGTCTTGCCTCCCTGTAGCCTAGCGCAGCTCGTTTTGTCCCGACTATGCAGGAGCACGGAAGAAGGCCGCTCATCGGATAGGATTGACCGTCTGGCCGGGTGCAGCTTTTCATAAGATACATGAATCCGCCGCATTCTCCGTATATGGGGGCTCCTTTCTCGCTTATGCGTCTGAGATCGTCAACAATAGTCCTGTTGGCCGCGAGCGCATTGGTCTCGAGCTCCGGATAGCCTCCGGGAAAAATAACGCCATCACAGGCAGGAAGTCGAGAGTTCTTAATAGGAGAAAAAAAGACAATGCGAGCAGACAATTCCTCGAGTAGGGCCGGAAGATCGGCATATGCAAAGGAAAAGGCAGAGTCCGACGCTATCGCTATGGTGCATGAAAGGTGTTTAGGCTGTTTTCTTGGGGGGAAAAAAAGATGGGGTTCACATTTCCTGGGCTTTTTTTGCAGGGGAATATCCAATGAACGAAGAAATTTGTCAATGTTAATGTGTTGCTCGCACCATTGCGCGAGCTTTTTAGCATCGAGGTACTGTCTGGTTTCTTCGACACTAACAAGACCAAGGTGTCTTGAGAAGAGCTTGGGCGCTGAAGACTTGGGGAGAAGTCCAAGGATGGGAATATTCCATTCTCGGCAGAGGGGATCAAGTGTTTTTTTGAGAAGTTCTGCGTGTCGCTCTGTTCCTACCTTTGTAACGATAACGCCTTTAAAGACAAGCTTTTTGTAGTGTTGTTCCGCATAGGAAAAGAAACCCAGAGCAAGTGCCGCTATGGATTCTGCACAGCCAGTGGCATCAAGAAGAAGAATAACGGGGAAGTCTAGGAGACAGGCTAGCTTTGCGGAGGAGGCATTGTCACCATCAAAGAGTCCCATGGCGCCTTCAATGAGGAGAATATCAGGCCTCACGCCGTCGATGGGATCCCCAATGCGACCAAGGGTACGCATGACTGCACGCTCTGATCCCATCCAAACATCCAGGTTGGCACATGGGGCAGCGGTAAACACCGCGTGGTAGCGGGCGTCTATATAGTCAGGTCCGGACTTTGCGCAACGAACGACAAGGCCCCGTGCAAGTAATGCACTTGTGAGCGCAAGGCAGGTTGTCGTTTTTCCGGCATGGCTGGCGTTTCCCGCAAGGAGAACGGCTGGCGCGTTCAGGGAGGGGGACATTGAACAACTGTTAAGAGATTTGCGGTTTCAACGTTTTCGCAGTGCTTCAGTGATAATGGCAGCGTCTTTTTCAGGACGCGCTAAAACCCCGAGCTCAGTATTGCCTCCCTGACATAAAAAGCCGTCGGGGCCAAGTTCCACTATGCCGGCTGAGAGAACTTTCCCGTAGGGAAGTTGCTCACGCATGTCTGTGTGGTCAACTCTTCTCGGAAAAATAAATGGGACTTCCTGACCTGAAAAGTCTTCTACTATGATGTATTTCACTGTTGTTTATCCTTGATTATGTGTTAATAATTGGTGTTTACTGCAGTCTATTTTTGAAAGATAGTCGTATAAATATAGAAAGTGAAGATAAATTAAAGTTGTTTGTAGAGGACCGTAAGCAACATGAGGTTATTGTTTCTTTGAGTTATTTCTGTAATTGCGTACAGCACGATTGTGTTCCTCGAGAGTCCTTGAAAAAATGTGCTCTCCACCGTCTGTTTTAGCGACAAAATAAAGGAAATCATGTTGTTCGGGACAGATGGCCGCACTGAGTGCGCTTATGCCGAAAGAACATATCGGACCAGGCGGCAACCCCAGATGCTGATAGGTGTTGTACAGGTTTTGCAGATTGTCAAGGTGTCTATGTAGAAGTTTTCCAGAAAATTTGGGACCAATGCCGTATATTACAGTCGGATCAGCTTGAAGAAGCATATTACGGTTGAGGCGGTTTGTGTAGACACCGGCAACCCTTGGGCGTTCCGCAGGAACGGAGGTTTCTTTTTCTACAATGGAGGCCAGCGTGACAATGCGGGCGAGAGCTTTTGCGTCAGGCCGCTTTCCGTCTGGCCAGAGAGGAGATGTCTTACGCCAGAAATTGTCCACCAAGCGCCCGATAAGTTTACGAGCCTCACCTTGCACGTTTTTGTCCTCACACTGAGGATTCTTGTTGTTATTTTCTTTGTTGAGGGAGCCTGGTTTTTTGAGAAGATAGGTATCGGGCATGAGGAAGCCTTCAGCGCTATCAAAAGGAATTCCATAGTGGCGAAGAAAGTTCTTATCAGTAATTATTTCCATAAATTCAGGAAAGGTCAGAAACCCCGCTTCTTCAAGAAGACGGCCGGTTTGCCAATATGTCAGCCCTTCCGGAATGGTAAGCCGGTAAAGAACGGGTTGCCCGTGAACGATGGTTTGGAGAACTTTTTCCGGCAGCCAGTCTGTGCGCAGAGCAAAACGCCCTGCCTTCATGGCGTTCTGTTCATTTTTCCAGCGCGCGAGGAGAGTGAAAAAACGCGCGTCGGTTATGACACCATTTTCTTTGAGCCTGGTCGCAACACCGGAAAGTCGGGCACCTGGCGGAATGTCAAAAAAAACCTCATTCCCGTTCTGCGATGGTGGCGTCGTAAGAAAGTGATAGGTCATGATGCCTAGCCCTGCACCGCAAAGCAGAAGGAGAATTAGCACGGCAACAAGAAGTCGCGGAAAATAGCGCATAGTATTCAGCGTTTAGGAGTGCTCCTTCTAGAAACGCCGCCTCCTTGGTTGTTCATGGTGAATTGTGATCGCCTAAGAAATTCCTCTCCGCCATGTTCATAGGCGGAAAGAAAGAATTCCAGTATGCAGACCGCCGCCTCTTGATCGAGAACAGCTTTCCATTTTTTAGTACGGACGCCGTTTGCCCTCAGGTATTCTTCCGCAAGACTGGATGTCAATGCTTCGTTCATGAAGTAGATCGGAATTGAGATTCGGTGGGAGAGACGTCTGGCGATATTGCGTATCTGACGACATATGAGAGTTTCTTCGCCTTCAAGGGGCAAAGGAAGACCAATGACAAGAGCGTTGGCGAGGGCCTCAGTGATGAGGCAGGCAAGCTCGTCAAGAAAGGCTTTGCGCGTTGGAAAGTCAGAAAAAAAAAGTGTTTTTACCGGAAAGGCAAGACGTCCTTCCGGGTCTGAAACCGCAAGTCCAGTACGCTCAAGGCCATAGTCAATACAGAAAAAACGCATAGGTCGAAGTATCTATAGGAGGCAGAGAGCCTCAGTGGTGGAGTATACGCAGCATCCGGACGTCAGCCGTCTATCAGAAAGCAGTGCCTCATTTGTTAGTGATTAAGATAGAAGAGAACTCCTTTGGTTGATACCTGAATTAATGGCACGAGAATCGCGTTAAGAATGCCTGTAAAAATGAGGAGCAGCAGAAGGAGAAAACCGTATCGCTCAAGGCGAAGATACTGAGTCACGACTGCTGAGGGGAGAAAAAAAGCCAGGATTTTACTGCCATCAAGGGGAGGAATTGGCAAGAGGTTAAGCCACCCTAGGCCAAGATTGATGATTATCCCAGCCTTGAGTGCAGTAAGAATGGTCATGGCGAAGGGCGTCTCTACAAGGTACCTCGGAGGGAAAAAATACAGGGTTCCCCATAGGAGAAGTGAGAAAAGAATGGCAAGCAAAAAATTTGTGAAGGGCCCGGCTAGGGCCACATACATCATTCCCTTACGGGGATTTTTAAAATAGGAAGGATTGACGGGTACAGGCTTAGCCCATCCGAATACAAAGGCACCTGAGAGACTAGTCAGCACAAATACAACAAGGCCCATAGGATCAATATGTGGGATTGGATTCAGCGTCAGTCGGCCGAGATGACGTGCTGTTGGATCGCCAAACCGATAGGCGCAAAAACCGTGGGCCACTTCATGAAGGATAATGCCGAGCATGGCAGGTACGATATATATGGCTATTTTTTCAATGGCCTGCAGCATATTTTCTGGCATGGACACCTCTCGTCACCCACTGCGGAGTTGACCTTAAGTGTGCGGAAATGAGAGTGACTAATCTTTCTTCGACATGTCGATGAGTCTGATATCGCCTTTTGTTTCATTGACTTTTTTCCGGAAGGACTGGCGTCTGTCCTCGCCGTCAATAAGTGAAGATAGCCATTCGGTAACGTGAAGAACCTGACGTTTTTCGTGGAGTGCGAGAAGGTTGCGACCGATTCCGATTTTACATGAGGGGCAGCCAACAAGAATCGGACCCTCGTAGCCGTTGTCAAATTCTTGTTTTAATGAATCCTTCTTTCGAGAGCGTAGAAGATTATAGATCGCAGGACTTGTCATCGCTCCCATACCGCTCTCACCGCAGCATCCACTGTTCAAGTGTACCGCATACCCCGTTGCGGCGCTTAAGTCTTGGCAGATGAGACGTTGTCCCTTGATTCTGTGTATATTCGCCCATTCTACGTGACAGGCACCGTGATAGCAGATAGCAGGGGAGTCGCCGTTTATTTTGGGAAGAACGTGATCAAGTTTAGGAAGAACAAGTTGTGTTACATCCTGTTGCTGAAGATTGGGGAACGTTTCTTCAAGATGCATTCGTTCAAGGCTGTCACGGCACGTGCCACAAGCTGTAACCAGATAGGCCGGGGTAAAATGTTTGCGGCTGAGATCGCGCAAAAGTTCAGAAAGATATTGCCTAGTTTCGGCAAGCTTATCTTCGTAGAGAACATCCATGCCGGCAGCAAGAAGAGGATATCCACAGCAGCAATGTTTGGGAGGAATGGCAACTGCAAATCCTGCGTGAAGGAGTAGAAACAGGGAACTCAGACCTATGCGGTCGTAAAAAAGGGCCCCTCCACAACCTGGAAAATACAGGGCAATCGGCATGCCATCATATGCTTCTTGCGGCGTAAAGATATGACCACGGTGAAGCTTTAGAGATTCGTAAAGATTGGTGTAGCCCATCTTCGGTCCCTTGCCGGAGAAGAGGGGACTTTGCATGCGACGTTTCCATGCCTGGGGGATAAAGTTAAGGAATTTGTTTTGGAGTTTCTGTCCGACCGAGGCCATTTTAGCGACCTTCGGGACTCGGGACGCGACATCTTTTGTTAGGAATTCAAGGGCCCATTCCTTGATTGGATGCCCTCCTTCTCCTTCGTGGTCAAGTAGGGCACGAAGTGTTAGGGCAACCTCACCCGACGGAATTTTTACAGGACAGTTGGCCATGCAGCGTCCGCAGGCCGTGCAGTGCTCAACAACATCTCTCATCGCATCGTAGAGTCTTGTGTCAATTTCTCCGTTTACAACCTGCGCGTAGTAGACCGCTTCAAGCAGCATCCCTAGAATCATATTTTTGTTTCGGGGGTGGTACTGCATAGAATGCTCGGGGTATGTCATGGCGCAGACCTGTTTGCATTTACCGCAGCGAGTGCAGGTCTGGATTGCTGTCAGCAGAGAAATGAGACGTTCCTTGTCGGGCAGCCCGCTTTCCCTGATGTCGTTAAGAAGGCGGTTAAACGAAAATGTGAAGGGCTTTACTGGGAGCTCCCGAAAGACGAGCTTTGCAGGATTCATTACATCTCTGGGGTCAACCTGCTCTTTGAAATGCCTGAGTGCCTCCATTTTTTCCTGTGAGAGAAAAGCTATTTTTGTGATTCCTATACCGTGTTCACCGGAAACTTCACCTCCGATTTCCTGACAGTGTTTCATCACGCGGGCGGCTGTTTTTTCAGCACGTTCTAGCATGTCGGGATCGTTGGAGTTAACAGGAATATTGACGTGACAATTGCCGTCACCGGCATGCATATGGCTGGCAACTACAATCCTGCTTGCTTCCATATGGGTTGCAATTTTTGTGATTTTTTTTGCGAGAGAAGGGTACCGCTCCTTGAGCTGTTCCATAAATGCCTGAGCTCCAAGGAGCATATCCGTGTCGGAAATCTCCGACGACGAAACCTTCCCTTTCGCGGCCTTTGTTGCAACGGCAAATTCCTGATTAAGTTCAGTGTCTTCCATGGGGAAGTCCGGAAGCCGGGATATCTCTTGAAGAGCATAGCGGTATGCTTGCGCAGTGCATTCGAGATTTAATTGCTCAAGAAAAAGGGCAAAGTCCGGAATCTGTGAGACAGGAATTACGACGTCTTCGTTAAGTTTAAAGCCCGAGGTTCGTTTGGCAATGACTGAGAGCCGATGACGATCTTCCCAAAAGCGTTCCGCCTCCTTTTCATCTTTTGCAACGATGATGTCGACATCGTCTTGACGTTCTACAACTTGAACAATCTCCTTGACGCACGCATCAAGGAGCTCCGAATCGTCACCGTCGACCTGGAGAATGATGACCGAGATGGGAAGACCATCGTACTGCTTCGACTTTGTCTGATATTCAAGGGCCTGCACGTACTTTGCATTGAATTCTTCAAGCGCCGATAAATGGGCATAATCACCATTTTCTCGAATACGGTTACGCAGTGCAACAAGCTCTTTGATAACAACCGCCGCCGGCCGCATGGATGTTCCGAAAAATTCCAGAGCCATTACACGCTTAATGTGCGGCTTTTTATGGATGATAAAACATGCTTCTGTCAGGATACCATCTGTTCCCTCTTTTTGAACACCGGGCAGTCCCCCAAGGGCTTTATTTGTAACGTCCTTGCCAAGACCAGACCGGCGTATCTCGTCTCCGCGCAACGTTATTGAACGGATAACACCACCTAGCTGGTCTTTAACCAAAAACACGGCGTTTTCATCTGGTAGTATTTTGTGCCGTGGGTGGTTTTGGCGTTCGATGAGAATGATTTCTCCTGTTGCCGTCACCATCCTCCACCATAAAAGATTATCGAGGGTTGTCCCATACTCAAATGCGCTTGGACCTCCGGCATTTTCAGAGATATTTCCGCCTATGCTTGAAGCTTGCTTCGATGCGGGGTCAACGGAGAAAAGTGCCCCCATTTTATCAACAGCATTAATCGCATCCTGGGTTATGACCCCGCTCTGGCAGGTCATAGTCATGGTTTCCAGATCGATTGGTCCGATACGTGTTAAGCGCGTCATGGAGAGGATTACTGTCCTTCGTCTTGCGGGAACGGCACCCCCGGTCATTCCCGATC
This sequence comes from Desulfovibrio sp., assembly GCA_024683955.1. Classification (GTDB taxonomy): domain Bacteria; phylum Desulfobacterota; class Desulfovibrionia; order Desulfovibrionales; family Desulfovibrionaceae; genus Desulfovibrio. Next base: position 4,094 of record JAIKXS010000038.1, on the reverse strand, counting down.
CTCCTCCACGGGGAATAATGGCAAATTTCATCTCGTTGGCGAGCTTGACGATTCGCGCAACCTGTTCGGTTGTGTCAGGTTCCACAACAAGAAGTGGCAGTTCCATCCTAAGATCTGTCGCGTCTGTCGCCATTGCAACAAGAACCTGGGCATCCTGAAGGATACATTCGGCCGGAATAATATTGCAGAGAGCTTCAACGAGACGATCTCGAAATTCCGCCTCTGCTCTGAAAGCAGACCAGAACATGGTGATGCCTTCACTGATAGCAGTTGCGTAGTAGTGGGACAGTGAAACGGATTCTCTTTCAAAGGTTGCATCTACGCTTGAATGAACAGTTTTGACATCAATAAATGGATTATAGGCAACAAGAAAGAGTTCCTCGGCTATTGATATTGCAAGTGTCTGAACAGACTCAGGCCATTCCGAGAAATCGTCTATATTGATCTTAAGTATGCGGTTTACCACATAATTTTGAGAAATGGATATATGTGGTCCCTTACGAATCACGCTACAAACTCCTTTATCCATACAGAATTTGTTGTATAGATAATCTGGACGTAAAAGATCTGGTGTGTGCTGTATTTTAAAGCATTATTGTATTGTATTAAATACGGATATTATATCTATATTATAAGATAACATATTGGTTAAACTATTGTTTAACATTTAAACGGTATATAAAATAAAATTGTGAAAAAAATTTTTAGCGATGACTATTTTCTGAGCTTTTGTGGACTATATTTGTTGTGCTGAATCCTTCTGCAATTTCGACCAAATGGACCTTCCCACCATTTTTCTCGACAAAATCAGCTCCTACAATCTCGATGCCCTTATAATCTCCACCTTTAACCAGAATATCCGGGCATACGAGCTTGATGATGTTGAGCGGAGTATCCTCTTCAAAAACGATGACGGAATCTACGCCATCAAGGCCTGCCATGACAAGGGCACGGGCGTTCTCATTTTGTATCGGACGGTTGGGGCCTTTTAGACGTTGGACCGATGAGTCGGAGTTGAGCGCAACGATGAGCCTGTCGCCAAGGCTTGCAGCCTCTTGCAGAAGTTGGACATGGCCTGGGTGGATAAGATCAAAGCACCCGTTTGTGAAGACAATCCGCTCATGATTTCTTCTCCATTCGTCGACAAGCTCACGCAGTCGGGTTTGGGAGACGATTTTTGACGTAAGCAGATTGAGAGATGGAGCCATGGCTGTACTATCAGACGCAAGGGCGCGAAGCAATTCGTCACGCCCTATGGGGCTAGTGCCGACTTTGCTTACTACAATACCTGCACCTATATTGGCAACTTTTGCAGCGTTCTTCCAATTATTTTGTTCGGTAACGCATAGGGCAAGAATAGCGATAACAGTATCTCCGGCACCAGAAACGTCCGAAACCTCGTGAGCCTTCGTCGGGATTTCTAAAATAGAGCCATTTCCCTCAAGCAGTGCCATGCCTTTGGCTCCGCGTGTTAGAAGAATACGCGGAATATGAAGCGCCTTCATCAAAGAAAAAGTGGCCTTGCAGATCTCTCTGAAATCCTGGGTGTCGAGGCGGAGGACGTTCGCAAGCTCACGGGTGTTAGGGGTAAGGCAGTCCGCACCGCTGTACGGTGACCAATCGGTACCCCTTGGGTCTATCAGTACAGGTTGATTATGTGCCTTACAATATTGAATTATTTTATGAGTGAGAAGGTCATTACCGCAGCGGGAGGCAAAAAGGCCTTTTCCGTAGTCTGAGAGAATGACGCATTCGGCCCATGGAAGAGCGCGCTCAATGCTGTGCCATAATCGATCAACTACTTCTGCTGAGAATGGTTTAGCGTCTTCTTCATCTAGACGAAGAAGTTGCTGACCGTGTGCCAAAATACGACTTTTGCACGTTGTCGGGCGGTCTGAAAAGATTGTAGCAGGGGCCATAATTGACTGGGCGTCGAGGAGATCCTGCAATGTTTGACCATCATTGTCCTTTGCACGCGCACCTAAAAGAGTGACTGGCGCTCCGAGACCTGAGATGTTTCGAGCTACGTTAGCAGCTCCGCCTGGGGCCGCCCATCTCCTCAGAACGGATGCTATCGGAACTGGCGCTTCAGGGGATATCCTGCGTACATCGGTTTCGGTATACCGATCAAGCATAATATCTCCTATGACTAGAATTCGCTTGTTAAACGAAAAAATCATATGTCTCTGCACCTTCAATAATGTTAAAAGTATATATGATTAACATTGTATTGGAAAAAAAATATGGGCATTATTTAGAAGTGTTTGTTGTTCTATTGAAATATATTCCATATGTTGTTTAGTTTGATTTTGTAATGCAGAATGCTTTGAGAAGTTTCGGCGTTGATAATAAATATTAATAGGAAGACTAAAGGATTGTTAAGACGGATATCGAGTTCCTTTTGCTTGTCAAAAAAAAGCAAAAGAGCTACTGTGAGAGGATTGGCCCCCTCAGGCACGAGAAGGAACTTTTTGTGTAGAATCTAAACGCAGATGTCGTTATTTGCAAGAATTCATGCATGTGCTCTATGCCTGCTGGTCAGGCAGCTGAGATTTGGTTAATTTGCCACCTTTCGGCAGGGGTGGCACCAACACTTCAATTCTAACAGCGTAGGTTTCAACAGTTGTTGAAACCGTCTCACTTTTGAGAAAATCTGTACTGTCTAGGTCCACTCGCCACTGGCAATTAGGTGAACTTTTCCTCCAACACGGATATTGTATTCGCCTCCCTTTCGTGATGCCTCTATATGAAGCAAAGAAGGCCGTCCCATCTCGATGCCTTGGAATACTTCATAGTGTACCGCATCTGTACCAAATAAATTATAATGTAAAACATATGTCGCAAGATTGCCATTAGCACTACCTGTCGCTGCATCTTCAAGAAATCCTGTATCGTCGAGAAAAACCCTTACGTTAATGTGAGTGTCCGAAATCGGAGCAAATAGCAGAAGGTTACATTTGTAAACTGTGTCAAGAAACTTCCTGAAAAGCGGGTGTTGTATGGAGCAGCGTGATAATGCTTCGGGGGAATTTAACGGGACAATGAAAGAGGGAAGCCCTGTAGAAACCAGCTGAATGGGATACTCGGTATTGATATCCTGAATGGAAATATTGACCATCTCAGCCACCATATCTGGATTGGAATATGTCATACCGAATTTCGGAGCATCTTGCGACATGGTGTAAATATCGTCTATAACTCTCACTTGAATGGATGTACTGCAATAATTGAGCAAGATTGAGTCGCTAGAACGCTTCTCCAATATTGTATGTATGATATAGGCTGTACCAAGCGTAGGATGCCCCGCAAAGGGGATCTCCACATCAGGTGTAAAAATACGGACGTCATACCCGCCGTTATCTTGTTTCCCTGAACAAATGAAGGTTGTTTCGGAAAAATTCATCTCCTGTGCAATGTGTTGCATTTCATCTTGTTTGAGTTCTTCTTCTGGCAAGAATACAGCCAGCTGATTTCCTGTATATTTTGTTTCTGCAAAGACGTCCACAATGTAGAAACGCATAACAATGCTCACTGGATAAAATTTCTGTAACAACAGTAACAATGAGTTATCTAGCTTTATTCTAAGGATACTTCCCGTAACATTCCTGTAACAACCGTAATAAATTATGGCTTACTGGATATGTGATTCGAATAGCTCATAAAATCCCATCTGTCATATCTGTCATCTGTCATGGTGAAGTTTAGCGACCACTCACCGATAGCAAGCACGCCACTCCTGAGGTTGCTTAACCACCCGTGCCACATGATTATCTGGGAAAAATTCGAGCTTATCTGGCTGGATTTTGGTGCTTATCCACCTCTAGGTGGTGCTTATAAGGTCAATTTGGGGTGTATCCACCCGCACCATCCAAGGCCACCTTTTGAAGCCTCTTGATCTGCAAAGAAAGAGGCCGGCTAGATTGACTCTAACCGGCCTAAATCATTGGAAAATTTGGTGGAGCTGAGGAGAATTGAACTCCTGACCTCTTGAATGCCATTCAAGCGCTCTCCCAACTGAGCTACAGCCCCACGGCAGATGTGAAAATGACCCAAAGGGAGAAGATAGTCAAGAAGAAATTTAACTTTGCCGAAAA
>JAIKXS010000055.1 GCA_024683955.1 Desulfovibrio sp. | reverse complement strand
GGACGGGGCAGGGATGTGCGTTCCGGGCTCAGGTAAAGACAGAAGAGAATGTAGCATTTTCCGATTCTTCCCTCCGCAATGGGAGCGAATTTGTTTCTTCCGACACTGTCTGATTCGCGGTTCAGCAGCATGAGATAGGCCTGCTCGATGAAGGCCTCCCCCCTGAGGGAAAAGACGTAGCGAAGATTCGGCATGGAGCACTGGCGGGCTTCCCTTGCAACGGCCCGCATAAAGACTGCGGCATCAAAATGTTCTTTGGACATGGTGAATCCGGTTAACTAGAGTGCTTGTTTTGAAAGGCGCTTTTCGGGAACGGCGCCGGATGCAGGGCAGACGGAAACGTCTCCCGCAGCCCTGTCAGAGGATGTTTTTTTGAAGAAGGTCATTCTTTCGAAAGAGCGGCCTTTGAAAGAAGGCTTCTTTCACGCTTTTCTTTTCTCTTTCTTTTCCTCTTTCTATTCTTCCTGCCCTTCCTCTTTTTCTTTCATTTGTTCTTCCGTTTTTTCCTCCGCATCCCCTGCCGGCTCCGTAACCGTGAGGGTCACGGAAAGGCGTGTGTGGCCGCTGAAAAGGTAGGAGCTGTCCTGCACCACTTCAAAGGCTGCGGCGTTGTCCCACCAGTGGTAGCAGGTCCCGAGGTGGGTTTCTCCCGTGTGCGCCGCAAGATTCACGGTGTAGGCGCCCGGACCCACGGCAAGGGAGGGAAAATAAAAAGAGCCTTCGCCGTCGCGTGTTACGTCGGCAGGCGTTCCGAGAAGGGCGCCGTTGCTGCCAAAGACGTCCTGGCCAAAGCGGTCCCTGATCATGACGCCGAAGGTGACCTGACGGGTTTTCTTCAGGCAGGCGTAGGTAAAGCGGATGTTAAGGGCATCCCCCGAGGTGAGGGTTCTCACGGGGGTTCCGCTGTCGTTTGTGAGGGAGACGGAGGTGAAGCGGACATCCCCGTTGCCGTAGCCCATCCGTGTTGCCTCGCCACTTCTTCCGTGGGCTGCGGCAACCTTGTTATAGAGGTTTATGACCTCTTCCGGTTCTCCCTGCGCTATGAGAGTTCCGTGATCAAGGAGAAGGGCTCTGGTACAGAGGAGTTTCACGGCGTTCATGTCGTGGGAGACAAAGAGAATGCTTCCTCCTTCTGCCGTGAAGTGCTTAAGATGGGCAAAGCATTTCTGCTGAAAGGCGACGTCTCCAACGGAGAGGGCCTCGTCGATGATGAAGCATTTGGGATGGGCGTGCATGGCGACTGCGTAGGCAAGGCGCATGGTCATGCCGGAGGAATAGGTTTTCAGGGGGTCGTCGATGCAGGAGGAAAGTTCCGCAAAGTCGATGATGGCCTCCTCGTGCTCTTTCAGTTCCTCCCGCGAAAGCCCGAGGAAGGCACCGTTGAAAAAGATGTTCCGGCGTCCCGAAAGCTGGGGATTAAAGCCTGTCCCGAGTTCAAGAAGGCCCGTGATCCGTCCGTTTCGTCGGATGACTCCCCCGTCAGGAAGAAGGATGTTTGCGATGAGTTTGAGAAGGGTTGATTTGCCTGAGCCGTTCTCCCCGATGATGCCCATGGTTTCACCTGAGGCGAGTTCGAAGCTTACCCTGTTCACCGCGGTGAAGGTCCTGTGAAGTGATCTGCGAAGGAAGCGTTCCGTGAAGCGGTCCCGCGGACGCTGATAGATATTGAAGACCTTCGTTATTTCTTGAACTGAAAGCACGGGCCTAGAGCACATCACGGATATCCTTCTGCCAGGATCTGAAGGTGGAGAAGCCGAGGAAGAGGAAGAGGAGTGAGAAGAAAAGGAGGACTGCCGGGGCCGTGATTCCGATTTCGCCGCCGAAGACAAAGGCTTTATGATAGATGAAAAGCGCGTGGGTCATGGGATTTATGAGGAGGAGGTTTGCAGCCCACCCTGGGAGGATGTCCGGAAGATAGACAACGGGTGTAAACCAGAAGGCGATCTGAAGGCACATGGCGACAGCCTCAGCCGTATCGCGTAGAAAGGCCGTGCAGCAGGCAAAGAAGAGGCCAAGTCCCATGGCCATGGCCTGCTGGGAGAAAAGGGCAAAGAGAGCCCAGAAAAGGAGATCCGGGTCAGGCCGCCAGCCAAGGGCCAGATTGACGCCGAAGAGAAGGATGAGGCCGAAGGCAAGGGGCAGAAGCTCCGAGAGACAGAAGGCAAGGGGAAAGACCCTGGGGTCCACGTAGACCTTGCGGAGTATGTCGCGTTTGTCCATGAAGAGGCGTGTTGTTCGCTGAAGGGTTGCGGCAAAGGCCGTCCAGGGAAAAAGACCCGAGGCGAGATAGACGCCGTAGGAGGACATGCCGGCATCGCCGCCAAGGCGTGCGCCCATGAGGGTCCCGAAGACGACGAGATAGACCGTGAGAAGGACGAGGGGCCAGATGAAGCACCAGATACGTCCGAGAACAGAGCCCGCAAACCTCTCTTCGAGGTCCTCCCGGCAGAGGGTCAGGGCAAGGGTGAGGAATTCTTTCAGCGTGCGCATAGGCTGGCAAAGAGGTCGAGATGGCGTTTGGTCGAGAGCTCCCATGTCTTTTCGGAAGCACGCTTAAGGCCGCGTTCGGCAAGGGAG
>JAIKXS010000054.1 GCA_024683955.1 Desulfovibrio sp. | reverse complement strand
CGATATGATGAATCAGGAAGTGGGCATCATTGAAGACATGGTGAAAAAGGCTGTCGAAGAGGGCGACGTCAGCATGTCTGATGCGAAACCCAAAGAGACGCCCGCAACAGCCGCAGAAGTAACGCCAAAGGAAAAGGCTCCGGAAAAGCCGGCGGCTCCCGAGGCTGCAAAACCGGCTGCTCCGGCAGCTCCGAAACCGGCTGCTCCTGCGGCTCCAAAGCCGGCTGCTTCTGCGGCTCCAAAGCCGGCTGCTCCGGCGGCTGCAAAACCCGCAGCTCCGGCAGCTCCGAAGCCGGCTGCTCCGGCAGCTCCGAAACCGGCTGCTCCGGCAGCACCAAAGCCGGCTGCTCCTGCGGCTGCAAAAGCCGGGGCAGCAAAACCGGCACAATCATCAGCTCCTGCGAACGCGCAGCATAAGGGTGCCTCCACGATACGCGTCGATCAGTGGCGTCTTGACCACCTGATGAACTCCATCGGAGAACTCATCATCAACCGCAACCGCTATACGCTTATCGCACGCTCCCTTGAGAGCGCCAATGGCACAACCATCAATGTCTCGGAGATAGCCCAGGACCTCTCCGAAACCACCTACGCCATGGCCCGCATCTCGGATGACCTTCAAGATACCATTATGAAGGTCCGCATGGTACCGGTATCGTCCGTCTTCTCGCGCTTCCCGCGTCTTGTCCGTGATCTTTCAAGAAAAAGCGGGAAAGAAGTTGATCTCATTATGGAAGGAGAGGAGACGGAGCTTGATAAGAGTGTCGTGGAAGTAATCGGAGACCCCCTGGTCCACCTGATCAGGAATTCCGTGGACCATGGCATTGAACCTGAGGCGGACAGGATCGCTGCGGGCAAACCGCCCAAGGGCAAGGTCACGTTGCGCGCCTTCCACAAAGGCAATTCCGTTGCCATCGAAATCGAGGACGACGGCAAGGGCATTGACCCGGACAAAATGCGTGAAGTAGCGATTAAGAAAGGCATCATTTCAGCTGAGGAAGCCGCCCAGCTTGATGACAGCGAGGCGAGGGAGCTCATTTTTGCCCCGGGCTTCTCATCGGCTGAAAAGATCACAGACATATCGGGTCGCGGCGTCGGCATGGACGTGGTTCGCACCAACATCAAGAACCTGAAGGGCAGTGTCAACACCTATTCCGAAATCGGCAAGGGAACCAAGTTCACACTTATTCTCCCGCTGACACTCGCCATCATTGACGCACTCATGGTGAACGTCGCGGGTCAGGTCTACGCCATACCGCTCGACGCTGTTTCCGAAACAAGAAAAATCGAAAGTGTCCGGCTCACAGACATCAAGGGCAGAAAGGCCGTCACGGTTCGCGGTGATGTCCTCGGTATTGTGGAACTCTCGGAAATGCTTGGCCTGCCTCCGAAAAAAGATCTGCCGGAGATGCTTTCCATTGTTGTCATTCACGACAACGAACGTCGTCTTGGGCTGGTCGTAGACCAGCTTCTGGAACGGCAGGAAATCGTCATCAAACCCCTTGGTGCCTATCTGGGTGATCTTCAGGGCATTTCGGGCGCAACCATCATGGGCGACGGATCGGTCATTCTGATTCTTGATCCTCATGAAATCTACATGCTCTCAACTTCAAAGGCCATGACCAACAGTCTTGATCAAAAACAGGCTCCGCAGTCCCAGAGCGGACAGCCCATGAAGGTTGCCGTGTAAGACATTCTCTCATTGTGCAAAAAGCCGGTCCTGTACCGGCTTTTTTTGTATGCACGGGCGTCAGAACGAAGTTCCACCTTTCCACATTCTCTTTCATTCTCCCGAATCCGGGTCGGCTTGCCCTCTCGCCACCCCCTCCGCTTCCGTCCCTACTTGTTACTTGTTACTTATTCATATTCGCCCTGTATTCAATGCCGCGCACGCGACGCTCCAGATTTTCCACGGTGAGTTCCAGTGCGGCAAGTTCCTTTTTTAGGGACAAAATGATGTTACTGTTGACGGAAATGGTATCCTTGTGAAGTGCGTATGTTTTTCTGTCCTCAAGATAGGTTGTGAAGACAAAGCCGTATACACAAAGCAGGGCAAGAAGAAAAAATGCGTTGAGGACAGCCAGGGTTTTCCTGTACTTTTGTAATTTATAGAAAAAGAAGGAGAGAATGATAAGAGGAAGTGTCACGCAGCAGGAAAGCAGAACGAAAAGTGACATATCCTGGAAAGTTGTCATAAACGACTCCGATACCGTGCACGGGAAAAGCATTCAAGGCCTGACCTCATCCGTATTGTACAAGAAAAAAATCGGAAAATTCGCACAGAACGAAAAAGGCAGAACCGGCAGTAAGACGCGGAAAGAAAAAAACAGGGTCTTCATGAAAAAAAACTGAAAAGATCCGATGCCTTCAGGAGTATGCTCCCCCTATCACACATCTACCGGTAAATCCACATAAAAACACATGCGGCAGGGAGCCCTGCGGATGCCAAAACCGTTTCTCAGGCCCCTTTGCGTGAGATGCAATGACGGGGGAAAAAGGATTGAAAATTTTTTCCGATCCTGCGCCTTGATAAAAGAGGTTGAGTACGGTACATACATAGGAAAAGATATACTAGGCGGGTTAGGTTCTGCACATGCTTTTTTTCATGTGATGTCTGGCCCCCTGCCGCAACGAATTTTCTTCCCCGTCGCAGAAAGACGGCCCAGCGGCCCTTCTTCTGTGTTCCCCAAAGATAAAACGGGACGCCGAAACGGGACGAAAGGTGATGGGAGAACAGCAAGTCTGTGTCCCCGACCGCGGTTTTTTCGCGCTTCTGTGCGTACAGAAGAAGGGGAGGCGCAGTATCGGCGGAATTTCCTGTCTTCTTTGTGTGACAAGGTCATTCCGCATTCTCCACGCAAGTCCTCTGTCTTGTTGCAAGCGGAGGGACGAGTTTAACCAGGAGTACACCATGCAAAGTACAAGACGAAGCTTTCTCAAAGGCGTCGGCGCAGGCGTCCTTTGTTTAACGCTCGGTCAACTCGGCTTTGACCTGACCGAAGCCAAAGCATACGCCAAGGAACTGAAAATTAAAGGAGCGCGCGCAGTCACGAGCGTCTGTCCGTTCTGCGCCGTCTGCTGTCAGATCATTGCGTATGAGCGCAACGGGGAACTGATCTCCACCGAGGGTGATCCGGACTTCCCCATCAACGAGGGATCCCTCTGCGCCAAGGGTGCATCGCTCTGGAGCATGTACACCAACAAGCACCGTCCCACAAAACCCATGTACAGGGCGCCCTACAGCGACAAATGGGTTGAAAAGGACTGGGACTGGACCCTTGACCGCATTGCACACCTCGTAAAAGAGGCGCGCGACAAGGATCTCATTCTGAAGAATGAGAAGGGCCAGACCGTCAACCGTCTTGAAACCGTTTTCTGGATGGGAACATCCCACGCCTCCAACGAGGAATGCGCAGCCATCCATCAATCCATGAAAAGCCTGGGGATCGTCAGTATGGATCACCAGGCACGTGTCTGACACAGCCCCACTGTTGCGGCTCTGGCAGAGTCGTTCGGACGCGGTGCAATGACCAACCACTGGATTGATATCAAGAACACCAACTGTGCCCTCATCATGGGCAGTAACTGTGCAGAACATCATCCGGTGTCCATGAAATGGGTTCTTCGTGCCAAGGATAACGGCGCGAAACTCATCCATGTCGACCCAAAATTCTCACGTACTTCCGCTCGATGTGATCTCCATGTTCCCATCCGTTCAGGATCCGACATTGCCTTCCTCGGCGGCATGATCAACTATATTCTTGAAAACAAGCTCTATCAGACAGAGTACGTCAAGAACTACACCAACGCGAGCGTCGTGGTCGGTGCAGACTACTCCTTCAATGACGGCGTCTTCAGCGGGCTTGATCCTCAGACCCGTACCTACGACAAGAAGACCTGGGCCTACTCCAAGAAAAAGGACGGGACTCTGGTTCTTGATCCCGAGTGGAAGAACCCTCGCTGCGTAATCAATCTTCTCAAAAAGCACTACTCACGTTACACCCTGAAGAATGTGTGCGACGTCACCGGTGTGCCCGAGGAGACCATTCTGCAGGTCTACAATGATTTCTGCGCCACGGGCCGTCCCGACAAGGCCGGTACCATCATGTATGCGCTCGGTTGGACCCAGCATACAAACGGCGTGCAGATCATCCGTACATCTGCCATCATCCAGCTTCTTCTCGGCAACATCGGTGTTGCCGGCGGCGGTATCAACGCCCTCCGTGGCGAACCCAACGTACAGGGATCCACGGACCATGCCATTCTTTACGATACCCTGCCGGGCTACCTGCCCATGCTGCGTGCCCAGTGGCAGACCCTTGATGAATACCTCAAGGGCTGTACACCGCAGAAACAGCTGCCCAACAGCGTCAACTGGAAGAGCAACAATCCAAAGTACATGGTCAGCCTTCTGAAGGGCTGGTTCGGTGAAAACGCCACAAAGGAAAACGACTTCGGCTACAGCTGGTTGCCCAAACTTGAGCCTCGCGGCAACGCTTCCTACTACTCCTCCATCGACAGGGCGTATCAGGGCAAGATGCGCGGCGGATTCGTCTTCGGCGTGAATCCCTGCCAGAGCTTCCCGAACACGCACAAGGTCAGAGCCTGCCTTGACAAGCTCGACTGGATGGTGTGCGGCGAAGTCCACAATTCCGAAACGACTGACAACTGGCATCGTCCGGGAGTTGATCCGAAGACCGTCAAGACAGAGGTCTTTCTCCTGCCTTCGGCCCACCGTATCGAAAAGGAAGGCACGATCAGCAACAGCGGTCGCTGGCTGCAATGGTTTGACAAGGCCGTTGAACCCGCGGGAGACGCCCGTGATTTCGGTCACATGCTTGTTCCGCTCATGAACAAGATCAGGGATCTCTACGCAACGGAGAAAGGCGTTCTTCCGGAGCCCATTCTCAACCTCAACTGGCCCAAGGATTTTGTGGCCGAGGAATGGACGAAACGCATCAACGGTCAGTTCTGGTCTGACGTGACTGTAGGTGACAAGACCTACCACAAGGGCCAGCAGGTGCCCAAGTTCATGAATCTTGCGGCGGACGGCTCAACATCCTCCCTCAACTGGCTCTACTGCGGCAGCTATACGGAGGAAGAGGGCAACAAGAGCAAGAAACGCGATAAAAGTCAGACACCCGCGCAGGCCAAGATCGGCATCTTCCCCAATTGGTCTTGGTGTTGGCCCGTCAACCGGCGCGTTCTCTACAACCGCGCCTCTGTCGACGCCAACGGCAAGCCTTGGAACCCGAATCTGCCTGTCGTCGAATGGGACGGCACAAAGTGGAAAGAGGGCATGGATGTGCTTGACGGCGGCGGCGCCCCGGTGGGTAACGGCGAAAAGGGTCGTCTGCCCTTCATCATGTGTGCTGACGGACTCGGTCACCTCTTCGGTCCCGGCCGTGAAGACGGACCCTTCCCCGAACACTACGAGCCCGTTGAGACACCTCTTAAGAGTCATCCCTTCTCGAAACAGCTTTCAAGTCCCGTGTATCTGACTTACCACTCGGATCTTGACAAGCTTGCCGAACCGGGAGATCCGAGGTATCCCATCGTCCTCACGACCTACAGTATGACAGAACATTGGTGCGGTGGCGGCGAAACCCGCAACACACCCAATCTCCTTGAGGCAGAACCGCAGCTTTATGTGGAAATGAGCCACGAGCTTGCTGAAATAAAGGGCATCAAAAACGGTGACGGCGTCATCGTGGAAAGCATCCGCGGTAAGGTCGAAGCCATTGCCATGGTAACGGTACGTATCCGTCCATTCACCATTATGGGCAAAACAGTTCACCTTATCGGCATGCCCTTCGCCTTTGGCTGGCTGACACCCAAGTGCGGCGACTCCACAAACAGGCTGACCACCGGTGTCTATGATCCCAATACAACCATCCAGGAGGACAAGGCCTGCATGGTTGATATCTACAAAGCGGATAAACTGACCGAAATTGCCTAGTTTTTGCGGGGCGTGCCCAGGGCACGCCCCAACAAAGGAGATCGTCATGCCCAAGGCATTTTTAGTTGATACCACACGTTGCACCGCCTGCCGCGGTTGCCAGATGGCATGTAAAGACTGGCACAATCTGCCTGCCATAGAAACAAAACAGACAGGGACCCATCAGAATCCTCCGGATCTAAATCCCTGTAACCTCAAACTTGTGCGCTTCCATGAACACAAGACGAAGGACAACAAGGTTGTCTGGAACTTTTTCCCGGACCAGTGCCGCCACTGTGTGAATCCTATCTGTAAAGATGTTGCCGATATGGCCGTGCCCGGCGCCATCATCAAGGATTCCCAGACAGGCGCAGTACTCTGTACGGAAAAATGCAAGGAACTCACTGCCGATGACGTCAAGGCCATCATCACTGCCTGTCCGTACAACATCCCGCGCTATGATGAGGCGACCAAGATGCTCACCAAGTGCGACATGTGCTTTGACAGGGTGAGTAACGGCCTCATTCCCATGTGCGTCAAATCGTGTCCCACCGGGACCATGGTCTTCGGTGAACGCGCAGAGATTCTTGCGGAAGCGAAACGTCGCCTTGAAGCCCTGAAGAAGACCTTTCCCAAGGCCTACCTTTGCGATCCGAAAGACGTTAATGTCATCTTTCTCCTCGGCGAAGAGAAAGAACACTACTATGAATACGCATCCTTTATGTAGGGAAAAAAACCCCACCCTTCTCAGGGTGGGGTGATTTTGCCCTCATGAGGGAACGGTACAGGATATCGTTTTCTCCCTGTCGCAGAAAAAGTCTCTTTTCGGGAAATCCTTGGAAGAGTCCTCCCTTTTTCCGTCTGTCTGCATGAGCAGGCAGGCGACGGAAAGGATATACGGTACTGCACTTCTCCTTTGCATCTCTTAACGAACATGAACGCTGAGAACTTCATCTTCCTCGAACAAACGGGTTCGGATTTGTGTCAGGCGCTTTGTACTGGAATCGGGCACTTACTCCGTGATCCGGGGAGCACACTTTTATGCCATCGACCAAAACGCCAGCCGAAACTTTAACAGATATTGTCAAACGTCGTCCGGCACTCAGGTCGATTCTGGAGGCCTTTGCCCCCATATATGAGGAACAGGAGAAGCAGACAGAGCGCCTTGTGCCCGTTATGAAGGAAAAGGGACTGAGCCTTCCGGTCATCAATCCCTCACGCTTCAACCTCGGGGTCTCTCTACTCACGGAGAAGAATCTCCCGCACTTCGGCCCTCTTCTTTCCGATGTCGCTTCCGGCATGGCGGCTGTACTGAGGACCCTGCCCCAGTTCAACGGACACACGGATGGATTTGATGCACTCTTCCGTGAACTTTCCGTTGATGATGAGGAGAAGCTCATAAACGCATGCACGAAGAATGATCCCTCGATCGTGCAGGAGCTTGCCAAATCACACAACATGCCCCTGCCGAATCTCATGTTTGCCGTTGAGATGATCGTACCCGTTCTTTTCCGTGCGTTACGCAGACGCTCTCTCAAGGACAGTACCCCATGGGATGAAAACAATATGTGGCAGCAAGGCTACTGTCCCGTCTGCGGCAGTTATCCGACCATCGCATGGCTTGACAAGCCCGTCGTCGATGAACGCAACACCTACCTGAGTGAAGGCGGAGGAAGAAAACACCTTCATTGCGGGGTATGCGGGGCTAACTGGCGCTTTTTGCGTCTTGGCTGCCCATTCTGCAGCGTGTCAAAGAGCAAGCAGCTTGAAATGTTTTCCGAGGAGAAGAATCCATACGGGGAATCTGTTGATTTCTGTTCGGACTGCCACTGCTATTACCCTACGGTGGACCTGCGGGAACGGACAGAGCTTCCCAACCTTGATGCGCAGGCACTCGGAATGATGCACCTTGATATCATAGCAAGAGAAAAAGAATTAACGCCGCTCAGGCATTCCTTTTGGAATACCTTTTCCGCATAAAACAGGCGCCGACCCGTACACGGAAGAAACCATTTTGCGGCCGTGGCACGTTGAAAACGCGTAAGAAGGTCTTTTAAGAATTCCTCCCTGCAGGGTTTTGCGCGGAAGGAACGGGTTTCGTCAGTGGTCTAAGACCGTCAGACGGGCCATCCAGAAGCCGATTCCCAGCCAGGCTTTACATGCCCCTAGAGGGAGTACAAACAGGAAAATAGTTGGAGGCAGCGTTTCCTCCCCGGACAGATCGGGGTTACCACGCTGAAAATATTCTGATGAAATATACTAGTCTTTGTGTTCTCGCACTCACCCTGCTCCTGCCCATGAGTGTTGAAGCCGGCAATTTGAAGATGCTGACAGACAGCATCAAAAAACCGATGACCATTACGGCCGGAGAATCCATGCGTATGAACGTGGTCTTCAACCACACCTCTCACCGCGGGATCAACTGCTTCACCTGCCACCATATGAAATCAGAAAAAGGACGCTATGTGTCCTGTAGCGAATGCCATAAGGGCGCCGGACGCAGCAGCGATCCGACAAGCCGTTTCGCGGCCTTTCATGCCAGGGATTCAAAACACTCCTGTTATTCCTGCCATACATCTCTTGTCGCGGAAAACCCTGCGCGCTACGGACAGGTCTTCTACAACTGCCGTCCCTGCCATATGCCGCAGTCCAACAGCGCCGCCTCGAAATAACACTGCGTTTACGACGAGGGACGTTTCAGAACCCCTTTTCTTCCGGATATATTTCCAGGCAATGCAGGAATATGTCGAAAACCGTTCCGGCCGGGCCACCCATCCTCCCCGAAGGCTATGGGCACTCCCTGCGAAGAAGGAACGGTTTTTTTATTTCTGCCGCCCTCTCCCGGACCTTCAGGAGAAAAATGGAAAGAGCCCGTACGCGGGCCTCCTGAGGGCATTGCATGAACCCCTGTTCCTTTGGTACAACGGTGAAAGATCCCTTGTTCCCGGCACCACGGAATACGCCGTTCGTACACTCCCCTCCGCATTTCGCGGCTACTACTTTACCGACTTCCAAGGAGAGAGCGCCTGCAGGAAAAACCTGCATTACATGCGCTAACTGCCATGACACGCAAACTATCACTTATCGTTCTTCTTCTCCTTCTTCACGCACTTCTTCCTGGCTGTCAGCCAGGCACGGTCCGGGGTCTCTCCGGGGAACAGCACTATGTTTCAAGCTCCAGACCATCCATTGATATCGCATCCGTTGCCCTCCCGCTTCTGGGATCCGAACACCGCGTGCTGAAACTTACCAATTGCGGTGTGATTGGTGGACTCAGCATAGAGACATGGATCACGGTCTACGGTTCAGAAGATGGCCCGTTCCTGGTCGTGGCCCATGCGGATCTGCCTCCGGGATGGCGCTGGGACGCCAATATGCGCCACTCCTTTGCTCTTGACGAAGCGACCCTGGAACAGGCCGGCATCGTGTTTTACGCCCAAAGCTATATGGACCGGCAGGGAAAAAATCCCTTTGTCCGGGAAGAAAATGCCGAGAAGGATCCGGCCTCCTGCCCCCGCTGGATGGTGCGGGCCTATTCAAGCCGCTTCAACGACAACCGCTCAAAAATTATTGTGGAATACCGGGAAAAGGCTCCCGGTGATGTCACAACGCTCTCCCGTCTCCCCCTGGGACACGACCGTCTTCTGCGCTCCTTTGCAGAAAGGGCCGACAAGGCATGGAAAGGAAATGCATACACACCGGTCCCAGCCACTGGCACACAAGCCATACCGGTACTCCGCACCCGCTTTCTTGATACCAACTTTTTCGGCACGGCAACCGCTCTCGACCTTTGGCGCTACCGCTAGGACAGACCAGGCTCCCATCCACCGCAGTGCAGCATATGTCACACTTTCCGATCAACACAGAAGCGGACGCCTATGCGCTCCTCTCCCTCAAGGACAGCGAGCTTTTCCCCATCGCAAACTCCCTGCGTGAGGAGAACTTTGGCAGTACCATAGACCTCTGCGCCATTATCAACGCGCGAAGCGGCAACTGTTCCATGGACTGCGCCTTTTGCTCGCAGAGCCGTTACAATGCCACGGGCGTCACTACATTTCCCCTCCTGTCTGCAAAAGACCTCAGGCACCATATCGAAACCCTTGCGGACCTTCCCGTCGCCCATATAGGTGTCGTGACAAGCGGAGCCCTTCTTCACACAAACGAGCTGAACGCGCTTCTTGACCTTATCAGCGCCCTTCCGGAAGGCCTGAAAAAACGCCTTTGCACCTCCCTCGGACGCCTTCCGGAAGAAAGCCTTGAACGCCTCCGTAACGCGGGACTGACACGCTTTCACCACAATCTGGAAACCTCGGAATCCTTCTACCCGCATATCTGCACAACACAGCGCTGGCAGGAAAGGGCCGAAACCGTCGAACGCGTCAAAAAGACAGGACTGACTCCGTGCACGGGAGGTCTCTTTGGTCTTGGGGAAAGCTGGGAAGACCGCATTGCCCTGGCTCTTAGTCTCAAAGCACGCGGCATATCGAACATCCCAATCAATTTTCTCCATCCCCATGCTCACAGCCCCCTCGCAAACCGCCCGCTTCTTTCACCGGACGAAGCCCTGCGTATCGTGGCCCTCTTTCGCGTCATTCTCCCGGACGCCACGATTCGCATCTGCGGGGGACGCCCCCTGGTACTTGGGGCCCGACAGGAAGAACTCTTTTTCTGCGGCGCAAACGCCCTCATGATCGGGGACTACCTGACCACCAAGGGAGCCCTGGCCGAAAAAGATCTTCAGATGCTTGCAAGGCTTCACCTCTCCCCCTCCTTCTCCCATGTATCCTAACCCACGGCAGCCATGAATCCGTCCTCAAGCTCGATGCCCGCCGCAGCCCATGCGACACCGCTTTCAAAGTCACTCCCTCTCTCACTCGTCGTCTCGGGTACAGGCACAGACGTCGGAAAAACCGTTGTCACGGCCGCCCTCCTCAGGGCCTGCCTTCAGGAAGGCCTGAGGGCAAGGGCCGTCAAAATCGTGCAGACGGGTATTGCGGAGAACGTCTCTCCATCTTCGAACGGCGACTGCAAACTCTACGGAAACGCAACGGACGACCTCGCGGAAAACGTGGCGGAGGTACTCCACACTTTTCCTCTCGCCGCTTCACCCCATCTTGCAGCCGCCCTCTGCAACAAAAATCTTTCCGCAGCAACCCTCATCCAGGAAATCAGTGAGGTTCAACAACGTACAACCTCCACAACGGATGTCATCCTCTTTGAAACGGCCGGAGGCCTCAAGGTTCCCCTGAATTCCCATGAGGACATGCTTTGCCTTCTTGGCATGCTGGGGTTCCCCGTGCTGCTGACGGCTGCCAACACCCTCGGCACCCTCAACCACACCCTTCTCTCCCTCGATGCCCTGAAGCACGCCGGACTTCCAGTCGCAGCTCTTCTTCTTACAGAAACGTGCCCGCCAAAAGATGAGACGGAACAACGCATTCGGGCTGATAACAGGGCCTATCTTGAAAGAACCCTTGGACTTCAACATCCTGAAACGCCTCTTCTTTCCCTTCCCTGTGTACCAGACTTATCCAAAGAAAGCTGGAACGTCCTTGCCCGCACTCTCTCGCTTCTTGTCAGAAAAATCGCATTGGACCTCGACCGCGGAACCAACCAACCCGATCACGGTAGGAGTGGAAACAGACCGGAAAGAGGTCGAACGCAAGCCAAAGGCTTCTCTTCAACGGACCTACTTGAACGCGACAGACGCCATATCTGGCATCCCTATACGAGCACGGTCACGGCATCCCCCCTCTATCCCGTGCGCGAAACCTATGAAAACCGTATAGTCCTTACGGACGGCCGCGAGCTTATTGATGGCATGAGTTCCTGGTGGTCGGCCATCCATGGCTACCGTCATCCCCACCTTGAGGAGGCGCTTATCACGCAGGCGAAAGTCCTGCCCCACGTTATGTTCGGTGGATTGACACACGAACCTGCCATACGTCTCGGGGAACGCCTTCTCTCCTACTTTCCCGGCCTTTCCCGCGTCTTCTTTGCCGATTCAGGGTCCGTGGCCGTTGAGGTGGCCATGAAAATGGCCCTGCAGTACCATCAGGGCGTGGGAAATACGCAGCGAACCAGATTCCTCACGCCCCGGGGCGGCTATCACGGGGACACCTTCGGTGCCATGTCCGTCTGTGATCCGGTAACCGGCATGCATACCCTTTTTTCCGGCAGGCTCATGGAGCAGTGTTTCATGGAGCGCCCGCGCGCACGCTTCGACGCGCCCTTTGAGCAGGAAAGCCTGCAGGACGCGCAACACTGTTTTGAAAAGGAGGGTGGGCGCATTGCGGCCGTGATTCTTGAACCCATTGTGCAGGGAGCCGGTGGCATGTGGTTTTACCACCCGCGCTATCTCGATGGTCTGGCAGCCCTTTGTAAACAATACGGGGCACTCCTCATTTTTGATGAAATTGCAACCGGCTTCGGTCACACTGGCAAACTCTTCGCAAGCGACTGGCTTACGGAAAAGGCCGATATCCTCTGCCTTGGAAAAGCATTGACAGGAGGGACCATGACCCTTGCGGCTACTCTTGCGAGTGAAGAGGTCGCCCGGGGTATCTGCGCCAGGGGACAGGTCTTCATGCACGGACCGACTTTCATGGCAAATCCGCTTGCCTGTTCCCTTGGAAACGCCTCACTTGATATCCTTGAGAAAGGGGGCTGGCAGAACAAGGTAGCTCTGATAGAAAAAACCATGCGCGAAGAACTTCAGCCGGCCACTGACCTTGCGGGGGTCAGAGATGTCCGCGTGCTCGGGGACATAGGGGTTGTCGAAACAAAAAAGCCCGTGGACGTCTCCTGGTATACTCGCTTTTTCACGTCAAACGGAGTTTGGATCAGGCCGTTTGCGCACCTTCTCTACATCATGCCCCCCTATATAAGCCCCATTGAGGATGTACGGACCCTTTGCCGTACTATCGTTTCCGCACTAAAAAAAGCAGATGAAGAAGGATTGTAGCAGGTAAATACTGGTCAGGGGACTTCTCAAGAGCGTTTTTCTCTGTACAAAGGGCCGTTAAGAGTATAGGACTATTCTGGTCTGCCCGACAGAAAAAAACTGATCGGTTGAAATCACGTATCTTCACTGACAGATCTCCCTTTCTCTGTATCTCGATATATTACAATTACAACCCAATGATAAGAGAAGAGAATCGATATTACTGGTGGTTAATTAGTTGTATGTTTTATTGAAAAAAACTGTTTTTACACAGAATGATATTTTTGTTTAAAAAATATAAAACACTAAAAATGTATATCTTAAAATATAATATTTTATAACTTTGTGAAAAAATAATGTAGCTAAAAGCTCTGAAATAGTTATATATGTGTAGAATTATAAGTAATATCGATTCTCTTCTCTTATCATTGGGTTGTAATTGTAAAATATCGAGATACAGAGAAAGGGAGATCTGTCAGTGAAGATACGTGATTTCAA
>JAIKXS010000034.1 GCA_024683955.1 Desulfovibrio sp. | reverse complement strand
CACTCGCTATTTACTTGTCAATGAACAACGTCGGGGAACAACCTTGGGGGCGTACCCCTGCGCTCGTGAAGCGCGAAGAAGAGTTATGCTCTTTTCTTTTCACTCCGTCAAGCATTTTTTTCGTGACCGGCCAATTTTTTTGCCGTGCTGAAAAGTGACTTTCAGGAGCGCTCCGTAAGCGCGAGATGGGTTTATGCACCTATTCACTCACTTCGTCAAGCACTTTTTTTTCATTTTTTTATTTTCTTTCAACTTGCTGAAATTATTGTTTTTTTATTTCGCATACACGATCAGTCGAGTTCCTGCTCTGAGATTTTTAGCGCCTGCGTTGTTCCAGCGTTGAAGGTCATCGACACTCACGTTGTACATTTTTGCGATTTTCCACAGGCTATCGTTCTGCTGAACAACGTATTCCCGAGTCTTTCTTTTCCCAAGACTGCCGTTTGCGTTTTGCGGCGCTGCTGCTGTCAGGATTTCTTTTTTCTCGCGGCGCGGCAGGTTCAGGCGCTTTCCGACCCGAATTTTCGTGACGTCCGAGATCCCGTTTACCCTCATAATATCATCGGGCGTAATCCCGTAGCGTTTTGCAATACCGTAAAGCGTTTCGTTTTCAGCAACGACATGTACCTGTTCATGTCCTTTTTGTTTCGACTGATTTGCGTTGTCCTGATTGCTGGACCGAGCGTTTCTGTGGGTCCGTCCTGTTGGCTGCGCATCAGCCGTCTGTGTCCACCTGCAAGGAAGAAGAATCGATTCTCCGTTGGCCAGAGTGCAGCGTGGATTTGCCGCTTTCAGAATTTCTCCCTGCACATTATAGCGTTTCTCAAGTGCGGTCCATGATAGTCTGCCACCTGTTACACGCGTCAGCTTCCATTCAGCAAACTTTCCTCTTGGCTCGGTTTGCAAAAACTGCTGAGCGACCGTTGCTTTTCCATCCGGAACATAGACGTATGTATCCCGTTCTGCCGAGGACACAAGTCCTCTGTGATGTTTGTTCAGAAGGCAGAATGAGTTCCAATCAAGATCCGAAGCTTCTGATAACTGTCTAAGATCTGTTCCCTTGCTCGCGACAAGGCGTTTCACCTTGTAACCGTCGTTTTCCGTCATGGGCGTAAAGTGAAGACTTTCAAGATTCCGCATAATTTTTATGACAGCGAGAAAACGAGGTACGTACTGCTTTGTTTCCTCACGAAGCTGATTTTGTTCGGAAAGTGTTTCGTTGCGCTCTCTGATTTCAAAGAAATTGCGCGCTCCACACTCCTTTTTAGCACGTCGAATTTTTCCTTCTCCTGCATTATATGCTGCTATGGCGGTGGGCCAGTCCCTAAATTCACCGTAAAGTTTTTTCAAATATTCAGCGGCTGCTTCCGTTGCTTCGTACACATCCATGCGATCATCAGTCCATGAGTCAGCATCAAGTCCGTAGCGCGCCCCTGTTGTTTTCATAAACTGCCAGACGCCAACGGCACCTTTATGAGAAGAAACCTCATTTCTATATCCGCTCTCCACTATACCCAGGTACGCTAATTCTTCCGGCATATTACGCTGACGAAAGACTTCCCGAACGTAGGGCAGGTATTGTCTCGCTCTCTCAATGGAAACCGTGATATGCTTTCTTGCGCCGTAAAGATAATGACGGAACTGCTTAGTCGTATCAGCCATGGCAGTTGAGGAAAGATTCCGGTCAATTTCACCAGTACTCTTCAATGCAGCAACTTCTTCAGGCTTCAACGGCAAATCCAACTCTTTCGCGTCGGGTTCGTATGTAATATCCTCTAAAACCGGCCCGTTCTGGCGGTTCGTGGCACAGCCCGAAAGAAGGAGGATAAGGCAAAGGGCCTGATAACAAAATGTTGTGAAGAGTGTTTTTTTCATAAGAAACCTTTCCGCCCCCGCTTGCCATGAAAAAGCAAGACAGGTAGACAGCCGTTTTAACACATTATCTATATCAGTAACAGTCAATAAGAAGGTATGCGCTATGAAAGAAAAGAATCAGGCAAAAAGCAGCGACTCATCAAAAGAAACTCTCTGCGAGGAACATCTTTTGCCGGGACTGAAACCCGTTCTTGAACATCTTGACCACGCACCTGAAAAAATTGATCTTGTTCTCTGCAAAACAGGCTTACAAACCACTGAGGTGCAAAAAATTCAGAGCCTTTGCCACAAGCATGCGATCCGTTTTCGCCGTGTTCCTGCCGACGTTCTCGACAAAGTCTGCCGCAGGGAAAAAGCGTTCGGTGGCAGCGCCCGTCATCAGGGTGTACTTGCCCGACTTACGGAAACGAGCGTCTGCTCTCTTGATGATCTCGCCGCGTCTGCGGAGGCAGCCCCGCTTCCCCTTATTTTGGCGCTGGACCAAGTTAAGGATCCGGGAAATCTCGGGACCCTTGCTCGAACCTTTTTCATTCTCGGCGGTGCCGGTCTTCTTCTACCGACCCATAACAGCGCAAGTCTCGGCCCTCAGGCCAGGCGAACAGCTGCGGGAGCTCTGGAGAACCTTCCGATAAGCCGCGTCACAAACCTGGCCCATGCTCTCGATACACTTGAGGAAAAAGGGTTCATGATTTACGGCAGCGTCAGACCAACTTCAAAAACGGAGAACATCTTTACTGTGTGTCCGGAACTGCCAGCCGTCCTGGTCCTTGGAAATGAAGAACGTGGCATCCGCCCTGAAGTCCTGAAACGATGTTCACGCTTGCTTACGATCCCGCAGGCACGACCATTTGATTCATTTAATGTTGCTCAAGCAGGCGCCATCCTTCTTGCTTTCATATCGGCAAATTATTCACGATAAATAGATTAATTTTTATTTTATTTTTTACTCTATTTTCTACGAATAAAAAAAAGACGAAAAGGGAAACAATATATAAATAGAGTCCCTTTCCGTCTAATTGATACTAATATGAATAAACTACTTTATATCAGTATTAAGCAATAAGAAAATTTATTGTGAGTAGAAAATGTCTAAAATAACGATATACACCTTATTGAAAGCATGATGTTAAACAGTAGATGGCTGTACTTCGGTTGCTCTGAGATAAACAAAACGGAATACTTCTCCTATCGGCTGAAGTGAAAATGGATATAGGGTACGTTTCTTTTTTTTTTCAAAAAGTCCTTCATCCTCCCGGGCAGCCCACTACCGGATGAATCCGCCAAGCAATGTTCCAGCCGGCGGGAGGCGGGGAAGATGCCCCTGTTTTAGGGTGCGTTTGAAAAAGCATGCCTGGCCGGAAGAGGTTTCCGACCGCCTTTGCCAGAAATTTTTCCCGAAAAACCTCCTGGTAGCGAATCGGGAGGCTCTTTGGGAAATACCTGCAAGGCCCATTCTTAGGTAATGCACATTCCGGGCCAGAATGCCGGGATCCAAGCGTAGCAAAACAGAAGTGGCTCAAAGAACAGGGAAACCAAGCCTCTTGAAATGAATCAATCCATCTCAAGCATGTCTTCACCATTTCCTTCCGACCTCGGCAAGTCTGATCAGAATTCCTTATGTATTTCTTGCCAGTCTCTTTTTTCGTACGGAGTCCCCATCGGACCTTGTCGTCGCATCTCTCCAGGCCGCCTCCTCCCCCTTTGACTGTTCTTCCCGTTTTACGGGTATAAAAAAACTCCCGATGAACTCTCAGGAGAATTGTCACCGGGTCTGCGCCCTTGAAAAAAGAGGAGGGGGGAGAACTCCTCCCCCCTCCTCTTTGATCAAATTGTTTTTTTCAAGAATGCAGTGAAAGATGTGCAAAGGCATATGGGATGCATATCGACATCCTCCCCTCCTAACGTCGGAAGATCCCTGGCGAAGACAGGCTTGCGCCTGCATCCATCAGACGGGTTTCTGTCTCAACGAGACGCCCAGGGGATCATCAGCTTGGTTTTCACGTTTAGTTACGGGAGCGATCCAAAGCCCTATTCGCCCAGGTTTCACGATATCTCTACAGGCTGCCACGGCTTGTCCAACTGCCAAAAAGACTGTTGGAACAGGAACGGCCAGATGGCAAGGAAATTACAGATCAGGTGTGCCATATATCCTTGCCCTAAAGAGCCGATTCTTACGGCACGTTTAATAAAAACAGGCGCAAAAAGACACTGCGTCAGCGAATGTAGGTAGGTAAATTAATAAAAATGTCGCGGGTAAAGGTCACCATGCGTTCCATAAGCCATGGCAGGGCCATCAGGAGTGCTACAAACATACTGACGACCTTCGGAATAAATGTCAGCGTCATTTCCTGAATTTGTGTCGCTGCCTGGATAACGCTGACAATAACCCCAACGGCAAGTCCTACTCCAAGCATAGGCAAAGCCATTGTTAGGGCAAGTTCTATAGCCTGACGTCCAAAGCCAATGGCAAAATCTGGACTCATATTCACCTCCACCTACTGCACCGGTGGTGTTCTCCCGGCAAGAGAGACAAACGCCATATAACGACATCAAAGAAGAAAGGTGTTAACAAGGGAGCCCACAAGAAGATTCCATCCGTCGACCATAACAAAAAGCAAGAGTTTAAAAGGCATGGCGACCATCATGGGCGGGAGCATCATCATGCCCATGGCGAGCAAAACACTTGCAACAACCATATCCATGATCAAAAACGGAATGTAAATCATAAAACCTATGGTAAAGGCTGTCTTGAGCTCTGAAATTACATACGCCGCGGCCAGGAGGATTGTGGGCACATCATCTCTGTTTTTGGGAGCTTCCATCTGCGATATGGCATAAAAAACGGAAAGATCCTTTTCTCGCGTATGTTTAAACATAAAGTTTCGCAGGGGCTGCTGGGCCCTGTCCAGCGCGACCTTATAGTCTATCTGTTCACTCAGATACGGTTGCAAGGCCTTGTCGTTAATTTCCTTGCCCACCGGATACATAATGACAACTGTCATAAAAATGGCGAGACTTGCCAGCACCTGGGTTGGAGGCAGCTGCTGAACGCCCATTGCCTGACGCAAAAAACTGAAGACAATGATGATACGAGTAAAACTCGTGATGGTGAGCATAATGGACGGTGCTACGGAAAGCACGGTCAGGAGGAAAAGGATCTCAAGTAAAACCGAGACTTTTTCCGGCTCCGGTGTATTGCCGGAAAGCGTCAGCTGCAAGCCGGGCAGGGTAATATCAGGTGCAGCATGGGCTAAAAACGGAAAAAGACAGACTGCAAAAAGAAGACCTACGCAAGCAATCCCTATGGATAGAAGACGCAAGGAGGGTACTTCGGACAAAAAACGGAGTCTGCGGGAATGAAGAGGCTCAGGCAAATAATTCATCAGGGACTTCTTTGGGATGAAGCACGTTGGGAAAGAAATCAACGCTCCTGCTCGGCACGGACACACTCTTCAAAAGACGGCTCTTTCTGATTTGAAGAAGAAGTGTCAAGAGGGGCACTCGTCAGGACCGATATCTGCTGATCCGTCACCCCCAAAAGATAACGTTTCTCCATAAATCGGACAACCATGAGGAATTTCCTTGGTCCGACCGGCATCTGCGCCTCCATGAAAAAAGAATCTCTGGGGAGCGAATCCTGCCTAGGAATAAAATTGAAACGGCCGTACCGTTTAAGAAACCGTACAAGAAACCAAAGCCCCGCTATCAAAAGGAACATGAGACCAAGGCCCTGGATATACCCCCCTACGCTGTAGTTTGGGGCGTCGGCCAAGAGCGGAGCCGTTTCTGTCGAAGCAGAAGTGGCAGCGGACTGCCCGCCCATGGTAGCTCCAGTTGATCCGGAAGGAACCTGCGTCACATTTTGTTGTGTATGCTGTTCAGCCAAGTTGTTTCACCCTTTCCACGGGACTAATGATATCTGTAAGACGCACACCGAACTTCTCATTGATGACAACGGCCTCTCCTCTCGCAACGAGTTTCCCATTGACGTAGAGCTCAAGAGGTTCCCCGGCGAGTTTATTGAGCTCGATCACCGATCCCTGACCAAGCTGGAGGAGTTCATTGATCATAAGTCGTGTACGCCCGAGCTCCGCCGAAACATTCAACGGAATATCAAGTATAAAATCAAGTTCCCTGTTGCGCTTGTTGTCCCTTGGCTGACGCGCAACCTCGGTCATATCCTTAAATTCGGCATCCTTGGCCTGGCTTGCGAAACCTCCTGCACCAGGTCCGCCGAAGGTTGAGGGTTCGCTGCTTTCCTGCTTCTCCTCGTCCGCAGCCAAAGCCGCAGCCCATTGGGCTGCCAGAGCATCGTCGTCGGTAGCCGCAGCCTCACCGGAATCACTGGGGGCTGCTTCTTCGCCTCCGTCCTCACCGGCCAGTTGAGCAGCCCACTGGGCTGCCAAAGCTTCCTGATCTTCCTGTGACATGAATCAGTCCTCATGCGCCATTAAACTTGAACGTCTGGAAAAAGATGATACACGGCGTCGCCCGGTCTTATTTCTTCTCGTCTATTGCACAACAAAATCCGTAAAATACACGCGGACAATACGCTGTTCCCCAAGAATCTGGTTTAGTCTGTTGGCCACCTCAGCCTTCAGCATCACCTTGCCATCGGGAGAGGATACCTCGGCCAGGGATTTACCCGCAAGCAGCATGATCACGGCATCCCTGATACGTGCCTCATTGGCTTTCAGAGCCTGTGAGATATCCTTATTGGCTTCAACCTCCATCCCAAGCTTCAGGTAACGCACCGCCCCTGAATCATAGAGGTTAACGGTCACATACGGGAGAGGGAGAACGACACCGCTGCTTCTCGGAAGGCCGGCCGGCTTTGAGATCTGACCACCGGTCTTTGCAGGCTCCCCTTGCTTCGCGTCAGCCGTTTTTCCGCCCTCTTCCTTGTCCTGAACCTGCTCTTCATGAGGTTGTCCCTCAACTGGGGGAGACACCGGATTACGCATAAAAAACCACCAATACGCGCCGGCACCTATGCCAGAAGACATAAGCAGAAAGATCAGAAGGATAATGATTATGCGTTTTTTACCGCTCTTCTTCGGCGGGGTGGCTTCATCACCTTCGGGCAGGGCAACATCACTCTTTTTTTTCTCTTTGGCCATACAGTCACTAGCAGTGTGCTAACTCACACCTGCCTTCCTCCTTTTTCCGGTGAACTATCCTTCACAGTGCAGGCTTGACCAGTGGACGGGGGCCAAAAATGGCCGTCCCTATACGCACAAAGGTTGCACCTTCCCTGATCGCCTCGGTAAAATCTCCGCTCATGCCCATGGAAAGTTCGGGCAGGGGAAGATCAAGACGTGTACGCAATCCTTCGCAGAGTTCCCTGAGCCTTGCAAAAAAAGGCCTTACGTCTTCTCCGTTGTCAACAGCCGGTGGCAGACACATAAGCCCTTCAAGACGAAGGTGGGGGCACTTTTCAAGTACATAATCGGCAAAAGCCGGGAGATCTCTAGCGCATACCCCGTTCTTTTGGATCTCGTCGCCGATATTGACTTCTATAAGGACAGGCTGTTCAACCTCCGCCGATACTAGTTTTTTTTCCAGGGCAAGAGCAAGCTTTTGAGAATCCAGAGAGTGTATCATGGAAAAACGACCGGCAACCTGCGACGCTTTTTTGCTCTGAATATGTCCGATCATATGTACGGCCGCCCTGGGGTCAAAACCGTTTTTCGCCAGCACGACCTGCTTCCCTATGGCCTCCTGCACGTAGTTTTCTCCGAAAACACAGTCAGAGACGCCCAGAAGAGTAAGCATGGACTCAACGGGATGGTATTTGGAAACGGCGAGAAGTCTAACATCGTCGGGAGAGCGACCGCTTTCCTTCGCGGCGGAGACGATTTGTGCCTTCACCTGCATAAAACGTTCGACAAGCCCGGCATCATCCTTCACTGCGTTTCTCCAAAAAAGCCCAGGTCCCGTAGAAATGAGGGATCTTCCGTCCAATGTTCCCGGACTTTCACCCAAAGCTCAAGATGCACCTTGCCTTCCAAAAGCTCCTGAATCTCTTTTCTCGCTTCCGTTCCGATTTTTTTTATGGTCCCCCCGCCTTTGCCTATAACCATGGCCTTGTGCAAGGGTTTCGCCACATAAATCACGGCCTGGATCAGAGTCTGGCCTGTCTCCTCAATCTCTTCCCATCCCTCAATATCGACCGCCACCCCGTACGGCACTTCCTGGCGCAGATACAAAAAAAGCTTTTCGCGTATGGTCTCCGCAGCCATGAAACGAACCGGGGCAGTGGAGATCTGATCCTCGGGAAATTCTTTTGAGGCTTCCGGAAGCGCGTTGGCTACAAGCCGGCGAAGATCTGGCAGGCCGTCCTTGAGAAGAGCCGAAGCCGGATAGAGTTCGGCACCTGGCCACATCTCCTGCAGACGCTCGAGCAGAGGCAGCATCAAGGATTTATCGGAAAAAAGATCAATCTTATTGATCACAACAATCATGGGACGCTCATCCCGGGCAAGAACACCGGCAATCGGGGCAAGATCCTTTTCAAGAAGTTCACTGTGCCGCACATAGAGGTTTCCGTCTATCACTGGCATGATAACATCAGCTTGACGAAGGCTCTCCCAGACGGCCTGTATCATGGCCTTGCTTAAACGCCCCCGCACCTGGGTCAGGCCAGGCGTATCCATGAAGATTGCCTGCACGCCCTCTTCCGTCATAATTCCCACGATCTGATTACGGGTTGTCTGGGGTTTGGGGGTAACTATTGTCACCTTCTGACCCAGAATGGCATTGAGGAGGGTCGACTTGCCAGCATTGGGTGGGCCAAGAAGTGCCACCCGTCCACATCTGTATGTCATATATGTCTCTCGGCACAACCCGGCACTGCGGAGTATGTGCACCTCATTTTTTGTTAACGAAAGGACAGTGTGCCCCGGAGGGACATCCAAATTGACACTTCTACCTGCAGGACATCGGAGAGCTACCACCGGCAGGCATCCTGATGGACCTCACAACGGGCAGAATCCGGATTCTAGGCCGGAGGCCGGCCCATACACGCCAAGACAAGGCACTCGCGGCTGACCCGGCCGCCGTAGTATGTTCCATGAATGAAAGGAACCGGCATTATTCTCGAAGCCGTAGAACGTACAGTCGAAGACGACTTGCAGGCCTGCTGCCGCATGCACTCAGCCCAGCCATAATCTGGTCACCGTGTTCAGGCTCTTCTTCACCCCGGAAAGCTGCGCTAGAAGAAGACGAAAAATGCCCTGAAGGATGACAGAATCATCCTTCGGGGCAAAAACCATTCCGTCAGACAAGGGGGGGGGAACACCTTATACAACACAGTGCATGCTTCGACAGGTCCGGTTCCATTCGGAGAACGGCAAGACTCACGAACCGCAGAAGATCTAATCCACAAAGGACTTCAGTGCACATCCTCCCGAGGTATGCCTGACGTGACAGGGACATCAGACGCACACACACCCCTCACCGAGGGCCAAAAGGCGCGTGAAAATACGGCTAGACGGCAAAGCCCCGTTTTTCTTTTATCCGATAACGCTACCCTTGATACGTGTCCGAGTCAATATCCGCAAGGAAAAAAGGATATTTGACGCCCTCAAAAACAGACGATTCCGTCTTCCTTCGCAGAAGGGGCAGGGCAGAACGCAGCGGATAGTGAACGAGTCCAGTTCCGGATAACATCCCCAGATATGTCCGTGATCGGCGGCACTGCGTCTGCATTTGTCCTGACGTCGCAGGATATGCCTTTGCATGAGATCTGCGGCAGTCATCGGCGCCATCTCCGGGACCTGGCGGCTCGCCTTGTCAGCGTTTTTGGAAAAGCAGGAAGCCGCTTTCCTGCGGCATAGCCTCGGCCTCGTCAGGGTAAAGAGCGCATATCTTCGCAAAGTACGCAGCAAAAGTTCCGCTAAGAATCGCCTTTCTGGCGTTGCGCACAAGGGAAAGAAAATAGGTCAGATTATGAAGGGAATTTAGACGATACGCCAAGAGTTCATGACTCACGTAGAGATGCCGCAGATAGGCGCGAGAAAACGTCCTGCACGTATAACAGGAACAGGCAGGATCGAGAGGATTTTCGTCCTCTGCGTATTCGCGACGTTTGATATTGACCTTTCCAAGGGAGGTGTACAGCGTCCCGTTCCTCGCATTACGGGTCGGAAGCACACAATCGAACATATCAAGGCCGCAGGCAATGCCGTATAATATATCCATAGGTGTTCCAACTCCCATCAGATAACGAGGAAGTCCGGATGGCAAAAGGGCCGTGGTCGACGCCATGAAATCGTACATAGAGGCCTTTGGCTCTCCGACTGAAAGGCCGCCTATGGCGAGACCGTCAAAGTCAAGAGCGGTAAGGTCCTCCACGCTTTGCCGCCGAAGATCTCTGAAAAAACCGCCCTGTACAATACCAAACAGCAGCCCTCCGCGGCTCCCTCTCGGAAAATGCTCACGCGCGCGTCGTGCCCAGCGGGAGGTAAGCCCCAGGGATCGTTCTGTGTAGGCATAGTCTGCACCGTATGGTACACATTCGTCGAGCACCATCATGATGTCGCTACCAAGATGAAGCTGAATGTCAATGACGCGTTCCGGCGTAAAAAGATGTTTAGAACCGTCAATATGAGAGCGGAACTCCACCCCCTCCTCACTTAACGTCCGTAACGTTGAAAGGCTGAAAACCTGAAAGCCGCCGCTGTCCGTCAGAATGGCTCCGTCCCATGACGAAAAACGGTGCAGACCGCCAAGTCTCGCGATAAGGTCGTCGCCGGGACGAAGGTAGAGGTGATAGGTGTTGCCAAGGATGATGGGGGCGCCGATGGCAGCAAGATCATCAGGAGCGATGGCCTTAACCGAACCAACAGTTCCGACAGGCATGAAAATAGGAGTGGGGATGATGCCGTGGCGCGTCTTCAAGAGACCAGCTCTGGCGGACCCGTCCTGAGCTTCAAGGGTATAAACGTCTTCCATACGTAGAGAAAGTACACAAGAGGGTTAGAGATATGCAAGAAAAGAAAAAGCGACTATGAAGAAGTCGGAAGGAAGCGAACACGCTTGGAAAGCGGGATCCTCCAGTGAACACCGAAAACGCTTTCACTTACCATAAGAACGGGAGGCTCCTGACGGCGCTTGAATTCCGCGGCCAGAACACGGCGCTCCACATCCCGGGCAAGCGACGAATCCACAGGGTCTCCCCCGAACAGACGTTCTATCTCCGGGTCAAGCTGGGAATATTCCGGGAGCGTATCACTGTCTTTTTGGTTTTCGCGAAGCTCCGCCGACGGCGCTCTGCTGAGGACATGGGCGGGAATGGCTTTTGAGGGGAATTGCTTACAGTACCATTCCCCCAGCTCGTAGACCTCGCTCTTAGTAATATCCCCGATAACGGCAAGGGCCCCGACCGTATCCCCGTACAGTGTTGAGTACCCGACCGCCGCCTCACTCTTGTTGCCGGTATTCAGAACCACCCCGCAGCCGCGGTTTGCCAACGCACAGAGAAGTGTGCCGCGTATGCGGGCCTGAATATTTTCAAAGGTAACATCCCCTTCACCAGCAGGAAAAAGGGAGAGGCATTCGGCAAGAGAGGTTTTATACACCTCCATGAGTGGTGTGATGGGAAGAAAAAGCGGGGAAACACCGAGACGGGAGGCCAGTTCCCTTGCGTCGGCAAGAGATGAGGGTGCCGTGTAGGGAGACGGCATAAGGACAGGCGTTACCCGTGACGGTCCAAGAGCCGCCACGGCAATCGTCGCCACAAGAGCGGAATCCATACCCCCGGAAAGACCGATAAAAACCCGTCTGACGCCCGTCGTCTCAACAAAGTCGCGCGTTCCAAGGACGAGAGCCCCCCAAAGCGCCTCGGCTTTTGACCGGGGGCCTTCGACAACAGACTGGGGCAGTGCGGGAAGCTCAAAAAGGAGAGAATCTTCAGCAAAGGCCCTTGCTCGAAAGGAAAGGCTGCCTTCCGGCGTAACTCCGCAGCTCTGTCCCGAAAAAACAAGACCTCCTTCACCACCGACACGATGCAGAGCAAGGAGTGGCCTTCCAAACAAGCGCGCGCCGTCCGCATACCAAGCTTCCAGAATGGATGACTGCGCAGGGAAAAACGGCTCGGCAGAAAGAAGAATAATCGCGGTGGCGTCTTCCTGCACGGACAGGTCCTTCCAGTCAAAAAGAGGCTCTCTTCCGGGTCTGTCCCGACGCAGCATGATGCAAAAAAGCGTTTCCGCATGGGGTTCGTTCACGGACAGCGAGAATACGGATCTCCCCTTCTCAGGGGAAACGGAAAGGGGGAAGACTCGTCCCCGATGCACCAAAACGGCTTTCGGAATACCCTGATCCTCAACGGAAGGGAGTGTCAAAAGAAAGGATCGACCACTTTCTGCAAGACGGGCAAAGGCCCATTGCAATCCGGCAAGACACCCCCTGTTCGTGGCAAGACTTCCGGCCTCTGTTCCAAGGGGCCAGTCGGCTGGAAGAAGGCAGAGAAGATCCGAGGGCAGGTTCCCTGCCAGTTCCAAAAGTCTGGCAACATTCCCCGTGATATCACAAGGTACGAATGAGCACTGCAGCAAGGCGTAACGCATAGATTCTCCCTAACAAACCGAAATGGCCTAGAAACAGCCTTCAAGAGGCCCCCCATGGGAAGCCAGGTCCTCTATACGCTTTACAACATCCGGATCTTCCTCAAGAACCGGCGCGTGGTGGGGCTTTATGCGCGCATCAAGCACAAACGGAGCTTCACAGAGCCAGTGTTTGCCGTGCACGCGGGCATTGACGCCATAGCTGTCAAAAGCCGGGTCGGAACGGGTGCACATGACCCACAGGAAATTTTCAATGGACGCAGCGGCAAAATCAGGGTCGTCCACGATCACAAGCAGGGGAAAACTCTCCCGATCAGGAAGCCCGGTCAAAACCTCACAGAGGCGCTCAACAGATTCATCATGCACGCCACGCTCCAGCGTGTTGGCAGGGGCCCCGGCGACCAGGACACCCGGCATCGCCAGCCGCAGATCAAAAAATCCGTCAGGCAGGGTCGGGACGCGGGAAAGAGAACGAGCAAGAGTACGGCGCGGATCACCTGCCGCCGTCCAGACAAGCTTTGACCCTTCATTGAGAGCGGAACCCGTGTAGTCAAGGGTATCACAAGGTGTCTCGGTTATAAAATGAAGATCCCGCAAAAAATCCGTGCGTTCAAGCATATGACGCAGGAATGCTTGAAGATCACGCACACTGAGACCCGGTGCGTCCTCTCGCGCACAAATCATCAGAAACTTGGCAAGTGACGTCTGACTTGTGCCCAGAAGATGGAGAGCCTGGGTCACGAGCTCCCTTGGTTTTCTCCTGGCTTCATAAGGAGTATACCGCTCGTGGCCGATGGCAAGGAGAAGGGGATGGACACCTGCACAGTCAACGGCATTGACTTCGTCGATTCCCTGAAAAACCGTGGGCAGGAGGGGCCCGGTTATTTCATGGATAAAGTCGCCAAAGACAGTATCTTCCTGCGGGGGTCGTCCGACCGTTGTAAAAGGCCAAATGGCGTTAGGCCTGTGAGTGATATGGGAAAGCTGAAAAACAGGAAATGGATGGGTCATGCTGTAGTAGCCCATATGGTCGCCAAAGGGCCC
Source organism: Desulfovibrio sp. (assembly GCA_024683955.1). Taxonomy (GTDB): domain Bacteria; phylum Desulfobacterota; class Desulfovibrionia; order Desulfovibrionales; family Desulfovibrionaceae; genus Desulfovibrio. Next base: position 127,243 of record JAIKXS010000034.1, on the reverse strand, counting down.
CTCAGGCTTCGTCACGGGGCCAATAGTGCCCCTAAGACAAAAATCCGCATTGGCAAGAACGGGAAGTTGTTCTCCTGCTGTTCTGGCAAGAGCACAGCCTTCTCCCTGCAAAAGGCCGGCAAAATGCAGTTCACTGATTCCTTCGGGAAGCGGCATAACACTCGCGAGCGTCAGCGCCGGCGGCCCGCCCACATAAATATGCACGGGAAGAGGAATCCCCTTTGCGAGGGCATGCGCATGATGGACCCCAAGTCCCCTGTGAATCTGGTAATGAAGACCAAGCTCGTTTTCTCCGTACTCGTTACCGCCAAGCTGAATACGGTACATGCCAAGATTGGAGCGGGCTGGCCCAGGATGCAATGGATCTTCGCTGTAGACAATCGGCAATGTAATAAAAGGACCGGCGTCAAGAGGCCAGGAGACGCAGCGCGGAAGATCTGAAAGACTGCAGCGTTCCTTCAGGACCGGAGCTGCAGAGGCATCCATACGCCGCGGCAACATGTGCAAAAGGGGGTATGCCAAGGAGACAAGACGAACAACATTTCGCAGGGGAGACCTCAGGAGGCTGCCCCCATCTCTTCCAAAGAGGGAAAAAAGCTTTTCGATGGTCGGCAGCTCATCTCGAAAAATGTAGCCTAGACGTTCCCGTGTACCGAAAAGATTGCCAAGCATGGGAAAGGGAGTGCCCTTGACGCGGGTAAAGAGAAGGGCTGGCCCTTTGGCCGCAAAAACCCGCCGTTGCACACACCCTATTTCCAGCTTCGGATCAAGCTCAACGGTAATGCGTCGAAGCTGTCCGATGTTCTCCAGATCCTTCACGCAACGGGCAAGAGTTGCATACCCCATTACCGAGTTCCTCCCGCATGAAAGGCCCCGTCGAGTCCCGCAAGATGCCGAGCCCCTTCAACGTAACTGCAAAAATCACGAAGAACGCGGGCGTGATCAAAAACGAGGGGAGAAGGAAGAGCAGAAAGGGGATAGAAGGCAGCATGTGCGGCGTCGTCCCCGGCCTGTAATGCGCTGCAGTCGGCAGGTCGCCCGACGTAGACCATTGTAAGCGTATGTGAACGGGGGTCCCTGTGCGGTTCCGAATACACACCGAGCAGCCCTAGCAACGTCACCTCAAGTCCCGTTTCCTCCATCACCTCTCTGCAGGCAGCCTCCTCCGCCATTTCTCCTTCATCAATGAAGCCACCGGGAAGGGCATAGCCAAGGGGCGCATTGACTCGTTGAATGATCACAATTCCCCTTGAGGGCTCATAAATAATGACATCGGCAGTCGGAAATGGATTGCAGAATCGTGAAAACTGCTTACCACAGTGGGGACAGAGACAATTTTTTTGCATAGACAAGCTCCCGTCTTCGTGGTCTCCTCACATAGGAGAGGGGTTCAGGGACACCTTCCGCCATGGAAGGGAGGGATCTCTACAGACAGAAAAACCCTTTATCACAAAGTAGTTGCCGCGCATAGGCACCCTCGCGCAGGAGCCGTACCCTATCCGTCGTTCCTTCACAGGGTTCCACTATGGTTGAGGGGAACCCGCCAAGAGGAGCAAATCCTTCCCCGTGACACAAAAGGCCAATGGGCAGGGAAAGGCTCCTGAGCTTTGTCAAAAAGCCCTCATCAAGGTCTTCGGGACGTGTCACAGGTGAGCGCCCGCGTAAATTGGCACTGCTTGCCGTCAGGAGCTGAGCTGTTTCTGCACAAAGGAAACGCGCAATGGGGTTGGCGCTCACCCGAAGGGCCACCTTGTTTTCAACGTTGCACAGACAATGCGCAAACGCCACTCCTTCCTTCAGTGGAAGAACAAGGGTCAGCGGAGCGGGCCAAAGACTGGAAAGGCGTTCTGACACAGGGCCAAAGCGGCAAAAAAGGCGAACCTGCCTGGTCGATGATGCGAGGAGAGGAAGGGGTTTCTCGCGGGGACGCTCCTTAAGAGAACAGATATTGGCGAGGCCCTCGTGATTTGAGGCAAGGACGCCGAGGGCGTAAAACGTTTCCGTGGGATAAAGTAAAAGCCCACCGTCAAGAAGCAGACGAACCGCGTCGTCCCGATCGACCATCATGGAACGCAGCACGGAGGAACACATCATGGCAGGCAAGCCCTTGCGCTTGATCGTTGTGGGAAAACTCAAGCATCATTTCATTCTGGAGGGGTGTGAACTCTACCTGAAACGGATCAGGCACTGGCGCACTCCCAATGTTGTAACCGTACGAGACGGAGACCCATCCTTTCCCCTTGAAAAACGGCTCAAACAGGAGGGGGAGCAAATACTCGGCGCACTGTCTCCGAACGACGAAGCGATCGTTCTCGATGAGAGAGGGAAGTCGATGAGCTCCGTCGCGCTCGCGAATCTTCTTGGCACCTACGACACGCTGGGCAAATCCCCCTGCTTCATCATAGGCGGTCCCTACGGACTTGATGAGTCCGTACGTGCAAGAGCTAATCGGCTTCTCAGCCTTTCAGCCATGACACTGCCCCACGAGCTGGCCCGTCTCATGCTCTGCGAACAGCTCTATAGGGCCGAGTGCATACGGAGAAACGTTCCCTATCATCATGCGTAAGACGACATGGTCGGAAAAAAGATGTCAGCTGTAGACACGACGGTTGGTTGCACCGAAATGACAAAGGACCTCATAAGAGATGGTGTCAAGCTCCTTTGCCAGTTCGTCGGCTGTGACGGCACGCTGACCTGGATCAGGGTTTCCGCCCATAATCCACCCAAGGTCCCCTGCTTCCGCCGAGCCAAGCTGTGAGACATCGCAGGCGATCATGCCCATGCAGACACGTCCGATCTGCGGGCAGCGCCGGCCGTTGATCAGGACATCGGCACGATTGGAAAGGGATCTCGGAAAACCCGTGGCATAGCCCATCGCCAGAATGGCGATTGTCATATCGTGGGGTGCCGTGAAACAGCGACCGTAGGACACACTTTCCCCCCCCTTCAGCGCATGGACCTGCAGAATCGGGGCAGAGACACTCATAACCCATTCAAAATCCGAGCCTTTGGACTCCCAGGGGGTGCCAACGAACGGATTGCCGCCGTAAAGGGTAATGCCCGGCCTGCTCAGATCAAAAGCCCCCTCTCCAAAAACCTGGAGACCGGCAGAATTATTGAGGCTTCGTGAAAGGTCAGGAAAAAAGGCGCGCAAGGCATTGGTCATGCTTTTGAAACGTTCCTGCTGGGCAAGCGTGTAGCTCGATTCCTCGGGAATATCGGCACAGGCATAATGAGAAAAGGCCACAACCGGTTTCAACATGGGATAACGGTGCAGGCCTTCTATCAGATCGGGCATGTCATCGACGGAGAAACCCAGACGTCCCATGCCGGTATTGAGCGCTACCGCTACAGGAAAAATTTCGTGATCCGGGCAGGCGTGCGCAGCCATCTGCATGGATTTGACATCAAGGATGGGGGTTGTCAGCTTCAGGGCAAACGAGGCGTTCCACTCATCCTGACTCACGACACCGAGAAGCGGCACGATCTGCTGATGAAAGCCAACATTGCGCAAAAGTGCGCCCTCGCTCACCGTTCCCACGGCGAAATGCAGGGCCCCAGCCTTGTCAAGCGCCCGGGCAACCGGAAGAAGGCCGTGGCCGTAGGCGTCAGATTTAATGACAGGCATCAGGGTCGACGGGTCACCCATACGAAAAAAATTGCGGGTCAAGGCCGCGAGATCAATATGACAACATGAAGGGGAAAAATAACACTCATCCATTATAGAATCAGTTTCCCGCTTAGCGGGGCAACTGCCTCCTTAGTATCCCTTAAAATAAAAGGACAAGACATCCACTGTTAACAAAGCCGATCCGCAGCCGTACAGGACACCTACTGCAGCTCTCGGAAGGCTCTTTCAATAATCAATTCGAAAAACGAAGAGCCTCACAAAAGACGGTACACCCGGAAGGTTATGCCCGTCGGCAACACACATCCTATTAACGTAATTCGGGGTCGTCAAAAAGGCAAGAGAAGGAGATGTATTTTTATTTTTAATCTATTATTTAATAAGACATACGAAGAAACTTTCTATCTCAATATTCAAAATAATCACAATATACTATATAAGAGCATACAATATATTAAAAATTGTTTCAACAAATATATCTATTATAACAATCATTGATATATAAGCATGCTAATTTCATAAAACACGTACATAAAATAATTTATAATTTAATACTAAATGTATTTTGAATAATAAATATATGATTTTATACAATAAATAATTACAAATAACACTTTATATATTTAAATAATTGTTTTTATTATTGTATCTATAAAACAAATACTAAAATAAGAAAACGATACTTGCTAACAAAAAGCATGACACACCTTAAACTATGCAAAAAAAACGCTATTCTCAGCAAATTGCGAAAAAAAACACGTCTAACTCCCACCCTCAAAAAATACAGATCGCACGTTTCGCTCCCGTCCCATCTGAAAGTAACGCGAAGATCAGGTACACGACACTCCATAGTAAAAATATTGCTAAAATTTTCCCTTTTTATCCCAAGATCCCCCTGTCTGATTGAGGTCAGAAAGTTTTTGAAGTATGCTGCATGCAGTCCTTTTTGCTACCGCATCTCACGGCTATCCGCCTCCACGAGATGCGGATGGAGTATAGCGGACCACGGGGGCTATGACTGTTGCGGCCTGAAAGAGAAAGGATCTTCCTCATTGTCCGAGACACAATGAAGTCTGATCAGCCCGCGTCTTCAAGGCACTCTTCTTCATGATTTGCCATTTGCAATCTGACTTTCAGCCTGAATCTTTTTCTTGTTTGCAAAGATCCAGCAGGCATTGATCATAAATACCGTCCCGTCTACTTAAGCGACGGGTACGCTCAGTATACGCACCACCATAATTATGTTCACCCTGGGAGGGAATCATAATGCCGGAAGCACCAGAAAAAAACCTTGCCATGGACATTGTTCGCATAACGGAAGCCGCGGCGATGGCTTCAGCACGCTGGCTTGGACGCGGTGACAAAAACGCAGGAGATCTTGCCGCGGTTGAAGCCATGCGAAACAGTTTCTCCTCTCTGAACATTAAGGGAACCGTCGTCATTGGAGAAGGCGAAAAAGACAACGCGCCAATGCTCGCCAATGGAGAAAAGGTCGGAAACGGTCAGGGCCCGGCCCTTGACGTGGCCGTAGATCCGGTTGAAGGGACCAATCTGCTTGCTTACGGCCGCCCCAATGCCATTTCCGTTGTCGGCGTTGCTCCGGCGGGTTCCATGTTCAACCCCGGCCCAAGCTTCTATATGCGCAAACTGGTTGTCCCTCATGAGGCGTACAACGCTGTTGACATAGACGCGCCCGTGCATGTCAATCTCAAACATATTGCGAAGGCCCTTGGAAAAGATGTTGAAGATCTGGTTGTCTTTGTGCTTGACAAACCCCGTCACAAAGAGCTTATCGACGCAATCCGCGCAGCGGGGGCCCGTATTCAGCTTCAAACCGACGGTGATGTGGCCGGAGCGCTCATGGCAACAGACCCGAGAAGCGAGGTCGACTGCATGATGGGAACGGGAGGTACGCCTGAAGGGGTCATTACGGCCTGTGCCATCAAGGGCATGGGGGGAGAAATCGTGGCCCGTCTTGATCCTCAGTCATATGTGGAAAAAGAGGCCATGGAAGAAGCAAACATTGACATCCGTGAGACCCTTACAACCAACACGCTCATAAAAAGTGACGATTGCTTCTTTGCCGCAACAGGGATCTCAGGGGGAGACTTTCTTCATGGGGTCCGCTATGGAGCGCACCATACAGTGACCCATTCCCTTGTTATCAGGGCAAAGACCGGAACGCTCCGCTATGTGGAAAGTTACCATAACATGGACAAGCTCTCGAAACTAAGCGCCGTTCGCTACTAATGCATTCAGCGCCCTGTCGGTCTCACCGGGCGATTCCCTCAGGGCGCTGCCTTTTTCTTCGAAACGCTGGAGTTAACATGACACACAACTGGCAACGGGTGAGAAGAAAAGCAACAGAACTGCTCCCAGGCGTTTTCCTCCTTCTTTCCCTGCTCCTTTTTTCATATTCCCTTTCCTCGGCCAAGCCCAGCACGGTCTCTTCACAGACAGTCTACGACAACCAGCCGAAAACAACGGAAAAAGAACTTCTCTCATTTCTGACCGTTCTGCCGGAGTTTCGTGTCTGGGCGCAAAGCCATCAAGAAGAAGCCCATCCCGGTCTTACCAACGGCAGACCTGATTTTTTCTATTCGCAGAATGCCGAGAAGTGGATTACCTCAAAGGGATGGGACGCACGCCGGTTTTTCTGCGTCATGGGGAGGATGGCGGCAGCACTCGTTGTTGCGACGGAAGGCAATGATCTTCGTGGCACCCGGCCAGCAGACATGCCGGACGTCAGCGATTTCGAGACAGAACTCGCCCATAAACACCTCGGAAGGATGCTTGAGGCAGGTGGGGCCGTAGCTCCCAAGGTCAACACATCCCCTCCTCTCCTGCCCATTCGTGACAAACGCTGAACGTTCCCCTGCAGCGTGCCTTGACCCAAAAAGACGCCAAGGAATCTGTACCATGTTTTCTTCTACCGCTCTTAAGCCGCTTTGCTGGGGGCTTTGCATACTTGTTCTCCTTTTTCTGTCGTCTTGCGATGAGGCCCCGAAAAAAATCTATCTCTACGGCGATTTCTACTACGGTATGAGTCACAGAGAGGTCCAAAAAATGACCAATGCGGTCAGCTGCAAGGACAGCTTTGACAATCTCTGCCGCCCAAATCCAGTCCCGTTTTTTCAAAAAGCGTGGTATCAGCGCTTTCTCTTCCGCCAGAACCGCCTTTACGCTGTCCAGATGATCCACACGGAACCGAACAAGGTGGACAAAATAATCAACACATGGCTTGATTCGGGCTATCGTTATCTGCCGGTGGCGATTCTGAGTGGCGGAAAGCAGCTTGATCTTTTTGCCGTTATGAAACGCTCAACCCGTGAAGTCGCCCGAAAGGCCGTAAACGACTTCACAAGGATGACCGCTAAGGATTTGCAGTCCAAGTACATATATCTCGATCTCACCGGGCGCGAGGATTGCCTGAACGCAATGGACAGCCTCTCCACCATTCTCAGAAAGGCACCTCGTGACATCATTGGAATAGAGCAGACCGTCAACGACAAGGAGCTGATTATTGGCTTCACGGCCCCCATTGCTGAGTGGCAGGACAAAGGCATTCCACGCGCGGAATAGTTTTCTGGATGTCTCTGCCGCCTAGCCCTTCGCAGCAGACATCCGGGATTCTTCCATTCCGTATACAAATTCACCTTGACTTCCCCCGCAAAACCCACTATTTTCTGCAATTCCTTGCTCACGCACGAAGCGTGGGCTACCAATCCAAAAGGAGTTCTTCCATGCGTAAATTTGAAACGCTGCTGCTCCTGTCCCCGGAACTTACCGCCGAGGCCAGAGAGACACTGCTCACCACCTTCACTGGGATCATTGACCGTGAGGGAGGAAAAATGGTGACCGCCGATCACTGGGGGATGCGCGATCTCGCCTATCCAGTGCGCAAGGTGATGCGCGGTTACTACGTGCGGCTTGAATACCTCGCTCCGGCACCGCTGGTTGCTGAGCTCGAACGCAATATCAGAAACAGCGATGGTATCTTTAAATTTGTCACAGTGAAGCTATCAGACCATGCGTCCGAGGAGGTTGCATAATGGCTTTCAAAAAACGTTTTGCGCCTCGTCGTAAATACTGCCGTTTCTGCGCTGACGCCGAGCTGCCATTGAACTACAAGCGTCCCGACATTCTCCGCGATTTTGTAACCGAACGCGGAAAAATCATTGCCCGTCGAATAACGGGTACGTGTGCGCACCATCAGCGTCTTTTGACCCGTGAAATAAAGCGTGCTCGCCAGATGGCCTTGATGATCTACACCGCGACACATGACTCTCAAGTCAAGAAAAAGAGCACAATCTAAGGGAGGCGCATATGAAACTTATTCTTCGCGCCGACGTTGAAAATCTCGGCACCCTTGGCGATGTGGTTAATGTCAAACCTGGCTACGGGCGTAACTATCTCCTGCCCCAGGGCCTCGCCATGGTCGCAAGTCCGGCGAATCTCAAAACTTTTGAACTTGAACGCAAAAAATTGCAGGCGCGTATGGATGCCCTCCGCGCCGAGGCTCAAGACATGCAGACCCGTCTTGAAGCCCTTGATGTCGTTATCCCCATGCACGTAGGTGACAACGACAAACTCTATGGCTCTGTCACAACAAGCATTATAGGTGATGCCCTCGCAAGCCTTGGTGCCGGAGTTGACCGCCGTCGTATTCTGCTTGACTCGCCTATCAGAACCCTTGGTGAGCATCCCGTGCGGATCCGTTTGCACGCGAGCGTCATTGCGATGGTGACGGTCAAAGTTGTATCCGACCACCAAAATCCCGAGGAAGAAAACGAAGTGATTCCGGAGGAAGCTGCGAAAGAGGCCTCCCAGGAAAAAGACGCTGAATAATTCGTAGACACACCCATTTCAAAGCGCTCCTGAGAGACTCTCTAGGAGCGCTTTTTAGTCACCGCCATGAGCCAAACCACCCCTCCAGTTTTCCATCAGTCCTTGTCCTCGCGGATTCCTCCTCACAGCACGGAAGCCGAATGCGCTGTCCTGGCTGCCATACTCACGATGCCCGATGGGATGTCCCAAGCACTTGAGATTCTCAAAACTCCCGATGATTTTTATGATCCCCGCAACGCAATGATCTACAAGGCCTGTCTCGCACTGGCTGAAGAAAGCAAGCCCATCGATCTTGTCTCATGCGCCGAACAGTTACGAATAATGGGAAATTATGAGAAAATAGGCGGGGCAAGCTACATATCAGACCTCCCCATGGCCATTGTCAGTGAAGAACACCTCGACTTTTACGCCAAGATCGTCAAAAGCCGGGCAATACAACGTACCCTTATTTCCACGTGTACGACTATTATCGGCCAGAGCTACGAGCCTTCAGGCGAGGTTTCTGAACTCCTTGATAGCGCCGAACAGGCAGTATTTGCCGTTGCCGATGGGCTCGATACCCAAAAAGCAGAAACAACAAAACAGATTATAGCCAACGTATTCGGTCGCCTGACAAAAACCGCTGAGAGGCACGACGAACTGACGGGTGTAGACACCGGCTTTACGTCACTTAATCGCCTCACTGCAGGACTCCAGCCATCTGATCTTATTATAATCGCGGCACGTCCTTCCATGGGAAAAACAGCCTTTGCCCTTTCACTTGCCGTTAACGCTGCTCTTTCTGAACAGGCGACCCCGGTTGCAATTTTTTCTCTGGAAATGAGCCGGGAACAGCTTGTGCAGCGAATGCTCGCGCTCAAGGCCCGCGTTGACATGAGCAAACTACGCCAGGCCTACAGGCTTAACGATGAAGACTGGAACAATCTCTATGAAGCGGCCGAGCTGCTCGACAAGGCCCCCATATTCATTGATGATACGGCAACACTTTCGACCATGGAACTTAGGGCAAAAGTTCGTCGCCTCCAGAGCAAGCACAATATCGGCCTTCTCATCGTCGACTATCTTCAGCTTATGCGCAGTCCAAGGGGCAAAGATTCACGTGAACTTGAAATCTCGGATATCTCGCGAACATTAAAAGCCATAGCCAAGGATCACGGAATCCCAGTCGTTGCTCTTTCTCAGCTCAACCGCAAAGTCGAAGACCGCGCGCGTGACGACAAGCGGCCACAAATGGCTGACCTGCGTGAATCAGGAGCCATTGAGCAAGATGCGGACATCATCATGTTCATCTACCGTGACGACGTCTACAAACACAAGAATCCCTCTGAACGTCCCGAGGTCGGGAAAGCGGAGATTATCATAGGAAAGCAGAGAAACGGTCCGACAGGGGTTGCAGAACTCGTTTTCCACTCTCGTTACACGTCCTTTGAAAATATGGATGAAGACTGGATGCCCGGTCCTGCCGAAAATTCGTCAGCTCAGTAAGTTCTCTGATTCAGGATCCTTCGTAGTTACCGTCCCAAAGCCTGCAAAGGAAAAGACCTACTTCGCCATAATGTCCTCCAGGACATAGAAATATCCTGACGTTTGCCCTACGACATTCTTTTTGTCCCAAAAGTCTCTGATAATGCGCTTCTCCATTGACAAATAATGGAGAAGTATGTTTTATATACCGCATGCGTGCCTGCAATACGTTTTGCTGGCGACTCGCAGTTGAATAGTTTTCTTGAGAGGTTATTGCATGTCTAAGTCCATTTATGTTGGGAATTTACCTTGGTCGGCTACCGAGGATCAGGTGCGTGAACTTTTCCAGGAGTATGGGGAAGTACAGTCAGTAAAATTAATCAGCGACAGAGAAACTGGCCGCGCACGCGGTTTTGGATTCGTTGAAATGGAAGACGAAGCTGCTGATGCCGCGATCGAAGCCCTTGAAAATTACAGTTTTGGCGGTCGTACACTTCGGGTTAACGAGGCAAAGCCCCGTGCTCCCCGTCCACAGAGATATTAATCAGGATTTTTCTATATTATCCGAAAAGACGCCCCGATCTCTCGGGGCGTCTTTGTTTTTACCGTCTCCACTAAATTGACCTTCAAACGGCTCAACTGATTCTACACCGGGGACAAAGAATGCCCGTCGGACCGGTTCAGCCGTAATAAAAAACCTGGAATATCACCCAAAAACACATACAACAGTAGAAAAGCCTCTGTGCTCAAGGTCAAGGAGGTCCGGAAGAGAACCTCAAACAGTAAGAGGCGGCATTAAAGCACGCAACTCCTGTACGAACGCGGATCGCTAATCGCAATTTCCCCGGGATAACGGGTCAGGAGTCAATTTTCAGATGTACTCTGAAAACTTGGACAAGATACTCATCGATCATAAGAAGCAGAAAGAGGAGGGAAAAGGCGCAGGGAGGAGAAGACGGAAAAAAGACAAAAGAAAAGAGACGCAAAATTTATAAAAATTTGCGCTAAAGGAAAGATCTCATCCGAAGAGGAGAGAAAAAGGGCCTGTCAGCAAGAATGACGTCTAGAAACCATTTTCCGCGACAAAGACGCGCTCTCTCTCAGCATTCTTTTCAGAGGAGGAATCAATGCCCAGGAAACGAATGTAAACATCACGCAGTCTCGTCAGAATACTGACGACGCTATCCAGATCCTCGGGACGCATTGTCTGACTCGCGGCAAGTAATCGAGAAGAACAAAGCAGGTAAAGATTGTTAAGCTTAACAGCCAAGTCTCCACCTGATTGAACATCAATAGAACGAGTCAGCTCAGCGATAATCGCCTGAGCACGATCGACAAGCAGACTGCGCTCGGCGAACTTCTGGGCGACCATCTGATCCCGTGCCTGGGACAAATACCGCAAGGCAACATCATACAGATTGACGACCATCTGACCTTGGCAGACATCCTGTTGCTTCGGGCCAAAGTACGTACGAATAGTCTTACTCATAACATACCTACCTTAAGTTTCTTCCATGAAACTCGCCTCCACATTATCTCAAATACAAAAGCCACGCAAGTGTTTTCCAGGCAGCAGTGAGTTTTTTCCCTGGGTAACGGATAAAGAGCAGAAAAAAGTCTTTTCACAAAGAAGAGGGGCCCCGTCCGTCAAAAATCCGGTGAGAGCATTCGACGAGGGCACAAAAAGTCTTGACAAGGAGCCCCACTCGCTTCATTACGAAGGCGAGGCTGGCTCAAAACGTATCCGGACTCCATTCCAGATCTTTCATCGGAGATTCACCGCCCGCCCCACTACGTACTCGATATCAATCGATTCTTCCTTCTGGAAAGCACCTCTTGACACCTTCGCAGGCTGCTTTCCTGAGATCCGGCATTCTTTACTAAAATCGTACATCGTTATCGACTTCCGGCATTCGATCTACGTTTCTCCATTTCAAAAATACAACATCTGACGGAAATACAATGACACGACAACTACGTTTTACTCCTGAACTTTCTTCTTTCATTTCTGAGCCTTATATTATAGCCGAGGCAGGCGTCAATCACGAAGGCGATATGAACATCGCGAAACGACTCATTGACGAAGCCAGGGAAGGGGGCGCCGACGCAATAAAATTTCAAACGTACAGGGCGGAAACCCTTGCTTCAAAGGATTCACCTGCATACTGGGACACCAAGAAGGAACCCACCAAAAGCCAGTACGAACTCTTCAAAAAACACGATAGTTTCTGGAAAAATGAATTTGAAGAACTGAAACGCCACTGTGACACGGCAGGAATCACGTTTCTATCAACGCCCTTCGACGTCGAATCCGCCCGTTTTCTTAATGATCTGATGGATGTTTTTAAGATATCGTCTTCAGACATTACAAACAAACCCTTCATCAAAGTTCTCTGTTCCTACAAGAAACCAATTATTCTTTCTACCGGAGCATCAAGTCTCTCTGAAATAGCCGAGGCGGTTGACTGGATTGAAGAAGAAGGAAATCCATTGGCCCTCCTACACTGTGTTCTCAATTATCCGACACCTGATGAACATGCGGCTCTCGGCATGATTTGCGCCCTTAAACGACATTTTCCCAATCACGTTATCGGCTACTCCGACCACACCCTTCCAAAGGACATGCATATCCTCGAGACCGCTACCCTTCTTGGCGCACAAATTCTCGAAAAGCACTTTACTCATGACAAAACGCTTCCCGGCAATGATCACTACCATGCCATGGACAAAAACGATCTTCGCCTCTTCCGCGAAAAAATGGCCAGAACCCTCAAAACAATAGGGCCATTCACTCTCAAGGCTCTTAAGGAAGAAGACCCGGCAAGACAGCACGCGAGGAGATCCCTTGTAACAGCACGGCCTGTTAAAAAAGGCGACAGGCTTACGAAGGATGACCTGACCTGGAAACGCCCTGCTCACGGCATCTCGCCGCGTTTTTACGACGAAGTTCTCGGACAAGAGCTTCGCCACGACCTCCCGGAAGACCATGTACTCAAGTGGAGCGACCTTGCATAGCCCCCTGCTCCTCATTGCGCGGATAGCGTAGCATTATGATAGCAAAGAAATTACTCGCCAACTGAATAATTTCCTTGCTATTTTTTTTCAGCATGATCATAAATGGGCCTTCACGTTCATCATTGCACACTTCAATAAATCTTCTTAACCATCAAAATATACATGAAGATTCATTACATGTAATGTGATCATCACAACGTTCTACGCTAACAAACAGCCAAACGAAATATACCCGCGGCAATGTCTTCTCCCTTTGTGAGCGCCTGGGACAACAGTCTGTAACGGAGTCAATTCACTCCGGGGGAGAAAGGAAGCCTAACGAACTCACTGGAACAACACCTTGGACGTGGACTCTCTGTATGTGATTCTGCGTGATACTTCGCGGTCCTGATATTCCCCTTCTGTGCGCTGGCAACCTAGTCAGCGCGACCTAAGCCCAGGTAATCATGATAATTTCCAGCAGATCACCCCTGGGGTGGCTGCCATTTTTACCACAGAATTGGAAAAATCACCCCATCAAGGGTGAAGATTTCACGATAAAAATGACGTATATAATGCGAACGGTCAGCCGAGGACTGCGACGACGAAGGAAAAATCCTTTATAGATATCATACACGGATTCACTTACCTTTCATTGTTAACGTCCAGCCAGCTCGGACTTTTCTTTACCTCAAGCCTCAAGAGTGATAATTCTTAAAAATTAAATTGATATTTTTTCATCATTATTGGAACTTCTGTCTGGACTCTCAGAAAGAGATCAAATCGACACCTATTCATTTTTTATCAAAATATTCAGGGCGTTCTATGTTCAAGGTATTTATACAAGTTCTTCTTATACTTGCTTCATGCGCATCCAATTCTTTCGCACTATCAGATAATGAATACAAAAAACTGATGCAGACATCTGAACAATACCGTAAGGCCGAAACGGAGCTGAAGGCGGCCTGGGGACGCGCCTACAAGAAGGTAACGCGTATTGAAGGTATGGCGCGACGTGAACTCCTCGACAGCCAGCGTCGCTGGATAGACGTTGAAAGAGATAAAAGCGCGAGGGCGTACATGCAACAGGGCATGAGCAAAGCCCAGGCATATGCTAAAGTGACATTAGAACGTGCAACATATTTGAACTCGTTCGGCCGCTAACAAAAATATTGGGGACTCTCTATGCAAAAATGGACATCTGCTTTTCTTCTGACAACATTTTTAACCTTTGCCCCTGCCCTGGTGTTTTCAGCTATCAACACAAAACCTGCCACTGAGGCGACACGCCAGGAACACGTAAGATTAACCGCTGACCTGAATTTCATGGACAGCCAAGACTGGGAGGACGCTAAGCGAGGGTTCATCGCCCCTCTTCCAGAACATGGTCGCATTACTACTGCCAACGGACGTGAAGCGTGGAATCTAACACCATATGAATTCTTGCTCGGTGACAAGGCAAATCAATCCCCGGACACGGTTAACCCGAGCCTGTGGAGGCAGTCACGACTGGTCATGGTAGACGGTTTGTTCAAAGTTACGGAGCGAATCTATCAGATACGCAATGCCGACATTTCTAACATGACCATCATTGAAGGCGACTCGGGCTTAATCGTTATCGACCCTCTCGTATCAGCCGAAAATGCGGCAGCAGCCCTCAAGCTCTATTATAGCCACCGGCCGCAAAAAGCCGTCAAATACGTTATCTATTCACATAGCCATGTTGATCATTACGGAGGTGTTTACGGGGTAACCTCGGATAAAGAGGTCCGGGAGGGCAAGGTGCACATACTTGCTCCACAGGGTTTCCTGGAAGCCGCTGTAGCAGAGAACGTAATGGCTGGCACGGCCATGAGTCGCCGTGCAATGTACATGTATGGAACAACACTCCCCCCCTCTCCAACAGGACACGTCGGAGCCGGTCTTGGCCTTAAAAATTCGTCCGGCTCACGCGGACTGATCCCGCCGACAGACCTCATAACAAAAGACGGCGAACAACGGGCTCTTGACGGGCTAACGTTCGTTTTTCTCATGGCACCGAACACCGAGGCGCCAGCTGAGATGCATTGGTACATTCCCGAACTTAAGGCCCTCACTGCAGCAGAAAACTGTGTACACACCATGCACAACCTCTACACACTGCGAGGCGCAAAAACCCGCGACCCGCTCAAGTGGGCACAAGCTCTAGACAAGACAACCGAACGCTTTGGAAATGAGGCCGAGGTTCTTTACGGCATGCATCACTGGCCCGTATGGGGTGGCGAAAGAATCCGGGAACTTTTAAGCAAAACAAGTGACCTCTATCGCTACATACATGATCAGACTCTCCATCTTGCCAACAAAGGTCTAACCATGAACGAAATCGCGGAAGAGCTCACCCTTCCGCATGAGCTTTCTTCCGTCTTTTCGCTCCGTGGCTATTACGGCAGTCTGAACCATGACGTGAAGGCAGTCTACAACCTCTATCTCGGCTGGTTTGACGGAAACCCAGCCCATCTCAATCCCTTGCCCCCGGCGGATGCGTCAAAAAAATACGTGGAGTACATGGGTGGCGCGGAAAAAGTAATTGAGAAGGCACGAAAAGACTTTTCCCGGGGAGAATTCCGCTGGGTGGCCCAGGCCATGAACCATGTTGTCTTTGCCGATCCGACAAACCGCAAAGCGAGAGAGCTTGCAGCTGACGCGCTTGAACAGCTCGGTTATCAGGCTGAAAGCGCGCCGTGGCGAAATTTTTATCTGACCGGAGCACAGGAACTCCGTACAGGCTCGTTCAAACTTCCTGCTAAACGCGCCGTAGACAGTCAGGGGCAGGCCCTTCCCCCAGACCTGTACTTTGCCAATCTAGGCATCCGTCTTGACGGTAACCGCGCAAAGGGGAAACTCTTTTCCTTACGACTGCATCTTCAAGACTTGAATCAGGACTGGCTTCTTACCCTAAAAAATGGGGTTCTTCGTGCTAAAAGAACAAATAGCGGAGACTCTGACAGGGCAATCACCGCACCAATGTCCCAGATTATGGCAATCTTCGAAGGTCGTATAAGCTCTGATGAAATTGCCAAAAAGGCCATATATAAGGGCGATATAAAAGGCCTCACGGAATTCTTGGCCTTATTTGATACCTTCAGGCCTGATTTCAACATAATCGAACCCTAATACAGGTTTTATGCGGAATTTTGTTCCCTATCCACAAAAGGGGCAGCGCTATCACACCAATATATGCAACACATGATATCTGCCCCTATTCACACAACAATCACCAATAAGGTCGCTCCTTAGAATACATAAAAAGCATGCACAGCAATTCAAGCATTTTCATACGTCTTCTCAACGTATCGTTCTTCCTGCTGATATTTCTAGGTCTCAGATTTCCATTGTCAGCTCATGCCGACACGTGGGCGATTTATTGGTACCTTTGTGGAAGTGACCTGGAAGAGCGTTTTCAATCGGCATCCGCCGATATCGAAGAAGTCATGAAAGCCCAATTTCATGACAACGTCACAGTTGTTGTGCAAACGGGGGGGAGCAAAACATGGAAAAGACCTGAAATTAATCCTAACAAACTCCAGCGTTTCACTATACGAAACGGGAAGATGACCCTTGTCCAGACCCTCCCGCAGGGCGATATGGGGGATTCGGGAACCCTTGCGGACTTCCTGGAATTTTGCGCAAATAATTACGATGCAGATCACACGGTCCTTATCATCTGGGATCACGGAGGGGGCGGTGCCGGCAGATTTGCTGTTGACGGCAACTTTGGCAATGCCATGACAGTCAAAGATCTTCGAGATGCTCTTGAATCTGTCATGGAGGCTGATGCAAAGGTTCCCCCTCTTGACATCATCGGCTTTGATGCCTGCCTTATGGCGTCACTTGAGGTTGCAACCGCGTGCTACGGTTTCAGCGATTACCTCGTTGCCTCTCAAAATATTGAACCTGGAGTTGGCTGGAACTACACGGCTTTTCTGTCCGCTCTCGCAGCAAATACGGATATGGCTCCTGAGGACCTTGCAAAGCACATCTGCGATTCATATCTGTCAGGTTGCAAGGAGGCCGAGGAAGAAGACGGGGTAACGCTTTCTGTTATTAATCTTGAACTATTGCCAAAGCTCAAAATGTACTGGGATATCTATGGCCTCTACAGCTTAAGCCTCGTTGGCAACGACCGCTCACAGTTTGGGAATATCGCCCGCCATGCCAACGAAGCAGAGAATTTTTACAACATCAGAGGTGAAAGATATTCGAACATGGTTGACATCGGAGATTTTGTACTCCGCTTTCTTAAGGACAATCCAGAGGACGCTGCTGAGTTTACCGAGATCCTGAAAGAAACCGTTGCCTACAAAGTTGGAGGACCACATCAAAACGGATCGGGACTGTCGTTCTACCATCCCATAGATGGAGGCAATACCTATCAAACTGTTCTGGAACAAGGAAATCCGACAGCGTTCCTGATGTTTCAGGGTCTCCTCACAGGCAGGATCAAACAGGAATATGCGTACAGCGAATCCCAACGAATCTACAATGAGGTCATTGAGGAAGAAAAGCGCTTAAAAAAAGAAAAAGAAGAAGAACGCCAAGAGGATGAAGACGAAGACGAAGAAGATGAAGATGATGATGATACAGGTAGCACGGGGCAATCTGCAAATGAAACACTCATGAAAAACATCGCCGAGATGTTTGCTTCGGCCACAACTGCCGCGCAGACATCCTTTCAGCCGCTTGAGATACCAGCAACGCGACATTTGGAAGACACGCCCATTTCCCTCAACGAGAAGGGGGAAATCGTCATGGAACTTAAACCGGAAGACATTCAGAGTGTAAGCGAAATATATGGATTTCTAGCAATTGTGAGCATGAAAGATGAACTTATGATCTACCTGGGAAGCGACGCTCTTGTTGCACCTGACTGGAAGAATGGAAGGTTCGTCGAACGATTTCGGAACCGCTGGCCTGCGCTTGACGGAAATCCCCTCCTTTTACAGCACATTCACACGCAAAAAGACGGGTACCTCTACTACGTTCCTATAAAAGTCAACGGTGAACGTGTGATTATGGAAATTCTTTACGAATTCTCAACAAAATCCTACAGAATTCTCGGAGTACGTTCCTCCCTAAACAATGAAACACCAGATAAGCAACTTCGTCAACTCAAACCCGGTGATACAATAACGACCCTCATGAAAGCAAAATATATGAATCGTAAGATGGATATAAAAGAAATTAACATGAAGACATTCAAATTTTCTGAGAAATCAGAAGTGGATGAGATAGATTTGGGGGACGGCGACTATGCAATGCTTTTCATGATGATAGATGTTCAAGGACGGAGAAACAGCTCTCAGGTAGCGCTTATTTCCGTCAAAGATGGAAAAATGAACAAGGAAATCCTCGATTGACTCGCTACAAGTGACAATTCGGGATACGGCTGTAAATAGCAATAAAATAGGGGGCTTTTATGTGCCGTTCTGTGAAAAAAACAAGTAACAAAAGTCGTTTAGTGCTTCTCCTAGTGCTCGTCATTTTCATAGTGACAGACTCCGCAAAGGCTGCTGAGAACTTTTTCGAGGTCAAAGATTCAGCCTACAGGGGAAATCCCTCACAGAAATATCCGTTATTCAAAGACGGCAACCAAGCCGCCGCAAGAAAAATTAATAGTTTCACTGAGATGATCATTCCCGACCTTATACAATCCAAAACGGCTTCGTATAAAGAACAGATTTACGTCAATAGCTCATACAAAGTTACATTAAATAGCGATGAAAACCTTAGTATTCTTTTTTCATTTGAATATGGACTTGAAGGATGGCCCCAATACTATTCGAGGGGATACGTTTTTGACAGCAAAACCGGAAATATATTACATCTAAGAGATCTGCCAATCTCAATAAATGATGTCAAAGCGAAATTAGCATTACTGTCTAAAAAAAAAGGTATCCCTATTTCAAAGCATATCAATTTTCAAGAATTAACAGAAAATTTTTACTGTGATGATGACTATAGTGTTCATTTTATATTTAACAAAGGAAGTATCGCTCCCGAAGCATTTGGAATCATCGATCTGAATATGAATGAGGATTAATTATAACTAAACGAATAATTCAATCGAAAATTTA
Organism: Desulfovibrio sp.; assembly: GCA_024683955.1. Taxonomy (GTDB): domain Bacteria; phylum Desulfobacterota; class Desulfovibrionia; order Desulfovibrionales; family Desulfovibrionaceae; genus Desulfovibrio. The sequence goes on along the minus strand of JAIKXS010000034.1, from coordinate 108,196 downwards.
TTGACTAAACTTATATATGTATAATTTTACTTAAAAATACTAGCATAACATTATACAAAAAGACCTAATTATAAAATGGAGGCCCTAATGCGACATTTATTACTAGCTTTATTCATTACGGTTTTTACAATATCATTTTCTGGATGTGTCCCTCCACATCATGAAGACCATTACAACCACACAACTGTTAATGTAAACAGAAATGTTCACCGAAACACCAACAAAAATGTACACAGGCCTCCTGCACACTATAATAATGCGCACAAGCCCCCTGTACATCACCATAATCCTTCACATAATAATGCTCGATACAATAGACATGTACGTCATAATCAATAATTGGACAAAACACATATTTTTATAAGTTACAATCAACAATAAAACTAGAAAAATGAGACAATGTAATACATGATTTTAAAAGATATTAGTTCAAAATAATCCAGCAAAAAATGCATGTAGTTACTTCATTGTATCACTTTTAACAATTTTACAAAAGGATTTTGCTATGTTTAAGTACATCGCTATGCTTTGCGTTGTCGCCTGTCTTGCTGTAGCAACCCCCTCCATGGCTGCGACACAAAACTTTGGTCCTGATTTCGCCCGTTTTTCAATCGAAGTTCCCGACGGTTGGAGTGCACAACCCAACGAGGGTGGGTGCCAGATCACATCACCCGACGGATCAACATCCGTAAGCGTGCAGGTCTTCAAAAGTAACGGGAAAAGTGCTTCTGAACTCGCGAAGCTTATCGGCGATCAGATGGGCGGAAAAATAGTCAAAACCGAAAATAACGGAAACGACTCAACGACTGTCTACGCTGAACTTGACGGGGTAAGGCTAGCCATTATGGTCACTGTAAGCGAGGGAAAAGCGGTAGTTGTCACAATGGCCGGCACTGACAAAGAAGCCTTAAATAAAATCCTGGGATCCCTTGGGGACGCAAAGTAAAACGTCTTAGATTCGCGCATGTTTCCCAGTAAGCTCTGTCTGATCCTTAGCATTATTGCAATTACCTGCCTGCTAGAGACGTTGGTATATCTAAAGTTCGGTGTACACACGCCTCAGACCGAGACACAGACTTTTCTTTCAGCAGAGGAAGCACACCGTTTTCTTGCCGACAATTCGGATACACTTGTTGTAGACGTTCGGAGCCCAATGGAGTTTATGGCGAAGCACTCGCCCAACTCCATCAACATACCACTCTACAGACTTCCGCTGGAGGCATCTTATTTCCGTCCAAACAAACCGGTTTTGCTCGTAGATGTTGGAGGAATGCGTGCATATCAGGCATATTGGACACTGCGTCGCATTCGCCCTGATATTTCCAGAGTTTATTACATACGTGGCTGGCTGTGGGAGCAGGAAAAAAAGTAAGGCTCAATCATAACTAGATGAGACCTGATGATTAAGGAAATACAAAGACAAAGAGCAAAAAGCGTAAAACCAATAAAACAAAAAACCTGGCAAACGCCAGGTTTTTTGTTACGAGAACGCAACTCTACAACAGCAGTCTTATAGTGAAATTTGACAAGCATTATTTTAATTTATTTTCATTTTCTTTTATAAATAATAATATTAATTCGTTTCTATTTTTAGATTCACTTTTTCTAAGAATCTGACGAACATGTGTTTTCAATGTATTTTTTGTAATACATAATTTTTCTATAATTTCCTTTGTTTCAACGTTCTCAAGTATCAATCTAGCAACATCCTGTTCTCTATTTGAAAATCCATATTTTTTTGAGAACTCTGCCATATTAATATCATCAACAAATGCGCCATAACTTTTCTTTATATAGTTATTATTATATATATCATATGCGATATTTTCTCGTTTTGCAACCGAAAGTGACATTGCATATTGCACATGCAAAGAAAGATATCCAAAACTTGCAGAAAGAATAATTAGCAAAAAGAAATATGGAACAATACCGACATAATAATAAATAAAAACCTTTGCAATATAAAATGATATCAGCAAACAGGACCAAGGCAAGCAAAGGATTAATCCATGAGGAAGCTCTTTGCCATAACCGGTTCGAAATTTCAAAAATACAAGCAAAAGGAAGAGAACACCAACAATCTTAACAAAAAGAACAACAACATAAACTGCCCAATACAGTGATGTTCCGTCCAGAGGAATAACAAGCAGCGGGAGGAGGATCACCGCCGCAAGGCAGCAAAGAAGAATTCTTGTATCAGCGACTCGTTTTTCCAGCCAGTAGCCGACCAGCGGGCAAGCGGCCCACAGGTAGAGATATGCCCACGACGGGATCCGGAAATTACTGGCATGCATCCGGTAAAACTGCCAGTCCATAAGTGAGGTTAGCAGAAAAAAAACGACTGTTATACCTGTTATATAGATCAGGGTCTCAAAGCCACTTTTCCTTCCCTGAAAATCGTTTTCTGTTCCATTTTCATTATCGGACAAGTCGGAAAAAGAAGAGGAATCCTTGTACTCCTTAGGCAAGAAGATATTAATTAGAAATGTTGTCAGGCCAGAAAGAAAAGAAATTACGCAGACACCGACTGCGAGAGCCTGCTGTTCACCAGCTGGGGGGAATATTGTTGGGATCTGCCAGAACAGAACGGCAACTCCAAATACAATCCCTAGAAACAGACCATTTTGCTGATTTGCCCGAGCTATATTGTCAAGGAAGTACGTGAAAGGAAGGGCGATGAGGCCGCAACCAGCAGCCGCGGCCAGGGGCATGTCATGCAACAGACCAAGAAGGAAAGAAAGGGCTGATAAAATGCCTGGAAGGGCACATAGCAGGAAAGCAATAGAGTGACGTCTTTGCCGTCGGAAAAAGGGGAGAAAAAAGGCACTTGCAAGGCTTCCTAGAGCCGCACCCACAAGCAGATATGCCGACTGAATGTCTAGTTTCCAGCCTTCTCGGCCGTCATGAAAACAGATCCCATGAACTACAAGAACGATAACAAGACCAAGACCGTTCATTAACAACCAGGGCTTGGTTTTATTCAAAAAAAACGACAAAACGACATCCCTCATAAAAAGGAGAATATTCGAAATTCAGTCAGGCAGATGCAGAGCGCGGATTACGTCAGGAAAACAAGCAAAAAATCTTTCGCTTCTCTTCGAATTGCACTGTAGCATTAGACTACTCTGTTCTCTTTTGGATAGTGCACGTAGATATTCATACATATATAAAGAGAAGAGAAGAAAAACAGCACAGAAATGCACCGCATACTTTTGGACTTGTTAGAAAGGTCATGCGTATTCAGTCGGCTGACCTTGAAAAATTTCTACCCATTTTTCAATCTAAAGGCAATAAACAAAAGAACTTTAAGAGAAATGAAATCGGGGCGGCAGAAATCACGAGCGCGCACTTTGACGAACCCCTTCCGTCTCTGTATGATATAGCCAATACCCTTATGCTCTCTCACCCTCGGGGTGAAGAGCCTGAGTAATGCTTTTCTCCTAAAAAATCACCCCGCAAGGGTGATGACAAAAATCCAAAAAAACACATATTTTTGTTAAGTTTGCCTTCGAGAAATGGGGATGTGCCTAACTGCATAATTTTCAAAAAGTGATATAAAAAAAACTTTTCTAAAGGGTCGAAAAGCGATGGCAACGACAAAAAGACTGCACGGAAACCCCGGCACTGTTTAAGCCTGTTTCCAGCGAAAGAATCTTTCGTCGCTGCAAAGCAATTCGCTCTCTGTTAGTCTCACAGACGTATTTTTTAACAAGGATACCTATTCCCGCCAGTACTCGTAAATTCTTCGACGGAGACCGATGCTCAAGGTCAACCCGGAACAAGTCCCCCGTATGTATAAGCAATCGGGAGAGAGCAAACAAAAATCTTTTGGAGGAACATCTATGAAAAAAACTCTTCTTTTAACAACACTTGCGGCTTTGTTATTGTGTGCCCCTTCCGCAGGCTTTGCCGATGACGAAACAGATATGGCTAAAATTTCATGCAAGGATTTTCTTGGGTCCGGCGATCAGATGGGTACCATGCTTGCATGGATTGACGGTTATATGAGTGCAAAAAGCGACAATACGATGATGAGCAAGGAATGGATGGAGAAACTAGGGAAGCATATGGGAGAATACTGCGCTAAGAATCCTGGAAATACCATTATGCAGGCAATGGATGCCATGCCGTCTGAATAATCATCAAAAAAGCAGACTATACAACAGGAAATCGTGCATGCGTTTGTACGCATAATCCTTCCGGTTGTTATACCTAAACTCCCATCGTCGTCACACGGTGGGAGTCATTTTATACCTGTCATTTACACGGATTCTCGATTTGCGAAAACTATCTTTACTATTTTCAATCAAGAAGGACATCTCATGAAAAGCCTCTTTTTCTCCGGCATCGTTGCCGCAATTTTAATGTTCGCTGCATCCTCTGCCATTGCCGCTACTCAGACCTATGACACCAAGGTCGGCAAATTCTCCGTCGACGTCCCTGCAGGTTGGAACGCCAAGCCCGTCTCCGATGGTTGTCAGCTTGACTCAAATGACGGAAAAAATGCAATGACAATTCAATTTATCCCGAAAAACCCCATGACCGCCTCTGAAATGGGAAAGAAGATGGCAGAATCGATAAAAATGACTGTCACTTCAGAAACAAATGAAGATGGTGGAGTTTTCCTTGATGGCACTGTAAACGGTGAGCAAATCGCTGTTCTCATTGTGAAAGATGAAAACATGGTCCTCATCACGACATTCGGGGGACCAGATCGTAAAGGCATGATGTCCATCTACGACACCATCAAGGGTCAGGACTAAAAGGATACGGATCAATGCTTCTGTGTCATATTTCTTCTCTTGCCCCAGCGAAATATTCCATTTTGCCTTTCTGCCGGCGGCGAATAAAAACATCTGCGACAACATTACGGTAACGAATCACGAGGACAGGAATTAAATACGTCCCCTGCTCCTGCTCCTTCTCCACAACACCGGGGGGGGGCTTAAAGGCCTCAAAGACGGCAACATTCGCAATAACTAACGGCGCATTGTCAGCACCCCTAAATACTTTCATAAGACTAAACGGCTATGTCCTATCATCAGCAAAACGCATATGTCCTGTATGACGCGGGATCCACAGTGAAGGCGGGATGCGGGCCTAAGCCCGCATCCCGCCTTCTAAACGTGCTCAGATGCCTTTTATACCTCATGAGGCATCAAGAGATACGCTAAACCGTATCTTTCATGTCGATTCAAGTCACGCCCATCTCTTTCAACTCTTCATAATCAGCCCAGCAACCCAACGTAACAATGCCGAAATTAAGGTCTTCTTTTTTCTCCCATGCCTTACGAATCCGCGACACAAATACGGTAAGGACATCAGCGTTCTTACCGTACTATCCCTGATTCTTATCAGTCCATCTGATTCGCCAGACCGTCAATTTTTTGAACCCTCTTCCAGAACAGCTGTCCAAGGCCAAAACGTTCGGCATCCTATGGCAACATTTCAGCGGAAAATGCTTCACACATTTAGATTAATACCGTGCAGCTGCGAAAAGGCGCCTCCACTGTATATTCCAAAAGATGAAGTCGAGGACTGTTCTGAAGAATCCCACCAGGCCACCATGGATTCAAGTTGCAGGCGGGTACGCATATCCGAGGGCGACAGCTGCATGCTTTTTCTTACCTCTTCAATTTTTGAAAGGACATCCGAACGTTGATAATCAGAAATAAGGGATGGATTTTCCTGGAAGAAGGCCTGAATAAGTGATGAGTATTTTGCATCAGCACAGTTGACAGTCACGCTGTCGTCTTCATTGGTCTTAAGGGAAAAATCAAGTTTAGGGTCAACTCGCTCACTTTGGAGACTTGAGGCAATTAACGCGCCAAGTTCAGCTTCGGAATCAAGGACCGCCTGACAAGTTGCGTTATCGGGCACCGACGTCATTTTCCCGTCGGACTGTATCATAATAGAGGCACCGTTGCCTAAAGAAATACCGGATTTTGAAAAAGCACCTGTAAGTGAGGAAGCAAAGTTTGGATGAGAGTCGAGAACGATCTGTGCCAAAGCAGCATTCACGGGAGAGGAACTTTGAGCGCTAAGGGTGCCGTTTTTGGAAAGACTAAGTGAAAGATTCGAAAAATCAACCTGCAACCCGGAAAGACCTTCTTCAACAGCGGCCGAAAATTTATCTTGAACACTTTGACAGTAGTCGTTCAGGGCTGAAAACGTGATCTTACTGTCACTCTCAAGTCCCATTTGATCCATGGCGTAGCGGGTTAAACGGATAAGACTAGAAAGTTCTTCTGTAATACTCCCGCCCGTTGTGGCCTGGGACGACTGAGATAAAAGATTTAGCGGCGAAGAATTTTGCGCTAACGTTGACAAAGTACTTAACGAACCCTGTTGAGAAAGACCATTTTCCGCATCATACGCCTGACTTTTCATTTTCTGATATAAGGCAAGGGTATTCGCCGAATATCCGCCGTATGCTGAAAGAGCCTGACTCATACATCACTCCATAAATAATGTTAGGAGTTTCACCCTACATCACTGCGTCTATTCCCCGCTGTCCGGAACGTGCCCTCTGCAACATAAACGGCATGCAGTCAGGATCCGCAGGATCATAATCAAACATGACAGCAGTACCGTAGCACGAAAAATATTTGCTGCCGTCGGGATGGAAAGCGACATTTTCATTATACCCGATAATAGCCTGGGCACCTTTGCTCATCGCACGACTGGCCATTCCGAAAAAGGTTTCGTCTGAATCAAAACCACGGCAGCAAACAAGGCCGAGAACCTTTACAATTCTTCTCCCCTCTATTTCAGAGGTGGTCACAACCGGAAATTTACCGGAAAGAAACATTTCGCGTGCTTCTTCCAGACCTTCCGAGTTCTGTTTTTTGCCACGATTTCCACCTTTTTTGTCACTTCCCAGTAAAAAAAACATGATGTGCTCCTTAATTGAAAATTCAGACTCAACATCTGGACAGTAGCAAATTGCATGCCAAAGCAAAAACATCCCATGGTTGGAAATACTCTTTGAAAGATATTCTTCAAATCAACCTTTTTGGCACGGGAGTCTCTGTCGTACGAGGACGTCAGATATCTGCCTGCGTCTTTCCCAAGCCCTTGCCTCATATCATAATCTGAAAATGATGGTCTCAACTCAGCGAAATAAGCTGGAAAGGGCGATTCTCAGGATAAGGGAGACACTTCCCGGGTTCTTAAGCAGCCCCCGAAGATGTTCCTCACACATTGAGATGACACGAAATGGAGCTAACTGAAGGCCTCCCGAATGCGACTCCGAACATTCGTAACGCATGGAAATGCCTAGACATGCAACCCATGGCATTGTCAAAAAAATGTCCCCCAGCCTGACGGTGCTGCCGAGATTCCAGCGTGCTGGGGCATGCCCTGCTGATTAACTGACCTTCCCGATCTCCGATCCATATTCTTCATCCCAATACTCCTTAGAACTTCATCAGGCACTTCACGAGCCCCCCTTTGAAACGGTGTCGAAAATCCGTCGGAGGGGGGGGCTATCGTTTAACGCTCAATATGCCATTTTTTCACCAGCGTCTCGCAAACCACGCGTGAAATCAGCTAATGCTGCCAGCCTACGTCAGAATTCAAGTTTTGCACGTTAGCGTTCGGGACGAGACGAGAGCGCAAAAAAAGACGGACCTCAACAGGCCCGTCCTGGGAATTACAAAAAGCGTTATTATACTATTTTCGGATATCCTGAATATGAGCTAAGATCATGCAGAAGACATGCATGTCCCGCCTGAAATACCGTATGGATTAAAATGGCCAAATGTTATCCATAAGTCTTGTAAACCAGCCCGGCTTCTGCTTATCGGCCAAAACACCCTTCCCGTAATATTCTATCGTGGCATCGGCGAGCTGGGTTGAAAGGATGGTGTTATCAGCATCCACATCCTTTGCCCGTGCCATGCCACGCACAACCATGTACTCGGTTTCCTCATTGACCCTGATCTCGCGTGCTCCCTCTATTTCAAGAAGACCGCCTGGTAAAACACGCAGCACACGGGCAGCAAGGGAAGTTGTCACATAATTTTCGCGCTTCGTCTTACCGGTTCCATTCAGACTGCCCTTGGTGTTCGAGGCAAGAATCGGGGAGTCCGCGGATACGGTTCCCTGCGGACCAACATTAAGAAAAGGAAGAAAGCCGGCCTGCCCCATAGTAAAGAAGGCGCTGACACCATAGTTGGAGCTGCTATTTTTATTTGCGGACGTTTCAGCCTTGTTCTGAGCCTTCGTATTCTCGACAAGTTTCACGACAACAATGTCCCCCACCCTTCTCGCACGTGCGTCGTCAAAGAGGGTATCCTGATCACTCAAGGCGAAAATGGAACCCGGATTATTTCGGGTCAGCTCTTCGCGATTATAGGTCTGGGCTGGGTTCACCGGCTGATGAAGTGCAGGCTTCCGATGTGTTCCACCCACGCCACATGCCGAACAACATAATGAGCACGCAATAAGTCCAGCAACAATATAGCTTTTCATAATTTTCCCCACACATACAGGTTCAATGGATGACAACTGTTTTGCCGTCCTTTACGGTAGCAAACACCTGTTTTCGGGTTTGCAAATTACGTACCGAAATCGTTGAACCTGGTTCTCCATCGGCAAGGGCCTCTGCCTGCGTCTGGAGATGAAGATTTCCGCGGGAAAAGATCAACGTAACTATATCACCACGTCTGACCATATACTCTGTTGCAAGATCCGTTTGTAAAATGGGTTCGCCGGCAGAAAGGGTGCGCATAAGCTGCCACGGGCCACCCTTTCCGTCCCAGGCGGCGTCTTTTAGACGTCGTGCGTTAATACGGGAAAAAGTCACGGCATCAGGCGTCAGAGATTCTCCCTTGCTCAAATTCCTTGCAGCGGTCGGAACCGTCACCCACTGGGCCAAAGTTATACTCCCGGAAATCCGTCGCAAAACATTTCCGTCAGCCTCAATAATGGCAAATCGCAAGGCCACCCGTCCTGCTCTCAGTTTTGGCTCTTCAAGCTGTATGCGCTGCCCCTCATGGGCAAGAAAAATGTACGGAGGCAAGTGAAAATCTGAAAAATCGACTTCACCCGGCATGTTCCGGAGAAGCGGTGTCAGACTTTTGACAACATATGTACGCAGTGCGTCCTCCCGCACAACGACTCCGCCCCGCTGAATAACAATTGAGGTCGGAAGGATGCAGTGGGATGAAATATCTCGGCCAAGACGTTCATTTAACGCCTGGGCAAGATTGCTCCGGTTGATTTGAAGGGGTTTCCCCGGTTCCGGGGGTGCAGGCCAAAGTTCCATATCCTTAAGGCTCTCCCAATCGGGAACGGGGCCGATAGGGTCTGCAATTTCGGAAAGGCGGACATTGGCCCCTGCGGCAACGGCACTTCCGCTTATTTTCAGACGCCAATCACGCCCGGCGGGAGCAACCAGGGAAGAAGCAGGATCTTTTTGATCGGGAAGAGGCAGTTCCCCCCGCGAAAGCTGATTTCTCCTGTGAAGGGATCTCGCATCGTGAATCGAATCCTGCAGAATAAGGGGAGTCTGACCGTTTGACGGAGCAGAAAAAGTACTATGCGTCGGTCTGCTCCCCGGAAGGGGATCACCATAGGCCGCGTACCCCTGCGACACCAAGAAAAGGAGAGCAAGAAGAGTATATAAAAAGCCCGAATGCCCGTTAAAAACGAGCAATCGGGAGAAGGAAAGAACATTCCTGGAGGGCATTCATCACCTGCTAACTTCGCTTCAGCTGCACGGCGATACCAAGCATTGAATCCGAAGTTTGAATAGATTTCGAGTTCACTTCGTACGCGCGCTGTCCGACAATCATGTTCACCATTTCGTCCACAACTTCGACGTTGGACATTTCAAGAAATCCCTGGGCCAGCGTGCCCACGTTTTCCTGCCCCGGCTGTCCCTCCGTCGCGTCACCTGAGGCCTGGGTCGGGGTATAAAGATTCCGGCCGCGCGAATCGAGACCTGCCGGATTGATAAATGTGTAAAGAGGAATCTCAGCCCCGGCAATCTCTTCACCTCCGCTGTCAAGTGCGGCGATATGCCCGCTGGCGGAAATAGAAATGGTCTTGGTTTCCGGCGGGACCGCAAATTCCGGCTGTAAAATGTATCCGTTGGCGGTCACCACCGTACCGTCCTGGTTCAACTTAAAGGAACCGGCACGAGTATACATCAATTCGCCGTTGACATCGACCTGAAAGAAGCCGTCACCCTCTATGGCAACATCAAGTGAGTTGCCGGTATTCTGAAAATCTCCCTGGGTGAAGAACTTGTGCACCGCGGTGGGACGGACACCCATACCGACCTGAATGCCAACGGGCAAACGATTATCACCGTCCGTGATGGCACCGGCAATTTTATGTGTCTGATACATCAGATCTTCAAATTCAGCACGGCTCTTTTTAAAACCCGTTGTGTTCACGTTTGCCAGGTTGTGGGAGATAACATCTATATTCAGCTGCTGGGCGATCATGCCTGTCGCACCGGTATATAATGAACGCATCATGGTGAATTGCTCCTTGCTCGATCCTTCGTACTGCGAGGTGTATGATTAAAACGTCTTCTCCGTCACGGCCTATGACGAGCGTTTGCCGACCTTTTCATTGGCCTGACGGTCCAAAGTATCCGCGGTTTGTATGACTTTCTGATAGGCCTCAAATTGACGATTCGTTTCAATCATGTTCACCATTTCCGTAACAACTTCAACATTGGCCGCCTCGACAAAGCCCTGTTCCACTCGAGCTCCCGTCGCGTACCCGTTTCCTTCTGCCACTTCAACGTTATAACGTGGCTTGAACAGATTATGCCCCAGCTTTTCCATATTTTTCATGTTGTCAACGCTGAAGAGCGACACCCGCCCCACGAGCTCCCCGTCAGCGTGGACCTGACCGTCGCCACTGATCGTGATATTGCGCGTATTGGGGGGAATCTGTATGGCGCCGCCATCTCCCTGGAGAATATAGCCCTGGGGGGTCTTAATGGTACCGTCTTCGGAAAGAACAAAATGGCCGTTTCTCGTCAAAAACTCACCAGTGGGTGTCTCTACCTTAAAAAAAGCATTCTCTCCCGAGATGGCTAAATCAAGGGGATCTCCCGTCACCTTCATGGACCCCTGTCCAAAATCGACATTGGAGACCGCAATGCGGGATCGTGCCATATTTTTGGGTTCAGGGAAAAGAGGTTTTGAACGAACCGTCATCAGGGGCTCACGAATTTCATCATGCGCATAATATGCCATGGTGTCGCTGAAGGCCAAGGTATCTCTTTTGTAGCCGTGGGTATTCACGTTCGCCAGATTATTGGCGATGAAGTTCATTCGATGTTCTGTCGTGAGAGCGCCAAAAAGGCCGCTAAACATTGCATCCTGCATATCCGACTCCTTACTCCTCCCACACAATATCTGTGCGCAAATAACTCTGAAGAATATTTGCAAAAACCGGACCAACGCAAGGGAAGTATCAACGAAGAAGCTATTGAATGCAGGACCAGGAATGCTGTCCTTCTTGTCTGAGCGAAGGACGGGTGTAGCTGCATGAAGGAAGAGCGGACGGACAACGGGGTGCGAACGGGCATCCGTCAGGGATGGCCGTGAGGGAGGGAACACTGCCCGGAATCGTAGGGATACGACGAGATGCCGGGGAAAGGCGGCTAAGAGAGGAGGCAAGGAGGCCTCGGGTATAGGGATGCCTCGGGGAGGCAAAGAGTTCACCCGCAGGAGCTATTTCGACCAGGTGCCCCGCATACATCACCCCAACCGTGTCGGCAATATGTTCCACGGCGTCAAGGTCGTGGGAAATAAAAAGCATGGCCATGCCACGCTTCTGACTCTCACACATGATGAGGTCCATAATCTGAAAACTCATTGTAGCGTCAAGCGCGGTCGTTGGTTCATCCGCCAAAAGAAGTTCCGGATTACAGAGAAGGCTCATCGCAATCATCACGCGCTGACGCATACCACCAGAAAGCTGATGGGGATAGTTCGAAAAGCGTGCATGCGCTTCTGGTATCCCGACCTGCGTAAACATGTCTTCAACCTGCTCCCTTGCCTCGACCTTGGACAAGCCCGTATGTCCTGCAAGAATTTCCATGGCCTGACTTCCTACCGTAAGCACCGGATTAAGGGCCGTCATGGGCTCCTGAAAAATCATGGCGATATGGCGCCCCCTGATACGCTGCAGATCCTTTTCGGGAAGGGGAAGCAAATCCTGTCCCTGAAAACAGATCCTGCCGGAAAGAAAGGCATTTTTCGGCGGAAGACGGAGAACAGCACGGGCCGTAAGACTCTTGCCGCAGCCTGATTCCCCAACGAGAGCCATAATTTCCCCCCGTCCCAGAGAAATGGAAAGAGAACTGACGGCGGGATAAGAGCGAAAACCTCCCCGAAAAACGACGGAGAGGTGCTGAAGCTCAAGCAAGGGGGATTCTTCACTGCTTGACATGGAGATTACGGTAGTTGATGTATGCTTCGCGCATGGCGATGTAGGGATCAAGAGCCGAACCTTTGAGATCAAGGTAAAGCGGAAGAACAGAATCGAGATTGTTGAAACGGAGCGTCATGGCTGTTGCCGTTCCGGCCCACCATGGCTGAGCGTAGAAAAGCGGATCAGCAAAGAGATCCCCTATACGCCCAACCGTTTCGCGAAGGGAACTCGGTCCCAGAAATGGCCAGACAATATAGGGGCCATGCCCAAGTCCCCAGACTCCGAGCGTCTGCCCGAAATCTTCCCCTGCCGGATCCACAGGGACTATTGTTTTTTTCTTCGACGCAGGATTGGCAAAGCCGGCTGAACACATGGTATTCAGCATAAAGCGGCTGAATTCAACACCGGCCGCCTTGAACTTAAACTGAAGAAGACTGTTGACAAACCGCACAGGAAACAAGGCGTTATGAAAAAAATTCTGCAGTCCCGTGCGCATAATTTCAGGTGTCACGGCCTTCCATCCCCTGTACACCGGATCGGCAACGTAAACGTAGAAGCCGTCGTTGAAACGGAACCAGAAGCGATTCCATCCCTCGAAGGGGTCGGCAATCACAGGGCCCCCCCCATCAGTATCATAGTCGTCCAGGTCGTCAGCAGGAACTGTATCACCGGCCGACATGCCACGGAGACCTGAGGGGGGAACAGGAGCCTTATCGGCATCCGAGACAGTAATGGCCCCCGGCTTAAAATGCACATCGGTGGATGTAAGGATCCGCTGCACCCCAAAAAGCAATGGATGATCAATTCCCTCTGCAAGAAAAAGAGCCTGCCTGATTCGCACTTCAACCGGACCATGGTTCGGTTCTGCAAAACTTCGGCAGGGAGAGAAAAGCAACTGAATAAAAAGAAGCAGGAATGAAAGAACGCGGGCGAAAAAAAGAATACGATACGCCGCTGTATACTTAGTGTGCTGCATTTTTGCCCTGCTCAAGGTCGTTGGCTTTGGCCCTTATACGCGCGATAAGTGCATCCGGTTTATCCGTACGCAAAAGGTCCTGAAACTGGGTACGGTAATTCTTTACAAGACTGATATTCTCAACAAGAACATCGTAGACCTTCCAGTCACCGTCCTTTGGCAGCATACGGTAGGACACGGGGATTTTCTTCCCATTCTGCAGGGTTACAGTGGTCGCTATCTCACAACGGTTACCTTTTGAGGAGACTCGTTCGTTCCCCAAAATAATCTTTTCACCGTTATAGCCGTCTATCTTTCCCAAATACGTATAAATCAAAAGATCCGAAAAGGCAGCGACAAAGGAACTTTTCTGCTCGGCGGAAAAGGCAGTCCAGTTCTGACCGAGGGTTCTTGAGGAAAACTCAACGAAGTCAAAGTGGCGTTTGACAATATTGGCAATTTTTTTACGCACGGACTGCCGTGTGGCCGGATTGCTGTAAGCGGGGTCTTTGATTGCAGACAAAACTTCATCTAACGATGCCTCAAGGCTCATCCTCGCCGGTGAAGCCTTTACCGTAAGGACTCCTCCAAGGAGAAAAAGGCAGACGAGCAGAAGGGAACAGCACGTTTTTTTCACCTTACACCCCCCCAAAAGCATATTTTCCGAGCAAGGTTTCCAAATCAACAGGACTTTCAGTGTCAACCATTTCGCCGTCGGCTTCCAGCAGGGTCTCTGACCCTCCCCTGGAAATACTCACGTACTTGTCCCCTATGAGACCGGCCGTCTTGATGGAGGCAATGCTGTCGTCGGACAATTTATAGTCTTTATCAAAACGCATATGCACAACCGCCTGGGTTTTCCCCGTGGTATCGTCAAGTGTGATGGCAACGACCTTGCCCACAGGCACACCGCAGAGCTCGATATCAGCTCCAACCCGCAGGCCTGAGGCCGAATCAAAGCGCGCCATCAGATTGAAGCCGTCGTTGGAAAAGAGTTCCATTCGGCCGAGTTTAACGGTCAGATAGCCAACACAACATAACCCAATGAGCAAAAAAATGCCAACCATGGTGACACGGATACTGTTCAAAAGAATCCCCCCAAACATGCCGCCAGCCTTCTCAAGGAGAGGCGGCCTTTCACGGCCGAATCAAAGGATTAGGCCCATGATTCGGAATGCACCGTATTCATCAGGAAAAGAACACTAGGAGCGAAGCCATCTGGCAAGAGCTTCTGCCACTTCAGGCTGCATGGTCGCTCCGCACTCGAGAGTCCCCTCTCCCCCGTCCCTAGCAAGAAACTGGACTAGATACGGATGTCTCGAAGATTGAAGGTCAATGAGATTCCCGCAAAAAAGACAGGCCCCGTCTTTCAGCACTATGACATGCTCTGCTATCTGCTCAAGACTTTGCAGATCATGGCTTACACACACGATTGTCATCTCGGGAAAGCGCCTGTGCATCGACAAAAGAAGAGCGTCCATGCGCGCAGCAGTAATAGGATCAAGGCCCGATGTCGGCTCGTCACAGAGCAAAATACGAGGATTGGCAATAATGGCACGGGCAAGGCCTGCACGCTTGCGCATACCACCGGATAATTCGTGAGGGAAAAGCCCGGCCGCTTCGTCTAGTTCAACCATGGAAAGCACACGGCGGACTTCTTTCGCAATCACCTTCTTGGAAAGCCGCAGGTGCTCACTGAGGGGTAAGGCCACGTTGTCAGCAACCGTCAGGGACCCGAGAAGAGCCCCGTCCTGGAACAGAACCCCCATCTGCCGACGAAGCTGACGAAACGTTTCGGACTTCAGGGCAAAGAGATCATGCCCGCCGATCCGTATGCTGCCTCCAAGCGGTTTGGAAAGACCGATAATATGCCGCAAAAGAGTGCTCTTTCCGCAACCAGAACCACCCAGTATAACAGTAATTTTTCCGGCAGGAATGGTTGCGTTTATGCGCTCAAGGACAACATGTTGTTTTCCGTAGCCCGCCGTGAGATCATCAAGGATGATATCCCATCCCTGAACCTTCCCACTGTCCTCCTGCATGCGGCTCTTTTCCCTGTGATCCACGTTCAGACTGTCCTTACAAAAGCATTGAGGTTAAGACGTAATCAGCCGCAAGAATCAGCACGCAACTTGCCACAACCGCTTCAGTTGTGGCCGTTCCGACAGCCTCAGGTCCCATACTGTCACGTCTTTTGTGGGTCATATAGCCCTCATAGCAACAGACAGCCGTCACAAGAAGGGCAAAAACAACAGACTTTATGAAGCCCCCTTCCACGTCAGCCATGGTGACGGACGACTCAATGCGGTAAAAATACGTTCCCTCGTTAATACCGAGCATCAGCACTCCGGTCAAATAGCCGCCGATGATGCCTATAACGTCAAATACTGCCGTGAGTAGGGGATACGAGATCAGGGCCGCCAGAAGACGGGGACTCACAAGGTAGGCCATGGAGTTTATATCCATGACATCAAGTGCGTCTATCTGGTCGGAGATACGCATAACGCCTATTTCCGCGGTCATGGAGGAGCCAGCGCGTCCTGTAAGCATAATGGCTGTCAGCACGGGCCCGAGCTCGCGGATCAATGTCAGCGATATGGCCGAACCGAGAAGCCCCACTGAACCGAAGGAGACCAAGGTATAGTACCCCTGCAGACCAAGGACCATCCCACAAAAGATACCGATAAGCAAAATGACAAAAAGTGACTGGCAGCCGATCACATAAAGCTGGCGAAGGGTGCGTGGCAAAATGCGTCTCGAGTCAAAAATATGCCGAAGGCCGCTCAGGAGAAAAAGCGCAAAAGCTCCCAGGGCGTCCACCCTATAGCGCATATTCCGCCCGATCCGGGTGCAGATATCCCAAAAGGACATACCTATCTCCTACGGTCGGCCGCTGGTTCGGGCCGGATTCGTCTTCGCAAGGGCTTTCTTGGATACAAGAAGGGGATTTTTCACCCGCATGGAGGAAAGACGTTCAATCATTGAGGCCTCGTCGGCCTCTGTTCCGCGCAGGCGGAGAAAAACAAGATAAAATTTGCCTTTCTGCCGAACTTCAACCTTGCCGACATTCGATATCTTTTTCTGCAGCGATGCTGCGTCCTCCGCCCGGCTAAAGGTTGCAATTCTATAGAGGAAATCGAAACGGGGTTCCGTGCTCGAGGGTTGAGTGACCTGTGACGGGTCTTGCCTTACCCCGTTCCCCTTTTGGTCCGCATCAGCTGACACGCCCCCCCAGGCCCCCTTTCCCTCTCCCTTAGGCCTTGCAAAAGGATGGGGAAATGCCGACTGATCGGGGGGGGGAGACGTTTGTCCTGACGTGGCCGCAAGAAGGTCATTTGCACCAGATGTCTTTTCGTCGGAATTCACGGCGCCCACCCCGGACACTGAATCAGGTGATTTCATTTCCGGCGTGGTTTCATTCCGATCCCCCGTGGATGGTACCGGGGTCGCAGACCGACGCTCGCCTGCAGAGAAGGGATTGTACTGCGCAAATTTTTCTCCAGGATCCTCGCCCCGGCCGACCAAAAAGCCCACAACAAAGGCCCAGACAAGGGTCAGCAGAAGGATGATGCCACCCAAAATCAGAGCCGGCGCGTGCAGACGCACGGAAAAATAGGACGGCAGGTTTTCTCCAGGGCGGGGGGTACGCGCCACTTTTCGACGAATAAAGGAAGGCATGCCGGTCCTTTTACATGGTATCGGGGGCGGTAACGCCAAGGATATCAAGACCTGCACGCAGGACTGTCCCCACGGCACGCATCATCAGAAGTTGGGCCAGAGTATGCACATCATCCGTCCCACCCAGAATATGTACCTGTGCATAAAAACTGTGCACAAGTCCTGCCAGATCGGTGAGGTAGCGACTCACATGATGTACGCCAAGAGAATCAGCAGCCAGTACAAGGCAGTCAGTAAACGCAGCAATTTTCCGCAGCAGTCCAAGTTCAAGCGGCCCAGTGAGTGTTGCGAGACAAGCCTCCGCAGAACATTCAGGGAGGCGGATCCCCCGCTCTCCGGCCCGTGCAAGAAGCTGGCAAATACGCGCATGAGCGTACTGAACGTAATAAACCGGATTTTCCAGGTTCCTCTGTCTAACGAGATCAAGATCAAAATCTAGAGGGCTGTCACTTTTTCTGAACAGAAACATAAAGCGTGAAGCGTCTGTCCCCACTTCCTTCACAACATCGCTCAGCGTTTCAAACGTTCCTGCCCGTGTCGACATGCTGACGGGATTGCCGTCCTTGATAAGATTGACAAGTTGAATAAGTATCACGTTGAAACTTGAGGGATCGTGTCCCATGGCTTCGATGGCCGCACGCATACGCGGAATATAACCATGGTGATCGGCACCCCACACATCGATAAGCCAAGAATACCCACGCTCGAACTTATTATGATGGTATGCGATATCGGAAGCAAAATAGGTCAGGGAGCCGTCTGATTTCCGCAGTACACGGTCCTTTTCATCTCCAAAGCGCGTAGCAGCGAACCAGTAGGCGTCGTCCTTGACATAGGTAAGCCCCGCCGTGTCAAGCGCCTTAAACGCGCGATCAACGGCGTTATCACTGACAAGGCTTTTCTCAGAAAAAAAGGAATCCTGCACGACACGGAAATCCTGAAGATCCTGTTTAATACCGTCCATAATGGTCTGCATTCCGTACCGATAGGCGTGATCCTGTCCCTCTTCGTCAGAAAGAGAAAGGAGATCCGGCTCCTTCTGTAAAAGGTCGCGGGCAATATCCTTTATGTACTCCCCTCGGTAGAATTCTTCCGGCCATTCGACGGGCAGGCCCCGGGATTCACGGGCCCTAAGCCAGATGGAAAGACCAAGAAGACGCATCTGCCTGCCTGCGTCATTGATGTAATACTCCTTGTCAACGGCGTAGCCAACGGCGGACAAAAGACGGGCCAGACTGTCTCCCACGGCAGCCCCGCGTCCATGGCCCACATGAAGAGGTCCCGTGGGATTTGCTGAGACAAATTCAAGAAGGACCTTCTTCCCCCGGCCGACCGTACTCTTCCCGTAGGACGATCCCTTTTCCTCAACTTCCGTCACAACACGCTGCCAGTATGATGGGGCCAGTGTAATATTCAAAAAACCGGGTCCGGCCGTTGTAGCACTCTCGACATACTCGACCTGCGTGCAAAGGGCGCTTGCGATGTCGTTTGCAAGGTCTGCGGGCTTCTTTCCACACTTCTTTGCAAGCAGCAAAGCCACATTTGTTGAAAGATCACCAAATTTGGGATCCTTCGGAGGTTCAACCGAACACTTTTCCGGAAGGATCATCCCAAGCCCTTCGACAATGCTCGCAAGATGCTGACGGATATCTTCTGTCGGACGCATGTTTACACTCCCATGCCGGCTTTAAAGGCTTCAGCCGATTCCAGAGACGAAATGCTGTCAAACGCCAGATCGTCCTTGCCTTCTAGGCACGCTGTCACCATTTTGTTCAGAATTGATTTTGGACCTATTTCAAGCCAGGAACGGCACCCGTTCCGATACTGTTCCTCAACAGACTTCATCCACATGACAGGAGAAACCATCTGTGTCAGCATCTTTTCACGCAGACGCTCCCCGTCGCGCTCCGGAAGTCCGTCCACATTGCCGTAAACGGGGAATCGGGCCGTATGCCATGACACCTTCTGCAAAAGGGGCGATAGCTCCTTATTGGCTTCAGACATCATGGGGCTGTGAAAAGCTGCACTGACCTTGAGAGGAAGAGCACGACCCTTTTCAGCCTTGACTTTAGAAAGGCAGCACGTACAAGCTTTCTTCGTGCCGCTTATAACCGTCTGAAGGGGGCTGTTGAAATTGGCACAGATAAGAAGTTCTCCTGTCTCCGACGAGGCCTCCTCAACAAGACGGGCAACGGTCTCCTGATCGAGCTTCACAACGGCCGCCATGCTCCCCTGACCGTCAGGATCAGCTTGGCTCATAAGGAAACCACGAAGGGAGGTAACGGCAATGGCATCCTTCACGGACAGGACCCCTGCACAAACAAGCGCTGAGAACTCTCCAAGGCTGTGTCCCGCAGCACCAACAGGGGAAAACGTCCCTTTCACCCTGTTAAAAAGCGTAATATTCACAACCGTCAGCGCCGGTTGCAGTGCCCTGGTGTCGCTCATGGCGCTGTCGTCGCCGTCCCAGTAAATTTCTCGAAGGGGGAGAGCACTGATACGCTCGGCTTCCTTCCAAAGCTCCATGCACTCGCTGTCAGCCTCGGCAAGATCGCGCCCCATACCCTGGCATTGTGTCCCCTGGCCGGGAAAAAGCAAGAAAGGTGTTTTCATCACGTATACGTATTCAGCATGAAGACCCCGGCCTGACGGCCGGAGAGGAAATGCTGCCTCCTTCGTTTTCCTTAATGTGATTGGTACAACTTGACATTTTCCCCAGCCTGAGATGAGACAGAACCCTCCGGCTGCGGCCCTGCCGGACCGCGCGAGAGGCCGTCTTCTCCTTACAGGGCAGGAACGTCGGCCTTCTCCCGCACAAAGGGTGCTTACTGCCGGTCAGGCCCACAACATGTCCCTGCTGCACTGACGTGCTGGTTCGTCTCAAATCAACAAGATATGCACTTGAAACGAGGCGGCGATGATCTTTTGCCGTTATACGCATAACCTCACCGCTACATCTGAACCGTGTGCTGTGGTGACACAAGAGACCATGAAACATAATGCCTTGTCCACGACGGGCGTCCGCTGTCTTGCCTTGTTACAGTATCGCGGGCTCTTCTAACAGAAGTACTCCTGTTGAATTCTCCTTCATTCACTGAGGAGGCCGAAAGATGTGTGGCGGCCGGATTCTCCTCCTTCGGATTCACGGGGGTCCTTTCCACGCTAAAAGCCGTCTTTCAAAAGGACCGACACCGACAAGAAAAGCAGCGTACAGAGACAGTTTCAAAAAGGCCTGGCGCGGACTCTCATGTGAAAGTTTGCAGGATTTGCAACCTTGCATATAGTTGGTCTATGAAAAAGTCAACGAAATTCGTAATGGTAGATACTGTAGTTTTATGATGCACAAAAATGCAGTCTTTTTAATAAAAAAGGCCTTTATAAGTCAGGCTTCACGTCGACAAAAAACGCTAAAGAACAATCTTAGTACCCTCTCATTACAATGTAACTACGGAGAGACAGGCGCATTAAGAAGTCGAAAGATTTAGAGTAAAAAGAGATCTCAAAAACAGAACAGTTTGCATTGCATGAAAGCGTTGCCTAAGAAAAACATTTTAAGGCACCGAGGGCCGCTTGTCCTGCAGCAGTATAAAACAGAATTGGATGTATTCCTGAAACTTCTACAATATTTCCGTGGCAGATATCACACAACAAGGGGAAAACACGTTGAGTGTCGGAATTCCACCGGTTATGCCCCGGCCATAATACAGACGATGGTGACGGCGTGGCGTACCCCCATAAAAATGCCCAAAAAGAAAAGAAGACGCAACACCCGCGTTCCTGAGGAAAGCCTTGCAAGGCAGGGAGCGAGAAGGTAGAGAAAACAAAAAGACGAGAGGGAACTATGGGCACGCATACAGAAGCAGTACTTTCCCGCATTCTTGGAGAGGAAGGTTTCGGTCCAGACGAACCCGTGATAAAAAAGCTTGCCTCGCACCTTGACCTGCTCCTCAAATGGAACAGGGCGATGAATCTCACGGGACTCAAAAGCCTTGAGGAAATTGTGCGGGATCTTGTTCTTGACAGCTTCCATCTCGCGGCATTTCTGAAAACCCTGCCCCTTCCGCAAAATCCGTGCACCTATGACCTAGGGGCGGGAAGCGGCTTTCCTGGCATTCCCCTGCGGACTCTCTGGCAGGATGGCACATACCACCTTGTGGAACGCGGGGCCAAGCGGGCTATTTTTCTCCGTACTGTCCTCGCGTCCATTTCGCTCCCCAAGACGCATGTACAGGAAGAGTCGGTTGAACTCATAATCAGAAAGGCGGCAGGTTCGGCGGATCTTCTTGTGGCGAAGGCCTTCATGCCGTGGAAAAAGCTCCTGGAGATGGCAGGGCCGCTGCTTGCTGACAACGGACATATCGTTCTGATGCTTGCCGAAGATATTGAAGAACAGATTCCCCGTCCCTTCAAGCCCTTCGCAACCCATTCCTACAGCGTCCGCGGGAAAAAACGTATTCTCCGTTCTCTGGTCCGATGCAACGCATAAAGAAGCGGGCAGAAAACGTCTCCCAACCGAACGGGCGTGAACGCCACATGGGACGCCCGGACAACTAAAACGACCGTCTGACGTGGCCTTCAGGCCGACACTCGAACCTGCGCTGACTGTTCATGAAACAACTTCTTCCCTCCACAACGACACATTACTGGCGACGGGGCCTCCTGCTCGCCCTTTTCACGTTTATCTGCGCTCTTCTCCTCCGCATGCTCGAATGGCCCAACTGGCAGAACGGAGAATTTCGCCTGGGGCATGAATTCCTTCTGGCCACCCACGATGCCTACCACTGGGTCGCTGGAGCTGAGGGATTCGGACTTGCCGTGGGACACCCCATGGCACACATGCTCGAGATTCTCTCGGATCTTTTACACATTCCGCCAGCTGCTGTAGCGTTCTGGTTTCCTCTGGTCCTTTCAAGTTTGGTGGCGGTTATCGTCTATTTCTGGGTTTGGGCTCTTGGCAGCATGGAGGCTGGTGTTGCCGCGGGACTCATCACATCCTTCTCACCGGGATTCCTCGCCCGAACTCTTCTCGGCTTTTACGATACTGACCTGATAACCCTTTTCTTTCCCCTGCTCATGACCCTGTTTCCCGCTACATGGGCCATGCGCCACCTTCTTCTGCCCGCCGTGGTTATGAAAAAGCTGCTCGGAAAAGGATTTTCCCAGACATCTCTCCCGTCGGACGATGAACTGATTCCCCAGGGGAATCCGCTTGCCATGAAATGGATTTTCCTTCTCGGCCTTTCAGGCCTTATTTCCTGGCAAACACAGTCTTGGCATTCCGTCTTTCCATATCTTATCCGCTATAATGTGGCGCTTCTGGCCTGCATGGCCTTTTTCCTCGCGCCAAAAAATCGCCGAGGACTTCTCCTCCTCGGTGCTCTAACCTACGCTCTTCCCTGTCTCGCAGGTCCAGCAGGACTTGTATTCTCAATCCTTGTTTTTGCGGGGAGTTCTGTCAAGAGCCGTGTCATTCTCCGTTTTCTGCTCCATCCGGCTGTGCAGGGTGCCCTGTGGATTATAACGACGTACTTTCTCGTAAACGGGGGGATTGCCGAAACCGTTATCGCGCACCTCAATGCCTATATAAAACACAGCGCCGACATCAGAGAGGGAACCTCCGGCATAAGTCTTCTCTACCCTTCTGTCGCCCAGTCCATTGTCGAAATTCAGGATCTTAACATCCCGACTATACTCTCCTACTTTCACCCCTGGCCTGAAGCGGCGTTTCTCGGGCTTTTCGGGTTTCTTTTAGTCATGGCAAGAAGGCCTGGCGCCCTTTTTCTTCTTCCCCTCTCCGTCCTGGCATTCCTCTCCATCAAACTGGGAGGACGGATGGTAATGTTCGGAGCTCCGATCATGGGGATAGGCCTGTCCCTACCACTCTACTGGCTTTTCCAGAAAACGCTTAAGCAACGTCTGCGCGGCACCACGGCCGGAACGATTACCTCGGTTCTTCTCTCCCTTATCCTTCTCCTGCCCTTCCTCGACATCATCCCTGCCATGTCCCAGGGCCCCATGATCAACCGACGTCATGCGGAATGCCTTCGGGCGGCAGGCGACATGACTCCAGTAGACTCAAAGCTATGGATATGGTGGGACTGGGGATATGCCACCCACCACTTTGCAAAGCGCTCAACTATTGCCGACGGAGCTGAACATGCGGGACCGTCGCTCTACCTCCCCGCCGCGGTTTTCGCAACAGACAATCCGCGTTTCGCCCGGCAACTCATGCGCTACACCCAGCAAAAAGGCGATGTGGCAGGCAATGTCTTTCAGAATCTTGACGCGGCGGGTGCCGAAGAGCTGATGAACCGGCTCCGCTCCGCACAAACACCGCTCATCGAAAGCAAAGGAAGAATATTTATTATCGTAAGCTTTGAAATGTTGCGACTCGGATTCTGGATCAGCAACTTCGGCAGCTGGAATTTTATCACACAAAAAGGGGAGGGGGGAGCTCTTTCTATCGTACCGCAGGAGCTGTCCTACAAACTCGACACGGGGGAAGTGCGTCTTGGGGAAAATGAACAGGGCATCAACGCGGCCGCCATCAGTATCTTCGATGAAACCGGTCTGACTCACAGAAACTACGTGCAGGAATGGTTTGCCGAGAACACCAGGGCGAGCAAGGAAGAACAAAAGCAATTTTTGGAAAAACGACGCAATGTCCATTTCCTTTTCAACAAGGTAACGGACGAAAAAATCGCCATCGACGAGCGCATCTCCCGGTCACTCATGGTCCGTCTTCTTATTGCGCCAAGTCAGGATCCGCTTCTCTCCCCATACTTCAAGCTGATCTACGACAATGTCTTTGCCCGTATTTACGAAGTCCTCTGACGGCAAAAACAGCATGCATTAAGGATGAAGCATCCTGACGGAACCTATACCTCTTCCTTCGGAAGAACACGGATGGGGTCGTTCGGACGCACTTCACCACCTTTCAAAATACGGCAGAAGATGCCCTCCTTTGGCATAACACAGCGCCCCACCTGTTTGGCGATCGCACACCCCGAATGACACTCCTTGCCAATTTGTGTGAGCTCAAGCAAAATATTCTCACCGATTAGGAAACGAGTTCCGACAGGGAGTGTATGAAGGCAAATCCCTTCCGTTGTGATATTTTCCGCAAAATCACCAGGATGGACATCACAGCCGAGATCTCTCATCGTCGCAATGGATTCAACGGCAAGAAGACTCAGCTGACGATGAGTGCCGTCAGCGTGGACATCTCCCTCCATACCATGCCCGGCAATAAGCATACAGGACTCTTGATTCTGCTTTTTCTCACCTTTTTTCTCACTTTTTGATACAGCAACAACGCGCATACGACGCTCCTTTTTTTCACCAAAAGACACATACAACAAAAAAAAACAAAGCTGCGATCCTACACAAGCAAGGATAGCAATTCATTTCCCCAGATACAAGCATACTCCTTCTCTGGCATCGCGAAAAGCAATAATTAAGATAACTATGGGAAGCATGCTTTCGCTAGGACTCCTTTACTGATCAGACGTCAGGCAGGAGCAATACGCTCTTACCGATAAGGACATGTTATGCAAAACGTTCCGACAATTATGACTGTAGCCGGCTCTGATTCTGGCGGAGGAGCAGGGATACAGGCAGATCTCAAAACCATTTTTGCCCTTGGCGGCTACGGCACAAGCGCCATTACGGCTCTGACGGCACAGAACGGGGCCGAGGTATCAGGGATATTTCCTGTATCACCCGATTTTGTGCTGCAGCAGATAGAAGCCATTACCCGTGGATTCCCCGTAAGGGCTGCAAAAACCGGCATGCTCTTTTCCGCCGAGATTATTCAGGCCGTCTCCAGAGCCTTCAAGAACCACGGATTTCCCCTCGTCGTGGATCCCGTGGCCGTCAGCCAGAGTGGATTCAGACTGCTCGAGGAAGAGGCCGTAAGGGCACTTATCACGGATCTTCTCCCCATCTGTGATATCTTGACCCCCAATATTCCTGAGGCGGAAATGTTCACCGGACGACGGATTGAAGACCGTGACGGCATTCTTGCTGCCGGAGAAGAGCTACTGGAAATGACCGGGGGAGCCATCCTGCTCAAAGGAGGACATCTTCCCGGATCTGTTCTGGTCACGGACTATCTTTTTCAAAAGGGAAACGCGCCAAAGGAGATGGCCGTTCCTCGCATTGAAACGAATAATACTCACGGAACAGGCTGCACACTGTCTGCGGCGATAGCAACAGGTCTGGGCAAGGGGCTCCCCTTGTCCACAGCCGTAAGTCAGGCCCAGGCCTACTTGAATGAAGCTCTGAGAAACAGCTATACTCCGGGTGTGGGGCACGGTCCTGTCAACCATGCCTGCCGCATGGGTACGAAAACATAACGAGAGGCCTTCCCCAGCAAGCATAAAACAGGCATCCCGTGGCGTACTCTTTGCATACATGAGAAGAAGCAGTTGTGACTGTCAAAAAGAAGGCTCTCCATCATGTCCTTTAAATTTCGTATGCAAAAAATTCTCGACTACCGTGAGCAGCTTGAAGAAGAGGCACGCATCCGTCTTGCTCAGGCCCAGACCCGCGTTGCAACCGCCGAGGAACGTCTGCATGAACTTCTTGTACTCATTCAGGAAGCACAGGAAAAAACCACAGGCGAACACCTTCTCAATCCCGCGGAATGCTGGATTAACGAGCAGTATCTCAGGGGGCTCAAGGAAGATCAAAAACAGGCGGAACACGAACATTCCATGGCACTGGCCCTTAAAAGCGAGGCGCAGAAGCTTCTGACCGCACGGGCAATAGATAAAAGGATGCTGGTCAAACTCAAAGAACGGCAGCAAGCTGTCTGGACGCATGAAGAAAAAATGAAGGAGCAACATTTCAATGACGAAATCGCAACGATCCGCTACAAAAAAGCTCCCGCTTGTTAAGCTTTTCCGATGGCTTGCCGTTCTCTGCTTCATCAAGCTTTCGATTTTTACCATGATTCTGCTTGATGTGCCCTTTATCTCTTTTTTTGACACGGCCATTGAAAATAAACACACAGATGAGGAAAAAGTTCCTGAAACACAAAAATCGGCTGTGGAATCAGCCGCAAACATTCCCCCAATTGATATCCCCGTAGAAAAACACGACATTTCCCCAAAAACAGAACAGACAAACATCCTGAATCCAGAAAAATCAGAGCCCGAGGCGGCGCCCATTATTCATGACAAAAGTAGCAAGCCACTCCTTGCTGGCCATATAGAAGAAAAAAAGGAGACGGAAAAGGCTCTGTTATCGGGTCATAATCTGCCTCTGCCTCCGCCATTGCCTGCACCTATAGCGGAACCGGGAACACCCGCGCCGTCATCAACCCTTCTTGCAGAGGAAAAGATCTCCGTGCCAACCCTCGGCTCTGTGACCGCAGCAAAAGCGGCCCAGTCCATGCCCCTGCCGAAAGCCGGGCCGTCGACATCCCCTTTCGCTCCCATTGAACAAAGTGCGCCCCTGACACACCCGGGAGTGCCGGACATACCGCGTGACGGTCCCGGGGCCTCCTCTCCCGGTGCCCCGCAAGCCGGAGGCCAGACCGGCATGGGAAGACCGTCTATGCCGGCACCAGGACAGGGCCCCGGGACCTCCTCACGGGACATTCCGGACCTGCAGGGGAAGCCCCTTGCCTCGCCCCCCATACCACGAGATGTCTCTCCTCAAAACAGTGCCAATGGCATTCAAATGAACACCGAAGCCCAGGAGCTTGCGAGACAGCAGCAGGATATGCTTATGCTCAAAAAGCAAATGGACGAACGCATGAAGGAACTCGAGGACAGCGAGGCCAAGGTCAAACGGATGCTTGAAGAAGCCCGGAACATGGAAGACAAGAAGATCCGGACCCTCATCCAAATGTACGCCAATATGAAGCCGAAAACCGCGGCAAAGGCGCTTGAAAGCATGGATGAGCGCACTGCCTGTCAGATATTGCAACGCATGACTCCCAAGCAGTCGGGGGATATCCTGAGCTACACCAATCCCAAGGTCACGGCAAAGCTGACGGAACTCTTGGCGCGCATGAGGATGCAGTGATGCGCATCCGTCTTCTGCTGGCCTATATCGGTACAAACTACCACGGCTGGCAGCTCCAGGCAGAAGAAGAACCTAAAACCATACAGGGCATCCTGGAGAGGGTTCTTAAAAAACTTTCTCAGGAATCCCTTCGTGTCACGGGGTCCGGCAGAACCGACGCCGGTGTCCACGCAACAGGCCAGGTCGCCCACATCACGCTCAGCAACAGCCACCGGTTCCCGGCCCTTGCAAGGAGTCTCAATGCCCTTCTTCCACCTGACATACGCGTTCTCGGGGCAAAGCCCTGCAGAGAGGATTTCCATGCCCGCTTTGACGCCGTCGACAAGACATACACATACCGATTCTGGACGGAAGAACGTTTCCTCCCCCCCCATAAGGCAGCTTTTACGTGGAACTGCGGAACCCTTGATGTGGCCTCCATGCAGCGGGCACTTGCCTTTTTTCTAGGACGACACGACTTTGCAAGTTTGCAGAACAAAGGGACCGATGTTGCGTCAAGTATCCGCGAACTGCTAGATGGAAGGATCACCGCTTTGCCCAACGAGCCTTTTTTCCCCCCCTACAGCCCGGAAATCGAGCTCACGGTCAGGGCTGACGGCTTTTTGAAGCAGATGGTCAGAAATCTTGCCGGAATACTGTGGGCTGTCGGCAAAAAGCAGCTAACGCCCGAACATGCGGCGGAGATACTTGCTATGAAGGCAAGAGAAAAAAATCCATGCCGGACGGCTCCACCGGAAGGTCTCTCCCTCGTCCATGTAAGATATGGAACAAAAGAGGATGATGAGTGGTAAAAAACAGGGGGGCCGCCGCTGTTACAAGACGCTGCAAACGCAGAGAAAACGTTGCGTGTCCCTGCACATCCCTACTTTCCGGCAGGCGCCATCACCCGTTCCAGGAACATCTCCGTATCCGGATTCCCTTCCCTGGGTAAGCCATGGTCCCGTCCAGGGAGGATCCCCCGGGAAAAGTTCTTACTTCGGTGCAAAGATACCGATAAGTCCCCGAAAAAGTCCTCCGACGGCATTAAGGACGAGCGCTCCAACCCCCACGGAGGTCTTGGTTTTGTCAAAGGTTCCCTCCACGTAAAGTGGAAAGGCGGGCATTCCGCGTTTTTCCACGTCAAAGCGCCCGTCAAAGGACATTTTTCCAAGGTTCAGCTCTCCTTTGCCGCGAAGACTCAACCCGTCCCCCTTCAGCACAAGATCACTGCTGCGCACGATTCCGCCCTCAAGGGTCCCCGAGGCGCTCAGCCTCGAAAATGGGATTGACTTCTCACTGGAGTGCCCCCCCTTGTCGAACGGCTGATAACCTCCCTCTCGTGCGTCGAGCACCCAGTCTCCCCAGAGACAGCCGGGCCACTCGGAAAAAGACGAAAATGCCGCCCTGATGGCCCCTCTGACCTTTCCTTTTCCAAAAAGCCTCCCATTTTTTACGGCGTCCCTGGAAAAAAGGGAAAGATCACAATCCGAAAGTCTGCCCGTACTCTGGACCTCTAGCACCTTTGAGAACACCAGGGTAAAGGATCCATTAAGATGCCCCCCGTACAAACGGCCTTCAACATCCGCAAGATGGAGAACCCTGTCCTTAAGCGACAATGAAAATGTAATACCCGTAAAGGGACAGTTTTTAAAACGTAGATTCTCTATCTTAAGGTGCCCGTCAAGAAGCAGTGATTCGACTCCCTGCCAGTTAAGAGGACCTCTGGACGTTCCTCCCTCAAGCAGGGCATCGGCGTCAAGGTTTTTGAAGGTAAGCCGTGGGGTCATCCGGATCTGCTTTCCCAATTCCAGATCAAGTGTTCCGCTTACTGGACCGAGTTTTGTCGAAAGCTGAAGATCGGAGAAGTGCAGCAGCTCTCCTTCCGCGGCAAGGGTGATCTTGCCGTTTAGCGTGTGAAGGAAGGAAGGAAGATCATGTTTTTTTCCGCTGAGTCCCTCAAGAAGGAGCGGAAGGGAAGCAATATTCCAGCTTCCCCTTGTCTCCAGGGCAAAACCCTTCTGTCGGACCCCTATCTCGCCCCTAAACTCCGCTCCAGGCAACTGTACCCGCGCGTCCGTCAATCTGACGAGCTGCATTGGAATCAGGTGCAGAAGGCCCCGCCCGCTTAGGGCAAGGGGCTTTCCGTCCCCGCGGTCAATGCGGACAGTCACGCCTGTATCAATATTTTGAATTTCCACACCGCTCTTATCTGCTGTTTTGCCGAAAAAAACTCTGCCGTTGCTTTGTATCTGGGCACGTACTCCAGGCTGTTCAAGTTCAGCAGTCCAAACCCCGTCAAGGCCAAGACGTTTTTTCTGCCACATACCCTGACGCAGGGGGTCAAGTCGCAAAATGCAGGAGGAAAACTGCGTCCCCCTGTGTCCTCCCGACACCAGAGTTCCCCGTTTCACCTCAAGAACCGCGCTCCCACGAAGATTTTTCAGGAATCCGTCAAGGGTCGTCCCCTGGCTCTTGAAGTTCGTATGGGCCGCCAGATTTCCATAGAGCACGGGGAGAACGGGAAAATCACGATAGAGAAGATTGGCATTAACGTCTTTACAATTGGCAGAGACCGAATAAAAGAGTTCAGTAACCCGGCTCAGCACACCTGATGCGTTGACCGTTCCCCCGTAAAAAGAGGCCTTTGCATCAATATGGATATCATCATTTTCAGGATCCGCCGGAGGATGGATTAGAACGCGGGCATTCTCAAAGGAGAGAGGACCGTATGCCACCATATCCGCCCCGAGCCGGATATCGTAGCTGACATCGATGTCGCCTTCAGATTTTTTTTCCAGTCCGTCGGGGGTAAAGGGGCCGTGGCCGAAGTAGGGTTCGGAGGGCAAGATACCGCCCGCTTCCGGTACCGCCCGAATGAGATCAACCTCTGGTGCGTGCATGTCGAAAAAGACGACCGGACGACGCCAGTCTTCAACCCCTCCCCTGCCGGTAAAAACGGCGTTGGCGCAGACGGCCTCAGCGAAGGGAATACGCAGCCCGCGGCTGTCAAGTTCAAAATCAAGACGGCCGTCATGAATATAGTCAAGAGAGTGCATAATCCCGGAAGGGAGAAGACGACCGAAGCCAAACCATTCAACAAGACTAAGGCGTTGCACCCCGATATGCCCCGAAAGGCGGTTCTCGTGCAAAAGATAGTCAGCAGAAAAGACAGCTCTGTCCCGTCCGAATTCAAGGGCAAGATTCTTTCCCTGGACGCGTTCACCATTCCTGGCGAGGGACACATAACCGGAGAGGGAAAGAGGAATAAGCAGACGATCTTTGACAATGTTGCCTTTGATAGCAGTTTTCGCATCCCAGCTGTCATCATTCGAACGGACCGAGAAATGAAAGGCGATATTTTTGACCCATTCCGGGCCGTTAAACTCGCCACGCACATCAAAACGGGCATTTCCACGGGACAACGAGCGGAAATCAACATCACCGAGGAAAAGGACATCGCTCAGCGAACAGGAAACGTTCGCCACGGCGAACGTCACTTTTTCGATCAGGAAATCTCCCTTGAGACTTTGCGTCGAATGGCTTTTCAGGTAACAATCAAAACCGGAGAGGGAAACAGGAGAATCTGGATAATTAAGGGTGCAGGTCCCGTTCTCGACAATGATTATGCAGGGTTCGGGAAAGGCTTCTTCCTTTTTTGGAGCCGAAGAAACTGGCTGATCAAAAAAGGAGCTTCTTACGTCAAGAACAGGGGATTCAAACTGGATGGTAGACGGGATAAAGAGCCCTCGCATAAGTCCGGAAAAGGAAGGAACGGCAAGAACGCGTTCGGCTGTCAGGGAAAAAAGAGGGCCAGAGCTTTCAAACCCCTTTATCAGCAAGACGGGACGGGGTGAAAAATGGACACCTACATATGCAACGACGCATTTCTGCCCAAGCTCTTTATGAAGCAGGGAAAGCACGGTATCCCTGATTTCAACCTTATGTGACTCAAGCCATGCAAAAATCCCGCCCCCTAACAAGAGACACAGCAAACAGCAGGAGAGAAGTGTAAAAAAAAGACGGCGTAATATTGTTCGTGTGCGCATGCGGTCTTGACAACCTCAGTAGAAGGCTTCTAGGGAGAGGATTGTGGTCAGTGGTTCCATTATACGTCCAAAGATACAACGCATGACGTACCGGAATCACCGGGGCCGTCCCCGATTTCACGTTGAGCTTCATCTATTACCAAAGAATTATACGACTGAAAACATAACGGTCGGGATAAAACGTGGCGAACGCTTG
Organism: Desulfovibrio sp.; assembly: GCA_024683955.1. Taxonomy (GTDB): domain Bacteria; phylum Desulfobacterota; class Desulfovibrionia; order Desulfovibrionales; family Desulfovibrionaceae; genus Desulfovibrio. Next base: position 76,902 of record JAIKXS010000034.1, on the reverse strand, counting down.
CATTTTGACGTTTGTCCTCACGTATGCCACAAGAAGCAATGCGTTTTTTCCGGAAAGCAAAGAAGAAAAGTATGCACAAAATTTTTTGGATTGGTAATCCTTTTTTCGTGAATGCCTTACGGCAGTGTGGATGGACGAATGTTGTCCATCATTCCTTCGAAGGTCTCAAACTTTTTACCTTTGATGACATTGTTCGAATTGCCGGATTCATCCCGGACTGCGTTGTCGTTGCGGATAAAAGCGTCCCGCCTTTTGTGCTCGGCGTCGAACGCTTTCCGTGTCTGACGGCTCTGTATGTTGTGGATTCCCACCTTCAGAGCTGGTATCCCTTTTACGCTCAGGCCTTTGACATTTGTCTTGTGTCCCTCAAGGATCATCTGCCGCTTTTTGCGCAGGGACGTCTCGCAAGCGACCGGGTTTTTTGGTTTCCGCCCTTTGCTATGGACGAATACCGTCCCCAAAAGCCGGCTGCCGAAGAATGGGAATGCATCTTTGTCGGCCGAGTTAACGACACGACTCCCAGACGCCGGATTTTTCTTGACAGACTGAAAGAAAAGCTCCCTTCGCTGCACGTTCAATTTGGTGACTTCGTAAACCTTTTCCAAAAGGCCAGGGTGGTCCTCAACTACTGCGAACACGGAGATCTCAATTTCAGGGTTTTCGAAACTCTCGGCCTTGCCCGTCCCCTTGTCACACCTCGCATAGAAAATGGCCAGAACGAGCTTTTTGAAGACGGAAAGCATTTTCTATCATTTGATCCAGAAAATCTTGAGGAATGCGTGGGCAAGATCAGATGCCTTCTTGATGACACGGAACTCCGTGAAACTCTTGCGGCAAACGGACTCAACGCGATAGACAGCGCGCACAGGGCTCACCACAGGGCAGAAAAACTGACGGAAATTCTGGCTGCATTCGAGGAGAAACGGACTGCCGTAATCGAAAGACGCCTGCAAGAAGCGGAGGAAATTCGCCAGCAGTTTTTACGCCTTCTCTATCTTCTATGGGCCCGGGAAATTCAGGATGAGTCCCTGCAAAAGAAATATCTTACGTTTGCAACGGGAAAAGACCGATAAGGCACAGTGGTAAAGGGGAAGACGCGGCGAAACACGGAAAAAAGTCCACTCTGCATACATGACAGAGGGCTAAGAGGTCGATACGCGTGACCGACCACAATATTCGTTCCAGGTCTGTTTTATTCGTGGCAAGAGGTAAGATATCCGCGTATGCATCACGCAATAATGGAAAGGCTCTGATGTAAAGCTCCTGGGGGAAGAGACACGGGCCATGCTGCTGCAGGCGGGGATCTGCCCCGGAGGAGACGACGGCTAAACGTACCCTGCCTCCGTCCCGGCGGTGCGGCGTAACACGGAATTGACTGTGTCCCTGAATATACGCCTTCCGCACCGCCTGCGTCCAGAAGCAAAAAAATCCGCCCACGTTATGCTTTTTGCGTTCAGCTACACAGGCTAAAAACGTGAACCCGGCGGGAGGTAGAACACGAAACAGCCGTTGAGCATAATAGAGAGATCGCCGGGGCTCTCCAGAATGACACCCTCCGGCACGCATATCAGTCTGAGCATACCGAAGATATCCTCCTCGTTGCTGCCAAATACACAAGGACCGGCCATCCTCTGTTCCTTCCGGTCAGACCGGAGTCAGCGGATAACACCAGCAAACCTTCTGTCCGGCCCCTTCATCCTTACATTGTTTTCAACGGATTCATGTATGAAAAAAAAAGTTCATGTCAACATGCTCATGGCCAATCCTGACGGAACAATCTTTGATCATCCGGAAAGACGCCTGCTCTGCCGAAGAGGTGACGGCTTTGCCGAACCAAAGCCCGAAGAACTCATCCCCCTGCCTCCGGAAAGTGAGCTTTTCCTCCTTCCCGGACGAAGGGCAGTAGGACTCAACCCGGAAGACGGATCCGTTGAGGCATATGATGAACTCGCCGTGGCGGCATTCCTTGCCCCTGCGCACACAATCAGCGCCCACCCGGCCTATCTTCAGGATCCGGATGCCCCGCTCCTTCCCCTCTTTGCCTACGGTGCCGTTGGGGTCTACCATGATGAATTCTACGTCTGCGCCCATAAGGTGGACAACGATCCACGTCAGCAGTTCGCTCATATCTCTCGGCTGTCCATTGAAAAAAACGCCAGGCGGCTGCGCAGGGAGTACCCAAAGAACCGCCTCGTCAACCATATTCTCAATAACTGCGTTGCCCGTTACGACTGTCCGGCGGCACGGAATTTTGCCCTGGGCCGCTTCGAAGCGCCCCTTCCGAGTTCGCAAAGCTGCAACGCCCGTTGCGTCGGATGCATTTCAGAACAGGAGAAGACATCACCCCTGCACGTGACCCCGCAGTGCCGTCTCTCCTTTACCCCGACACCTGAAGAATTGGCAGAGGTCATGTGGATTCACGCCAAAAGGGAAGTAACAAGTCCAATCTACTCCTTTGGACAGGGCTGTGAGGGGGACCCTCTCCAAAACGCAGAACTCCTCGCTGAAAGTATTCGGCTTTTTAGAAAAGCCAAAGGGCCAGGTACTATCAACTGCAATACAAACGGCTCCCGTCCCTCGGTTATCCCTATGCTCGCCGACGCTGGGCTTACAAGCATGCGTGTCAGTTTATCAAGTGCACGCCCACTTCTTTATAACGCCTATTACCGCCCGAAAAACTACTCCCTCGAAGACGTCTCCCTTACAATACGTGAAGCACGTTCCCTCGGTCTTTTTGTTTCCCTCAATCTCCTCTTTTTTCCGGGAATTACCGATTCGGAAGAAGAGCTTGAGGCGCTGACGAAGCTTATTTCGCAAAACGGGGTTTCCATGATTCAGTGGCGCAACCTCAATATTGATCCCGAGTGGTACCTCAAAACTCTCTATCCAGACGAGCACTCTGTGACGCCGCCTGCAATGGGTCTTCTTCCCTTCATGAAACGACTCAAGGAAAACTGTCCTTGGCTCCGTTATGGCTACTTTAATCCCTGGCTTGGTGAAAAAGCCACTCTTTCTGCCCCCATGCCGGCCTGATACCACTGCCATTCATCCCCTCTACCGGACACGGCCACATTCAAAAAATTCGCATCGGCTCTTGACGGCACGGTAAAGTTGACATATATTTTGCAAATGAAATTCAATTTTTCTTTCTTTTATTTGTAACCCTTGGAGTTCACCATGGCAAAAGTCTTGATGGTCTTTGGTTCCACTACCGGCAATACTGAAAGCATTGCACACATGATTGAAAAAAAACTCGCCAACGGCGGGCACGAAGTAACCGTATTGAACTCGGCCGACGCGAACCCGGAACACCTCGCAAAGGGGTACGACTGTGTTCTCATGGGTTGCTCCGCCTGGGGCGATGAAGAAGTAGAAATGCAGGATGATTTTGCGACCTTTTTTGAAGGTATCGAGACCATGGATCTCAAAGGCGTCAAGGTAGCGGCCTTCGCGTCCGGCGACAAATCCTATCCCAACTTCTGCGGTGCTGCCGATGTGATTGTGGAACGCAGCAAAGAACTTGGTGCCGAACTCATTGCTGACAGTCTGAAACTTGAAGGAGACGGCTCATCTGACGAAGACGAGGTGGACAGCTTTGTCAGCGAAGTGATGAAGGCACTTTAGACATTCTTATAAATGCATCCGTTATGATGCACGGACGGATGTCCGTTAACGCCACCACGCGCACGGTTCAGTCAGAGTGACTGAACTTTTTGACGGGAAGAAGCCGTTAGGGTCTCTTCCCGTTTTTATTTTTTCCGTCAAGCTTCCGACGTAAAAGGAAGCGCATGAGATAAGAGACCGGCATACAAGGGCTTTCGAGCAGTGGCACGTATATTGCTTTCATCTTTTCGTGTTCTGTTTGATCACGACATAAGGAGGCTATTATGTCTGACACTTCATGGTTAATCCGCCCGCCAAGCACTGCCGACGGCACCCCCCGGGCCACGCCAGGTCCTCAACAGACAAAAACAGGCGGAAACTTTGCAAAACTCATGGAGACTCAGAGTGCCGGTATGGCACTGTCTGGACAAGGTTCATCGCATGCCTCCTACGGACGCAATTTTGTGCTTGCGGGCCGGACACCCAGTGATCTTATGAGAATGCAAATTTTTAACAAAGCCCAGAACGACCTCGCCCAGACCTCCGCCATGAGCGATATGATGCACTCCTTCCAGGGGTCAGGCTCCACCCTTGATCTGGCACGAAGCATGGGCGCAGCCCGCCATCTTCGTGCAATCAGCGGCGGCGACACCTTCCTTGGTGGCAGCAGTCTTGCTCAGGCCCCTGGCGATTTCATAAATGCCTGTCCCTCCCGCCAGAGGCACAGGACTCATAAAAATGAACGGGCATCCGTCCAGCTTGAACGAGGGAGCCTTGGAATTCTTTCCGCCCAGTTCGAATCCGGAAAAGACGGCATCGCCGCCATCGGTTACGACGGCACCGGAGGTACGAGTTACGGGAAGTATCAGATTGCCTCTAAAGTAGGCACGATGACAGATTTTCTGAAATTCCTCGACGACGAGGCCCCGGACATCTCAACAAGGCTGCGCCGTTCAGGCCCCGCAAACACTGGCAGCCGTAAAGGCAGCATGCCGAACACATGGAGGGCCATCGCCGAGGAGCAGCCGGAACGCTTTGAAGCACTCCAGGAAGCCTTTGCCAAAAAAAGCCACTATGAGCCAGCGCTTGCCTCCATCCTCAAAAACACCGGAATTTCCGAGGAAACCCTTTCACCTGCCATGCGTGAGGTTATCTGGAGTACAGCCATACAGCACGGTCCTGCCGGAGCCTCAAAAATTTTCGCCCGTGCGGATAAAATCAGCGGAGACCCTGGGAATCCCAACTACGAGCGCAATATGATCTCAAACGTATACAAAATCCGCGCAGGTCAGTTCGGATCCTCGACAGAAGCCGTCAGGGCCGCCGTGCAAAACCGCTTCAAGAAGGAAAAACTCCTGGCTCTCAATATGCTTGGGACCCCGGGAAATGAAAGCATAGCCTGAGTGCGTCTTCCGTTAAAAAAGCAGGGGCATTCTACGCCGAGAAGTTCGAAAAATGGACTTCCGGCGTTTTTTCGTTCCAGAAAACTATCGCACGGAAATTCATTGCATCGTTCAGACGAGAGAAATATAGTGGAAACTGTTTGGGGTGCAAAAAACAGAAAACGCGCACCGTTTTCCTCACACCGGCATTGCTGAGGGATCATCCGTGTCCATAGACTGTCTTGTCATCAATCTCACTCGGTTCGGGGATCTTATACAAAGTCAGCCCCTTTTCCACGAACTCCACGCACATGGATTCAGAACAGGGCTCGTGTGTCAGGAGAATTTCGCCCAGGCCCTTCCGCTTCTCGCCGATGTTGACGAATCATTTGTGCTGAAAGGGGCACGCGCTCTCAGAAATCTTGACCGGGACTGGAAGCAGGCCTGTGTTGAACTCATGGAATGGGCCCATGACGTCCGCACACACGGCAAACTCCGCGTTCTCAACCTCACGGCGACCCTTCCTGCCCGCCTGCTCGCCCGCCTGCTTTCAGATCCGGACAAAAACATCCTCGGCTTTGGTCTTGATGCTGAAGGATTCGGCGTCAATTCAGGGCCATGGGCAACCTTTTTAAGCGGCACCTCACTATGCCGCGAAAACGCTGTCTTCAACATTTCCGACATGTTCCGCCTGATGGCAGAGCCTCTTTACACAGATAGTCTTTCCACCTCACACAACGCCCTCGATCAAGGCCTCAACGAACCAGGAACCGAAGAAAAAAACATGGCCAGGACCCTCCTTGGCGATGTCGAACGTCTTCCGTACGGGCAATGTGTGCAGGGCTTTCTGGCTTTTCAACTGGGGGCAAGTTCGCCCAAACGGCAGTGGCCTACACATTATTTCGCCCTTCTCGGAGACCTTCTCTGGAAGCACCTGGGCCTCTGCCCCGTCCTCACGGGAGCCGGCAGTGAGGAAACGCTCGCAGGGCAGTATATGAAACGGAGCACCGGTCCCTTCGTCAACGCCATCGGAAAGACGTCTCTCCCCGTCCTCTCCGCACTTCTGACCGAAATGAGGCTTCTTGTTTCAAACGACACGGGAACCCTTCATCTTGCTTCGGCCCTCAAAACCCCGAGTCTCAGTTTTTTTCTCTCCACAGCCCAGCCCTGGGACACGGGCCCGACTCTCTCCCACTGTCTTTCTCTTGAACCCGATCTCGACTGTCATCCCTGCCCCTTCAACAGCCCGTGCCCAAACGGCCTTCGCTGCCTGGCTGAAATCACGCCAGAGCCGGTTTTCAAGATTCTCAAAGCCCGGCTTTGCGGTGCTTCGTGGCAGGAGGGGGTACGCGCAGCAGGGGATCTTCACGCCCGAGCATGGGAGAGCGGACGCACAGATGACGGATTCGCTACCGTTCGTGCGTTGAGCAGTCATAAAAACGCTGACAGGACGCTCTGGATCCGTCATCAGCGTCTCTTTTGGCGTTATTTTTTTGACGCCCTTTGCTCAGTCAAAAGGAACGCCCCGCCACCGTCTGTTCCCCCATGCTCTGAGATATGGACGCAGGGCATTACCCCTGTCCTCTCACAGGTTCTGACACTGCTAAAGGCCCTGTCCGAAGAGGGAGAGCTCCTTGCTAAAAATTCCAAGGCCGGCCCCCTCTTTTTACGCAACTGCGACCGTCTCCAGACCATTCTTTCCACGTGCAGCCCCCTCACGGGCATGGCCCACTTCTGGAGGGAACTACGTGGAGACTGCGGTCAGGACTTGGAACGTCTTATACAAACCATCCGTCTTCTCCTGATCCACCTTGATCGCCTCCGCTCAGCGCTCACACATGGCACGGATTATGCTTACTGATAAGTACGCACGACGTGCGGCAACAAATTCCTGTGGGTAAGGAGGGAATAAACCATGATTATTATTGACGGACAAAAAACAGACAAGACCATCGCCACCTTTGCAAACCTTGAAGAGATTCTGACAGATGTCATGCAGGAAAAATGCATGCAAGACCGCATTATTACTGATGTTTTTGTCAACAACGAAATTTTTTCGGAAATCTATCCGCACCAGGCAGAAGACATGGCCAGTGACAGCATCGAATCCCTTGAGATACGTTCTGTGCCGGCCACACAGATGGCCCTCGACATCGCCGGTGAAATGAACAAAGTGACAGCCATGATGAGCTGCGGCGGCAATAACGTGGCCCGACTTTTCAGGGAAGGCAAGGAGAGCGACGCGCTGGAACTTCTTCAGGACCTTCTGGATGTTGTACGGGATTTTCTCGCTATGATCGGAGATCTGCGTGAACGCTACCTCGGCGGAAGCAATGAGGAATTCAAAACAAAAACCATTGAGCTCTCCGATCTGCTCTCCGAAATGAGCGACATTCTGGAAAGCGAGGACTGGGTGCTTTTGGCTGATCTGCTTGAATACGAATTCGCCCCCCAGTGCCAGGACTGGCAGGAACTTAGCAGCGCTCTCCACAAGGAACTTATGGAGCGTTTTGCCCAGTAATTATCGGGAGACGCACATGCGAAACCAAGGGATCATAATGCTTGACCGGGCTCTTGAGCTCGCCCATGCGGAAATGGCAGCCATGGAAAATGAAGAATATGACGACGCCATTGAGCTCTCAAGGGAACGGGGGAAAATTACGGAGGAGGCTTGGGATTTCTTCACCTCAGACGTTCGTGAAGAATACCGTTCCCGGCTCACGGAGCTGAACACCATCCACAAGCATCTCTACTCCATGGCGTCAGCCGCCCACGACAAAGTGCAAGCTTCCCTACAGGGATACAAAAACGAAAAACGCAGGATGCGTGGGTATCAGGTCTGTGTGACTCACGCGCTGCAGTAGGCCTTAACGCGCAGACAGGCGTGACACGCTTCTAGGGCATATCATTCCCCTTCTGCTCAAATAATGATCAAGACCATTCAGGGATACAATCTCTGAATGGTCTTTTTTATCTGGACAGAATGAGGCTGTTTACGCCATATTGCGCCCACTGCGGCAAGAAACTTGCGCAGGGAGTGGAGCAGCAACGTCCTTGGCTTGTTCTGAACTATGACTGAATCTGTTTTAACGCCTCATGGCAGTACGCAGCTGTCCAACCATATCGCCGATATTCTGTGCACCAACGAGCTCTGAAACAAGGGCGCAGCAGTACGCGCCATTCGACACCACAGAAGCGATGTTATGCAACTTAATTCCCCCTATGGCCACAAATGGAACAGCAATATTCCCGGCAACCCAGGAAAGATAGGAGAGTCCTACGGGCGCCACAACGTCCTCCTTTGTCTTCGTGGCAAAAACAGGACCTACCCCTATATAGTCAGCGCCCTGCTTTTCAGCCAGGAGGGCTTCTTCTGGGGCATGTGTTGAGACACCTATGAGCAGACGCTCACCCACAAGGCTCCGAACATCAGGAAGGGGAAGATCTTCCTGACCTATATGGACACCATCGGCTTCGGAGAGAAGGGCAAGATCCACAAAGTCGTCGACTATAAAGCATGCGTCAGCCGCCCTTGTCATTCTTCGAAGGAGACGGCATTCTTCCAGCATCCCCCCCATCTTCATCTTTTTCTCTCTGTACTGTATGATTTTGACACCGGCCGCAAGGAGGCTGGCAACCACCTCCTCAAGAGGTCGGCCAAGAGACAGGCGACTGTCGGTGATAGCATAAATATCTGTCTCTGAAGGCAATATTTTCGTCATAGGAACACTCCGTTACCCCACGCACATCTCGGGCATTTCAGCGTCAACAAGCAGGCACTTTTATGCGTACGTTGCTTATTTTTCTTCTTGTTTTCACCACTTCGTTCCTTCTCCCTTCGGAAGGTCCCGCCGCTCCCGAAAAACAGAAGGAGGAGGTCTCGACAAACAATACTCCAGACAAATCCCGTCTGCCAAGCAATGAAGCTAAATCAGCACCGAGCGAACAAATGGAGGAGCATCCATTCAATGCCTCTGATCTGACGAAGAGCATCACGGACCAGATACTCAGCGCCCACTCGGAACGACTTGAAAAATTCAAGCAGGCTGCACCATGGAGAAAAAAATGGGAAGAAAGCCGCCAGCAGGTCACGGTACTCAAGGCCAAGGGTGCAAAGCTGCACCAGTCCTTTATGGACAATCTGGGTCTTCTCAATGCCGTGACATCAAGCGAACGACAGTACAGCCAGCTTATGCCGGCCCTCAAACGCTATGAACGATGGGCCTCCTACGCAGAAGCGATCCACCGCAGACTGGGATCCATCAAAACCGATCTCGAGCGTGATCTGGCCCCTCTCTACACGACCAACGCCGAGCTGCTCCGTCTTTTCGATACCGCCACATCTCTGGCTTCCGTCTTTGACAACCTGCAAAGTGCAGATGAGGAGATATCCCTCTATCAGAACGATATTATGGAGGTGAAGAATCTCCTTGAGGGATACCTCAAAACCGAGAACGACTATCTCAAAACAGCCGATACCTTTCTCAAGCAGGTTATCGAACGTCAGGAGAGCATTGCCAAGGACCTCCCAGAGCGATGGAAAGAATACTACATGCAGAAGCCTCTTCCATGGCTTGATTCACAGTCATGGGTATATTTGCCGCATCAGCTGCGTATTCTCGTCGTCGGCCTTGATCTGCGCAGGGAAATGGAACTGCCGAGCAATACCAACGAATGGAGAAAAACTCTCCTGCGGGCCCTTATTGCGGCCTTTTTCTGCACCCTCGCATTGACAATTCTTAAACGCCAGTCCTGGATTCCCACTGACACCAACCCACACGTACATCATATTTTCAACGTCAGTATTCCCATCATATGCATCGGCATATGCCTTCTCTTAAGTTCGGTATCCCCCCGCGGAGAGAGCTTCAGACTCTTCCTGGCCGTTGGAAACCTTTTCACGATTTTCGGGCAGATGCACCTCGCCTGGGACCTGCGCATGCTTTCAACAACCGATGTCCCCAAACAGCCGGCTCCACTTCTGCGCTTCTTCCCCCTTACCTGTGTGGCGTATCTCCTTCTCTACCTGCCTCTCCTGCCCATTGTTCTTCTTCTCCTCTGGCTTACATCCCTCCTCATTGTCATTGCATGGCGGAGGACCTGGCCGGAACTTGAAATCGGACACCTGACCCTCGAAAAAAACATCCGAACCTTCGACTGCGTTGTTCTCTGGCTCTGCCTTCTCCTCACCGTTTTCGGTCTCGCCAAGGCAAGTGTGATCCTCTATCTCATCTGTGTCTCAATCTCCCTTGCCATGGAGCTCTGTCTCGGAGGCGCGGACCAGTTTAACTATCTCAATGAGAATCAGCCCCAGGAAGGCATCAGAGCTATCATTTCCAATATCCTGGTTGCGCTTGCGGCTCCGATCATCCTCTTAATCACGGTTTCGAGCGTCCTTCTCTGGATTGCCACACTCCCAGGCGGCATGATCCTTATGGAGGAATATCTTTTTAAAAACGTAAGCGTAGGCTCTGCCGAATTCAATCTCTTCCATATTCTGATCATCATCAGTGCCTTCTTCCTGACCAAGGCGATCACCGTTTCTGGGACCCGCTATCTTGCAGAACTCATTTCAAGCCGCAAACACAATATCGACACAACCCTCATCACCCCGTCTCAGACCGCCTTCACCTATATCATCTGGATTATATTTGCCCTTTTTGTCCTGCGTATTCTCGATATTGACCTGAAAAATGCGGCCATGGTTATGACGGGTCTTTCCGTTGGTATCGGTATGGGCCTGCAGAGCATCGTCAACAACTTCTTCTCCGGTCTCCTTCTCATTTTCGGACGCATGCTTCAGGTGGGGGACATCATTGAGGTAGGGGGCGTCCTCGGCAAGGTATCGCGAATCAGCGTGCGGGACACCCTTGTGCAGACCTTTGACAACGCCTTTATCTATGTTCCCAATTCGGAATTTATTTCAGGGCATCTGATCAACTGGTCCCGTAACGATTCAACCGTCAGGGCCAGCGTGGCCGTGGGCGTGGCCTATGGCACGGACACGGATCTTGTTGTCAAAACCCTCAAGGATATCGCCACAAAACAGGAGAACATCCTTCGTTACCCAGAACCGACGGTTGTCTTCCAAAACTTTGGCAACAGCACTCTCGATTTCAAAATCTTTTTCTGGGTCAACAAGTACAGCGATCAGCAACAAATCTGCACGGAAATGCGGCTGCGTATAGACAAAATTTTTGCCGAAAAAGGCATAGAAATTGCCTTCCCGCAGATGGACATCACAATCAAAAATTCAGGGGCAAAAAAGCCATCCAAACATGGATATAAAAAACGACTTTTGGTCACAAGACGCATTCCCAAAAGGCCCGGAAAGGAAGAGCAGAAAACTGAAGACCAAACAAAGGAGAAATCTCACTTCGAGGACACAAGCGAGTAACAAAGGAAGGCCGGAAACCTGTCACGAAGCTCTTGGAAGACGCGTGTCTCTTACAGGCACGTGACGTCTTCTTGAACTTTTCACTTCGCGTAAAAAACTGCTTGACAAAGGAAGTCAAGAGGAAGAAAGCATAGCTCCTCTTCAGCATCGTATTGCCAAAGGAGCAGAAACGCGATGTGCATTCCAAGTCAACGCAAAGCAACACTCACCGGCCTTATGGCACCCATCTCCTGGGGAATGTCGGTGGGGCTTAGTCGCTGTATTACCGAACAGTTCGGTCTTGCTGCAGGACTCACCATCCTTAATATTGCCATCTGCATTTTTCTGCTGCTCTTCTTCGGACGTCCAAGACTTGGGGAGTTCCCGAAGAAATACCTGCTCCTGGGTATTCCAATGGCAAATATCAGCTCACTCTGTTTCTACAGCTCCATCTATCTTTCTGACGGCGGGGCACAGACGATGGAGGTGGGCATGGTCAACTATCTCTGGCCCTGCCTCGTTTTGCTGATTGCCGTTCTCTTCAACGGACAAAGGGCAAGATGGTGGCTTCTTCCCGGGATTACCCTGAGTTTTGCCGGCATCCTTCTTGTCCTTGGCGGTGAACAGGGATTTGATCTCTCCGCGGTATGCTCGCACTTCAGGCATAATCCCTGGAGCTACATTCTGGCCTTTTTCGGCGCGCTCTCCTGGGCCATCTACTCCAATCTCACACGAGCCTGGTCCAACGGCAAAAATCCGACCCTCATCATCTTCATCATTGACGCCATCCTCTTCTCATGCCTCTGGGCCACAAGCTGTGACGGCATTTCTCAGGCTTCCCTTATGGGATGGATCAGTCTTTTTCTGGGAGCCATTGCCATGGGTGGATCCTACGCCGCATGGAGCTATGGCGTAACGAAAGGCAATATTACAGTTCTTGCCATTGCGTCCTATTTTACACCGGTTCTTTCCTGCCTTTTTGCAACGCTCTGGATCGGTGCTCGACTTGATCAAAGTTTTTGGATCGGTGTTTTTGTCATAGTTACGGGATCACTGGTCTGTTGGAGTTCATCGACCGTGATCAAAAAACGCATTGCCTAAATATAAATATTTCCTCTCTGAAGCCCGGCCAAGTCCGGGCTTTATTTGTTATTCCAAATATAGCAAATTTCTTATGTCTGTGTTATTATATTGCATACGATACTTATTTATATGATATATTCCTCTTATCATTCTACCAATTTTATTATAAAGTGAATCAATGACGGGCATAACATGACTTCAGACAACGATAATTCAGTGATACAAATTCGCGGAGCCAATGTTCACAACCTAAAGAACATTGATGTTGACATTCCCCTGCATAAGATTGTCGCCATTGCCGGTGTATCGGGATCAGGCAAATCATCGCTGGCACTTGGCGTTCTCTACGCCGAAGGATCGAGACGCTACCTTGAAGCTCTTTCCGCCTATACCAGACGACGCATGACGCAGAGCGCCAAGGCAGACGTCACGGACATCCTCCACGTTCCGGCAGCTCTGGCTCTCCATCAGCGCCCCGGAACCGGGGGGATACGATCCACCTTCGGCACCGGCACGGAACTGCTCAACGGCATACGCCTTATGTTCTCTCGTCTTGCCTCTCACCGTTGCCCCAACGGGCACTATCAAAGGCCTACCATACGTGTGGCAGCCGAGCAGGAACTTCTCTGTCCGGTATGCGGAGAACACTTCTACGGTCCATCGGCAGAAGAGCTGGCCTTCAACAGCCAGGGAGCCTGTCAGCAATGCGGAGGGACGGGGATGATCCGAACCGTTGACCGCGCAGCGCTTATTCCTGACGAAAGACTCAGCATTGACGACGGAGCCGTTGCACCCTGGAAGTCCCTTATGTGGTCTCTTATGACAGATGTCTGCCGTGCGATGGGAGTCCGTACGGATATTCCCTTCAAAGACCTCACCGAGGAAGAAAAAAATATTGTTTACGACGGGCCCATGGTGAAAAAACATATTTTCTATCACCCGAAGCAGGCCGAAAATGTGACGGCAACGGAACTCGATTTCACCTACTACAGCGCAACGGCAACGGTTCTGAATGCCCTAAAAAAGGTCAAAGACGAAAAGGGCATGAAGCGCATTGAAAAATTCCTCAAGGAGGAAGCGTGCCCGCACTGCATGGGGACACGCCTTTCGGAAGCAGCACGTGCACCCAGAATAGACGGGACGTCGCTTGATGAAGTCTGCACCCTTCCTCTCTCGGAACTGCTCGGGTGGGTTGACCATGTCCCGTCTACTCTTCCCGGCGCCATGCGGCCCATGGCGGAAAGCATCTGCGCCTCATTCAAAAACGTGGCGCACCGGCTCATGGACCTTGGCCTTTCCTACCTCTCTCTTGACCGTGCCACAGCAACCCTTTCAACCGGAGAACGCCAGCGGATGCAGCTTGCGCGTGCTGTACGCAGCAGAACGACGGGGGTACTCTATGTTCTTGATGAGCCATCCATAGGCCTTCATCCCGCAAATCTTGTTGGGCTCAAAGATGTTATGCATGACCTTGTGGCAGACGGTAATTCCGTTGTACTCGTTGACCATGATACTGATATTCTCTCTGAGGCAGACTGGCTGATAGAAATGGGGCCGTTGGCGGGAAAGGAGGGGGGGGAGGTTATCGCAAGCGGGACCATTGATGATATCAAAGATGCACATACTTCGCGCATTGCACCCTTTCTCAACTCGGCACGCTCCAAGCGTATCCGTAAAAGAATCAATGAAAAGGATCTCTTTTCCATTGGATCCATTACTCTTGAAACAGGACCGATCCATACCGTTCAGCCTCTTTCCATACGTATCCCGAAAGGAAGACTCACGCTTGTGACAGGTGTTTCCGGATCGGGAAAAACAACCATGATTTTGGAAAGCCTTGTTCCGGGCCTCCTGGCGCTCATCAACGCCCACCCATTCCCGTCTCACGTAAAAGCTCTCAGCGCTGACAGAATTGATCAGGTAAAACTCATTGACGCGTCACCCATTGGTCTCTCAGTCCGCTCTACCCTTGCGACCTACGCCGGGGTGCACGACGATCTCCGAAAGATTTACGCCACAACGCCGGAGGCCCGGCAGGCGAAAATCAAGGCAGGCGCCTTTTCCTATAATACGGGGGATCTGCGTTGTCCTGTCTGTGACGGCACGGGCAGTATAAGCCTTGATGTCCAATTCCTGCCGGACGTCACAATCACCTGTCCGGAATGCCATGGCTCACGCTACGCAAAAAAAGCATCCTTCTTCCGCTACAAAAACACCAAAGGTGAAGAAAGATCCCTTCCCGAGCTGATGGCAATGGAAGTCAATACGGCCCTTGCGTTCTGTCACTCCATAAAAAATGTTTATCCAAAGCTCAAAACACTCAAGGACCTGGGGCTCGGCTACCTCAGACTCGGAGAAGATACCCCCACGCTCTCGGGCGGAGAGGCACAACGGCTGAAACTTGCCAGCGAAATGGGAAGGGCTCAGGCAGGGAGCGTTTTCGTTTTTGATGAGCCTACCATTGGACTTCATCCGCTCGATGTCAGGGATCTCATCGGAATTTTCTCCGCACTCGTCGATAACGGGGCAACGGTCATTGTAATAGAGCATGACAGGGACGTCATAACAAATGCGGACTACGTCATTGATATGGGCCCGGGAGGGGGCAGAGACGGTGGGAGAATTGTCGCGACAGGAACACCCGAGGCTATCCGCAGAAGCGCGGAAAGCGTGACCGGGAAATTTCTCTAGGGGGAAAAAGAGAAAGAAAATAGAGGAACAAGGGAAAAAGAGAAGAATCCAGATGCCCTGCACAGCAGGCGCACACCGGAAAGGAAGTGGAACGAATACACAACGCGGCAGGCTGAGCCTTACGAAGCACCACGCTGCATTTTAAAATTGACGGCGACCTTATAGAGCTCCGTTGCCGGCAAATTCAAAATGTGAACGCCGGTAGTCTGACCAAGCTCCTCCAGGACACGTGCCGCCTCCTCTCGCGATGGGCAAATAAGGGTGAACCATACATTAAAGACGTTCTTACGCAGGTAATTATGTGTCACGCCCGGAAGGGCATTGACCCTTTCGATAAACTCATCAAGCTTTTCCTCCGGCACCTTTGCCCCGCAAAGCGTAGACACATATCCAAGCTTATCGGCTCTGAAATTGGCGCTGAGCTGACGTATAACACCCTGATCCCGCAAGGCACAAACGCGCTCAAAGGCACACTCCTCGCTGACATCAAGGCGTTTGCCGAGCTCGGCATATGGCCGAGGCACAAGGGGAAAGTCCGTCTGTATGATGTCAAGAAGTCGACGATCTAGATCATCCATATGCACCCACTCGCTAACACGTAGCCGGAAGAGTCAAAAAAAGCATACCGGGACAACTGCTATGCCATATTACGGAAGAGAGGCCCAACATCAACAGTGAACCGAAGAGGGACAAAAACTGTCCCCGCCCTTGGGGGCCTTCTTTGGTTCATAGGTACAGAGCGGCTCAGGTCCCATGTGGTTGCCGGTCATGCTGTATGCCCTTGCCCTGCACCCGCCGCAAAAACGATGGTACTCACAACGTCCGCACTTGCCTTCGTAGGCACTCTGATCACGGAACTGAAGAAAATACGGACTTTCGCGCCAGATACGCGGAAATGGGGTTTCACGAACCTGTCCACAGTCAAGCTCGAGGTACCCGCAGGGCTGCACCTGTCCCGTGTGACTGATAAAACAAAAACCCGTTCCCCCAAGGCAGCCGCGGGTCATCGCGTCCATGCCAAAGGTCTCCGGAGAGACATGAAGGCCCTCCTTATGGGCCATTTGCCTCATTATGCGGTAATAATGGGGGGCACATGTGGCCTTGAGATGCATGGAGGTTGTCTTTCTGAAGTCGTAGAGCCAGTGCAAAACGTCTTCGTACTCCTCGGCCGTGATCACCTGATCGCGAAGGCCTGCGGCTCTTCCCATGGGAACAAGCAGAAATATATGCCAGGCGACGGCGCCCAGGGAGCTGGCCAGGGTAAAAATATCGCGGAAATGGCCGAGATTAGCCTTGGTGACGGTTGTATTGACCTGAAAGGGAAGGCCGGCCTCGTTTAAATATCTGATTCCCCGCATGGCGCCATCAAAGGCCCCGGGGACGCCTCTGAAGGCATCGTGTGAGGCTGCATCGGCACCATCAATAGATATGGAGCAACGAGAAACGCCGCTTTCCTTCAGCTTGCTGACTATTTCCGCAGTGAGCAGGGTGCCGTTCGGCGCACAGGCACAGGAAAGTCCCAAGTCATGACAGGCTTTTATGAGAACGAAGAGATCAGAGCGCAGGGTCGGTTCTCCGCCCGTAAAAATAATAATGGGACGGCCGACTTCAGGAAACGTTTTGATCAGCGCGAGGGCTTCGTCCGTCGAAAGCTCTCCCGGGTAGGGTTCGGGATGCGCTTCAGCACGGCAGTGCTTGCAGGCGAGATTACAGGACCGGGTCACTTCCCAGGCAATCAAGCGGCAAAACGGACTTCCGTCGGGAAGAGTTTTCGGCCGTTTCCCCGCCCCGTGAGGATGGTTTCCATGAAATGAAGGATGACCATTCATGCAGCATACTTGGCGTTGCGTTCCACAGGGAAACGCTCACACCACCTCCGTATTGTTGTTCTGGCTGTCGCCCAGCATTCGAAGAAAGATCTCTCCCTAGCGAAGCACATCTTTTTCAAGCAGGGATTCCGTAAAGTAACTAATGATGGCACGGGCTCCGGCACGCTTGAGGCCTGTAAGGCTCTCAAGAATGACCGCATCCTCATTGATCCAGCCATTGAGGGCAGCAGCCCGGATCATGGAATATTCACCGCTCACCTGATATGCCATAACAGGGACATCTACGGCTGCCGACACCATTGACAGGATGTCGCCGTAAGGTCCTGCGGGCTTTACGATAAGCGCGTCACACCCCTCCTCAATGTCACTCATGGCTTCAATCATGGCTTCACGTGCATTGCCGGGATCCATCTGATACGTTTTTCTGTCCCCGTGAGCAGGAGCAGACTCGGCGGCATCTCTGAACGGACCGTAAAAGGCCGACGCGTATTTCACGGCGTAGGAGAGTATTGGGAGATCTGTCATGCCGGACGCGTCGAGGGCTTCACGGATGCAGGCAACGCGTCCATCCATCATATCGGACGGAGCCACCATATCCGCGCCCGCCTCGGCGTGAGAGACTGCAGTCTTGGCGAGAAGTGGAAGGGTCGGGTCATTAAGGACGGCACCCTTTTGATCGACAATACCGCAATGTCCGTGGCTCATATACTCACACAGACAAACATCCGTAATGACGAGAAGCGTCGGACAACGTTTTTTGAGCCTGCGTACGGCCTGCTGCACGATGCCGTCGCGCCCGTAGGCACCACTGGCCTTTTCATCCTTCTGGCCGGGGATGCCGAAAAGAAGAACACTTGTAAGTCCGGTATCAACGGCTCTGGAAACCTTTTCCTCGAGAGAGGCAAGGGAGAGCTGGTACTGACCAGGCATTGACGGAATTTCCTTCTGAAAATGCGTATCATCAGTCTCTACAACAAAATACGGCATAATCAGATCTTCCCTCGTAAGAGGGGGGGTCTCCCGAACAAGATTTCTCAGTGCGACCTGCGAGCGCAGGCGCCTGCCACGATGAAAAGAAGTCGTCATATATTTTTCCCTCGCCCCTGATAGCTCGAGACTGCCTCCGTTGTTCCCGCATTCGTGGAATGGAAGCACAGTCCGTCCAAAAACGTATTACGCTGGCCTGGCCCCTGTCCTGTAAGCGCTATTTAAGGCCGATTTCCTCATCGGTCAGATAGCAGGCGGGGTCCTCGGCCCACACATCGCCGTACACGGCTTCCGCCCGAGCCCTGAAATTGCCGCCACAGATGGACAAAAAGCGGCACTTGGCACATCGACCGCCCACGTGGGACTTCTTATCTTTCAGTTGGTGCAGGAGGGTGATGGACGGATCGTCCCAGATCTCGGAGAAAGGTCGTTCAAGGACATTGCCAAAAATATGTTCGCGCCAGAACTGATCGGCGTGCACTAGGCCGTCCCAGGAAATACAGCCGAATCCGCGTCCGGAATTATTGCCTTCATTGTATTGCAGAAGCTCAAACACTTCGTCCGCCCTCTTCTTGTCCTCCCGCAGAAGCCGCATCCAGACATAGGGGCCGTCGGCGTGGTTATCCACCGTAAGGATCTCTTTTTCTATCCCGCTGTCAAAAAGCGCACGAGTCTCATCCATGATAAGATCAAGCACGGCTCTGGTTTCCGAATGGGACAAATCCTCATTGCGCAGCGAAGACCCCCTTCCTGAATAAACAAGATGATAAAAACAGGCCCTGGGAATTTCCCTCTCCCTGAGAAGAGCAAAAATACCGGGAATTTCGGCAGCATTGCGCTTATTCATGGTAAACCGCAAACCTACCTTGAGCCCCTCCTCCTGGCAGTTTGCTATACCCTGCAGGGCCTTGTCAAAAGCACCGGCTACACCACGAAAGAGGTCATGGATATTCTTCAGCCCGTCCAGGGAAATACCGACATAAGAAAGGCCGACCTTTTTCAGCTCCCTGGCCTTATCCTTCGTTATGAGAGTACCGTTTGTGGAAATAACCGCACGCATACCCTTCTCCGTGGCATGACTCGCAAGTTCCACGAGGTCATGACGCACGAGAGGCTCTCCGCCGGAAAACAGCATGACAGGGCAACCGAATGCCGCAAGATCATCGATCATGAGCTTGGCGGTCCGGGTATCAATCGGATCCGTCCCCTCCACTTTTTCTGCATGGGCATAGCAGTGTACGCATTTGAGATTGCACCGTTTTGTCATATTCCAGACGACGACGGGCTTTTTGTCAGCGGAAAATTGAAGCAAATGGGAAGGCAGAGAGCCTGAATGACGCCCATAGCGTAAAAAGTCGGATTTTTCCACCTGACCACAATACAATTTAGAAATACCTATCATTATGTTTCAGCGCGGTCTCAGCAGAGACACAACGCCGCCTCCTTTTTTTCGCGTATTGCGGCATTTCCCGAACAGGGCAAAACACCTACATGGGCTTGGATATTACATGTAACGAAAGAGATTTCCGAAGAACCAGGTCTGCCTTGCAAGTCGTAATCTTACGTTAGCCGTTACGCCGCCAAAAGCTTTTTCAATTCAGCAAATGCCAGTGGAATATTACCGGGGTTGTTTCCACCCGCCTGTGCAAGATCTGGCCGCCCGCCGCCCGAACCTCCAAGCAGTTCTGCTACAGGACGGATCAAATCCGGCGCCTTCAAACGGGAATGCAGATCTTTCGAGACATACAGGAGAAGAGAAAGACGTTCCCCTTCGACGCCGCAGAGACAGACCACGGAGGACTCCGTCAGGTGAGACCGGACATCGTCCATAAGCGTACGCATGGCTTTCAGGGGCATGGCATCAAGTTTCACACAGAGAAGACGGATACCTGCGATCTCTTCCGTATGTTCAAGAAGGGCCCTGGCGTCAACCGCACTGACCTTTGCAGAGCTCTCCTGCTTACGCAGTTTCTTGACTTCGCTCTGCAGGGCCTCGACACGCTCGACCAAGGATTCGCCAGACGTTTTCAGCAGTCGTTCAACCTGTCCCATGCGATCCCTCTGCCTGCGAACCATTTCGTAGGCAGAGGTTCCGGTCAACGCCTCTATACGCCTCGTTCCCGAGGCTACGCCGCTTTCAGCCTCTATAATAAAACTTCCGGCCTGACCTGTACGCGTCAGGTGTGTGCCACCGCAGAGTTCGCAGGAAAGAACAGCATCTCCGTCTCCCATGCTGACAACCCGAACCGTATCTCCGTATTTTTCGTCAAAAAGGGCCATGGCACCGGATTGCTTAGCCTGCTCACGATCCATGATCGTAGTTCTGACCGGTACATCCGCCATAATAGCATTGTTTACCCATTCTTCAACCTTACGCAACTCATCATTTGTCAGGGCGCTTATGTGGGAGAAATCAAAACGCAGACGCTCTCCATTGACGAGAGAGCCCATCTGATGGACATGTGTACCCAGGACAGTACGAAGCGCAGCGTGCAGCAAGTGAGTTACGGAATGATTCCTCGCACAGGCAAGACGATGGGATTCATCAACAGACAACGTGCAATGCTCTCCCGCGTGCAGCTCGCCACGCTCAATGCGCAAAGCGTGCACAATCAGGGTCGGCGCGGGCTTCATTGTCCCCTGAACAACGGCCTTGCATACAAGGGACGAGAGGGTTCCTCGGTCGCCAACCTGTCCGCCGCTTTCTCCGTAAAAAGGAGTCTTCGGCACAATCACGTAGCCCTCTTCCCCTTCTCCGAGCGCCTGAACCTTCTCACCGACCCCATTCAGAAGAAGTCCGACCGTGGTCTCTTCCGTCAGACTGTCGTAGCCCGTAAACTCAGAGTGCTCTCCGTCCGCGCAAAGACGCTTGAACCGCTCTTCAAGAGCAACTCCCTGCCCGTCACTCCCGCCGAAAAGACCGCCTTTCTTCTGGCTTGCCCTAGCACGCTCACGCTGTTTCGCCATATGTTCGGCAAAACCTTTCTCGTCGGCGGAAAAACCGCGTTTTCCGGCCACATCAGTGATGATGTCAAGAGGAAAGCCATGGGTGTCATGGAGCAAGAAACAGAAATCTCCCGGCACGACACGGCTGCCGCTCGCCTCAAGCTCGGAAAGTCTGGCCTCAAGAAGGCGCAGACCATTCTCCAGGGTCAGGGAGAAGCGCTCCTCCTCCTCGTAGACCACACGGGCAATGAAATCAGCCTGTTCGCGCAACTCGGGATACGCGTCCCCCATCACCTCGACGACCTTGCCCACCACCTTGTGCATAAATGGTTCGCGAACCCCAAGGAGGGAAGCAAAACGAAGAGCCCTTCGAATCAGACGGCGCAAGACGTACCCACGACTTTCATTGGAGGGCAAGACTCCTTCGCAAATAAGAAAGGCCGCTGCTCGGCTGTGGTCCGCAATGACCCTCAGGGCCGTGTCCACATCATTAGTGTCCGGCTGACTGAACGAATATCTCACGTGGGCGAGTTCCGCTGCGTACTGAATCAGGGTCTGAAAGAGATCGCAGTCAAAATTAGACCGTTTCCCCTGGCAGACGGCAGCAATGCGCTCAAGGCCCATACCGGTATCTATATTCGGCGCTTTTAAAAGCGAACGGCTTCCGTCCTGTGCCTGATCAAACTGCGTGAAGACCAAATTCCAGATTTCAAGAAAGCGGTCACAGTCGCAGGAGCCGATTCCGCAATTCGGGCCGCAGGCCATGTCACTGCCCTGATCAATATATATTTCTGAACAGGGACCGCAGGGTCCGGTGTCGCCCATGGTCCAGAAATTGTCTTTTTCATCCATGCGCACAATGCGCTCATCAGCGAGGCCGCTGATTTCCTTCCAGAGCTGAAAGGCCTCATCATCGTCGCGGTAGATGGTCACCCAGAGTTTTTCGGAAGGCAGTTCCAGTTCTTCCGTAACAAACTGCCATGCCCAAGTGATGGCTTCCTTCTTAAAGTAGTCTCCGAAGGAAAAGTTTCCAAGCATTTCAAAAAACGTGTGATGGCGTGCTGTACGCCCCACATTCTCGAGGTCATTGTGCTTTCCCGAAACGCGCAGGCACTTCTGGCAGGTGGTCGCACGTGAATAGGAACGCTTCTCGGCACCGAGAAAGAGCTTTTTAAACTGAACCATGCCCGCATTGGTAAAAAGCAGGGTTTTGTCGTCGGGAGGGATCAGAGGCCCCGAACGGACAATCTCATGGGCATGACGGTGAAAAAAATCCAAGTAACGCTGACGAATTTCTTGAGCGGTAAGCATTCTTTTTCCTTGCAGCAGTGAAAGTTCTGTAAACGCCTGACGACACACTGCTATTCGTCAAAGGAGTCAGGGTCGAGCCCCTCATCTCGCTCATCGTCTGTGGGGACGAAATCATGGGGATGCATACCGAGAAATTCCCTGACCTTTGTCTCAACAGCAGAACGAAGCTCTTCGTTTTCCTCAAGCAAAGCACGTACTTTTTCCCGGCCCTGACCGAGTTTTTCCGCTCCGAAGGCAAACCAGGCGCCACTCTGCTCGATGATTTTCCCCTCAACACCATAGTCAATAAGCTCTCCAACCCGTGAAATTCCCTTTCCATAAAGAATATCAAAGGTGGCACTCCGGAAGGGTGGGGAAACCTTGTTTTTCACAACCTTCACTTTGGTACGGGAACCAAAATATTCTTCTTTATCCTTAAGGGTCTGGATACGACGGATATCCATGCGTACGGAGGAATAAAATTTCAATGCGTTACCGCCCGTTGTGGTCTCGGGGCTGCCATACCCCTGCATCCCGATCTTCATGCGAATCTGGTTAATGAAGATAAGAGATGTTTTGGAACGATGAATCGTGCCCGTAAGCTTACGCAACGCATGTGACATAAGGCGGGCGTGGCCTCCCACCTGTGTCTCACCCATGTCCCCCTCAAGCTCTGCCTGAGGAATAAGGGCGGCCACCGAGTCAACCACGACCAGATCAACGGCGCCCGAACGCACCAGCATGTCGGCTATTTCCAGAGCCTGCTCGCCATAATCAGGTTGTGAAATAAGAAGATCCGCGGTTTTGACACCGAGCTTTTCCGCATAGGAGACATCCAGGGCGTGTTCGGCGTCGATGAAGGCACAGGTGCCCCCCATCTTCTGGCATTCAGCAATAATGTGCAGGGTCAGTGTCGTTTTGCCGGAAGATTCAGGGCCAAAAATTTCCGTAACACGACCACGTGGGATACCGCCGACACCAAGAGCGAGATCTAGTCCGATGGACCCTGTGGGAATGACTTCGATATCTTCTCTCGCGCCGTCGGAGAGTTTCATAACCGCGCCTTTGCCATATTTTCTCTCTATGGTCGCAAGGGCTGTATTTAAGGCGGCAAGACGCGCGTCTTCAGGCAAGGATGGTGATTTTTTGGCCATATCAAACTCCGATGCTAATTTTTGCCATGCGAAAATAACCGATGTTCTTAAACAAGGCAAATTACAGCTGCACGGGAAACCTCCCCCAAAATGAAGGGCCCTGAATTATTTTGATAACAAATGACGAAAAAAAATCTGTAAGTTTTCAATTATCCCCTACTGAGTTGGCTCTTGGTGTTGTTCTGAGGTAAAAAAAAGGATATGCTCGTTTCTTAACAGCGTGTCACATCATATTACCAAGAAACAATCTCAGTGACACTCCTCATGTTACAGGGGCATCGTGCCTAAGGAAAGGCAGGGGAAGGAACAATTCTTTTACCCCCGCTATTTATATCTCCAGTCCATACTATCCTTGCTTTCACGTGCCCTTTTTGCTTCGTTTTTATTCGTAACATTTTCGAGCCGGATTCCGCGTGCAACGCGGTTTGGAGGCAAAACACCCTTGCCCCTCCCGCTGTCAAACAGGGAAGGATGTCAATATGCATGGAGATCACCATGAATGAGGATAAAATGGCCTCTGTCGAAAATTTTCTTTCCTTCATGAAACAGAAAGGAATGAATACAACACAGCAACGCAAAATCATTGCAGAAACCTTTTTCAATCTCTCCGGGCATCATTCACTTGAGGAATTTTATCAGATTGTTTCAAAAGAAGATGCAAGCATCGGGCAGACGACGGTTTACCGCACACTAAAACTTCTCTGTGAAGCTGGTTTTGCGACGGAAATTCACTTTAGCGATGACATCACCCGCTACGAAATAGCCAATCCTACGAGTCACCATGACCATCTTATTTGTTTGCAATGTGGCAAAATAGAAGAAATCTACGATCAAAAAATTGAGAAATGGCAAAAAGAAATCGCTAAGGAACGTGGATTCACATTAACCGGACATGTGCATAACCTTTACGGTATCTGTGAAGAGTGTCGTAAAAACGCTTCACGTCGCTAAAGCCACCAAAACTTATCAATCTTCATATTCTCCCACTGCCTCAGCAAGAGGACAGGTCACGTTTTTATCTTGAGTCGTCTCCGGGCTCATTGCCGTAATGACGGCGACCTGCACTGAGTTCTCTTCTGTGCAGCATTTTCTAACAGCGAACTGCCGACACGGAATCTCTGCGTTTTAGCTAGAAAGGGTATTTCTGTTTGCAAAAAGAAATTGAAAGGCGTAATCTATTTCTAATTCCTCATATCCCCATTCTTCTAAAAGGCGGGGCCATACGAACAACATCCTCTCTTCCAGGCAAAAATGGACACTCCGACTAACATTGATACACTTTGAGGCGACATTTTTCTCTTATCTCCCAATTTTATAGCATAGATATTTTTTACGAATATAAAATTTGGAGGACAACTATAACATAACCAATAACGGAGGCAGTATTTTCCTGGGAGTACAGACCAGGATACAATACTGGAGAACTGATGAACTTCGATACTATTCTCGTTATTTGTATTGTGGCTGCTGCATTTGCTTTTTTTGGGTATCGCATCTACAACAATCTTAAGGGAGGGGGTTGTAGCTGCGGTTGCGGCTGCAGTTGCGGAAAGAAAAGCCCTTCAAAGGAAAACGGCTGCCGTTGAGCTCTGCTAAAACGGGAAGCACTCCCTCAGAAATCAAAGAAAACCTCCCGTCAGGGAGGTTTTCTTGTTCATCATGACACGGAACGGTACGGCAGCTGAAACGTGATACCCCGGAGAGACAGTCTATATTGCCCATAGGGATCCCGCCGTGCAGGATCTGCCGTGTCCATTCCCTACTCTGTCAGGGTCAGCTTTCGTCTATTTTCATCGATGCTCTGGCTTGGAACATCCTTTCTGTTCTTGTAGGCCGTATGCAGCAGATGATGTGCCTTTTCCGAATTGGGTGCCTCGAGGTAATCGCTGTACAACAGCTTCACCTGAGGATTGTTGTGCGACTGTCTGAGTGGCATTGAACGATCAATGGCATAGAGAGACTGATTACGGCGCTCCTTCCCAAAATGATACTTCTGCTTCACGCGGGTTGTTCCGCCCCCGTCTATACAGCCGCCGGGACAGGCCATCACCTCAATAAAGGTATAGGGGCTTTCACCGCGCAACGCCTGTTCGGCCAGAATTCTGGCGTTACGCAGACCATGACAGATGGCAACCTTGACCTTGCCCACCTTCGGCCCCAGATCCAGTTCCGCCTCGCGCACGCCTTCAAGACCACGCAAAGGAGTTGCCTCAATACCGGAAAGCTCCTCTCCATTTAAAATGGCGTAGACAGTACGAACGGCCGCCTCCATGACGCCGCCCGTGGTCCCGAAAATGACGGCCGCACCCGTGGAGGCACTCATAAAGGGATTGTCAAACGGTTCTGGAGCAATTGAGGAAAAATCAACGCCCATACGACGCAAAAGACGTGAAAACTCGCGTACGGAGAGGACCACATCCGTATCGGGGACACCGTCACGGGCCAGTTGCGGCCGGGCAGCCTCATCCTTTTTCGCGATACACGGCATGACGGAAATGGTCTTAAGCCGTTTCGGATCTATCCCCATCTTTTTCGGCAGATAACTTTTAGAAAGAGCTCCCTGGATTCCCTGAGGGGAACGGGTAGTGGACAGGTGCGGCAAAATTTCGGGAATGTGCTTTTCAGCATAATTGATCCAGCCAGGGCAGCACGAGGTAAACATGGGCAGCACGCCCCCATTGGTCACCCGTCCAAGCAGCTCGGTCCCCTCCTCCATAATCGTCACGTCCGCACCGAAATCCGTATCAATAACAATATCGGCTCCTATAGCGCGCATTGCCGCAACGATTTTACCTTCTACATTGCTGCCAGGCGCCATGCCGAACTCATCCCCCATAAGGACTCGCACCGAAGGAGCAAAGCTGAAGACAGTCGTTACATCCGGAGAAGCCAGGTAATCGAGAACAACATCATTCTGGTCCCGTTCGGCCAGAGCTCCCGTGGGACAGACAAGGGTACACTGTCCACATTGAATACAGGCAGAGGAGCAATGATCCGGAGCCATGCCAACGCCGATGAAAGACCCCAGCCCTTTTCCATCAACCGTCAACGCAGACACGCCCTGGACTGTACGACAAACCTCAACGCAACGCAGGCACCGTATGCACTTTGTCATATCCCGGACCATGGCATGAGCAGAGTCGTCATAGAGTCTGCCCGCCGCCGGCTTTTGGAGAATGCTGGCAAAACGGTTGCGGCGAAGCCCAACGGCCTCGCTCAGGTCCTGCAACTCACAGTCGCCGTGCCGGGCGCAGGAGGCACAGTCCTGATTGTGATCGGCCAGGATCATCTCGACCTGTGTACGCTGCATGTCACGGACCTTTTTAGAAAAGGTATCAACACGCATACCCTCTTTCATGGGCGTATCACAGGATGTCACCATGCGTGTGCCGTGCTCATCTGTTACCTGTACAAGACAGACCCTGCAGGTGGCCGGCTTGTGGTGCAGGGGCTCAAAACGGCACAGGGAAGGAATAAAAATGCCGTTGCGTCTCGCCACGTCGAGGATGCTTTCGTTAGCCTCAAATTCGTATTCACGATTATTGATATATGCTTTCATGATGATTTCCACCTATTCCCCGCCAGGGACATGCTGTGCCGTGACCACGGAATAAATTCTGTAGCAGCGCATACAACGGGCGGCCTCGAGCCACGCCTCCTCTTGCGTCATCGTCTGCTCCACTTCCTCAAAAGTTCCGGCACGCTCCTCCGCCGGCAATTCACGAACCTGACAGCGTTCTGCAGGGATCTTCGACGGCACATCCTCATCATCACGCATAAGATGGGCGTTGGTGATTAATTCTGACATCCTCCAACGGGAGTCAAAGGAGACACGGCCCTTTCGCAGGTACCGGTCTATAGACCGCGCTGCAAAATATGCCTGTCCCATCCCCATGATCATGGTTGTCGGCCCGGAAGCCCTGGGACCAACTGTACAGTCGCCGGCCGCAAAGACCCCCGGACGGTTCGTTTCCTGCGCCGAGTTGACCATAATGCAATTTTTCCTGTCTCGGGCAATACCGTCTTCCTCCGTGAGCATGGAGGCACTTGTTTTCTGCCCAATGGCGGCTATCACATGGGAACAGGGGAGGACGTAATCCGACCCTTCCTTTGGTTTGACACCGCGTCTTCCGCTCGCGTCCGGCTCTGTCCTCTCCATATCCTGCACCCTCAGTCCCGTAATAGAGCCATTTGAGACCTCAAGGGATTTTTGTCCACATAGAAAATGGAACTGTACCCCTTCAGCGCGAGCCGCTTCGATCTCCTCGGGATCAGCCGGTGCATCGGCTTCTGTACGCCGGTAGATTATGTGCACGGCTCCCGTCGCAACGCGCTTCGCGGCACGACAGCAGTCCATGGCAACGTTGCCGCCTCCGACGACCACTACGTCACCCTCAAGCTTCGGCGGAGTCCCGTGCTGAACGCCTTCATAAACGCGCTCAAGGAATTCAATCCCGTTCTCGTAACCGGCCAGAGAAGTATCTTCACCCGGCATACCGAGATACGTGCCTTCGGGACAACCGCAGGCAATGAACACGGCCTGGTAGCCATTTTTGAAGAGATCATCGACGTGGAAATCTTTGCCAAGCTTCTGCCCGTAGGCGATCTTGGCCCCCATGGCAGTCACAATGGAGATCTCATCGTTTAAGGTTTCCTTCGGCAGCCGATAGATAGGTATTCCGTAGCGGATCATCCCGCCGGCGTCCGATTTCGCCTCAAAGATATCCACCGGATAGCCGCGGCGAAGGAGGTGATACGCGCAGGCAATACCAACTGGGCCTGCCCCGACCACTGCCACTCGTTCCTCGTGAACTGTCGTCGCGTTAATGGGAGTGAGCATACCGCTCGCCAGGGCCTTGTCCGCAGCAAAACGCTTGAGATTTCGAATGGAGACAGGAGCATCAACATGCCCCCGCTTACAGGCCTTTTCGCAGCTTCTGACGCAAACACGCCCGCAACTCCCCACAAGCGGATAGTGCTGTAAGACCACGTTGGCCGAAAGATCAACGTGCCCGTCTTTGATGTAGTCTATATAACGAGGAATATTGACAAGCCCCGGGCAGGCTTCAATACACGGGCTTGTCATGGCACTGTAGAATCCGTGTTTCAAGTCGGACGGCGTTGCCTGCAGTTGATCCCGGAAATAAGAAAGGGCGCCGA
Organism: Desulfovibrio sp.; assembly: GCA_024683955.1. GTDB lineage: Bacteria > Desulfobacterota > Desulfovibrionia > Desulfovibrionales > Desulfovibrionaceae > Desulfovibrio. Next base: position 48,401 of record JAIKXS010000034.1, on the reverse strand, counting down.
GAAGGGGAATCGGTCCGGTTTTTCCCACGCCACAGAGAGATGTCTCTCTCATCTGCGTAGCCACCTCGGAAAGCGTATCCCAGTCAGAAAAATCCGCCTTGTTCATAGCTTTATTCAAGGCATTGCAAAGCAGCGCGGCCCCTGTTCTGCATGGGGAACATTTTCCGCATGATTCAGAGGCAACCTTCATAAAGTGTTTGTGCATGGCCCAAAGAAGCGGAACGGACGCATCAAAGACAAGGAATCCACGTTCGCTCATAAGCACGGAAATAGGATTTCCTTCGTCAAAATTCGCCAAGGCTTCTATATCCACTCCAGGAGGCGTTGACGGCGTGGAACCAGCTCGATTGTCGTAGGGGACACCATCCCATACGCCATAAATAAGTTGAGGCATGTAGACTCCCTCTTCGGTAAAGAGTAACGGTAGACAAAGACACTGCAGGCACATTGCCAAAAATACGTATTTTGGGATGTTCACGCAGAAAAACGTAAGCAGGAGAAGCAGTCCTCACATCTTACGCGTGTTCTGCAAAAAAACATCCGTTGAAGGCGCAAAGGCATAAAGGGTATCCAAAGCCTACCACAAAAGAGGCAGGCCGAAAATAACCCATCCGTCGTGCAAAACGGCTACGGCGTGCCCGGAGAACGTTTTTTAGCACGTTTCTTGCGTTCAACACGTTCAGCCATCAAATACGAACCGGTCACCGAATGAGGATCGGCCACAAGAAATTCGGGCGTGCCCTCAGACACGATGAATCCTCCGTGTTCCCCACCCTCCGGTCCCAGGTCAAGGACATAATCTGCCGCCAGAATCATGTCGGTATTGTGCTCAATGACGACAACGCTTGCCCCTTTCTCCACCAAGGCGTGAAGCACGCGAATCAATTTTCCGACCTCATGCATATGCAGGCCTGTCGTTGGTTCATCAAGTATATAGAGAGTATTCGGAAGGGTGTGCTTTCCGAGTTCCTTGGAAATCTTAATCCGCTGGGCCTCTCCTCCCGAGAGTGTGGTTGCGGGTTGCCCAAGACGCACATACCCAAGTCCCACATCCTCAAGAACAGCCAGACGGCGCTCAAGTGAAGGGTAATTGGAGAAAAAGACGCGTGCCTGTTCAACGGTTAAATTAAGGACTTCGGCTATATTTAGGCCCTTATACCGCACTTCTAGCGTTTCATGGTTGTAACGCACGCCCCCGCACACGTCGCAGTTAACAAAGATATCCGGCAAAAAATGCATTTCAACCCGCACCTGTCCCTCTCCGCGGCAGGTTTCACAGCGTCCTCCTGGCACGTTAAAGCTGAAACGACCCGCCGTGTAGCCGCGCTTCTTCGCATCAACGGTTGCGGCAAAAATAGTACGGATCTCGTCGAAAATTTTCGTGTAGGTGGCGGGATTCGATCTCGGCGTACGACCAATGGGACTCTGGTCGATGGCAATGATCCTCTCGAAAGGAGTGCAGCCCTCATAAACAAGCCCGTCTATCGAGCCAGGCTGCTCGACACGTTGACCAAGCGCAAGTGCCACATGTTTATACAGGGTTTCAACAACGAGGGAACTCTTTCCCGATCCGGAAACACCCGTCACACACGTCAGCACCTGGACGGGAATACGGCAGTCAATCCCCTTGAGATTGTTCGTGGTGACGTGCTTGAGGAGCAGAAATCCCTGGGGTGACCTGCGAACATCAGGCAAAGGAACGGCCTCCTCCCCGCGCAGATGCCTTGCAGTGAGGGTCTGTTCTTCCGAAAGAAGCCTGTCAACACTGCCCGTATAAAGAACCTCCCCCCCATGCTCACCGGACCCGGGCCCCATCTCAATCACCGTATCCGCGGCACAAATGGTTGAGGCATCATGTTCCACAACAAGAACGGTGTTACCCCGATCCTTTAAGGACCGAAGCGTGGCAAGAAGGCGGGCGTTATCACTCGGATGGAGACCGACGGAAGGTTCATCAAGCACGTAGGTCACACCGACTAGTCCCGAGCCAAGCTGGGAAGCCAGACGAATACGCTGGGCCTCTCCCCCTGACAGGGTCATCATAGAACGGGAAAGAGTCAGATAATGAAGTCCCACCTCCTGCAAAAATCGCAGTCTTGCGGAAAGTTCTTTTTTGAGCGGCGCAAAAATAGTCTCTCTGCGGCCTGTGAATCGACGTTCGTCAAGCCATTCAAGCTCCTTTGAAATAGAGAGATCACAAAACTCAGCGATGGTGCATCCGTCGATTTTGAGCGAAAGAGCTTCCTTCCTGAGACGCTGCCCATGACAGTCAGGACACTGCATGGCATTCCGGAAACGACCGAGTTCCTCCCTCCATGCGTCGCCGTACTGCATGCCCTTTTCAAGAAGGGGCACCACGCCTGGCCAACGTTCGGAACTCACCTGAATGGCTTCCTGGGCCTTTTGTGCATCGGTGAAATGATGACTCTGATAATCCCCTTGTGCACCGAGGGCGATATTGCCCCCCATCCAATTACGCCTGAGCCCCAGGGAGCGCTCCTTAATGCCGCCTGACTCGTCCTCTCCGAAAAACAGGGCGGAAAGAGCCTCATCGGAATAGGTATCAAGGGGAGTTTCAAGGGTAAAGCCAAAACGTGTTCCAAGGGCCGCTAGAGGCTTGCCGTAGCGTTCAATCAGTTTTTTTGCCGTCCACGGCAAAAGTGCGCCCTGGATCAGGGAAAGGCCTCGATTTGGAGCTATGAGGAGAGGTTCAAAATAATCGACCGTCCCTAGGCCGACACATCGGGGACAGGCACCCTGGGGGCCATTAAACGAAAAGAGCTGGGGGGATGCATTGGGCATAGAGATATGACAAAAGGGGCAGGCCTGGGCCGTGGAGAAGAAGGTGTCCTTCCCTTCTGCGACATCGTGAAAAATAACCCGGCCCTCTCCGTACCGCAGTGCCAGTTCGAGAGCGTCGGCAAGGCGCGTCCGCATCCCTTCCTTGACAACCAGTCTGTCAACAACAAGATCGAGAGAGTGTTTTTTATTCTTATCCAGAGGAGGCACTTCCTCTATCGGCAAAACACTTCCGTCCACACGGACCCTAACAAAGCCTTCGGCCCTGAGCTTTTTCAGCCGGTCCTGCTGTGTCCCCTTCTGCATCTCGACAATGGGGGCAATAATCATGAACTTGGTGCCAAAGGGTTTTTCCAGGATATGCACGATTATTTCATCTACGGACATGCTCGCTATAGGCCTACCACATTCAGGGCAGTAATACTGGCCGAGCCGAGCAAAAAAAACCCGTAAAAAATCATAGATCTCTGTTACCGTTCCGACCGTTGAACGGGGATTATGAGCTCCGCCCTGCTGTTCAAGAGAAATGGCCGGGGAAAGGCCCTCGATCTTTTCCACATCGGGCTTATTCATCTTTGGAAGAAACTGACGTGCGTAAGCGGAAAGAGATTCCATATACCGTCTCTGACCTTCAGCATACACAATATCAAAGGCCAGTGTGGATTTTCCCGAGCCGGAGGGACCGCATACAACGACAAGTTCATCTCGCGGAATATCAAGCGACAGATCCCGCAGATTATGGTGTCTCGCGTGCTCAATATGAATTGAAGAATCCATAGTATTTCCTCGTACCATCTTGATTAAACTCGCTGTGTAATCGTCATGAATACGAGACAGTATAGAAAAATACCACGCCCTTCAATACGGCTTATATCGAACGCACCTGCCCCGCTCTTCGTTCTTCCGAGCGAGATGAGGAGAGCATGGCTGTGGCCCCCATAAAAAAGCCCCCCCTGATGGGGGGGGACAAGCATAGCAACAGGCATTCCACACCGTCTGAAACGTGACATCCTTCCCCGCCTAACGTCGGGGGATTCCTGGCAGTGAAACAGGCGCCCAATCGAAAAAAATTTTTTTGGAACAGAAAAGGCAAAAAGTCAGGGAAATTCCAGATAACTTTTATCAGACCTGCTGATCTTCATGAAAGGGGACGTCGAAAGGAAGCGCTCACGACGCCTGAGACATCTTCCTGGCACACCGAAGGAGACGCTCGCCAACAACTGCAGGGGCAATGTGCTTTTGAATCGCCTGGGAGGAGGAAAGCTCACCTTCTTCATTCATGGGCTGGCTAGCATAGGCCCTTGACACTTCAGCTTCAAAAGCTTCCCGCACAAGGGCAAAGCTTTCCTCTATTTCCGGATACTGATTATCCTCCCTCCATGGCAAACGAAAACTCTGTTCACCGTAACGTCCTTGATGGGAGGGAATATCGATATCATACGGAGAACCTATCTGAGGGGGATTGGCCCGCTCAAACTGTCCGGGCCAGCAATGTTCCTGCCAAGAATCAAGCGGCTCACAAATAGTTGAGGGGATACGCAGTGTCGGAAGACAAAGGGCTTTTTCATGGTCTTCAAGGCGTATTGTAAACGATAGCAGGGGGCGTGCATAGCCACGTTTTTTTGTAATTTTCCATTGAATCTGCATATATAACCTCTATTTATACGAAAAAAGTTATATCAATACTCTTCTTAACAATTAAAATAGATCTATTAAAACAATTTATTTAACAATACTATTTTTTAAATAATAAAAATTAATATAGATACACAATAGCACAATTTAAGATAAAAATTTATTACATATTTTTTATTTTATACAAGATACATATAAAAAATAGCTATAATATAATATCGTGAACCAAAATACTATTTGATCATTTACAATACAGTGTGCTATAAACAAAAATTTTCATAAAAGAATACCGTATTGTAAAAGAGGCACAAAAAACATTCCAAAAACTTCTATAAAAATGTTTCAACAATACTCCGGAAGACCATCTAGGCTGTGTTCATGACGACCCACTCTCCAAAGGGCGGAGCCTGCTCGTTTCTGCCGGAGGAAATCCAAAGGACAGGATACTCAGGCTCGCCGGGAAAAGAAGAGCATTCGAGGTCAGTAAACCACAGAAGACACACGGGTCTGAGCGCCTCATGTTCAATCCACTCACAAACGGGCCTGTAATCAGTACCCCCACCGCCTTTAGGCGACAGACAGAGGGGGAGATCCGAACGCACAAAAGTTCGGTGATCCTGAACCTCGGAATCGTGAAAAATGACGGTAACCTTTGAATCATAGGTTTCTAACACTGATGACAGTTCAGCGCAGAACAGCGCAAGTTTTTCTTCGTCAACAGAGCCTGAACAATCTATTGCAACACAGAAGGGGGGAATGTTGGGTTCACTGCGGGACGGCAGATAAATATTCTGATATAAATAACGCCGGTTTGGATGAGTCCATGTACTGTCATTATCGACGCACATTTCAAGAAAACGCTGCAAGCGGGCCTTCCAGTCAAGACCCGGATGCACGGTCTTCTTGAGGAGTCTTGTGAAGCAGCCCGGCATATCCCCCTGATGCAGGGCACGCTGCATGGCCATCATAAGGGATACTTTGGCCTCTCGCTCCGCAAAACGGCGCCCCTGCCGTTCATCAATGTTTTCAGAAAGGGACGGATGATCCCGGACTTCCCCGATAAATGCATCCCCGAGAGACTCTGCCTGCTCTTCTCCTTCCTGTCCGGAATGACCCCGCGCCTGCCTTCCAATGCCACCGCTTTTTCCCTCCGCGGCACGGAGTGGCCCGTCCTCCTTTGAACGGCCGCCCTGACCACCTCCGAGATCTGCACCTCCGCCGGAGACATTTTTCGTTCTCTCTTCCTTCGACGCGTTCTTGGCACCACCATTTGGAACCTCATCCAGGAGGGAGGAAAGGAGTAGAAAGATGGCGTCAGCATCCATATCCTTGTAGCGGTCATCGAATTCAAAACTCCCGGGTATTGAAAAACCCGCTTCTCGCAAAAGAAGATTCACGGCAAAATCGCAGGCCCTGTTCCATAGTCTGGCGTCACGCCCATGCCGTCGCACATGATGCCCAAGAGCAAGGTGGAGCATTTCATGAGCCTGTGCCGCTTTGAGGGTTTCACGGTTTTGTGCAAGGACCCAGTGAGGATTGTAGGCAAGATTCTTTCCGTCGCACCAAAGATCGCGGCAGTCAGGATCTTCGACAAAGCTGAGGCGCAGAACCATTGTCCCAAAGAATGGGTGTTCACAAACAAGATCTGTACGGGCTCTGGACATAGCAAAAGAAGCATCCCTAAGACCTTCTCCCCCCCCTTTTTGTTCTGTCCTACATGAGGACATGAGCATTTTCCTCGGCCCATCTGACGAACGCAGGATGTTCGACTATAGATGCATCCCGCACGGCGGCGTCGCGCATCAAAAGCACCGCAAATTCAGCCGGCAGTCGCAGGGCATAACGGGCTATCTCGGGAAAATTCTCCTTTGTCACGGCAAAAGCCAGAGCTTCACAAAGGGCATGGAGGGTCGCCGGATCCACGGGAACGGGACTTTCCTCAGGCCTTGCAACGATATCCTCAATAGCCGGTAGATCCTTCCAAATCGCAAGAAAACCCAGGAATTCTGCAGCAGCCCCGGGGCCTACAGCCCCCTGAAGGAGCTCGTCAAGGACGTCCTCCTCCGGACAGGCATCAAGAATACGGGATACAAATTCCCACGAGCGGGGAGATGCAAAGGCTTTTGCCTTGGAAGCGGGATCAAAATCGTGAAGAAGTTTCGGGCGGTATCGCAAAAAAGCGATGAGTTCCTTTCTGACAGAAGCACGGTGTGCCCAGTCAATCCAGTCAGTAAGGTCCGCCTCGCAGTCTATGTGCACAAGACGGTTGGCAAGGGCTGTGGGCATATGGTGGGTGACAGCTCTGTCACGTTCGCGGTTACCGGCAGCAATGACGGTCCACCCGTCGGGAAGACGATATTCGCCGATTCTCCTGTCAAGAATAAGCTGATAACAGGCCGCCTGTACAAGGGGAGGCGCAGCATTCAATTCATCGAGAAAAAGCAATCCAGATCGGGCAGAGTCAGACCGGGGAAGAAATGCCGGCGGGCACCAGAGGGCACGACCATCCTCTGAAATCCGGGGGAGGCCGCGCAAATCGACGGGATCTAGTAAAATGGCTCTGATATCGACAAGTTCGAGGGAGAGAGCATCGGCAGTTTGACTAACAAGCTGGCTTTTACCGACCCCCGGGGGGCCCCAGAGAAAAACTGGTTGATGTATGGCAATGAGGGTTTTCAGAGCGGAACAGATTTGAGAGGGAATCATAAAAGGGGATGCCTTGTTTGTACTTGTTCAAACAAAAAAACGCATCTTCTTGCCGGAAAAAGGAGATGTGACAGAGGTTTCTCTGCGCGTCGAAACAGGAGAAAAAAACCGACATGCCAGATGCGTATTTCGATAGCTTTACTAAAAAACAATTTAAATGTCAATTTCAATTTTAGACTTTCGGGCTATAGGTTATCCCAAAGCAAACCCGTGAAAAAGTGGAAAAACACGCAAAAGGATTCTTTGCAGGAATGAATTTTTGACGCACGGGTCAAAGGGTCAGCAGGGTGTGCTCCCTTCGAATGTGTGCCCTGCAGGGATCATCGCATCTGCAAAAGATATTCAGACAGTCGGGATCAGGGCAAGAAGATTGCGTAAGCAGCAAATCTTTTGCTTAGAAGAGGTGAATCAGTATTCTTCGGCACTTTCGATGGCCGTCACGCGATTGTCAGACATGATTCAACATACACGCCTGCGCTGGTACGGCACGCAAAGGCCGAGCAGAACGATCAGGGCTTGATTAAGGATCTCCGACAAATGCGATGTGCTCTCACCCGACGAAAGAACAAGAAAAAAGAGCAGCCCGACGGCTTCAATACGCGAAGACCCGGAAGGCTCCATACGCGTCACACAGATGTCCGCGGCTATAACGACTCTCTTGCGACGATGGGCAAAAAAGGAATGCCATGCGTTTGACACAGCATGGTGCGTCTGCAGGCAAAAAAACAGCGAAAAGCAGTAATGGCTGATTGCTATTTTTCAAGCCATTCACCGAGCCTCCGGGCAAGCTCCTCCTCAGAGTAGCGCGGCCGGGCAAAAAGACCGGCATCCTCACGCTGACGCGCAGCTTCTGACAGAATGAGCGCAGCGGCGACTGAGACGTTAAAGCTCTGAATCATACCGTACATGGGGATATAGAGTTCCCCCTGAACCCGGGCCAAGAGCTCGGCGGGAACACCGCTGTGCTCGTTCCCCATAATTATTGCCGTCGGGCGACACATATCCCAGCTTCTGAGAGGTTGGGAAAGAGGAGAACAACTCGTTGCGAGGATCTGATAACCGGCAAGAGAGGCAAAAAGATCCTGAGGCGTATTATGACGCTCACTATCAACCCATTTGCGGGCTGAAGCAGAAGTCTTTTTGCTTAGTGAGGGAAATGGTGTATCGGTATAGTACAAGTGCACTTTCTCTAAACCAAAGGCATCAGCTGAACGATAGATTGCCGACACATTATGCGGATCATGTATATTAGCAAGAACAAGAGTTAAATCGGGCTGACGTTTGACGAGAACCGATCTCATGCGATCCTGACGTCTTTCGGTCCGTTGCTTTCCGACGGAATGATCTTCCACGCCTTTCTGCGTCATGCCAGTATCCCCTCCTCAATATTGCTTACGGATCTCAAAGGACCTAGGCTATCATTTAGGCTCCGTTTTAACAACATTCTGAAAAAATATATACAGGGAACAAGTTCGAAGCCAGCCCCTACAATACATGCCAGCAGAGACTACATTTTCGCAGGCTATTAGCAAGAAGCCCCAGATCTTAACAAAAACCTGTCCTCGGCCATAAAAACTGCTTCGTCTTCGCAGGGTTATGGACATCCGTTCCATCCCTCTCAAAGAAGCATTTTTTAGATCTGGATCATCCCCCCCTCGCGACGAGCCCAGGGTGTCTTCGCCCCTAGTTTGCGACCAACAGGCTTTTTGCACGGATAGACCATATCCCGTTGTATATTCGGCAAATCTAGGCTATAAAGAGCTTTTGGGAACGGCAAAATCGATAAACGAAAACGGATATTCCTTCTATATCGAAGCTGCTCTTCAAAAGCAATCAAAAGAATATTTTTTTGACTTATTGCATCTAAAAACCTTCATTTAAAAAAAGCAACAGCCTTACTAGAGCAATACAACTATTATACATAGTAAGTTTATAATACACGCCCTTTAGCAAGCGTATCCATAAGCACTCATCAAAATCTTGTTGATAAATTTATTTATTACATCTTCTGCAATGTCTACAAATTTAACATTATCAAGCTGGCGAATTTTCATAGGGCAGCAAAATACTTTATTAACCAATAAGAATGAATCTTTACTACTTAGAGATAGGACATCTGAACAAACTTGTGAAGACAAAATTTTTTTGTTTCAAAGAAGACATCTCCAGACCTCTGACACCATACCTTAAACTATATCCCGTTCAATGATAAAATCAGCTTTTACATCAATCAGAAAATCGACAAAATATGTATATATCATGCTACCATCCTCGTTTCTGCACGGGGATGCTCTTCCATTACGCCATAGGATGTAGAGTTCTGAGCAGATAAAAAAATTTTTATTAACCCCCTTTCTGATCATTACAACCTGATATTTTACCTTTCTTAAACCTATCTGAAATGATGTACACCTTTTTTGCAATATCCTGATCGTTGTCAGCGGGCATGAAAAAATTACATATCCCGTAGTGCAATAATTAGATATTGTTTACATCACAAACAATAGAGGACAGCATCAATTTTTATACAATTTTCATATAAATTGTACCTACTTTATCAGTTATTGCGCATTTTATAATTTAGACAAGAACGATCATATATTAAATATATATTACCACAAAAACAGAAACATTTAATGCCATCAAAATAATTTTTCTACCCCAGCGTTATATTGCCAAAAAAACAGCCTGACAGAATTTCCTGAACAAGCAAAACATTTCCCCAGCGTACGTTATATTCAGCGAACAGTTCCTTAACAATGTTAAGAAAAAAGAAAAAAGAAAAGGCTGTCGGCCCCAGGTGATGTTACAGCATCTCATAAAACAATCTGACTCTCTTTTGAAACAAAAAAATTACCTTCTCATTAAAAAAATCAGATACGCTATCTTACTCATTGAAAAAGTCACTTATATTTCCATGGACTCTACTCAACATATTTATTCATGTACAGGTCTGTGCTATATTTAAGAGCCGTCTGTAATATTGCGATATTCTACATACTTTTTTATTTCTTCACGAGTAAAAAACTTCAATCAAAAAAGTCCATAATAATTGACATTGAGTTCTCGCCGGAAAGGATAATTCCTTCGGGTCCAGACCTTCATCTGGCGTTACACAACTTTTTTGAAACATCCTACATACCCCACAGGTTACGGGAGACATTTATGAAGAAAAAATCAACAGCACTGCGCGTCACGCTCATGCTTTTGACGCTTCTTCTCGTTCCGGCTCTTTCCCTCGCGTCGGACGGGCATGCGACTCTTCCCCAGTCAATCTCCATCTTCTGGATCATTCCATTTGTCTGCATGCTTTTGTCCATCGCCATCGCCCCGTTAGCCGTTCCCCACTTTTGGGAACGCCATTTTGGGAAAGTTGCCGTTTTCTGGGCCCTTGCCTTTCTTGTTCCCTGTGCCGTTTACTTCGGATTCAGTGTGGCCCTGCATGAATTTCTCCATGCCATACTCACCGATTATATGCCCTTCATTATCCTTCTTTTCTCACTCTTTACCGTTGCAGGTGGGGTCCGACTAAAAGGCTCAATGGTGGGAACACCGGTGGTCAATACGGGAATTCTTGCTGTCGGTACTGTTCTCGCGAGCTGGATGGGAACGACTGGGGCAGCTATGCTCCTTATCCGCCCGCTTCTTCGCGCTAACGCCCACAGACGCTACCGCGTCCATTCGGTCGTTTTTTTCATTTTTCTTGTAGCCAACATCGGGGGTTCGCTGACCCCACTCGGGGATCCTCCGCTATTTCTCGGCTTTCTTAAGGGGGTCAGCTTCTTTTGGACCACAACGCACCTCTTTACAAAAACCTTGGTGACTGCACTTATTTTGCTCCTCCTCTTTTTCCTGCTCGACTCCATTCTCTACTCGCGAGAGGGGAGGCCAGTTCCTGAAGAGGTTGAAAATCAGGAAAAACTTGGTCTTGACGGTTCTATCAACCTTTTTTTCCTCGCCCTCATCGTCGCTGCGGTTCTTCTTTCGGGCATGTATGATCTCGGCACCGCCATTTCCATACAGGGTATAGAACTTGCGCGCCAAAACATCTTCCGAGACCTTGCTCTTCTCGCTATCGCGGGTCTTTCATGGAAATTTACGGACCCACACAGCCGCGCCCTGAACGATTTTTCCTGGGGGCCCATTCTCGAAGTAGCCAAACTCTTTTTTGGCATTTTCCTCAGCATGATCCCTGCAATCGCCATTCTCCGTGCGGGAACTGAAGGAGCGCTGGCCTCCGTCATTAATCTTGTGACGGAGAATGGTCAGCCGGTCAATGCCATGTATTTTTGGCTTACGGGCGCTCTTTCGAGTTTTCTCGACAATGCACCTACGTATCTTGTATTCTTCAACACAGCCGGTGGCGACCCTTCACATCTTATGAACGAGTGGGCGAACACCCTCGCTGCCATATCTGCCGGCGCGGTGTTCATGGGAGCGAACACCTATATTGGCAACGCACCGAACTTCATGGTCCGATCTATCGCAGAAGAACAAGGTGTTCCTATGCCGAGCTTCTTCGGATATATGCTATGGTCTGTCTGCATCCTTCTTCCGATTTTTGCTCTTCTGACCTGGCTCTTTTTCTAACTTCCACGCGATGAAAAAACTGTTTCCACGAAGCAACATCGTTTTTTAAGTAAAACACCTCTAAAAATTCTGTGTTACATAAATGCAATAGCATATTTTTTCTAACAAAAAAGTTATTTAAAAATGAGCAATCTACTTTTTTCAATATAACAATGAACTACCAGTGATGTATCTAAAGGTTCTCCACACAAAAAATTGGTACTATAGCCTGGAAACCCATGTTATTTGACATGTGAAAGATATCGAGAGGACAAACTATGCTTATTTCAAACCAATGCATTCTTTACAGCGGTGGTGCGGCCGGAACAGAACAGTTTTTTGGTTCTCTTGCCGAAAGCTGGGGCATAGAAGAAGTCAACTACAGTTTTGACGGCCATCAGATTGAAAGAAGTCGCGGCGTCCGGGTCCTCACAAGCGAAGAACTTGCTGGCAAGGATGTCAGTCTCAGTTATGTGTCAAAACTTCTGAACCGTGAGTACACCAAGGCCCCCCTCTTCAGGAAAGTCTTGCAGTCTATTTGCTGGCAGGTCACGAGCGGGGATCAGGTTGTGGTTGTAGGTGCCATTCAGGACGATAAAACAGTGAAAGGCGGAACAGGCTGGGGGGCAGAATTTGCCAAGATATGCAACAAACCCCTGCTTGTCTTTGATCAGCCGAACAACACATGGTTCACATGGACGGAGGACGACTGGCAAAAAGTACTTGATCCGGTCATCACTGCGCGTCACTTCACGGCCACGGGAACTCGTTTTCTCGAAAATAATGGACGGGTAGCCATTCAGGATATCTTTGCCCGTTCCTTCACGCGCTAACGGACAGGCCCCATGCTTTCGCTCTCTCAAAACGAGCGTGCCCTTCTACGACGTCTGCAGAAGAACATTCCTCGTACTCTGACGCCCTACGCCGATCTAGCAAAGGAGTGCGGCATGCGTGAGGAGGAGGTAATTGAGTTTCTGAACCGTCTTAAAAAGGCCGGCGCAATTCGACGCTTCGGCGCCATGATCAGGCACCAAAAAACGGACTGGGTACATAACGCCATGGTGGCATGGATGGTCGACGAGAATGTACGTGCCAAATGCGGTGCCATTGCAGCCTCCATCCCAAATATATCACATGTCTATTATAGGCCCTCCAACGATCCGGAGTGGCCCTACACCTTCTATACCATGATCCATGGAAGGACACCTGATGAATGGCAGGAAACTGTTGAAAAGCTGAAAAGCATGGCGCCCCTTGGTAAACACATCGTTCTTGAAACGGTGCGGGAATTGAAAAAAGTTTCTATGACGTATTTTTAAGTCATATTCCTGCGCTCCCATTTTTTGCTAATGTGTGCGTATTGCCTCAATCCCTTACTCAAAGTCACCCTATAAAACAAAAGCACAATTTTTAATTACTGCTATGCAAACCACTTCAGAAACACTCTTCAAACAGGCCCAGTCTGTCATCCCGGGCGGTGTCAACAGCCCCGTACGGGCATGCCGTAACGTACAAAGTACCCCAGCCTTTATTGCCAAGGGATACGGCAGTCATCTTTTCGATGTGGATAATCGCGCCTACATTGACTTTGTTCTCTCCTGGGGCCCCATGATTCTCGGCCACGCTGACCCCGAGGTGACAGAAGCAATTCAGCGGACAACCGCCCTCGGTACAAGCTTCGGTGCACCAAGTCCTCTGGAAATTGAGCTTGCGACGGAGGTACGCGACGCATTCCCGAGCATTGAAATGGTCCGCATGGTAAATTCCGGAACGGAAGCCACGATGAGCGCTCTCCGTCTTGCGAGGGCGTGTACAAAGAGAGACAAGGTCCTTAAATTCATCGGCTGCTATCATGGACATGCCGACCCATTTCTTGCACAGGCTGGCTCAGGCCTTGCCACCCTCTCAATTCCCGGTACCCCCGGGGTTCCCGCTCATGTCGTCGAAGACACGTTGCTTGCCCCCTACAACGACCTTGCAACAGTAGAGGAACTTTTTCAAAAAGAGGGCGACGCTATTGCGGCAATAATAGTAGAACCCATTGCCTGTAATATGGGCCTCGTACTCCCCAGCGAAGGCTTTCTCAAAGGGCTTTACGACATTGCCCACGCACATGGAAGTCTTCTGATCTTTGATGAGGTGATAACAGGCTTTCGCGCATCCTACTCCGGCGCACAAGGGCGGTTTGGCATTGATCCCGACCTCACAACCTTTGGGAAAATTATCGGCGGAGGCCTGCCTGTCGGTGCGTTTGGTGGCAAGGCACAGTATATGAAACGTGTGGCTCCCGAAGGGGACGTCTACCAGGCGGGCACTCTCTCGGGGAATCCGCTTGCCATGGCGGCAGGTCTTGCCACCGTCAGAAAACTTCGGGGTATGGACTACGATCTTCTCGAAAAACGAACTGCGAATTTTGCCCTCAAACTCCGTGACATTCTCGCCGAGAAGGTGCCGGTCCAAATTCCTACTATTGCATCCATGTTTTCAGTTTTCTTTACGGAAGATCCCGTTACAGATTTCGCAAGTGCCCAAAAAGCAAATCAGGCCCGATTTACTCTTTTTTACAAACAAATGCGCGCACAGGGAATCTATCTTGCCCCTTCAAGTTTTGAAACAGGCATGCTCTCGTTCGCCCACTCTGATGCTGATCTTGAGCGCACCCTTGCCGCAGCACGGACGGTTTGCTTTTGACAAAGCAGTACCTCGCCCTTTGGACAGTCAGCGGAAAAGGGCTTGCCCTTTGCCAGAGAATAAAGAACCTTCTTTCTGTTGACCCATGGATTCCCCGGCATACCCTTCCTAGATATGCCATAGACATATATGCACCTGAACGACTTTGTCAGAATACGGCAAGGCCATTTGGCAGTCTGTCCGAGAGCCTTGCCGCTACCTTTTCCGACTACTGTGGGCATATATTCGTCGGGGCCTGCGGCATAGCAGTACGGATCCTAGCCCCGCTCTTGATACATAAGCAAGTAGATCCGGCTTTTGTGGTACTTGACAATCAGGGGGCCTTTGTCATCAGCCTTCTGTCGGGTCATCTTGGCGGTGCAAACGCCCTCACACGCCATCTTGCCTCACTCCTTAACGCAACGCCCGTCATTACGACAGCCTCTGACCTTCTTTCTCCCCCAGTGCCGTCCATTGATATCCTGGCCCGCAACGCAGGGCTCACCGTGCTTGATTGGGACCTCCTTCCCTTCTTTCAAAACTGCCTACTCGAAGGAAAAAATCTTGGACTCTATGATCCCTGCCGCTGTCTTCAACAACCAATACCTCGAGGACTTCTGCCCAGATATTCCTGCCCTGACGAAAAAACTTCCCAACTTCCCGTTATAACAGTGCACTGGAGGCATATCGAAAAGCAACCTTCACGACTAAGACTTGTCATTTCCCATCTCGTTCTTGGCGTTGGCTGCCGTAAGGATACCGAACCCAATCTCCTCCGGAAGGCATTCGATTCACTTTGCAAAGAGTATATGATTGCACGGGACGCCTTTCGTGCTCTGGCAACCGTTGAGGAGAAAAAAAACGAACCGTGCATTCTCCGGTTGGCCGAGATTCTTCACCTTCCCCTACTGACCTTTTCAAGCCAAAATCTTGCGCTCACAACAACACCCCATCCATCAAAGAAAGCCGGAGAACGTTTCAGCACTCCCCCGTTCAGTGTTTCAGAGGCTGCGGCTCTGCTTGGCGCTGGTTCTTTCCACGACGATCCCGTTCTTATCCTTTCAAAAATCACGTACTTCAAAAAATTGACCCTCGCCGTGGGCGGATCAAACGCCTTCATGCAATCTGAACCGAATGAGATTCATCCCTTTACATGACGTCCTCTCCCTAAGAAGAACTTGAATGGCGGAAAAATTTCTTGCCTTTTCTTCCTACCTGCTTCAATCTCACTTTTTATTCCGATTGAGATCTCCTGTGTTTCTGTACACTCCAAAGTCTTAGCACAAACTTGAAAAACTACATGGATTCATCACGACAGGCACAATCTCATTGCCAATTTATACTTTCTCTTCATATATTGAACAGCAATGCTAGTCGCATGATATCAGCATGACATCATTTTATCTTCAACCATTTGCTATAATCTACATTAAATGAGCAAGGATTAAATCTTTTATAATAACCTGTTTATTATAACTTACAAAAATTTTCGTTTTTATAAGTAAATTTTTTATAACGAAATTGATTCCACTTTTTACTTTTTAATAAAAATCAAGAACAATTTACCTATCGAAGGAAACCGATAACACCATCCTTCAATAACAAAAGGACTCTTTATGGAGAAAACCTCTTCCGATCTCCCCGCTGCCCATTCACTCTACGTTGTCGGTCTTGGGCCGGGCGACACAGGATTTCTCCCCCCTCTTGCCCTCAGAGCTCTTCAACAGGTCTCCTGCATCGCTGGCTACCCCCTCTATCTTGATCTCCTACCACCGGAGCTGCTCAAGGGAAAAAAAATCATAGCATCTGGCATGCGCAGGGAACAGGAGCGCTGCCAGGCCGCCATTGACGAGGCGTCCTCAGGATCGTCAGCCGCAATCGTCTGCTCGGGAGATCCCGGCATTTACGCCCTTGCAGGCCTTGTCCTTGAAATGCTTGAAGCAGAAAAAAAACTGTCCCAGGTCAACCTTTCTATTCTCCCCGGTATTCCCGCTTTCTCTGCCTGTGCCTCCCTGCTTGGCGCACCCCTCACCCACGACTTTGCCTGCGTCAGTCTGAGCGATCTACTGACGCCATGGGAAACCATTGAGAAACGGCTCATGGCTGCCCTCGCCGGTGATTTTGTACTTGTCCTTTATAATCCACGCTCTAAGGGAAGGCCCCATTACCTCCAAAAAGCCATCTCGTATGCAAAAATCTTTCGGGCTAACAATTGTCCAGTAGGTCTCGTGCGCAACGCCTACCGCAAGAACCAGTTCGTTTCCTGTGTTCCCCTTTCTCGTTTCGACACATCCGAGGTCGATATGCTGTCTCTCGTCATTATCGGGAATACGCAAAGCCGCATGGCAGGATCCTTTTTTCTTACACCTCGTGGATACCACATTAGAGAAGTCTAAAAATCTGCACTTTATGCAGGACGAGCACGACAAAAAAACAAATCATGCTGATACGAAAAGAACTTCCGCCAATCTCTGTACTCAACTGGCAAATTTGATCCTTGTACTCATTTCAAAAAAATGAACATGATGCTCTGGATGTGCGCCAGCAATATAAAATTTTAAAGTATAACAGTGACGACAGGGATACTGGGGCAAAAGGTCTTCAAATCCAAATTTTTTTCAAAAAAGAAACATACTGTGCTGCGGTTTGCATCTTTTTAACAACGATGCTATTTTTTAGACGTTTTTTGTTTTCTTTTTGCTCCGTTCTTGCACAAAATGGCATGGTGAAAAAATTGCCACGTTTCCACCCACAGAGATTTGCCGCGGAGGTCCCATGGCTGAGACGACTGCACAGGAAGAAATTATAGACCTTACTGAACTGATCGAAAAAGGATCCGCCCCATCCGCGCAAACGGCTTCTTCCCCAGACGCTGCAGCCAGCCCTTCAGTGACGCCATCGGAACAACAAGCCCAGACAGCACAAAAATCTCCCATCCAGAGGCCAGACCAAACTTCCGCCAAAACGCTCAATGACCCTCCATCGAGCGGGGAAGAGTCAGATCTTGACGTACTGCTGGCCCAGATAGCCCAAGCTCCCGACCAGACTCAGGACGATACCGCCGCCCCCCGCTCGGTCGATCCCCATGAAAAGCTTGACATGTCGAGCCTAGATGAAGCAGATGATCTGTTCAGCGGCCTCAAATTTTCAAACCGTGACAATTCATCGGAAAATCCTCCAAATGCCATAGACAACCTCCTGAATAGCAGTAATGAAAATGAGCAATCTCAAACCGCTACACCGGACAAAGAAATACAGGAATCCGTCAATAACGACTTAAATGACCTGCTCTCATCGCTCGATAATGAAACGGCAAAGGGACCGGGCGAAACCGCTCCGACGACGGCAAAAGAATCAAGTAGCGAAGATATCAACGCGCTTCTTGGCATGATGGAAACGAACCAAGAAAATACTCCACAATCCAAGAACGCCGATGATTTGGATGCTCTTCTCGGTGAAATATCCGACGAACACGCTGCTCAATCACAACAGAACGCCTCTCCGGACGCCGAGGCGGCCGCTCCCGCCAATGATTTTGACACAATACTTGGCGAAATGCAGGCCGAAGCCCTGGGACAGACATCAACGCAGAACGCAAAAGCAGTGTCCTCAACTGACGACCTCGACGCTCTTCTCGGCTCCATGCAGAACGACACTGCTCCGACACCAAAGGCCGACGCCGCAACGCCCGCTCAAGACGATCTTGACGCACTCCTCGGAGAAACGGCACAAACAGATGCCAAGAATGCAGATCCGGCACCCGCGGACAAAACCCCTTCGACCGACGATATCGACGCTCTTCTCGGCGCCATCCAGAACGACACTGAGGAAACGGTCTCCGAACTACCTACCGAAGACGCGGCCCTTTCTGAAAATCTGGCTGCTTTACTAAATGAAACCCAAAAAACCGATACGGTCACGATGTCTGATGACACTCTTCTCGCGGGGAATTTAGAGACTCTGCTCAGTAATAAAGAAAAAGAAACCCCTGGGACGGCAAAAGATCCTTCTGAAAATCAAAGCCCATTGCCAGAAGAGAATCTCCTACCTTCAGCAGCTGGAGATATGACAACGCAAAACGCAACAGAAACCATCGTGGGAGTTGAAGGGGGAATGGGAGAGGAAGAATCGGATTCAATCCGTTCGGACAGCATAGGTGCGAACAAGGCAGATACGGCAGAAACGCTTCTTGAAACGGCAGCCGCTATAGGATCTGAATCTCCACAAAAAATGGTTCAGGAAGCACGTACCGAAACGGCAGGGAGCACGGAAGAACAAAGACCGAATCAAGACGAGAGAACAGAAGAACTGGAAACCCGCCTTGCTACATTTGACGTCAAACTCGCAGAGCTCCAGACTACACTCAATGAACGGCTTGAAATCTGCGAAACGGGACTCTCTGACCTGCAGCTTGCCCTTGAAAGCCTGCGGTCAGATATGCAGTCAGGCCTTGCGGAAAAAAAGCTGCTTGCCGAGGATTCAATGCTCTCTCAGCATATTGAAAAGACAATAACGACAGCGCTCGAAAATGGCATGCAGAAACTTCTTCAGGACATGGAAAAAACCCAACAAAACCAGACGAATCTAAATGCACGAATTGACGCCCTGGATCAGACTCTCGCTGGAACTTCCCGTGCTGAAATTCCGTCATTTGAGCACATCCAAAAACTACTCGAGGAAAAAACAGCCGGGCTCTCACAAGGTATTATGAAGGAAGAGCTAGAAGAACGGCTCAATTCCGTCATCTTGGCAACAGAAAAAACATCCAGGGAATTCAGGATCCTTCATCAAAAAATCGACGAGCTTTCTGACGAAATATCAAACAAATTCGAGGAGAGGATACAAAGGGCACTGGATCATGATAATGGTTCAAGAGATGAATTGCAGGAACGACTTGCCGCTTCACAGCGTGAAAACGACATTTTAACAGCGAGAATCGACGGGCTGGAGAAACGTATCGATTCTCTTGAACCGACATTCAATGCTCGCATTGATAAAGCTGCAGCGGGAGCAGCAGCGCGCATCTTACGCGAGGAGCTGAAAAAAATTCTCGAGACGATGTAGGACACAAAACCGTTAACCTGTTTTTGTAATGAAAAAAAAGGGCGGGGGTACCCTTCCGTTCTTTTACCCGTCTAGGCAACACCCACGGTGGGTCAGCGCCATTCTCCGTAGACGGGTTTTTCTCTCTTAAAAGAACAGAAAAACGACCTACTTTTTCACAGACCCTAGACGTTGGAGCCACGATGGACAAAGATCACAAAGAGGCCCTGCAGGTTGCCAAGGAACTGACCGCGAAATTCATAGAAACACGTACGGTCTCCCCAGGAAATTTTGCTGAAATCTTCCCCACAGTCTTTCGTGTTGTATGCCAGTCAATTCATGAATGTGAGGAGACCGAACAAAAGAGTGACTCCACGCACAACTGACTTTGCCCACTAATCACATGTGCATTGACGAGTCCCCCTTCTTCGGGAGATAGGAACTGCACTAGTCGGAGACGCTAGCCGTCTCTAAAAAACATACACCAGAAAAACCGGATGTTTCGCGCCCACGGAAATGCGTGTAGACAAGGTGCCGGAGATTTTCGTAATGACAAACCCTAGGGAACATAGTTCTGCCGTAGCCCACATGTTCGGTGGTATTGCCCGATTCTACGATCTTCTGAATCGCATTCTCAGTATAGGTCTTGATCAATACTGGCGCAAAGAACTGGCAAGAAACGTTCTACCGGGAGAAAAGGGGCTGGTGCTTGACCTTGCAGCCGGGACACTTGACGTATCTCTGGCCATCCGCCATCGATTTCCCCAAACAACCGTTCTCGCCTTTGATTTTTGCCTTCCCATGCTTCGCCTCGGGCGTCCCAAACTTCGCGGGGACAACAAAAAAATGATACTCCCCGTAGCAGCCGACGCGCTCTCCCTTCCCCTCGCCGATTGCAGCGTTGACTGCATTACAATAGCATTTGGTATCCGCAACATTCTTCCGCGTCACCAAGCCTTTCGTGAAATGCTTCGGGTTCTGAGGCCAGGCGGGAGAGCATGCATTTTGGAATTTGGTTCAGGCAGGGAGCGTATTTGGGGTGGCCTCTACAATTTATACCTCAACCGTGTCCTCCCAGGCATAGGAGCTTTTTTTTCCAAGGATAAGGAGGCGTATCAATATCTCTCCCGCACGATCTGTGCCTTTCCTGAAGCCCCTGTCCTCGAAAAGGAAATGCAGGAGGCAGGATTTGTCAGAACGGGCTTCAGCAAACTTACCTCCGGCATTGTCTGCCTCCATCTTGGTGAAAAACCAGTTTGACAACATCCCCCACCTGAAGTCGGGGGATTCCTAGCGGAAGCAGGCTTGCGCCTGTATCCCCAGGCGGATTCCTGCTTCAACGAGACTGACCAGAGGAACATCAGCTTGCATTTAGCTTTCACATTCCCACAGTGGGGGATTTTACTCGGCGAACCAATTCTTTCCCCCGTTCTCACTATCTCTCCACAGGCGACCACTGCTTGCCCAGCCGTCAAGGAGTATGTTGAAACAGAAAAGA
This sequence comes from Desulfovibrio sp., assembly GCA_024683955.1. Taxonomy (GTDB): domain Bacteria; phylum Desulfobacterota; class Desulfovibrionia; order Desulfovibrionales; family Desulfovibrionaceae; genus Desulfovibrio. The sequence continues at coordinate 27,481 of JAIKXS010000034.1, read as the reverse complement.
CAAGGAAATTCCAGGTAAGATGCGCCTTATATCCTCCCCGGAAAGCCAGATTTTACGCTGCGTTTGATAAAGCGGTATTTTCTACTCATTCACCGCCGTTCCCGAGAAAAGGCCCGAAGAAAGAATTGAAAGAAACGGTGTTGCATGAGCAGGTACTCGGTCTCAATGAGGGAAGCTCAATCAGAGCGTTGCAAGCCAAATAACCACAAGACCCAGGCAAATACCAAGGATACCGGACTTTTGAAGTTCCGAACTATCCATCTGTAATGCGCGGTACATGACCTGACGCATGGCACCAGGAAAAAGCAGCCAAAAAAAGCCTTCCAAAACAAAGGCCAAACCAAGGGCCTTAAAAAAAAGTTCATAGTCAAAGTTCATTTTTTTTGCGGCAAAAAATCCGCCAGCAGGCAGATAAGGAAAGCCGCCCCGTAAGTTTTCCTTGTTTATTTTTACTGGTTACTTTTTCTTTTATATGAAGCATAGCTTACCGAGTTTTTAATTAATAGCATAAAAAAATAAAAACTGACATTTATTTCTTCTTAAGTCAACATGACCAGTATCTGCCACGACTCTATACAGTATCAAAGTAACCAAAAAAAGTATTATAAAAATCCTTTCCCCACGCTTTATTTATCATATTTTAAAATTATATATTAGCATATTATACAAAAAAATATCGAATTAGATACTATTCAACTTATCTTTATAAACATAAAAATAATATAATGTCTTTCAAACAATATTTTCATACAAAAAAATAACTTTTTTGAGAAAATATACACCCTGCCATATTTGATTATTTTATCATAAATGAGTAAATGGCTAATCTGCTGTGGATCTCTTCAGAGAAAAGCATTCCGTTTGATAGAAAATTATTTTTATCAATCAAACTATATTGCAAAATATACATATGTAGTCTATCGAATATTCCATGAATTAGTTTTTCTTCTTGGATATTCTATTTTTTATAATCTATAAAAAAGTACCATTTTATAGAATAAAATGTTATAAAGTTCTCTAATAATAGATTTTTTTCATACTATTAAGGACTCATACTATTGAAAAAAATAGCATATTGATAAATCTGATTGGCATAAAAAAGCAAAGGATCATACAATTAACAGAAAAAATAGCCTGTTTTTTACATTCCTTCACACTAGCTATACGGCGTTTTTCGCATAGAATCTTATGAACATATTACTCGTTAGTGCAAGCCGTGATGAACTGCTTGCACTCTTTCCGGACAAATACAAACCGTCACCTGACAGCATTCCGGACGCCAAGCCACTTGCCCCCCCCAAGGGTCTCTTTGGGAGCAACCGGGTGTTCATCTGCTGTACCGGAGTTGGCCCTATCAATGCATCTCTCTCAATGGGAATCGCTCTCACTACCCTTGCCCGCGAAAATACCCCCCCTGACCACGTCCTTTTGACAGGACTCGCCGGAGCACATAGTCTTGAACAGAATCCTCTGCGATCCTTCTGTCTTGTTGAACGGGAAATCTGGCCCGAATACGGATTACATGATGGACACTCCGTGATTGCACAAGCATTCAAATGGCCAATCTGGGACAATGCACCAGGAGGTCCTCTTTATGACTCCGTATCTCTCCAGGGTCTTGAGGCCTTTTTGTCTTCATCAAAACAGAAACAACATTTCACCCCCGTTACGTCTCTTAGTGTGGCCGGCGTCAGCGCAAGTTTTGCCAGGGCTAACGAACTTTGGGATCGCTACCACGCGGAACTTGAAAACATGGAGGGGTTTGCCGTTGCCTACGCATGTTTGCGCCATAGCATCCCCTGCACGGAAGTCCGTTGCGTCTCAAACATAATAGGGCCACGAACGCCGGATCAAAAAGATTTTCCCGGAGCCCTCAAAAAACTCGGGACACTGCTTTCAACCCTTACCCTTATATAGCATTCCCTATGCCACACATTCTTCTTAAAGCCAAACTCTCGCTCGAACTGCCCCGTATCAATGAGCATCTCAGACGTGCCGCTGAGGCGCTCCCTTCCGCCGTCCAGCCACTTGTTCGCCATATCTTCGAAGCGGGAGGGAAACGCCTGCGTCCGCTTCTTACCATTCTCACAGCACGTCTCCTCAACTATGACAACGAAGATATTTTTGATCTCGGCATCTCCCTCGAAATGCTGCACGCAGCAACCCTTCTTCATGACGATGTCATAGACAACGCCCCGGTCAGGCGCGGAAAACCAGCCGCCCACACCTTGTTTTCCCCGACCGCCGTTATTCTTGCCGGTGACGCCCTGCTCGCCGAAGGAAATGTTCTTGTCACCCGTTTTCACAATGCTGCACTTTCCCACTGCTTTTCAAAAGCCATAAGTGAAACCTGCGCGGGAGAAATAGCTGAAATCGAGAGCCAGCGAGACCCGTTGGTATCCCTTGACCGCTATCTTTCAATCATCACGGGCAAGACAGCCTGTCTTATAAGCTCAGCGTGCAAAATGGGGGCGATTGTCGCAAAGGCCCCTGAAAACATAGTCGAAGCCGCGGCACAGTTTGGGGAAAATATTGGTATTGCCTTTCAATTGGTTGATGATGCCATTGACTTTGCCAGAGAGGAGGAGACCGGGAAACCCAGCGGCGGAGACCTTAAGGAAGGGAAGCTGACTCTTCCCCTCCGATACTACAGGGAAAGCCTCACGGAAAAGGATCGTGAGGACTTTGACGAGGCATTTCGAGGTGGAAACATACCAGATGACCAATGTCGGGTCATCGCAGAAACAATCCGCCGCAAGGGTTTTGACAACAAGACGAGAACCTATGCCAACAGCTTTCTTGAAAAAGCCCTAAAGGCCCTTGACGTTTTGCCCCATGGCAAGGAAAAAGAACTTCTTCACGAAATGACAGAATTTGTGCGTGACAGGAAAAAGTGAGGATACCATGCTTGAAAGAATCGTAACGGGCCTTCATGTCTCAATGCAGGATATGCAGGGAGCGAAAACCGCACGGCGTATGGAAAAAGCGCTGGGCGTAAATGTTGGGGAAATACGGGTCTTCAAGGTTTTTACGATGGACGGACTCGATAAAGAACAGTGTGCCAGGCTTGTTTCCGAGGGAATTCTGCACGACCCCATCCTTCAGGATGCGGAATGCGGGGAGCTTTCAACGTCTTTTCCGATCCCCGACTGGATTATTGAAGTCGGATTCAGACCCGGTGTCACCGATAACGAAGCCCGTACGGCAAGAGAGGCTGCCGCAATGGCTCTGTCCGTCCCCAGAACGGCTATCAGAGCCTACACGGCGCTACAGTACCGTATTACGCAAAAAAAGGAGGTTCCCCTCAGCCGTGAAACAGTGGAACGGCTTGCCAGGGACCTGCTCTGCAACACCTTGATTCAACGATTTCGCATTAAAAGTGCCGAAGAATGGCGCAATGAACCCGGCTTTCCGCCGCTCGCAGCCAGCGTTACGGGCGAGGCCTGCGACACCGTACTCACCATTCCCCTCTCAACCATGGATGACGACACCCTCAAAAAGACGAGCCGTAGCAATACATGGGCCCTCAACCTCCAGGAACTGCATAAAATCAGGAAGGCCTTTTGTGAAGAAGGGGAAAAGAAACGCAGGAAGTCCCTGAACCTTCCAATGGACCCAACCGACGTAGAAATGGAGATCCTTGCCCAGACATGGTCGGAGCACTGCAAACACAAGATATTTGCTTCGTCGATCGACTACTTCAACGCTGAAAATGGCCGCCATGAAAACGTCGACAACCTCTACAAGACATGCATCCGTGACACCACAAAAACTATCAGGGCGATGAAGGGGGAAAATGACTACTGCAAGTCCGTTTTCAAGGATAATGCAGGGGTCATCGCCTTCACAGAGGGCTACGATGCCTGCATCAAAGTCGAGACCCATAACAGTCCATCGGCGCTTGATCCTTACGGTGGGGCACTAACAGGTATCGTCGGGGTCAACCGGGACCCCATGGGGACCGGCATGGGGGCGGAACTTGTCTGCAATACAGATGTCTTCTGCTTTGCATCCCCCTTCCATCAGGCTCCACTTCCCCCACGTCTCCTCCATCCCCGCCGCGTTCTCGAGGGGGTCAGGGAAGGGGTTGAGCACGGCGGAAACAAAAGCGGCATTCCCACCGTCAACGGATCGCTTGTCTTCGATGAACGCTATCTCGGAAAGCCTCTCGTTTACTGCGGGACGGTCGGGATTCTCCCGACAGAGGTCAATGGGAAGCCGGGCTGGCAAAAAAAGGCCAATACCGGAGACGTAATTGTCATGGTAGGCGGCCGCATCGGGAAAGACGGAATCCACGGAGCAACATTTTCCTCTGAAGAACTCCATGAGGGATCTCCGGCAACGGCCGTACAAATAGGTGACCCGATAACGCAACGCAAAATGTATGACTTTATCATGCTGGCACGCGACCGGGGCCTCTATACGGCTATTACTGACAACGGAGCAGGAGGACTTTCCTCCTCGGTCGGCGAAATGGCCGAGGACACGGGAGGCTGCGTCATGGATATCGCAAGGGCTCCGCTCAAATATGACGGTCTACGTCCTTGGGAGATTCTGCTCTCGGAAGCGCAGGAACGGATGACTCTGGCGGTTCCCCCAGCCTGCCTTTCGGCTTTTATGGATCTTGCAAAACACATGGATGTAGAGGCAACAGAGCTCGGGACCTATACGGATTCCGGCTATTTTACCGTGACATACAACGACCGAGTTATTGCCTCACTTCCCATGGATTTCATGCATAACGGTGTTCCCCAGCTTCACCTTGAAGCCTTGTGGGAGACTCCGGACCATGCGGATGGACGGATAGAAGTGGTCGGCGTTGATCAGGGTACTTTTTTGAAAAAGATGCTTGGCCGTCTGAACATCTGCTCAAAAGAAGCAATAATCCGCCAGTACGATCATGAAGTTCGCGGAGGAAGTGTCATTAAACCCCTTGTCGGACGAGAACAGGACGGCCCGTCCGATGCAGGCATTTTCCGACCTCTTGTCGAAAGCGATGCCGGTCTGGTGGTAAGCCATGGCATATGCCCCAAATTTAGCGATTATGACACGTACTGGATGATGGCCAACGCCATGGACGAAGCCATTCGCAACGCGGTTGCCTGTGGCGCAAATCCCAACGCTCTTGCCGGTGTCGACAATTTCTGCTGGTGTGATCCCATTCAGGCTGACAACAATCCTGACGGCCGCTACAAACTTGCTCAGCTTATACGGGCCTGCCGTGCGCTGCAGCATTTTTCATTGGCCTTTGGAGTTCCCTGTATTTCCGGCAAGGACTCCATGAAAAACGACTACACAAACGGTGATAAACGCATCTCAATTCCTCCGACGGTCCTCTTTACCGTACTTGGTGTCCTGCCCAACGTCATCTGCACACAAACATCAGACTTCAAGAAACCAGGGGACCATATTTTCATGCTGGGCGGGACTTGGAGAGAACTGGCGGGCAGCGAAGCAGCACAGGAACTGCATCTTGACTGTTGTCGGGTACCCTGTGTAGACGCGCCGGAAGCGCTGCAGCGCTACCAGTTTCTCCACGGGCTTATGAGAAAACGTGTCATCACAGCGGCCCACGACTGCTCGGATGGAGGATTTGCCGTTGCCGTTGCAGAAATGGCCATTGGCGGACGCGTTGGCTGCGAGATCGACCTGAACGCGCTTCCCGTCATGGAAGAAATGACAAGTTCAGAACTTCTTTACAGTGAATCGGCAAGCCGACTCATCGTAACTGTCAAACCAGACTTTGCCCCCTATCTTGAAGCCATCGCGGGAACATCCTCTTGCCGTCGTATTGGCATGGTTACAGAAGGTGAAGAAGTCACAATCAAAAGCGGAGCAAGTACTATTCTTTCGGAAAATGTTCTGGAGCTTGCGAATGCGTTCAAAGACACACTCCGCCTTTAGATCGCAGGATCCATCTTCTTCTCTGAGAGGGGGCGGCATTGCCGCTCCCTCCTCGCTCAGACTGCTCTTTATGCGCCCACCGCATTCAACAACTGGAGCGCAGGTACAGCGGCATTTTTCTCCGCCTTGCCAATTAACGCCATCCATGCCATACTGTACGAAATAGTTCGAAATTTCTCTAAAAGAGATTTGGAACTATAGCTTGTCCTGACTTCTCGGATCGCTATCCCTTTACATAAGGAACCTCCCCGATGCTTACGCATCGGCAGGAAATGCACCAACAAAGCGTTCATCGCTCATTTCGTTATCATATACCTATTCTGGCGCATACAATTGCACCTTTCATGAAAAATACAATTTTCTTGAAACGGATTAACTAGGTATGGTCCCGAACGATCTAGAGGGAAAGCAGAAGTACAGTGAAAAGACAGATCTGATGTTACATTACGTGCATATCAGAAACTCCAAACAAAATTCTTGTCGTTGACGGGAATGCCATAAAAACGCCAGAGGTATAGAAAAAAACGCAATGTTTGTTGCCCCGAGGCAACGGACACGCGAGGAAATCATTATTATGCATTACTTGTGTATAGTATTTACTGCCATTGCCCTTCTCTTCGGCACACCCACGGATTCTTTGGCCGCCTCGAAAAAACAAAAAAACCACATAGAGCAGGCCCAGAGAAAACATCACAGATCCCACGTCCGGAAGGCATCGCCCTCCACCCCCAAAAAACACGTCTCCAGAAAACACCTTTCCAGGAAACACGCTTCCCGGAAATCTCCCACAAAGAAAACCAAAAGCAGTCCGCGCACAAGCTGGGTTGAGCACGCTCAGCAGGCGCAGCTGTCTGGCAAGGCTTCCTGGTACGGCAGGGATTTTCACGGTGGTCCCACCGCAAGTGGTATGCGCTACGACATGTATACCTTTACCGCTGCCCACAAGACCCTCCCTCTGGGGACCATTGTCAAGGTCACAACTCCGGACAGCGGAAAAAGCGTCGTTGTCTGCGTGACGGACAGGGGGCCTTTTGTGCAAGGAAGAGTAATAGACCTTTCCTACGCTGCGGCAACGCAGCTTGGGATTAGGAAAAAAGGTGTAGGAAAAGTTAATCTTGAAGTTGTGTGCAACGCGAACGGTGAGCAGATAAAAAAGAGTCAGGCCTTTTATGTGCAGTATCGATCGGCCAATAAATTGGCAAAAACCGGTCCCTTTACGCAATTTGCCGATGCTTGTGCCATGCAGGAGGCTCTCAGTAAAGCCCACCCTGAAGCCAAAGTTATTGTAGACAAAAAATCAGAGTCTGCTCAGATAAACTGACCTGATCCACGCTCTCCCCAGGTATTGCGTTGACCAGGTTCTATTACATACGAGTTGCCCGTAAAAAAGCCGGACCAGTTTTGCTGGAATCCGGCTTTTTTTCTAAGGATCTGTCTTCTCCGGGCAAGCATTATGTTTTTTTTCACGACACAGATATACTTCAGAATAAGGCTCCCGTCCGCACGTTTGCTCCCGACTCTTTACAGGAGAGGCCTAGGGACCATCCTTTTTTCCTGCCGTTCAAGAAGCAGCTCTCAAGAGAGAGGCTGTGCATGAAAAAACCTTATCAAGCCTTCTAAGAGCTAATGCCCCGTGATGCCGTATTTTTTCAACTTATACTGCAAAAGGCTCTTTGAAATACCAAGATATTCCGCAGCCTTGACCTGAATAAGTTCAGCTCGAACCAGGGCACGACGAATGAGGGCTGCTTCGATTTTTTCAAGCGTATCGCCAAGATCAAGAGGAAAGGGCAAAAGATCAACAGCGCTCTTGAACTGAGCTTCCTCATCCTGAATTTCCGCTGGCAAATCTTCCACGTCAATCGTCTGGGCAGGACCAAGGACAAGACAACTTTCGACAACATTTTCAAGCTGACGCATATTGCCTGGCCACTCATACGCGGAAAGATAATTCAAAGCTTTTGTACTGAAATTTTTTTTTGGCAGGCCGTTATCCTGACTGACCTTCTCAACGCAGTGGGCAACAAGAAGCGGAATATCCTCACGTCGCTCCCTGAGTGGCGGAAGAAGAATCTGCACCACATTGAGGCGGTAATAAAGATCATCCCTGAACTTCCCTTCATCCACGAGACGACTTAAATCTTTATTTGTGGCAGCCACGAGGCGGATGTCTGCAGATATCTCCTCACTCCCGCCGATTCGTTCAAAAACCCGATCTTGAAGCAAACGAAGCAGTTTAACCTGCAGATCCTGCGAAAGCTCTGTTACCTCATCCAAAAAGAGCGTTCCCCCGTCCGCCTGTTCAATACGCCCCCTCCGCAGAGCGACCGCACCGGCCAGAGAGCCCTCTTCGTAGCCGAAAAGTTCGCTTTCTAGGGAAGTTGAATCGAGTGCCATACAGTTCACGGAGACAAAGGGCTTATCCTTTCTGGGACTGCCGTAATGGATGGCACGGGCCACAAGCTCCTTTCCCGTTCCGTTTTCTCCGCAAAGCAACACGGACGAACGAATGGGGGCCACGCGATCCACCATAGTCATCACGTTGCGAATGGCACGGCTATTACCAATAAGCCTGTGCACCCCATAGCGGTCTTCCATTTCCTGCTGCAGAATATGGTACTGCTGATGGGCATAGGAAAGTTCAACGGCATTATTGATAGAAAGAAGCAACTCGTCGTTGGAAAAAGGTTTGGTGATATAATCAAAGGCCCCGTATTTCATAACTTCCACGGCACTTTCAATGGATCCAAAGGCTGTCATGATGAGGACAGGGATATGGGGCCATGATTTTTTAATGCGCTGCAAGACCTCTTGTCCGCTAATTTTGGGCATTTTCATGTCTGTAACCACCACATCAACTTCACTTTCCTGCAAAAATGTCAGGGCGGTTTCAGGATCATTCAAAGCCGTAACTTGATACCCCTCGTCCTCCAGGAGCGTTTGCAGGACAAGAAGATAGTTTTTTTCGTCATCAACGATTAGAATATGTGCATGCTCTTTCATCTTTTTAGCGACGGCAAACCTCAGCCATTAGGCGAAGGAGAAAAGCCGCCCTCCTTATTGTTCCACATGTTCAGACTAAAAAACCTGCTACTGTACTTTGGCATTATTGTCAGTTTTCCCTGAAATCAACGAGAAGAGACGGTACACAAATACGATTCTCTGAAAACAGGGCTGTACTTCTGAGGACATTCCATCGGCTTCCCTGAATGACGGCAAACGTTCCCGCCCGGCAGCCTTGCAACTTCTTGGATCTGCAGGGAATTCGACAAGAAAAGGAATGAAGCTGAAGCCGTATTCTTCAAGGACATCCCGCAAAACGGCCCTGATGAATATGGCAGCATCTTTAAACCAGGGATACGGCAGCAAACACGTTTTTCAAATGAGCAAGCGGCCCATGGCAACAGTGAATACGGCGGATCGCGTCGTTTTCGTCGCCAATCCACGGATTCCACACATCTCGGATCCCTAAAGCAGAAAAATCCGGGAATATCATATCCTCCACGGGACAAACCTCATCAAGGCAGGTTAGACAGTAACCGTTTCCCTTACGGGCCTGCCCGTCAGAATTCACGCCAAGCAGCATTCTGACAGGTAGAAGCTGCCCGCCGACCGTGGGGTGGTGGATCCTGGCTTTTCACTGCGACGGTTGACGAATCGATTCCGGCTTACGGGGAAAAGGCCTTTGCACGGAGTTCGTGGAGGATTTTTCTCCACGAAATATGCTTGTCCATTATTCACGTTCCTGAGGAAAGCCTGCTATGGGGGATAGACCTATCCATCATTCCTGCCCGTATTGCCTTCCACAATTTCCGGTAAAAGGACGCGAACAAGCGCCCCGCCCTCGGGAGCGTTCTCGAGAATGATGGATCCGCCGTGACTCGAGATAATGGACTGGACAATAGGCAGCCCAAGTCCTGTTCCCTGATCCTTGGTGGTAAAGAAAGGATCCATAATGTGCTCAAGAATGGATGAATCAAAGCCGGGCCCCGAATCCGTGAAACGAAGTTCCACAAACGGAAGCCGATCCTGATCACCTTGCTGCTCCACATGAGAGGCAGAAATGGTGATCGTCCCCGGCCCGTTCATGGACTGCTGTCCGTTTACAAGGATATTGTAAAAGGCACGGTAGAGAAGATCCTTGTCTCCACGGCTGACACAGGAGGAAGAACCTGTATCACGTACAATCTCAATGGAGAGACGTAAAAATTCCGGTTCAAGGAATGCCAGAACCTGATCAAGAACGTGGTTCAAATCTACCATGTCCTGACGGGGTTTACGTGGACGGGCGTAGTCAAGAAAATCATTTACCGTCTGTGAAAGACGCACACTCTCATCGTAAATAGCCCCTAAAAGACGTGAAGTTCCGGTATCGGAGGCGCTTGCCCTGCGTTGCAGAAGTTCTGCACTTGAACGGATAATCCCCAGAGGATTTCTGATTTCATGGGCTATGCTTGCAACGACACGCCCCATGCTGGCGAGACGCTCATTGCTGTGCAATTCCTTCTCAAGCAGGCGGTTTTTATGCAGACGTTCGGCGAGAACCCGTTCCGACCGATGTATAAGAACAAGCAGCAGGGCAAACAGGATAATCGACGAAAGCAGACACAAAACAACGATAATACCCTGAAAGGCAAGAACCCGTTCATAATCTTCCGTAATGTCCTGTGTAAGCTCAAGCGCGCCCATGATTGGCACGTCATCGTGCCCTGGAAGAGGTTCCCCACGCAACGGAGCCAGCACACGCAAGACAAAGGTCCCCGGCTTTAACGGCAGACGAAAGGGCGCCTGCCAAGCGGGAAAGCTTGCGATAATTTCTGAAATAGGCTCTCCCCCGTGCAGTATCTCGTCCAGACGCGGATTGGCAAGCCCCGCACGCCCCACATCCTCGATGGCCGTTGAAAAAGCCACAAGATAAGAAAAATCATAAATGCGCAACCGAGCTACAGGCAATCCCTGTATCACCGAGGTGACGACCCGGCTCAAATGCTCATACTGCGTAGGCTGGCGGAGGGCGATACGGCCCCGCGCAAGTATTGTCGGCAGGGCAAAACGCCTGAAGATCTGGTTATTCAGATTGTCAACAAGAAGGCGTGCAAATTCCTTTTGCTTCAAAAGCAGCGTTTCGCGTGCCGAATTTGAGATAAATGACGAGAGTGCAAGGTTCGTCAGCAGAATAAAAAGGAGCGAAAGCCACGAAAGCGTTCGGGCATAGCTCAGCGGTAATTCTTGTTCCGGCGCCTCAAGGGGAACTTGGGGTTCAAGCTCATTATTCATCGCAGGCATTAACTAAAAGGCCTGTTCTTTGCGCGGAACATCAAAAAATGCCTTGAGATCTGCTTCCTCCTCACTGTACCCGGGTGCGCCGAGTCTGGTGTTGGCAAGACGTTTTCCAAGCTCAACAGCTGGCTGATCAAGAGGATTGATACCCATAAGCCATCCGGTGAAGACTGTTGTGGCCTCAAGCAGCATCATAAGGGCTCCGGCCGAACGCTCATGTGTATTTTCCATATCGATATTGACAAGAGGAACCCCGGACTTGCAAAGCGCCATGCGCGTTCCGAGTGCTTCTGCCTCCAACAGATTGCCAAAGGGTTTGCCTCGCAGCCATGCCCATTTTTCGGGCAAATTACTTCCAAAGGAGCGTCCCCCAGGCTGAGAACGGGAGGTGAGGAAAAGGCAGCCTTTGTCCCGTTGCCCGTCAAGAAACATCTGATTGACCGAATGCTGGTCTGTCACGCCCGTGGCAGCGACAGGCTGACTTCCCTTTCCTTCTTTGCCGAGACTTTCTGCCCAAAGCTGGGCAAACCAGGGGCCGTAGACAGACCACTGAGGGATGTAGCAGAAGAAAAGAAGCTGGCTGTATCCCCTGTTCATAAGAGCGTGGGCCCATGTGGCAAGAGCAAAGGAAGGGTGATCCTTCATGGGCTCGCCGTTTGCAAGAGGTCTTGCAACAGACGCGGCACCCTCGAGAAGTCCTTTCCAGTCGACCCCCAAATACGCCGCTGGTAAAAGACCAACGGCAGAAAGAGCGGAATAGCGTCCGCCGAGATGATCGGGGACCTCCATGCTGGCCAGGCCGTGCCGTACCGCCTCCTCCCTCAGATACCCTTTCCTGACATCGGTAATGACGACCATCTGCTTTGTCCACCCCTCACCAAGGGCATTCATAAGCCAATCCTTGACAAGAAAGTACTGCGCAATGGTTTCAATGGTGCCACCCGACTTACTAATGCAAACAACGATTGTCTCCTTCGGGTCAAGACGGGCAAGCAGGGCTTCAAACTGCTCGGCGCAAACATTGTCGGCTACCCACACGGAAGGTCCGTTGTGATCCGGAAGATTCTGTCCCGGAGCGAAGGCATTCTGGATGGCACGGCATCCAAGGGCCGAGCCGCCGATGCCAAGAAGCAGCATATGGCGGAACGGCTTAACCTTGGGCAGAACAAGGGCCATATCTCGCTCGAGTTGGGCAACATAGGTCATGCTCAAGAAAGGCAAGGTTCCGTCCCCAAGCTCTCTCTTCAAACGTTCCTGCAGGGTTGAAAGCACGGACGACGAAACGGTATCGTCCGTATTCAGCAAACGTCCAGTGTAAGCCCTTGACCATTCAAGAAGATGTCCCATTGCGTAACCTCCGCTCTTTCAAATACTACAGCTACCGTTAGAAACAGGCGTTATAGTAAGCAAGAAAATGCACTGACAAAAAAACGTTCCCATAAGGAGAATAAGTCGAGTTCTGGAATTACTTGCCCCTGTCGGAAAGATCAACAAGACATCCAGGATGGACAGGAATTCCGACCGGGACGGAAAGACACAGTACGTTCTTCTCAACGTGTTTCACAACCCCCTCACAAAGGGACTCCCCACTCCCGTTCAAAACAGAGAGGATCTGCCCAGGTCTCAAATCGGTTCTTCCGTTAGCCGAGCACCATAGCCGGACTTCTTCGGGTTCAACCGAAGCCGTCCGAAAAACCTCTGCGTGTCCAAGATCCTGCAAAAGAGAGAGATTTGCCCGGCCCAGCAAAAAAGAAACAAAGCCGAACAGGAAGGCCGTGCCTGCCAAAAAAGCCGCGGCAATGAATGGCTCAAGACCAAAGAAACGCAAGATAAAGGAAGGGGACGCATGCTCCCTGTCTTCAGGACTGGCAAAAAGGCGCAGTCGGAAACGCTGGCCTTCCGTCATACCTCGAAACGAGACCGTGAGAGAACAGTCCTGCGTCGTGGCATTTGACGAGGCGGACACCGTTCCTCGCCACATACCGTTACCAATAAGGTAGCCTGAAAAAAAGCCCTCCAGCTCAAAGGAAACGGGAGCATCCTTAGGCATAAAAGTGGCTTCGATGTCACTCTGCACTGGATTTTGAAACGGACACGCGCCTGAAACCCCTTCCGAGTTCCCCGCGATCAACCAGATCTCCGATGCGTCTGTGCGCACGAGCGTCTGCAGTCCATCCAACAAGGCAAGGGCTGCACAAAGAAAAAAGAAGGCCGAAATCTTACCAACCAGGGACTGTCGTCTCCTGCGGTTCTGCCAAAGAGACCAGGCCGAATCCGTCTGCTGTTTCACACTAACTCCTCAGGCCCTCCTTGAAAAAAGCCTGCTTTTATCCGCTTTTTTTATACTGTAGAGTGTTTTTGCAGGCTTTTCAATTCTTCAGTTGACATCCTCTCCCGCCTAAAGCCAGGTGATTTCTATCGGTTGCGGCTCATTTGGGCAGTACCATAAGCGGGTTTCCGCTTCAACTGCGGGCGCTTGCCCCCCTACCCGCCCCACAGGCAGTCCGGCCTGCCCGACCGCCAAAAGGTTCAATGCCGCACTGAAATCAACGTGCGTCTTAAAACCGAATGATGTGCAGTTGAAGACAGCATGTGACGGTCTATTGTCTTTGTCCACGCGGCCCAGTTGCCACATGGCTGATGAATTACGGCGAGCGTAGTCTTCCTTTTTCCTCTCACGCAGAAAGGTACAAACCTCTGTCCTCGCTGGTCAACAGCCTGAAATGTGTGCCCGGCAGACTGATTGGAAAGCGAGGCTATCCGGATTTGCAATACAGACTATGGGCAGCTCCCTCTGGTCACCACACTGCTTTGCAGGCAGTTCTGGAAACGCTCCGATTGCAGCCCTTTGTCAATACATCGAAAATTCGCGTACTCCAAATTGAAAAAGCAAAATTCCAGTTACGACGCGTTTGATAAAAAAACGTCACAGTGAAAAATGAGCCTCTTCCTCATCAAAAGGCCTGCCCCCCCACACCTGTCCTCTTCCTTTTTCCAAGATGGCAGGATACCATTTACCAAGACTTTCAAAGGCCCCCGGCTTCCGTATATTCACGGACCAGGCAGGCACAGGACGCCTCCCTCACGCCGTCCCCCGTCAGATGAACAGGCTCCTCCTAAAATCAAGAACAATACAAATTCGATACACAACTCTTTTTCCATACACCTTCACCATTTGGAAACGCTATGATCCGCCTTGTAGATGTATGTAAACGTTATAGAATAGGTAATCAATATCGTATAATACTTGACCATCTCAACGCTGATTTCGTTCCAGGGGTCAACATCGGCATTCTGGGCAGAAACGGGGCTGGGAAATCAACTCTGGTTCGCATCATCGGCGGTTCAACATATCCTGATTCCGGTTATGTAGAACGTACAAGTCGTATTTCCTGGCCCATTGGATTTGCGGGCTGTTTCAATAATAAACTCTCTGGCAGAGCAAATCTTCGCTTTGTTTCACGAATTTATGGAGCCGATATACGAGAAGTGACGGAGTTTGTAGAGGATTTTTCTGAACTTGGAAAATACATGGACATGCCCATCAAAAACTATTCATCCGGTATGGCAGCAAAACTCGCCTTCGGCCTAAGTATGGCCATAGGCTTTGACTATTACCTGATTGATGAGGTATCAGCAGTCGGAGATGCTGCATTCAGGGAAAAGTGTAATAAAGTATTTGATCAACGAAAAAAAAAGGCAACACTTATCGTCGTTTCTCATAATATTGGAACAATAAAAAAGCATTGTAATGCTGCAGGGGTACTGAACAATGGGAATCTTATCTTTTATAAAAATATTGATGATGCGATTGCAAAATACGAAGAGATCTGCAGTAAACCAATTGAAATGCGTTTTGCCTAGATAACAAGAAGAGGCGAACTCTCTATATAGAGAATTCGCCTCTTCTTGTTAAAAACAGTATAATACAAACAATTATTTATTAACGGCTTCTCGCAAAGCCTTTCCCGGAGTAAACTTGGCGACCTTACGTGCTGGAATGGTGATTGTCTGATGCGATTGTGGATTATGACCTTTGCGCTCTGCGCGTGTAACGACCTTGAAGCTACCGAAACCCGTCAAAACCACACTATCTCCGGCCACTAATGACTCTCGAAGAATTTCAATAGTAGCGTTTACGGTATCTTCAGCCTTAGATTTGGTCAGACCATTGACTTTAGAGCTGATTTTTTCAACAAGTTCGTTTTTTGTCATATTTCTTCTCCCAAATGTTAAGGTCGCGCTTGGGCATAACTACAAATGGCTTCAAGCATTTCAAAAAAAGAAAGAGCGTATACCAGCACGCCACGCGACCTCGCCCTAGTCTGTGGGCTACCGAACTGAATTTGGGCACCGTTATACTCTCTAACCATCCACACTATCCCCTTCCCAATTTTTTCGAGCACTTCAGAGAGGGACAAACAAAGCAACGAAAGAAAACAGGATAGCCCTGCAGAACTGCAAAGCTGTTTCCCATAGAGCCTCCTGCGAAAGCAGAATCCTCGGAAAAGGCCCAAAACTTAAGGCATAACACCATAAGGAAAATCTTTACAGTATATCCTTAGGAACTGCAACTGCAAAGCATGCCATGCGAAAACAAAACATGGCCACGTGAAAAAAGCAGTCAGCAGGGAGAGCAGGCAGCACGACGGCACCGACCGGTCGCAACTGGAGGCACGTCTGCCACAGAGCATAGCGTCATCTCTGAACATCAAGATCCATCAGCACTTATTCGCCAGCAGTTCTCATTTTCCTTTCGTTCGTCAGAATATTTAGTGACAACGTTCCCAGAAGATGTAAAGGTCAAAAAATAGCTAGCTGATTGATTTCCCAATAGTCTCTACAAATCACGAGACCTTACAATATTTTAGAAAATAAGGCTAATGGGTAAAAAACAACTTACAGAAATCTGAAGAACAAGCTGTAATACGGTAAAAAATGATGATTTCCTCCTATTTATAAAGCGTATAGTGTATGCGAATCATACACTTATTTAATTATAATTTAATAATTCCTTATTTTTTCATATACGTTCAATCTATTTTAAACATAGAAATTTATAAAGATATCAAAGATCTACAAGTTCAATTTCCTCGACAGTTAACGTTCTACCGAGGAATAAAGATCCGGTTCTGGCAAAACGCTCCTGATTATCAGTTGTCATAAAATGAGAAGTTCCTTCACCTTTTTCTGTATTTATAAGATCCAGCGCAATAAGCTCCTCCCGAACACCCGTGGCAACAGTAGCTGCAGGGTCGACGACTACCACATCCCCGCCGACAACTCGTTCAAGAGCAGTCTTCAAAAGAGGGAAATGGGTACAGCCAAGAATCATGGTGTCTGGCTTGGGGGTTCTGGCCTCAGCGCCAAATATATCGTCAAGATAATAGCGACAAATATCCTCAACAAGCCTTCCCTGCATCATGCCCTCTTCGGCCATGGAAACAAAAAGGGTGCAGGCCTTGGCGCTCGTTATGGCGTCGGGTCGCAGTGCATGAATGGCCTTGGCGTAAACATCGCTCCTGATTGTCGCCTCAGTGCCGATGACAACTATCCTACCTGAAACACTTGCCTGAACGGCAGCACGGGCCCCCGGTTCGACCACCCCCAGAACTGGAAGAGGAGCAAACTTTGCCTGTACGACGGGAAGGGCATTGGCGGTTGCCGTGTTACAGGCAATCACAAGCATCTTAACACCGCGCGCGACGAGCTTTCCAGCCGCGGCAAGGGTATAGCGGATGATGGTTTCGCGCCCCTTTGTTCCGTACGGCAGCCGGGCTGTATCTCCGAGATAGAGGAGATGCTCTGAGGGAAGAGTCGTCGCAAGGGCCTTTAAGACGGTAAGACCACCCATGCCGGAATCAAAAAGTCCAATAGGCAAAGAGGGTCTGGCTTGCATATCTTCTCCTTAAAATTTCCATGATTTTAGTGGGTATTACCAATATCTTTTTATCTTGAGTGATTCACGGTAACGCTGCATCTTCCGCAGCATCTGCCTTTTTTTTCTACAGTAATTGACATTACAACAAATCAAGACTAGCAGATATTTATCACATGCATAAAAGTTACTATCACAAAACATATTGAAATATTCATTTTTAGCATTTTTTAAATTATATAGATTTCTTATATTAAGAAGATGCATCAGCATCTCTGTACAAAAACATAACTATGAAAAAATATCTTGCTAAATAGTGAAAAACGAAGTACAAGAAGCAATATTTTGACAGAATAAATATTTTTAAATAAAACACAATGTACTGCTACAATAATAACATCGCAATCAATGATATAGCACAATATATAATTTTATATTATACAAATAAATATATAAAAATCAGGCTGATGTACAGCAGGTGCCATATCGGTATTTACCTGATACAAAGGTATTTGGCAGTTTCCGAACACAGTGCCCTTTGCAGTTTTTGCCTGCTAAGCCAAAAAATCACACAAAACTCGTACGCAAATAGAAAAGAAGCTTTCACCACAAAATGAAGAAGGGGAGAAAAAATGTTGGGCATTGTAGACTACAAGGCCGGCAATCAGACAAGCGTACGCCGTGCCCTCGACCATTTGGGAATTCCCTGCGTAATTACGTACAAGGCGGACGACCTAAGAAGCTGTTCGGGTATTATCTTCCCTGGCGTCGGCGCTGCGGGTCAGGCCATGAAAATCTTACATGCAAGAGGACTTGACCAGGTAATGCACAACTGTGTCGAACAAAAGATACCAATACTCGGAATCTGTCTAGGGTGCCAAATCCTTCTAGAGTACAGTGAAGAGAACGACACCCCCCTTTTACGCATCATGAAGGGAAGTTGCAAACGCTTTGCGGATACCCTGCATCAGGAGGACGGATCCCCCGCGCCAGTTCCGCACATGGGATGGAATACAATCTCTATAAAAAGCTCCGCTCCACCTAGTCCGCTGCTTCAGGACATCCCAAGTAACGCCTCCTTTTACTTTGTCCATAGCTACTACGTCGAACCTGCTCCTGAATTTGTTATAGCGACAACCCGCTACGGCCACGAATTTTGTTCTGTTTACGGAAAAAACGGTCTTTGGGGGGTTCAGTTCCACCCGGAAAAAAGCGGTCGCCCGGGCCTGCAACTTTTGAAAAACTTCGCACGCTTCTGCCAAGACAGGCAGGGAAAAGGAATCAGTGATGCTGAATAAGCGTATCATCGTCTGCCTTGATGTCCGCAACGGAATACTGACCAAGGGCATCAAGTTTAGAGGGAATCAGGACATAGGCGACCCCGTTGAAAGCGCAAGGCGCTATTATGAAGAGGGTGCAGATGAAATAGTCTTCTACGATATCACTGCTTCGGCTGAGGCCAGGGGAATATTTCTTGATGTGGTAGAACGCGTTGCGGCTGAAATATTCATTCCTTTCAGCGTTGGGGGAGGCATAGCATCTGTATCTGACATGCATCAGGTTCTGGCCGCCGGCGCTGAAAAAATCTCACTCAATTCCGCTGCGGTAAAAACCCCCGAACTCATCCGTGAGGGGGCAAGGGAATTCGGTTCTCAGGCCGTTGTTGTCGGCATGGATGTGCTTAACGTTCCCCCGAGCAAAAAAATACCTTCCGGGTACGAAATCGTTATCCACGGTGGACGACTTCGCTGTGACCTTGATGCCATCGCCTGGGCGAAAGAATGCAGGGACCTCGGGGCCGGAGAACTGTGCATCAATTCCATTGACGCCGATGGTACAAAGGATGGCTACTCACTGGACCTTACCAGGACCATTGCAGACGCGGTGGACATTCCCGTCATTGCATCGGGAGGAGCCGGGAAACCGAAACATCTTCTCGACGTCTGCACCGAGGGACACGCATCGGCGGCGCTCATAGCTTCGATCGTCCATTACGGACAGTACACAATTCGTGAATGCAAGACATATATGGCGGAACACGGGGCCCCTGTACGGCTGTTATGGTAGCGAAGAGTACGCTGTACAGATCCCTTGTCCGGAACCTTCAACGCATGGCCCCGCTTGCTATCGCTTGTTCAGGGGGGCTCGACAGTCGTCTTCTTTGTCACGTAGCGCTCCTTGCCGGCCTTAAATGCATCGCCATTCATATCAGGGGACCTCATATTCCCGAAAGAGACACCTCGTTGACGCTTGCCTGGGCAAGGGAGGAACACCTTCCCCTTCTGTCTCTGGATCTTGATGTCCTGCTACTTGACGAAGTACGGAAGAATTCAAAAAATCGTTGCTACATCTGCAAAAAGAACCTTTTCCGTAGCATCAGAAATACCCTCGCCACCTTGCATACCGGGTACACGCTCTGTGACGGAAGCAATGCCGACGATGCCAAGGAGTACAGGCCAGGACGTCTTGCAACCAAGGAGGAAAAAATACTTTCCCCCTTCGAACTCACAGGGATTGGAAAAAGTGAGATACGTGAACTGGCAAGGGATTTGAAACTCTCGAGACCAGATCAAGCACCTTCGCCCTGCCTTCTTACCCGACTTGCCTACGGGCTTACAGCCGACAAAAAGCTTCTTGCACATCTTTCACGCACGGAGGAGCAGCTGATAATTTTTTTGACAGCAGAGGCAAAAGAAAGACATGAATCTGTACCTTCCCTGCGTCTTCGTCTCACACCGGATCCCGTGCTGCAGCTCACATCCTTCACTGAAGAGATGAGAAAGCCCCTGCGACAACTCCTTGAAAACGCAGGATACCCCCGGTGCCGGCTCCATATCACGCAAAAAATCTCAGGTTTTTTTGACAATCCCCTTCCCTCATCTGACGAGCTTCCGGAACTGTAAGCGATGAAGGAAGCAATGTGGAAGATATTTTGCTGTGGCTGCAACCCAGGAAAAAATTATAGACATTGCTTTTTTCATCATGTATTTTTTTTGTTTACAATCTTTTAGGAGGTATCACTATGGCTCACAAAAAAGTAGAACGCAAGAAAGAACTGGACCGTCGTCGTCAACGTCGGCAGGAACGCTTGAAACAGCGTATCAAACAGGCGAAAGCACAGGCAAAGGCCTAATTTTCACCTGTCAGGAAGTTCGTGTTCCGCAGCAGTAAAGGCGTCACGGGCCAATGGCCTCGCGGTAACAAAAATAAGCAAAGCGAGCTGGATGCTACCGTCGTTTTTACGGACATTGACCGGATACGCCTTCTGTACCGGAGGCAAGCCAGCCCGCCTTAAACGCGGGCCCGATTGCTTTAAAAGAATCTTTCAGTTCCGTGTGGCGCGCAAAGGTGGCCAGGCATCTCCCGACTTCGGGCGCTTGGGTCATAATTCAGCTCTGCCCGTGCTTCTTCAGGGCAGGAAGAATATAGTCGCAGCCCGCGAACCATCTTCAAAAACTACGAAAAAGGTAATTCTACCTGAATTGTAAGGGGCGGTCCGAATATCGAACCGTATCTATTGTTATGCCAATTTATGAATATCAGTGTCCTCAATGCGGTCGTATATTTGAGGAGTGGGTCAAAGTTGCCGATGCTCATACAGAGGAGTCATGTCCCGATTGTGGAACAAGTTCCCCAAGACTTATTTCACATACATCCTTTGTTCTTAAAGGTGGAGGATGGTATGTGACGGACTATGGCTTTAAAAAAAATCATGAGGACGGAACTTCAGCGGGATCCGAACATTCCGGCTCGAAAAACAACGAAAAAACGGCAACGAATAAAGACTCCGCACAGCACGCCAGTAATGTGTCCGGGGCAGGCAAAACAAACGGATCTTCAGTATCACAGGGCAAACAATCCCCGGCGCCGAAGACCGTAGCGCAGCAATCCACCAAGAAAAGTTCCGCAGCCTGAAGTATTCTTCCCTCTTCCTAAAAAAGAGCAGAATACACTCCGTACTCGTCAGAAGATTTTTCCTGCACCTGATCTCCGGCCGGCATCACTTCTAGTCCCCTCCGCTCATTCGGCCGCAACGGGAACTTTCCAGGTCATCCCGACTCGCAACCTGACAAATACGCCCGGCTGAATGCAGTAATAATTGTTTACGTCAGGGGCAGCCTTTTCGAGTCCCAAGAAAACAAGTTCTGATATCTGCCTATACAGGCAAAAAACATTTGTCTGGCAATGCAAACCCTGCATAACGAAGCAGCTTTTTTCGACAGGGCCCTGACCGTCTCATAACATTCTGACAACCGGGAATTCCTCTGCAAATCACCTGCCGGAGGTGAGGCGAGCACGCCACTGCAGGGAAGAGACTTCCGTAAATATTTGCCAGACTGTCTACAAAAAACACATCCCCCCGGTCATCAACGTGCAGTTAGGGACGCAACAACAAGCCCCCCGCCTGCACAGGCCCTGCGCGGTGAGACCACTCACACGGGGAAAGCGCGTTCAAAAGAAGACCGCCGATGGAGGCACGTTAATGATAGACCGCTATACAAGACCTGAAATGGGGGCCATCTGGACTCTGGAAAATCGTTATAAGGCATGGCTTAAAGTCGAGATCGCCGTATGCGAAGCTTGGGCGGAGATGGGACGGATCCCGAAAGACGCATGTGCCACCATTCGAGAAAAAGCCTCCATAGATGTCAACCGTATACTGGCCATTGAAGAGAAAACTCGACACGATGTAATCGCCTTTCTGACAAGCCTTGAAGAAAAAGTTGGTCCGGCTGCCCGATTTATCCATCTGGGCTGCACATCCTCCGATATCGTAGACACGGCAAATGCCGTCCTCTTTACGGAGGCTGGTGCCCTGATACTTAAGGATCTTGACGCCCTCCTCGACACACTAAAACATCAGAGTTTTGCGTATAAGGGTGTTCTCTGCATCGGGAGAACCCACGGTATCCATGCTGAACCGACGAGTTTCGGATTGAAAATGGCTGGATTTTACGCCGAGTTTGTCCGCCACAAAGCCCGCATCAAGGAAGCCCTTGAAAGCGTGCGTGTGGGAAAAATTTCCGGAGCCGTCGGAACCTTTGCCTTTCTTTCTCCGGAACTTGAGGAACGGGCCATGAAGAAGCTCGGCCTTCAGCCCGATCCTCATTCCACACAGATCGTACAACGTGACCGCTACGCACATTTTTTCACATCCCTTGCGATCATGGGGGGGGGCATTGAACGGCTCTGCACGGAATTACGCCATCTGCAGCGGACAGAAGTGAGGGAAGTGGAGGAAGGCTTCCGCCAGGGACAAAAGGGATCATCAGCAATGCCCCATAAGAAGAATCCCATTTCGGCTGAAAATATGTGCGGACTTTCAAGACTGCTGCGTACAAATGCCCTTGCATCCCTCGAGGACCAAGCTCTCTGGCATGAGCGCGACATCAGTCATTCGTCGGTTGAACGAGTTATCATGCCGGACAGCACCATCCTCGCCGACTACATTCTCACCCGCCTCAACGGCCTGCTCGGGAACCTCATCGTCCATCCTGAAATTATGCGTGAAAACATGGACCGCTCCTTTGGACTTTACTTTTCACAGCGGGTCCTCACGGCCCTAATAGACACAAGCATGCCACGTCAGAAAGCATACGAAACAGTTCAAAAACTAGCGATGGAAAGCTGGTCCACCCGTAAATCATTTCCGGAACTCGTCAGGGCCGACACCGAAATCGGGAAGCACCTTGGGAAAGCACAGCTTGATGAACTGTTTGAACCATCCTACTATCTCCATAATGAGGATAAAATTTACGAACGGGTCTTCCAAACCACCCACATTTAGCTTCTGTTAGGACAGAAATGCAACAACGCGTTTTTGTAACATTGCGTCATTCACAACGGCTGAAAATCCATTGACATTGCCGCTATCACTGTGATTCCGCACGAGTCCGCGGTAAACGACGACAAAGACTGTCACGCGTATAAATATTACGGCCTTTCAAGCTTCTCTCCTCGTGGAAAAACCGGTTAAAAGCAGGACAGACATGGAAAACATCGATTCTATCAAACAGCGTCTGGCGCAGCTTCTCTTGAAACTCTCATACCGTGAAGGAGATTTTGTCCTCGCATCCGGCAAGAAAAGCGATTACTACTTCGATTGTCGGGTGACAGCCCTTCATGCAGAAGGTTCTTGGCTTATCGGACAAATGTTCAATCATCTTCTCCGGGATATGCCAATTCAGGGTGTCGGGGGGATGACAATGGGGGCCGATCCTCTCGTAACAGCGACAACAATGGCCTCCTTTGAGCAAAAGCGACCGCTTCACGGCCTTCTCGTCCGTAAAGAAGCCAAGGATCACGGAACAGGTCAATTTGTCGAGGGGCTGGGGAATTTTCAACCAAACGACAAGGTTGCCGTACTTGAGGACGTAGTGACAACTGGAGGCTCCGTTCTCAAAGCCTGTGACCGACTGCGCGGTGCAGGGCTGGAAATCTCCTGCGTCTGTGCCATCCTTGATCGCGAAGAAGGAGGGCGAGAACTGCTCTCCGCCAAAGGATACGAACTGAGATCCGTCTTCACACGCAAGGAACTCCTGTCCTACGGCCGCCAGAACCGTAACTAGCACTGTAAAAACACCCCGATGAACAACGCAACACCAATGCATACATCGACAATAAGACACAGTTGGTGTCTGCTTCTTTTCCTGTGGGTTTTCTTTTTTTCTTTTCTACGAGTCCCTGTACTTGCTGATAATTGGCAGGCGGATTTAAAAGAAACGAATCTCCCGCCTCATTTTGTTGCCGTTGATAAAGAGAAACGAAAATTTTATTTTTTTGAAAAACACAGCCCTGTACAGCTCAAATACGAGTTTCCCTGTATGACGGGACAGATCCCCGGTGACAAACAGATCATAAATGATCTCAAAACACCAGAGGGGATCTATTTTATCAAAAGCAAAATATCTGGCGGTCTTGATTTTAAGGAATACGGCGGGATAGCTTATCCTCTCAACTACCCAAATCCTGTTGACAGGTTACGTGGAAAAACAGGGCACAGCATTTGGATCCACAGCAAAGGATTCGGCATTGTCCCGACAAAGGGATGTGTTGTCATAGGACTCAAGGACATTGATACTGTGGGGCCGCGACTCACGCCCGGGACAGCTGTTATTCTAGCCGAAGATATGCATATTCCCAAGGTCCCCGCGCCCAGTGATCAGGCAGAAGAGCTTTGCGCCCTGATGCAGGAGT
Organism: Desulfovibrio sp.; assembly: GCA_024683955.1. Classification (GTDB taxonomy): domain Bacteria; phylum Desulfobacterota; class Desulfovibrionia; order Desulfovibrionales; family Desulfovibrionaceae; genus Desulfovibrio. Next base: position 3,222 of record JAIKXS010000034.1, on the reverse strand, counting down.
GGAGCAACGCTTGGGCCCAACGCTCTGCAAAAATGTTCGACTTCTACGATCAGGCTGCCTATTCAAAAGCGACGGAAAATTTCTCTGTCTTTCGGGCGAATAAAGAAAACATCTTTAAAACTATTGATTCCATCAAGCTCTATAACCGGAATATTCACGCCCTTGAAGGGCCAGGGTACTGGGTAACATGGTCGGAACAGTGCTATGCTGCCACCAACCATTCAACGGAAGGAATCCGCCGCCTGTACTGGCAGAGAGGCGAGGACCAGCGTTTCCGTATTGTCGGCATGGAGTGGAATCCGCAGCATCTCGGCATGATCGACGCCTTCAAGAACGGGACTCTTGTTTGTGATAATAAACAGGTTAGGACCGACGCAAGTCTGGCACTCCCTCCCGTTCACCTGCCTGACGGTCAGAAGGACATCCCCCGGACACCCCGCCAACCTCTCGAAGTCGCAGATCTTACCACCCCCCTTGCCCCCCTCCAGACCCCGCCTTCACGCCATCCTGCCGAATTCGCTTGGGAAAGCGGCATGGGGACGGAACGACACATCCCGCAAACCGGAAAGCTGAGTCTGCATGAATCTCCGCTTGAGAGGCCTCAACCTGAAAATGAATCGACTTCAGCCAAGGTCGGGGAAAAACAGCACAAGAATACGACAGGAGAAGAGACCCGGGAAGAAAAAAATACCAGCGCCTTTGATAAATCATCGCCCGCATCCTCGACCGGTATCAGGACTCCTATAAAGGATCCCGACGCAAACGACTCCGCAAACCATCGGGAGAACACAGGGGCTGGCGGTGAAAATCTGGTCCTGGCGAATGATGACACAAACCGGGTGATCGCTCTGACGCAGCAGTTTGCCACCGCCTTATCAACCCGAAATTCCTCCATTGAAACGTTTTTTTCCCAAAAATCTTTCAATAAGGTCAGCGGGGTACCAGCTGGCCGTTCGCTAAAAAACGAACTCCGCCGATTTGAAAAGCTCAGAAACGAGCCCTGGCTTCAATCCTCATTCAGCAAACCAACTGTTGAAAGAAAAGGAACTGTTTACATAGCAAGGCTTCCCCTGTTCATCATGGGACCGAACATCCAGCAGGAGGGCGAATATACCGTATTCTGGCATAACGATCTGAATAATGAACTCAGGATCGTCGGCCTCCGGTTCACGGAAGGCCCCCTTGGGCTCTCTGCCTCATGGCTTGAAAAGGCCAGCGCAGAAATTACGAGGGACGTCACGGCATGGTATAAGGCCTGGGAAGCTGCAGACATTAACAGGTATATGGAGTTTTACACTGACAATGCACTCCAGCAGGGACGCCGGGGCTCGAAGGCGATACGTGCCAGTAAGGAAAAACTCTGGCAGCGAATAACGCCCACGGCAATCTCTTTTACCGGGCTCAGAATCATTCCTGAGAAGAACGGCGTCAAGGTTGATATGACCCAAAAATTTTCTGACACCACAGGCAAAACGGATCAGGGTATAAAGACCCTTTTTATGTCCTTCAACGGCACCAGGTGGCAGATTCTTCAGGAGGACTGGAATCCCATCCCCACTCATTGATTCCCTTTATGCTCCTCTTGAGATTCCAAAAATCACCTCAAATTTGAGAGAAACAAATGGACAAACTTCAGGATGTACTTAACGAAATCAGTGGCTTTGTTTGGGGACCAATTATGCTGGTTCTCCTTGTCGGAACAGGATTCTACCTAACCCTCGGTCTCCATTTTTTCTCCTTCAGAAACTGGATCCCGGCCTATAAGTGCCTGTGGGAAGGAAGAAAGCATCAATCAAAAGAAGGAGAAATTTCTCCTTGGAACGCCCTGATGACAGCCCTCGCCGCGGATATCGGCACGGGGAACATTGTAGGTGTTGCAACGGCCATCGCAGTAGGCGGACCCGGAGCCCTCTTCTGGATGTGGGTCACGGCCCTGGTCGGCATGATGACCAAGTTCTCTGAAGTTCTTCTTTCCGTCTACTACCGTGAAAAAACGCCCGCGGGAAACTGGGTTGGCGGGGCCATGTACTTTATAAAGAATGGCCTTGGGCCTAACTGGAAATGGCTTGCCACCCTTTTTGCACTCTTTGGCATGATCGCCTGTTTCGGCATCGGCGCCATGGTACAAGCCAACGCGATCAGCGTGAACCTTGAAAAAGCCCTTTCCGTTCCACAGTGGCTTACTGCACTCCTCCTTCTCGTTCTCGCCGGACTAGTCCTTATAGGAGGAATCAAGCGGGTGGCCAACGTGACGGGAAAACTTGTCCCATACATGGCAGCCCTCTACGTCCTCATGTGCGTCATCGTCATTCTCATAAACCTTCCGAGCGTTCCCGCGGTCTTCTGGTGGGTTATCACGGACGCCTTCACCCCGACGGCTGCCGAAGGTGGCTTTGCCGGCGCTAGCGTCATGCTGGCCATCCGCATGGGTATGGCCCGCGGTATTTTTTCCAACGAAGCGGGACTTGGTTCCGCCCCCATGGCCCATGCTGCCTCAACGGCCGAGTCTCCGCTCGTTCAGGCCTCCATCGGTATGCTTGACGTTTTTATTGACACAATCATCATATGCTCCATGACAGGCTTTGCCATTCTAGTCAGCGTCACGCCCGAAGGACCTCTCTGGAGCAGCGGGATTAGTGGAGGCCTTCTCACGGCTGAAGCCTTTAAAATTAATCTTTCCTCATTTGGGGAATACGGGGTAACCTTCTGCCTGACGCTCTTTGCCTTTACGACCGGTCTTGGCTGGTGCGTCTACGGGGAACGCTGCGTTATCTACCTCTTTGGCGACTCGGCTCAAAAAATTTTCCGCTACATATATGTCATAGCATTCGGACTGGGAGCCATACTAGCCCTTGATGTTGTCTGGCTCTTTGCAGACATCGCTAACGCACTGATGGCCTTTCCCAATATAATAGGAATCCTTCTTCTAAGCCCAATGCTCTTTAAAATTGTGCAGCAAGAAGTTGAAAAAGACTCGCGGTTTACACTTTAATTTTATAAAGATAACCATGCAAAGACGCCCTCTTCCGGATAAATTCTGAGAAAGAGGGCGTCTTTTTTTATTTTATCTATTCTTAATCTGTAACTATTCAGTAGCCCTGCAGCGAGCGAGATGATTCGTAAAAAATGGTTTATTTTTTTGAAATTTCATCTAGATATTTTCTCGGCTATGTGAAATTATAAGGTTGCGGAGGAAGAAGAGATGGGACGCCTCGATTTCTC